>JBDKTY010000082.1:0-6297 GCA_039679945.1 Syntrophobacter sp. | reverse complement strand
CGATCAGGGTGAACGGGGGTGTTCGAGGTATCCCCGAAGGCTTCGCTGGGCTCGACTCCGGTAGACTTCGCGGCAGGTCCCGAGACAAGGAGGTTCCTGTGTTAAATCCGACCGAAATGATGCTCCTGCTTTTGGGTATAGTAATCCTGGTAGGCGGCAAAAAACTTCCGGAATTAGGAAGCGGCTTGGGGAAAGGCATCAGTGAATTCAAGAAGGCGGTAGGTGATGACAAACGTGAGGAAAGCCAAAACCAGGTCAGCGATCGGGAAACCAATCTGAGTGGTGTATAGGTGGTCGACCTGGCCGGATGAAGAAAACTTGAACGCTAGTTCGGCTCGTGAGAAACGCCTTACCGGAATGAAGCTTGAAACTCCGCCCATCCCTCCCTGCCAATAAAGCAGCATAGAGCGTGAAACGGAAATGCAGTCCGGGATAAGTTTCGCGCCAGGATATGGGTGCTCAACACGAGCTTGGAAAAGCTGCATCTTGAGAAATATCAAGCCAGGAACGGCCGAGCACGGGGGCTTTCTTAAGGAATGAGCGGAGAGTTTTTCCGTGTAGCATTTCGCCCGGACAGCGGCGGCACGACCTGCGGCGCTCCCTCCCTGGTTGCATGTGCTCCTCGACCGGCTCGAGTTCCGAATCCGTCGGCTTCCCTCCCGATTGTTTTCACGGCGCGAGCTGGATATCCGCCGAACCCGGGGGCCGCATCGGCAGATGGAACCAGAACGTGCTGCCCACTCCCACCTCACTGTCGACTCCGATTATGCCCCCGTGGGCTTCAACCACCAGCTTGCAAAAAGTCAGTCCAAGGCCGGTCGAATGTTTTCTCTGTCCACACTCCATCTGCCCGAACTTATCGAAGATTCGTTCGCGGTATTCCGGTGGGATGCCGTGCCCGGTGTCCTCCAGCGCGACCCGCACTCCCGCGTCGCGCGGTTTGATTTCCAGTCGGATACGGCCTCCCCTGGGTGTAAACTTCAGGGCATTGCCCAGGAGGTTTTGAATGGCGCGGGAGATCAGCCCCGGGTCGGCAATTATCATGAGCGGTTCCCCCGGCAGGTCCTTCACGAGTTCCAGGCCATTTGCGAGTGATTCCAGCTTCCTGATCACCTCCACGGCAATGGCGATCAGGTCGCATTCCACGAAATTGACCTGCATCTGGCCCGATTCCATCCTGCTTACATCCAGCACCGAACTCACCATCTCGATCAGGCTTTTCACGGACGCCATTCCCGCCTGGACGTACTTGCGGCCGGCATCCGACAGACGGCTGGATTTATCCAATCCCAAAAGCTGCAGGTAACCGCTGATGCCATGGAGCGGTGTGCGCATGTCGTGCACGATCATGTGCACCAGGTTGTCCCGCTGTTTCTCGAGTATTCGAAGCTGCTCAAGGTTATCCTCCAACTGGCGCTTGCGGCGCTGGAGTTCGAGGTGGGTGACGACACGTGCCCGGACCTCCTCGATCTGAAAGGGCTTTGTCACATAATCCACCCCTCCGGCGGCAAACGCCGTCACCTTGTCTATCGTCTCGTTGAGCGCGCTGATGAAGATTACGGGAATATCCGCGAGGCGCTCATCCTTTTTCAGCCTCCCGCAAACCTCATATCCATCCATCTCAGGCATCATGATGTCCAGGAGGATCAGGTCCGGGTGCAGCCTGGTGATAACGTTCAGAGCGGATCGGCCGTTCATGGCCACGGAAACTTCGCAGATATCGTCGAGGGCATCCACCAGGACATCCACGTTGGTTCTGTTATCATCCACGATCAAAACGTTGCATTGGGAAAGCTCTTTCATCCCGCGGTATCCTCCCTCATTCGGCTTTGCAGCCGTTTTACCTGCTGCATGGCCTCTTCGAATCTGTAACTGGAAACCTGAAGACAAATCAGGTCGAATGTGTCTCTATACCCGTTTGGCCAGGACAGATTTTGGAGCTGGCGCAAGGTGTCCTTGCACAGCCTTGGCCTGAGGGTCTCAAGGGCCGGGATGAGTCTTTCCAGGCCCGCCAGTATCTCTTGAAGCGACGAAGACTCTTTCCCGGAAAGCATGTTTTCCGGTTCCGTGCCTTGCTCGGGAGGACCGGTGATACGGGCCGCGGAAGAGACACTGTCCCCTGGAGAGATCCCGGGACTCTTTTCAGGGGCTATCCATCGGATGAGGCAACTGAAAAGATTCCTTATATCCATGGCTTGGATATGTAATCGTTCATGCCCGAGTCCAGGCATCTTTGACGGTCATCACTCATGGCATGGGCGGTTACGGCTATGATGGGCAGGGAGGTGAACCGCTCGTCCCGGCGGATGATGCGGGTAGCTTCGAATCCGTCCATTTTCGGCATCTGCAGATCCATCAGCACGGCGTCGAAACGGGCTGTGCGCACCCAATCGACCGCCTCCTGTCCATTGTTAGCCACTGTTACCGAGATCCCGGCATTCGCGAGTATCCCCACGGCTACCTTCTGATTGAGATCGTTGTCCTCCGCCACAAGGATGCTGGCGCCCCGGATGGGGGTAAGATCAATCCCTTGCGTTCTCCGCGAATGGGCGTTGGCGGCGGAGTGATGCAGCGGAGGTACGGGAGTCCTGGGATCATCTTTTTGATCACGAAGGGCGGATCGCCCCAAGAGGGCGGAGAAGCGGAATGTGCTCCCCCTGCCGGGTTCGCTTTCCACCTGGATCTCCCCGCCCATGAGGACGACCAGCCGCTTGGATATGGAGAGTCCGAGCCCGGTTCCTCCAAACCGGCGCGTGGTAGAGGCATCGGCCTGGGTAAAGGGCATGAAAAGATCCATATCGGTTTTGCCGGCAAGATCGTCGCGGCTGATGCCAAGAGCGTTGCAGAAAGCCTGGTTCGCGGTAATGTATACGGATCTGCTGTCCTTGAAGAAAGCATAGCCCGGAAGACTGTCCAGTAGGGTGTAGAGCTCCCTTGTGCGCTGTTTTCCCATTTCTTCGGTAAGCTTTCGCCTGGTGATATCGGAGTCTGTCCCGACCATGCGCAATGGCCTGCCCTCATCGTCCCATTCGACGACTTTGCCGCGTGAGAGGTTGTGGCGGTATTCTCCCGACTTCATGCGCAAACGATTTTCGCATTCATAAACTCCCACCTCTCCCTTCAAGTGGGCATCGAGCGCCTCTCTCGCGCGGAGCAGGTCATCCGGATGGACCAGGCTCATCCAAAGTTCCAGGGATTGAGGGGCCTCGTGGGGTGAGTAGCCGAGAAGGACAAGCCACTGGATGCTGAAATGCATCTCCCCGGTCCGGATATTCCAATCCCAAACCCCCTTACTGGTAGCCTCCAGGGCATAGTTGAGGCGCTCCCCGCTTTCCCGCAGCGCCCGTGTCCGATCCCGCACCTGATCTTCAAGGTAAACCTGACGGTTGCGAAGCAACCCCACGAAGGCAGGCATGACCAGGATGAAGAAAAAGCCCGTTATACATGTGGACAGCCCGACTCCCGCTGAACGCGAGAAGATGAAACCGGGGTCGTAGCTCACGAGGATTCCCCAGGAGCGGCCCCCGACAAAGAGCGGGTAGACTGCGTGCAATGATGCATGGTGATGGAAAGATGAGGAACGAGGGGCAATCATCAGGCACTCGTCATTCATCACCGGATTTACATCAGTCCCATCAAACGGGTAGGATGCAATGGACGCCGGTTCTTCACGGGAAGCCAGGTCCAGGAGAGATACGCAGGGCGATGAACGATGCGGCCACCATAATCGTTCGTATGAGCTTGAATGCCGGAGGATCAGGCAAGTTCAAAGCGAACATATCGAGCCACTCGTTGGCGCCGTGCACCAGTCCGAAGACAGCCAGCCAGTGCCAGGCAATGGATGGATTCTTCCCCCACCGATGCAGTTTCAGGCACTCCATCGCCAGCAGGATGAAAGAGAGCCCATACAGAAGGAAAACAAAATCCAACTGTGTCACAAATCACTCACGCGCCATAAGAACTCGACCCGACCTGCTTGATGTTGCCGCCGCTTGTCCGCACAGCCGACTCTTCCGCCTTGAGACAAGATATTTGTTCTTCAGGTCTCATACTATTTCGCTTTCAAGATGATACATCCCCCGTTTGCCCGGAGGTATCGAAGGGTGAACGGTCCAATTTTCATCGGCATCTTCACTCTCCGGGTGGATTCATCTTGGACGCAATTCCGTATCAGTATCCATGCCCACTTAACTGGCATGGATCATTCCTGCTATGTTGCCTTTATTTCCTGGTGATCTCGAAAACGTTGGAACTCTTGAGTCAAGGAACGATCACCGCCTCGGGCCCAGCATCGTATCAGCATGGCGCCCTGGGATTTCAGCCGGAAATGCAGTTCCAGGATAACTAAATTAATCGTCAACTTCGAAGAGTAGCTTGAGTTAGATTGCCATGAGTAATTAGTGAAAAGAATCGATCAGGAATGATTGGTGATATTTTGAGGAAAAAGGACCAGGACCGAAAAACATCGGGAATGAGCGCCTGTGGATTGACTCGGCGAATATATTAGAAAAAACGGGAGAGGCTGGGACTGGTCCTTATGATGCGGATGGAAGCCTGTTCCTGTTTAGCTTTGCCTGGCGTTCGCCCCGGGGTGTGACGGGGTGAATGCTCGTTGGCCCGTCCATGACATCCGTCGGCGATCTTCCGGATAGCTGGGCGACCGGCGGCAAAACCGCGGCCGCCCAGCTACGCAAGGCACTGCAAGACCAACCCTTACGCTTTTCCCACTGAAACAACAGGCTCGAAAGCCGGTTTTGCCGACTTGTACGGCTTGATAAATGAGGCGGCGACAATTCCCGCCACGGCACAAATGGCTATGAATATCCAGCCCATATGATAGTCCTTGGTCCCGTTCTCATGGACCGTTACCAGCATGCCGAATATCTTTGTGGCGAAAGCGGCCACAAAATACCCGGAGCCGCTGACAAAACCCATGGCTTTTCCATAAACCTCCGGGCTGAAGATTTCCGCTGGAAGCGTGAGCTGCGGACCCCAGGCCATGTTCGCAAAGAAACCCATGCCGCACAGGGCGAATGCAAGCAGCGAAGGATCAGCCGCCTTCAGGGAGGAAAGCAACAGGACGAAAGGTATGAGGCAGATGAAGCACGCGAGGATCATAATCTTTCGGTTGTTTCTAAAGAGTCTGTCGGAAATGTAGGACCCTGCGAAGCTTCCCAGCGCCCCCGCCGCGAAATAGAGTCCGCTCCAGAAACCCATTGTGGACAACTTGAACGAAAAGGTATCCGAAAGGTAGAGGGGAATCCAGACCAACGTGCCCCAGAGCGTAATCTGCATGACGATGTTCACAATGATGACGGCCAGGTAGCTGCTGTTCTTGAACATGCCGAAAAAGGAAAAATTGCTCTGGGCAAGAATGCGCGCCTGGGCATGATCGAGTTCGTCCTTTTTCAGAATGCCCTCTTCCAACTCGTCCTGATAAGAGTACTCGAGTTCCTCCCGGGTGATGTTCTTGTATTCTTCGGGCCGGTTGAATATGTATATCGCGAGCAGAAACAGCGGGATAATGCCCATGGCCGCCGTCAGGAAGAACACGGGACGCCAACTGTCGAAATATACGGCCAACTGAGTTGCGACAATACTTGCCCAGGCCGGAGTGATGATCCACGCCCACGACAGCATCGCCTGCGCCCTGGCCCTGCCTTCCTTGGGGAACCAGCGCATGAGGATTCTCGCGGAGGGAACATATTCGGTGCCGATCAGAAGTCCGAACAGCGCCATTCGGTAGAAATATTCCAGGGGGGTCTGGAGGAATCCCATCCATGCGGTCATGAAAGACCAGGCAATAACCGAGAAGATCAGAATCCGTTTTGCTCCGAATTTGTCGGTCAATATTCCGGCAACGAGTTGGGCGGGCCCGTAGAAGATCATCATGAGAAAAGCGCCGGTGCCGATGTCAGAGGTGGTTAGTCCGATGTCCTTCATGATGGCCGGGTTGAGCACGGTGGTTTTGACCCGGTCCAGGTATTGAATGCTGTAGCAAAAAAACAAGATAAATGCGACTACCCAGCGGTACGGGATTCTCCTGGTGATTTGATCCATCTCATCTTCTCCTCTCTCATCAACTTCGGGTCATGCTCCCTCGGGTCAGGCGGCATGATCAAATGATGTTGAAATAGTTCCCCACTGGCTCTTGCCGTTGAATAGTCCGGTTTATACTAATTTGCGTTCAAGAGGATATACCCCCGTTCGCCCTGAGGTATCGAAGGGTAGAACGGGTCAATTCTGAACGGCATCTTCAATTTAGGGATAGACTCATCTTGAACGCAACTCCGTATT
>JBDKTY010000081.1:0-108737 GCA_039679945.1 Syntrophobacter sp. | reverse complement strand
GTGGGGAGGTGAAGTCAATGTAAAGGGGCGGTGGTCCGGACCGGCTTTGCTCTCTGCGGGAAGGGGCTTTCGGGGCGAAGTAATCGTTCATTGGACAGAATCGGAATGATCCCGCTCCGCAAGGAAGGGTGTGATGGACTATTTGGCAGGCCCGTCTAATAACGTCAAAATTAGCCGGTGGGTGGTACAGGAGTGGTACAAACGCGTTAATTTTAAGAATCGAGCATCCGCTGGATGCCCGCAAACCAAGTGCCCGGGACGAGAATCGAACTCGTACGCTCCGAAGAGCGAGGGATTTTAAGTCCCTTGCGTCTACCAGTTCCGCCACCCAGGCATATATGTGTTGATCAAACAACTTGCCGCTAAACTTGATGTCACTATTCAGCCCAAATGCAGCGCCGCTTCGGCTCTATGAAGCCGAACCGCCGCTGTCCATCCGCAGGAGGTAAGCCAGCGCCAGCCCGGATATGTGGACCACCCCCCATGCCCAGAGGACGTCACTGGCAAAGTGCCCGCCCTGCGCCATGCGGCCAATTCCGATCACCACTCCCGAGGTGAGCCCCAGTGCCAGCCAGGATATGGCCCATCCGCGGTTGGATCTGCGTACAAGGAAATAGGGCGCACCCAGGAAAAAGCCCATGGAGGCGTGGCCGCTGGGAAACGAGTAGCCCTCTCCCGCCTCGCCTTTGTCCCCAACCCTCTGGAACTCGTGGCTTCCCGAGAAAACCGCGACATCTCTCGGGCGCGGCCTTCCGCTCTGGGCCTTGAGAATTCCGTTAACCACAAGACCTGGGCCAAGCGCCGCCAGAAGGACAATGAAGAGGGCCGACTTCCGGAATGAGGCGAAGTCTGGGCGCAAATATCCCGCGCACAGTACGACCGCCGCCACTCCCGTCAGAACCAGCCCGGGCCATGCCCCGTAGTTGTAGATAAGCGTGCAAAAAAATGAGGGTGCGTACTTCCAGCCCTCTTCCGGGGAATAGAACAGCCTTTGAAGTCCCACGTCCAGGTCGGTAAACCTGAAAACCAGGGTGAGCACCAACAGGATCGACAGGCAGACCGGTAACTCCATTGATTTTTCGGAAGGCCGGTTTTCCGGACCCGTCATTGTGGTACTACTCCCACCTGGCACACCATCTCCTGCAACCACGGCATAGATTCTACAAAATAGGCGTGAGCATCATAGGGTAATCGGTCCGTTCTGTAAAGCCCCACCATGATAGCTCCCATGGTGGGCGCACCTGGCCCGTTCATGCTTCGATACCTCGGCACGAACGGGGGGACACAGCCGGCTTCTTGAACGCAAATTCGAATGAATGCCCTCCATCCCTTCACGGACAAGGGTCCCGTGCGAGACAGCCCAGGCGGAGAACCATGAGAATGCGAACCGGGACGGTTCTTCCTCGCGCGCGACCAACATGCAAGCAACGTGACGCAGCTCATTCACAGCTATCTTGAGTTCTTCCTCGCGCGGGCGACCAACATGCAAGTAAGTGTCCGCTGTCAATGGCTGACCCCTACTCTACATGCCCAAATATGCCTTGGCCTGGCGATAAATCGCGGGACATTCCTTTTCAGAAACTCCCCCAAGAATGCGCTCCAGCGCGAGGAGGACCTTTTCCCTCAATTCCGGCTTCATTATCCTCACGTGCTGGAAAGAATTCAGCATGCGCCCGGCGTTCGTATAGTTGATCGGCGCCAGTTCGATCACGATGTCCGCTATCCAGTTGATGCCCCGGTCGTTCCAGATCATCTTGTGGTTGTTCGCCATGGTGAGGAAGAGCGCGCGGCACCAGGTGGGCTGCGCGATATCGAAAGTCGGCCTCCTTCTTTCTCTCTCGACCAGGTCGAAGACGTCGTCGCGGGTGCCGCCGGCAATCACCCTGAGGTAATTCGCGTAGCCGCTCAGGTGCGAGTGCCAGGCGCGGTAGGTATCTTCCAGTATCTCGAGGCGTTCGGGAGCGGACGTCCGGTTCAACGCCGCCAGGGCGGACACCTTGTCGTTTGCCGTGGTCGCCGCGCGAAGGTGATTCAAAATCGTCATGTGGCTATCGGTCGTATCCCGGGCGGCGATGACGTCCAGCAGCACCGATTTCAGCATCCTGTCCTCGATCCCGCGGGAAAACGTCTCGGCGCTCCAAAGTTCATAGGTGTCCATTCTGTCGAACGACTCCTGGAGTTCCAACCGGAAGAGGGTGCTCGCGCTGTGCATGAGCGTATCTCTGGCGCGCGCCAGTTCGGGAAACCATGCGACATAGGTCCTGTCCACGGGCTGCTCGTCTATGCGCAGGAAGAAGGCCTTGAGGGCGGAAGGCAGCTTCGTGTCGGCGAGGATCTCCCCGTATACACCCAGCCACCCGGGGTCGACCGGTGCGTCCGGGTCGTTCAGGAGCTTTACCCGTTCGATATCGGTCAGGCGGCGCATGGCATCGATACGGCAGTAAGGGTCGGAATCGAGCCGGGTTTGCAGGATCAGCGATTCCGTGTCGGCATCCTCGTTTTCGAAAGTCCCGTAAAAGGAGTAATCCCGGTTTATGGACGCGAATACGGGCGTATCGGGAAGATTGTTGAATACGAGGTCCGCTTTTGCCTGACTCATGGCAAAGACCCGGGCAGTACCCGGAATATCGGCGCCGGTCGGCCCGACCAGGGCAAGCTGAATGGGGATCGGGAAGGGGTTGGCGCCGGGTTGGACCTCCTGCGCGAAATGGATCGTAAATCGCCGGGCCTCGGGATCATACTCCGTGCGCGCGCTCAGCTTCGGATACCCTATCCTGTAGAGCCACTCCTTTTTGAACTGCGCGAGCGATCTGTCCGACACCTCCTCGAAGCATTCGAAAAACTGGTCCGTATTGGCATTGGAGTGCCGGTAGCGCGAAAAGTAGAGGGCTTTCCCCGCCCTGAAAGCTTCCTTGCCTATAAGGAGGCGCAGCATCCGAATAACCTCGGCGGCCTTCACATACGTGACGCCGTCGATCAGTTCGTCCGGGTCGTTGAACCCTTCCCGCACGATTCTGCCGGCATGCCCGGCATCCTCGATCGCGAGCGGTCCCAGCAGAGGGTTACGGATGCTGTCGACCTGGAGGAGCCGCATCATGGCCGGGTTGAAGACATCGGCCATGAACTGGCGTTCCACGTCAACCGTGTAGGCTTCATTCAGCCAGACGTCGAAGGGCGTGTCCATGGTTGTTTCGCTGCCGCACTGGTTGTGCTCGAATTCGTGCACGATCACCGCGTGCGCGTAGAGCAGCGGGAGGTCGAGCGTGTGTTCGTGTATGAGCGCGGCATCGGTGACAATCGTGGTATTTCCGACGTTTTCCATGCCGCCGAAATTCGACCTGTTCATGCAGATGGTGCGGTAGGTATCGCCGGTATATTCGTAGTCCTGGGTCTGCTTGATCCACAGGACGCTTTTCTTGAGGATCTCCATCGGGACCTCGGCGCCTTTCACCATCCCCGGCGGAACGAGATACTCGAGGGAAACCGTGGGGCCGCCGTCGTAGCTGACTTTGTCCCGGAGAACATCCCACGTCCCCACGCAGACGACAAAAAGGTAGGGCGCCATCGGAACCGGGTTGTGGAACGTGATTACCTGCCTGTCCGGGGCGCCCGGCTTTCGGACCGGCACTCCGTGGGGATTGGTCGCCGGATCGATATTGCCGTTGCTGATCAGGTGCGTATAGGCCACATCCGCCTCGATGGTGGTGGTCATCGTGCACTTGGCGCGGCAATCATCGAATATGGGCATTATCCGCTGAAAACCCCATTGCTGGCACTGGGACACGTACTGCCGCGGCGCTCCGGGCGGAGTGACGTCCTTGTAGATGCCCTCCAGGACGTATTCGGAAGGGCGGCAGGCCGTGGTGGTTTTTATGGAGAATTTTTCTCCCGCCTTGACGGTCCGCGGCATGATAATCACCAGCCTGTTTGCATTCCTTTGATATTCAAATTCCAGATGCCGGTCCTCACCGACGGGCGCCGCGCACCATTCGACCCCCAATATGTCGAGATCTCGGGCATCGAGTTCCAGCCTGCTCAAATCGCTCTTCGCCGTCATCTCCAGGCAGTTTACGGCTTCGACCCTTTCTTCCAGGAAGTTGAGATTAATCGTAAGATGGTGCAGCCGTACCGGAAGTTCACCGAAATCCTCCCGGAGATACTTGTATTTGTCGCTGGGCAAGGTATGTCTCCTTCTGTTTTCACGGGTAACCGTATCCCTCTTGGTTCCCTTTGTATGTTGTACCGGGTAAAACTCCACGGCCATGAAGATTGCATGGCCGTTTCGCTATTCGGTCACCGCCAACCTCAGTCGCGCGGTTCGAACAGTCTTCCCCTGATGATGGCTTTGTCTCCGAAACGTTTCTGGATTCGGTCCAGGGCCTGGTCGAGATGCTCAAATCCGCGTGATTCCGATTCCTTCCCGGGCACAATTTGCATCTGCCGGAAACCGGCGGAGAAGTTCGAGACTCCCACGCCTATCAACCTGACTTTTCGGGCGGGATTGAGTTCTTTCAGGAGCTGTCGTGCCGTTGTGAACAGTACCTGCGTGGAATCGAAAGGAGAGGGGAGGGTACGGCTTCTCGTGACCGTCTTAAAGTCGGAGTACTTCAGCTTCAGCACGACGGTCCTGCCTTGGAGGCCGTGGCTCCTCAGATCGCGTCCGACCTCTTCGGCCTGTGACAGAAGCATTTTTTCCAACTCGGCCATATCCTCTATGTCCTGTGCGAACGTCTCCTCGGCGCTGATCGACTTGGGGTCCGAGACGGTTTCAATGGGCGTGTCATCTATGCCCCGGGCTTTCTCGTGGAGACGAACCCCCCATTTCCCGAATCTTTTCACCCAGAAGCGGAGAGGCAGCTTCAATATGTCCGCCGCGTTGACAATACCGAGGTTCTTCAGTTCTTCGGCGGTCCGTTGGCCCACGCCGGGAATCTTCCTTGCCGGCAGTACCTTCAGGAATGACTCTACCTCTTGTTCCTCGATTATAGTGAGCCCGTCGGGCTTCTTAAGATCGGATGCAATCTTTGCCAGGAACTTGTTGGGCGCTACTCCCACCGAGCAGGTAAGCGCCGTCGCGACGAGAACATCGGATTTCACCCTGAGCGACAGGGCGCGCGGCGGGCCGTACAACGCCTCGGTCCCGGAGATGTCCACGAAGGCCTCGTCAATGGAGACCCGTTCCACCAGGGGCGAAATTCCCGCTAGAATGTTCATGACCGCGCGCGAGACCTCTTTGTACCTGCTCATCCGTACGGGGAGGAAGATGCCCTGGGGGCAGAGCTTTTTGGCCTGGAAAACGGGCATGGCGGAGTGAACGCCGAATTTCCTGGCCTCATAGGACGCGGCGCATACGACTCCCCGCTCCGCGCCGCCAACCAGCACCGGTTTTCCCCGGAGTTCCGGATTGTCGGCCTGTTCGACGGAGGCATAAAACGCATCCATGTCCAGGTGCATTATTCTTCTTGTCACCGCTTGCAGTTCTCACTTAACGAGCATTACCGGACAGTGGGACAGCACTCCCACCTTGAAGCTGATCGTTCCCCAGCCCTGGGAGGCATTTCCCATCTCCAGCCTGTGCGAGCTCAGTATAATCAGATCTATCCCGTTTGCGTCGGCAAAGTTCAAGATTTCATGGACCCTTCTGCCGAAGAGTACCTGTTTGTCGATGATCAGTTCCTCCTGGCGCCATTCCTCGATGATTTCGTTCATTCTCCTGGCTGCCCGGGAGCCGAGCTGCTTGTAAAACTTGCGGAAATCCTCGGTGTTAGCATCGTCGATTGTCTCCACGACATGCAGGAGTGTAATTTGGGCGGAGTCCTCCAGCGCCATCTTTACCGCAATTTCCATCGCCTTCCGGTTTCGGTCCGTGAGGTCGGTGGGTACGAGAATGTGCTTGAACATCAATCCCTCCTGAAGATAGCAAAATCCAACAATATCGGCAAACGGCCGGACCTTTGCCGTTAGGAAAAGTTAAGTTTCCGTATGATCGATAGCCACTCTTTGCCATGGCTGTCTTGTCATTTCCCTGTATCCCTGTCTGATTCTGTTGCTTTTCGACGAACAAGGTTTTAAGTTGGCACCCGTAGCCCTGCCGTTTGTCCGTCTCGAAGAAGAATCTCTCAATCGGCGATACCGCGCGCAATGGTGCGCGCTCCGGCCTTTCCTCGGCGACCAACGGCAAAACCCCACCCAAGAGTTGTCATTACAATGGAAAAAGTGAAAACAGGTGTCTATCTGATCGGTGCGCTGGGCTCGATTTCCTTGACCCTGGCGGCCGGCGTGCTCGCATTGCGAAAGAAACTCTCGCCCCCGATCGGGATGGTCACGCATACCGAGATGTTCGACGGGATCGACCTGATCGCGGAGGAAGACCTCGTGTTCGGCGGTTGCGACATTCGCAGCGCGGATGCGAATTGCGGGGATATATTCGAAAAGATGGCGCCCGTTCACCCTTCCATTCTCATGGAAATACAGGACGGCTTGCGCGAGTTCCGGCAGGGAGTCGATACGGGGTGCTCCCGCAATTGCGGCGAGGCGATCGAGAAGCTGGCCGGTAGCCGACCCGCGGCGGACAGGACGCTTCATGAGGAGATTGAATGCATTCGCTCCAACTATCGGTCCTTCCGGCAAAGACACGGCCTGGGCGGGATGCTGGTCGTAAACCTCGCCTCGACCGAGCCGCCGCTTCACCTCCGGGAATGCCACGGGGATCTCGCGGCGTTTGAAGAATGCCTCGAGCGCAACGACAAGTCGGAGGTGAGAGCGAGTACACTCTACGCCTATGCCGCGATCCGGGAAGGATGTCCCTACATCAACTTCACACCCTCCAACGGCGCGCTGATCCCCGCGATGGTTCAATTTGCCGAACAAAACCGGGCGCCCGTCATGGGCAACGACGGCAAGACAGGTGAGACTCTTGTCAAATCCGCTCTCGCCCCCATGTTCGCATATCGCAACCTGGAAGTCATGAGCTGGGGAGGTTTCAATATTCTCGGAAACCTGGACGGCCAGGTGCTCAACAACCCCAGCAACAAGGAATCAAAAATCAGGACAAAGGACCAGGTCCTCTCCAAAATCCTCGGCTACTCTCCTCACACTACCGTCGGCATCGATTACGTGCCTTCCCTGGAAGACCAGAAAACAGCCTGGGATTTCATACACTTCAGGGGATTCATGGGGGTGAAGATGTCGCTGCAGTTCGTCTGGCAGGGCTACGACTCCATTCTGGCCGCGCCGCTGGTGCTGGACATGATTCGGCTGGCGGAACTCGCGAAAAGAAGAGGGGAGGCCGGCCTCATGCCCCACCTCGCTTCCTTCTTCAAAGCTCCCATCGGAGTGACGGAACACGCGCTCTCCGACCAGTTCCGCATGCTCCAGGATTATGCCGCGGGGCTCGGGCAGGGCCGCTCGGTTCCCCGCCGAGGCTGATCGGGCCGGCAGTTCGTGCCGGGTAAAGTAACTTCCGCATTCGCGCGGCAGGGCGCCATCCTCCGTTTGCCCCGACCGAAGCCGATCCCGCATTCGCAAGGCGGGGCGCAGGAGAGAAACGGCATTGCGTCCGCTCCTACTCAGGCCCGTTCTACCCTTCGATACTCAGGGTGAACGGGCAAACGAGCGACCACCGGCAAGCCTGCCCCAAAAAAGGCAATACCCCGACGAGACCATCCCCACCCCGGACGGCCGAACCAGCCAGTATTGATCTGTCCCAGTATGCCCGCTGGCCCTTTTCGGGGCAACGGCGAATCCCGGTTAAACCGCATTCCCGACAGTGAACTTGTCCTTGGGCAGTATCGAGCAGTGCCGCTCCTCATCCTTCTGAGTGCAGAGCCTGTTCTGGAGGATATTCCCGTCGAAGCCGACGATTTCTTTGAGGATGCTGTCCGTTCTTGCCTTCGTCATGATGAGTACCGCACAAGATCCGGGAGTCATGGATTCGGCCTGTTTCTCCGCGAATTCGGTGTCCACGCCGATGTGGGACAGGGCGCCCCAGACTCCTCCGACAATCGCGCCGAGAAGGGCGCCACCCAGCAGGAAAACCGGATTGAGAAAAAGCAAACCCGTAAGCGCGCCCCAGAATGCACCCACTAATGCACCGCCAAGTGGCTGATGACCCAGGTGGCGAAAAACAACCTCGCCCTCGCCCGTCTTCTTCATGATCACAGCGTCCTCGATTTCCAGGGATGCTTTTCTCCCTCTTGCCAGGAGGTGACCTCGGGCTTCCTCGGCCTTTGCCTCATCCGCAAAAACGCTGATGACAAGGTTATCCATGGCGGGTCTCCTTTCGCAATGCTATCCTCGGGCCTGGCACCAACGCGCGGGGACCGTCGGATTTGTTTAAAAGCACGCGCTGATGAAAATATATTGGCGGATAATGGTCCGGGCAAGGAGGTCGGAAAGATTTTTTATCGATTCAGAATGGACGGCGGATTTCGGTTAATTTGACGCGAACTTGCCAGGATTTCCCGCCGGGGGCATTTTTCTGGCGGGAAAATCGAAACGAGACCGGACCCCCGATGACTTCGAATGGCGCGGTCGGTGTCTCCGGACCCCCGGATCATACCCGGGCGATGGTTGAAATCGCCAGCCCGACATGGCAGAAGAGTATGCCGATCAATTCCGAGGATGAAGGTCTAATGCCGCTCGCAAACCACAGGGTTGCCATTGCGGCCCAGGAGGTCGCGAGCCAGATGATCGAGATCTCGTAATAGGAGAGATGGAAGTAGTGTTTCCCAATCTGCGTCATGACCCCGCTTAGAACAAAAACGAGGATGGTGACGAGCACGATGAAGGGCTTATTCAGGAACACCAGCTTCAGGTATTCCTGGACCCCGTTGGCCTCGTTCCACTGGATGCCCGACAGAAGTGCGGAAATGGCCATGAAAAGACATGCAACCCCGTAGAAAAGAGCCACATCCATTAGTTTTTTCCTTTCCGCGGCGCCCTGATTCGCGAGCCTTTGCCCATAGGTGGTCGTCGATTTCATGAATGCGTCCTGAACACTTTCGGAGCAGCCGGTTCACTCTCGCCGCTGGCCGTGGACATCATGGATGCTTTCCAGCGCGTCACCTCCTGGTAGGGGGCCAACCCACGCGGACACACGCGCTCACATGCCTTACACCCGTTGCACAGCAGTGCGCCGCGTATAATTGCTCTCGACGGGTCCCCCACCTTTGCCGCCGCCATGATGCCACGGGGTCCAATGAAGTCGGCGCCCGCTTTCAGCGTAACGGGGCAGGCGCCCGCGCACTGCTCGCACTCCATGCACAGCAGGATTTGAGTGGCTCCCCGTCTTACCAGATCAAGTACAAGAAATATGATCGCGGCTATCGGCGCGATAATACACGCGGTATTCAGTGCTTCCAACATGGCGTATTCCTGCTATTTCCCCACTAGTGAGCCCGATGTCGTTATGACGTTGACCGGGCACCACACAAAACATTTCCCGCAGCGCGGACATTTGCCCTTGGAGTAGACGGGCACAATGGCTCCATCCTCTGACTTGCGCATTTCCAGCGGCAAATCTCCTCCATAGATGACGCTGCGGCATCCATCGATGCAGCGTGTGCAAACCGGATATAGGCAGCGTTGAATTCCGATTTGGCGGCCATTTTCGTTTGCCTCCCGCAGTGCTTTTGCCATATCCACCTGGCGGGTGTAGCTGTCCATGCGCTTTAATATCTCGAACCCGGCGATCTGATTGCCCTGGCTAAACCCCACATCGATATCGGAGAAGTCGCCCTCGCTGACCTCGATGGTTCCGTCCTCCACCGCTTTAACCACGGCTTGCATGTGTCCCCGGGAGTCATATGCAAACACGAAGACGCGAAGATCATTCAGTTCGCTGGGGACGCCGATGCGAATGTGCTGACCGGCGAACTCGAAATTGGCGTTGACCGGCGCGGCAAACTTCGGATAGTTCCCGGGAAAGTCCTGCTGAAGCGTCTTCTGAATGAGAAACGCCGCCATGGTGAGTGCCAGGATGATAAACGAAATTTTCAGCGCGGTCCTACTGAGCATGGGACACCTTCACTTCGGGGGCTTTCTGGTCGCGAAGCTGATTGATTGCCCGCAGCAGAGGGAGTCCAAGCACACAGGAACGCTCGCAGGCCCCGCATCGGACACAGAATTGCGCGGCGTTACGGGCTTGCACCTGGTAGGTCACTATCTCCGTTGCCGGGTCGATGCGCAGTTCGTTAAGGGCGGCCCGGGCCGTGACTTTTCCGCCGTCGGTCACGATGACCATATTCGGATCTATGGCGGCCGCTTTCGACAGCCGCAATCTGACGTTTGTCGCATAAATGTAGACGCGCGGATCACCGGCAAGCGCGGCATCGACAAATCCTTGTGGATCGATACCGAGTATGCAGGAGCTGTCGCATGCCTTGCACTTGTAGCAGAACAACACCCATGGCTGACGCGACGCCAGGGCGTTTGCGACAATCGTGATCAGGAACACCGCGAGGATGCCCATTATTGCCACATTGAACTTCACCGGCGACCATTTCATAGCATCACCATCAATCCGCCGACCAGCAGGCCTCCGGCAATACCCCCGATGTGCCAGAACCGGTAGCCGAACAGGACATTTGTCAGCAGCCCGACCGTTGCCCCGATCAGAAGCATTATGAGGGAAAATCCAAGGTCGAAGGCTGGCTGGATGCCGTGCAGCGGGACCAGGAGCGCCGCCAGTGGAACGCCCAGAAATATTCCCAGCGATTGCGGACGGCTCGACCAGAACCCGCGAATTCGCAGGCGGCCCTCGCCGATATTTCCGACGCCTCCGAGTGGTGAGGGCCCACACGAGGCCGCGCTCGAAAGCACAAAGGACGAAAGCAGAACGGCCGGTGCGAGAGCGAAGCCGGAAGCCTCGGCGACGCGGCCGCCGAACATGAGCACCCCGGGAATCAGACTTACCGAGATAATCCGGCCGCAGGGCATCGCCAGGAAGAGGGGGAGAAACACTATCAGGACGCTGACCCCGATGTACCCGAGCACCGTGTGCTCGGCCAGCAGGACAAGGACCGCCTGCAACACCTCGAAGCCGCCCGCGATCAGCAATGCTCCGGCAACGATGTATCCCGCCACCAGCGCCGACAAGGGATGCAGCATGATTCCGCCCAGCAGGTCGCGAAAGGAAAGTCGCGCCACGAACATGATGACGACAGTCATGAGCGTGAGGATTGTCTGTATCGGGATCGGCGGTCTTATTGCAACGACTACGACCAAAACCACGAAGAAAAGGATGAAGGACAGATATGCGGATTCGGGAATCGTACCCGAAGGGGTCGTCGTCATGTCTTCGGCTCGCATTTTCAGACTGCGTCCGTAATGCAGGCGTATGACGGCCATCGTGGCGACCGTGATTGCAAGGATTCCCATCTCATTCGGCTTTGCAAACGCTCCCATCGGAAACCTGCCCATGCCTTCTCCCAGAAGACCCAGGCCGCCGATTAGCGAGGGCGCGCATGAGGCCCCGGCGTTCACGAGAAATCCGAACACCACCATCGCTACCATGGTCTTGTCCTGGTGAAGCCTGGCGATTTCGAACCCCAGCATCAGCGCCAGCGGCATGAGCGGGGCGGCGAGGATGCGGCCGCACGGCATCGCGAAAATCGTAGGGAAGTTCACGAGCACTACGATCGCGAAGGGAAGCCCCAGGGGAGTATGGGTTACGCGCGCGACCATGGAAGCCGCGGCCTGAAATCCTCCCGCCGCCTGGAGCGCGCCGGCGAAGAGAAATCCCGCAATGGTGCTGGTTATCGGATGAAGGCTTGTCGCGGTAAAAACCTGCGCCCAGACAACGTGCGGCCCGAAAATGACTCGAAGAAGGATGATAACCAGGGCCGTCAGCACGAGAACGCTCTGCAAGGTAAGGACCCGTTGAGGAATCCAGCCGCGCAGGGCCGCAATGAGGGCGGTCAGGAACAACAGGAGCGAAATGGTACCGAGCACCGACATCAGCAACCCCTGCATGGAGAATCTTGAACATGGGAAACCAGGGGACGATCGGCGGTCGAAAAACCATCAGCGGCATCAACAACATTCTCGCATGCCCCGGGATCTCTCGGGAGCACTCGGGAGGGAGCCTTGCCCGGCGAAACCGAAGGTGAACCGAGGCAGGGCGCCAGGGCATGCGCATCCGGGCACACCCACGCCCCGCACTCGTTACTGGAGCATGTGCCGCTACACCCCGCGGAACCGCCGTGTGATGCCGCAATGATGCTGTAGATGCCGGTTCCGCAACCGTCACTGGAACATGTACCGTCACATCCGCCGGGATCTCGGCGTGATGCCGCTATGATGCTGTAGATGCCAACCGCGGCAAGAATTGCGGTAACCATCGTTTGAAAGCCAGTCATTCTTTTGCCTTTGGTACTTATACTTATGCCATCAGATAAATGAGAACCGCGCTCAGAATACCGCCCGCGAGTCCCCCGAGATCATAAGGGCGGGCCTGGAGGGCAACATTAAAAAGAACTCCGACCACGACGCCCGATCCGATAAACCACTTCCATTCCGATTCCCTGAATTTTTTCAGAAACATTTCCCGGTTAAGCATATTTTTGTTTTCAACCTGTCGTGCTTGCTCGTGAATGCGTCTGCCCGGCATGCATGAGACCGGACAGACGCATATATTTCCATAAATTTCTAAAACCACGGATACATCCGCAACGGAAGCAGCATACAAGGAACTTCCGTACACAAGCGTTCGTGCCGGAGCACCGCGCGGACGCATCCACTCTTTGATACGAATTTGCGTTCAAGAGGATATACCCCCGTTCGCCCTGAGGTATCGAAGGGTAGAACGGGTCAATTCTGAACGGCATCTTCAATTTAGGGATAGACTCATCTTGAACGCAACTCCGTACGATACCTCCCGGAGACTGCTTTCGCCCCTGGTGATGAGCATCCTCCCCCGTTCGTGCTGGAGATATCGAAGCATGAACTGGGTCAATCGCGCTGCTTCTCTTCCCCCATGGCAAGTCCTAGAAGGCATATGTGAATCTCACCCAGACTTTTTGAGCCTCCGGGCGATTCTCCGAAACTACGTCATGCTGATACTTGAGACCGAAGAACATGTTCTTGTACTGATACTGGATCGCCGGACCAATGCTGAAGGCCTGGCCCCTGTTGCCGTCAAAGTCCAAAGACTGCCCCGGGAATTCATCGTCGGTTGACTGCTGATAGAATTGGCCGCCGACGCCGAACATCCAATCGCAGTAATGCTGGCCTATCAGATAATCAAAGTGGAATTCCTGGCCTGATTGGTAGTCCGTGGAGTTGTTTTTCATATTGAAATCGTACATTAACTTTATCGATGCTTCAAACCCGCGGTCATGCAAGTAAGTGAATGCCATGACCGGCTCGAATTCAAAATAGTTTCTACCTACGTTCACGGCACTGGTTTGATCATACTGACCCGTTGGCGCCGTAATATCGAGACCGGTAATGAGGTGAAAATTCTTCCCGAAATGCCATCCAAGAATAATCGGGTCTATCGTGATGTCCCCTATCCCGGCATCACTTCCATCAAATAGAGTCGCTCCGTTGGGAAGTCTAAGCTTGGCATCGACATTCAAAACCGGCAGGATGGCGTGCATTGCCCAGTTGGCGCCGAATATCTTTATAGGAGTGACATAGACGAAGCGAAAAACATTAGCGACTACGTTTAAATCGAAATCCGGAGCTGCTCCATTGGTAAGAGTGGATATTTTGTTCCCGGCCCCTGGAGTTCCCTGCGGTATTCTTACATCGCTAAAGTCGCCGGAATGCTGATAGAGGAAATAATTCAAGTAGTAGAAGCCTGGTGGAGGTAATGCGCCTGACATGAAGTCTTCATTACCTCCCGGGTATAGAGTTCCTCCGCCTTCAGTTGCTTGCGCATGATTGGAAAAAATCAGCACGGATAGGATAATGAGCAATAGTGACCTTGAAATGCAATTGAGAAGTTTTATAACCACAAGCCCCTCCTGTATTGTCTAAAGAACCCCAATCCACCTCAAATAACCGATGAAATATTTTACTGGTATTAGTTGAATTACCACCCAATATTGCGTCCGTTCCCCCAACGGATAAATCAGTATGGTCATCTCTATCAACAGTCACCCGCGCAAAATCCCGCCTGTCAGGCAAAGCCTCCCGAATCTCCCAGCTTCGATGAGCGGCTCGTTGCGTACAGGCTGCTTCAGAAATAGAATTTCTTCGGGAATAATCAGCTCCTGCATTAGGGTGTGCATTCACTTTAGCGTACCCATTGTCGAACTCCCGACAGCACCGGTATTTCCGTTCAGTGTTCCGGCGGGTGCGTTGCCCGGAGCACCGGTTCTTGATTGCTTCTCGAAGGCGAGAGCGGTCGCGCCGTATCCGAGCGCATCGTCGAGTTTGACCAGCAGCCAGTTGGCGACAATCGATTTCCGCGCGATAAGCCAACCGGCGAGACGATGTATCGCGAGGTCCTTTTTGTTGTATGGGCAAGCGCCCATGCAGGCCATGCACTTAGGATTTTCCTTGATAAAAGCCCAACACTTATTGCCGTCCAGCGGCCATTTGGACAGCCCATTCACAAGCGCTGGCTCTCCGGTCGGAATCGCCCGCACGGGACAGGCTCGGGCGCATTTGCTGCACATCCGGCAGAACTCCTGAATGCCGAGGTCCACTTGGCTGTCGGGTATGAGCGGCAGGTCGGTGGTGACGATTGGAAAGCTGCCGCGCGGGCCGAACTTCGGGCTGATCAGTACTCCGTTCTTTCCCAGTTCGCCCAGGCCGGCTTCTATCGCAACCGGTACAACCTGGATCTCACTCCAGCGACCGAAATGCGCTCGCGCCGGGTACCCGAAAGACCGAATCTCTCCGGCCAGTTCGACGGCTATTCTTCCCCCGTCCTGAAAGAATTCCAGCGTCTGGCGCATTTCCTCGATGTCCGCTGGAGGAATTACATGAGTAGAGTTGATATTCTTGCCCGAGAGGATCGCGGCAAGCTCTTCGGGGATTGCGGAGTACTGCTTTGTCCAGGGGCCGGGTGCGGCGGGATTGGAAAGACGGTAGTCCAGTCCTTTGCCGATCACGATCGCGTACCTGTGTTTCAAATGGACCGGATTGCCATCGTTGTCTTTCGTGAAAGCGAACCGCGGATCCAGCTCTGTAATCCCGACCACATCAGCTCCCAATGCCTTGGCGTCGGCTTTAATCTTCTCCGTCAGGAGCGCCGGGCTGGTCACCTCGACGCGGTCCTCGGCCACGGGACCGTCACGCAGGACGCGATGGGAAACCTTTCCCACGCACACGTCATAAATCGAGAACGTCAGTACGTCCTTGTTCACTGCTTTTTCGAGATTCAGCAGCACCTCATTGCCCGGTTGCAGGGTGGCGTCATAGCTGATCTCGCCGATCAGGTTTTGCCGTACATCCTTCTTGTCCAGGCTGTAATCCGAGCGAATAAGCAAAGAGGCCAGGAAGAGCACACTGAGCAGATTGCACGCTGCCAGCGTGCGACGAACAGTCCGTCCTTCCAGCAGTCCGCGCCGCTTGAGAAGAATTCCCGCCAGGAGTGCGAGCAAGGCAAGAACAGTGATGAAGGCTGATACAGCGCATGCTTTCATCTCGTGTTCATCGAGCGCCGCTACCGCCAGGAGAAATGCGAGGAGGGCGATGCCTAGGATCAGGAGTACCGATCCGACCTCATACCACCGCAACCTGTTGTGTATCCACTTCATGGCCTTGCCCCGAATCCCGAGTCAATCCTGCCGTGCCGCCCGAACGGGCCCACGCCGGTAAGGCATGGTCCCGTCCGGTGGGGCACATCTATGCCCCCGCTTCCTGCTTAACTTTCGGGATGGAGGTGTACTTTGCCTCTGCCCCGTTCCGAGGGCGGACGAAGGCCAGCACAGCCATCCCCGGAAGGCTCCAGATCACGAACAGCAAAAGGAACCGGAAGGCGGCATGTGACGCTCCCACGGAAACGGTATCCAGAAACGCCCAGAAACCGAATGCAAGGAGCCCTGCCTCCACCGAGAACAGTAGCAGCTTGTACCAGCGAAACTTGAGATTGAACGTCAGCATGTTTTGCATCTTGTCCTCCTTATTTCTCGGCCTGCCACATCTTCACCGCCTCTTCATACGATACCTTTCCGCGCTCGTACTTGGACCGAGGTGGGTAGACGTTGTTATCCGCGTGATTGGATCCTCCCGTAAACGCCTTGCCCGATTTCAGCAAAGCTTCCGCTTCGGCCTTGGTGATTGCTTTACCCGGCAGCTTCATGTCATGGGGAAGCTCTCCCTGCGGATAGTCGGCATGAACATTGCGGCTGCGTCCCTGGGCATCGAACCGGTCTTTCGGGATCTCGCCCCATTCCACTCCTTTGTAAGTCAAACCGATTCGCCCCATCTTCGCGCCGATTCCGGTCGACCACTCTTCCGCGGTGGATCGATCCTCTTCGGTGTAGATGTAGTTGGCGACCTGATACGGGAGCGGCATTTTGAATCCGGGTTCTTCCAGTACCCACCGCGCCGGCCTGTTTCTATTGTACTGGCCTGCATCGTCGGATTCCTCAAACTCCAGCCAGTCTTCCAAACCAAGAGCGTTGACGTTTCCGAAAAGATAGGGGGCTATGTAGGAATGCCGAATTATGTAGTTGCCCACCTTGTGAAATGTTGTCAGTGGTTTGTTGTAGGGACAGACTCGTAGACATTCGTTACAGCAGTTTCCCTCAAGGTTGCCGGCGCGGAAGCGCGCGCACTTATCCTTGTCGACCTGCCACATTTCAACGCCATTTTCCACGGTGGGTCCGCCCATGGGGATGGAGGCAACGGGGCAGGCTCGGGCGCAACGATCGCAGTGCGCACACATGCGTGTGATGCCGAATCCTTTCTTCTTTTCGGCCACAAGAGGAAAATCAGTCAGGACGACCGCGGATTTGAAGCGCAGACCACCAGCGGCGGGAACCACGGCATCGCTCAGACGACCGAACTCACCCGCTCCGCCATAGACCGAAAAAGGAGTTTCAATGGTGTCATAAATGAATGGGCCATAACCAGCACGCGCTTCATAGCCCATGTCCCGCAGAACCTGTGACAGGCGAACGGCGATCCACGCGCTCGTACTGTACGCGGCTCCGCTCTTCGGCATCGACCACCAGCCGTCACCGGGGTCGTTATGCACACGATCCCAGCTTTGATCGATAAGGATCTGAATGCCGTATTTCAGGTTCTTCAACTCGCCCAGTTCGGCCGGCGCTCCGCCGGACATCAAATGGTGCGAGTAGATCCATCTGGGATCCACGGCCGCGATGGCACACTCAACGCCCCCGAGCCACTTCACCATCGCTTGGATCATCAGCGTATTTTCATGGGGTTCGTAAGTCGCACGCTCATGACCCACCGCATTGGCTACGTCCCCAAAGAGAAAATTGCCCGTGTTCCATCCAATCTTTTTCTCGCGATGGTCACCATCCCAACCCTGGAGTGCATATTTCTCCGTGGTGGGGGGGACGCCGCCCTTTGTCGACCCGGCGCGGAATGGCTCCAGCACCAGTGTCCCACCGAAAAATGAACGGGCTGCCGGAAAACCTGCTATGGCGCCCGGCAACCTTGGATCCAAGCCGGTAGTTTCGGAAGGATCGTTGTAGACATGCCAGCCCGCACCCGCCAGGTTTGGACCGAGCGCCCCCGTTGCCGCGCGCGCCCATCCATGTTCGAGTTCACTGAAACGGTGCACCTCATCCACGATGTATTCGGGTGCATCCGGGATGGGGAAAGGAAAAAAGAGAAAAAATGCAAACAGTGTCCAGAAGCCAAAAACCGAAAGTGATGCGACTTTGGCGGCTTTCTCACTTATCTGGAATTTCAGGCCCCAACTAGCCAGAGCCATTGCTGCAAAAACGAAGAACCACAGTAGTGCATTCAAGCTCCAATTTGTGGCCACGAGCCATATGAGGGCCGCACCGGCGGCTCCCCACAAGCCCACGAGAACGTATTTGTTGGTAGAATTCATGCCTTCTCCTGCACTATGAAGCCAATCACATGGGAGCCGCACCCGCGGCGGCCCACTCCCCCCCTCCGAGAATCCGTCAAATGCCCATGCTTCCCTCCTCTATTTTTAGGCCACAAGCCACATGAGAGCCACACCAGCGGCACCCCTCCCACTCGCACATATTTGCCAGGTGATTCCACGCGCACATCCGGGATCTTTTGCTTACCAAAAACCCGCGGATGTCCGGATCATTGATCTCTGTCAGGTAAGGGTTGACGACTCCGCTGAAGCGTGCAGCCATGTGTTGCATACCTAAATCCTCATTAAACTGGTCAGTCCCTGCCATAAAAAGAACAGGCCGCTCAGGACGGCGGCAAAACGTCCCACCATGCGAAACCACACTTGATGCGGCAGATGGCCAATAATCCCGATGGGCAAGACGTACAGGCTGGTTGCGCAGAAGAAAGATACAAAGAATACAATGGCGAATATCATGTTGGCGGACTGCTCCATCACGTAGCTTAGAGCGAGGAGAAAAGGCGGACAGATCGATAGTCCGGTCAGGAATCCCAGGACGTAAGGGAAAGACTGAGCCGCGACACCGCGCGCGACGAGCCTGCAAAAGCCGACATGTTTGATGCCGGCGCCCAGACCGTAGGCAATCAGAATCAGCGAAAGAACCAACCATGCATAAATGCCGATTTTGGTTCCTGCATAGCCGAGTCGGCTTGCGATCAGTCCCGTGATGGAACCCATGGCGATATAGGCCACGAGCCTCCCCGCCAGGAACCTTGCCAGGAAGTACCAGCGTTGAGCAGCGCCGGTCTCGCCGTCCTCGCTCAGCGCGAAGGGAAAAACTATGGGCAGGCATGTAGCCATGCAGATCGGGCCCGTTGACAGGCCGAGCATGAACCCGGAGATGATGGGCAGATGTTCAATCATGGTTGTGTCCCGCTAACGGGGGTGCGGACGAGAACTGCTTGATGATCCGGTCGCGGACGCCTTTATCCACGCGACTCCATGACCATGCGGGCTCGAATACAATGCGCAGTCGGGCGTCGTTTATCGACTGATCGGCCATCAAGTTCTTCTGAATATCGTCTATGATCGTTCCGCCGTAGGGGCAGTGAGGAGTGGTCAATGTCATTGTCACATCCACGGCGCCTGGACTCGGCAGTCCAATCTCATAGACCAGGCCGAGTTCCACGATATTTACCCCCAGTTCGGAATCGAGGACCCGCGCCAGCAGAGAACGAACATGCTCTTCCGTGACTGGTTCCACGGAAGCCTGAGATGGCGATTTCGTCCAGTGGTACGACATCTTGATTGAGCCGGAATAGGTCATCACCACCAAGAGGGCGACGATTGTCGCGAGAATAACTGCGATAACCAGATATCGAATGATATCGCTGACTCGATTCATGGATCTTTTCCCGGTATCAACGCCGACACAGGTCGCGCAAGCAGGTTCTTTCTCAATCCTTGAGATAAGGAAACAGAGGTGCCTATATGCTGTGAAAACCACAAAGGGTTAGTGCCGGGCAGTGCAATGGCGGTACCAACTACTGGACAGGAGATGAAGGGGCTTTTTTCAAGAACTTGCGGCGAGGTTCCGGGGTTTTATTGAGGCAATGTATTGCAGATTGCAAGAAATGGTCTTGCAATCTGCAATACATTGGACCCGCTTTACGGTTATGAGCAACTTCGAATAGGTAAAAAAAGATTGTCCCGACTAATTCGAGGAAATATTCATCCTGTGGCGGGAATCTGTTGTCTGGAGTGCTCACTTCCGTTCGCCCCGCGCGAAATAAACATCCCATTTGCGTGGTAGGGCGCGAGTAAGGAAACAGCACGCTGGCCCGTTCTACTCTCCGATTGCTCGAGTCGAACGGGTGAGAGTTCTCGCCCCGGAATGACGGGACAGATGAGTCGGGTGGCCGGGTAAGTCAGCGATATTGCTAGCTCTGAAAGGGTGTTTATTGAGAGGCGTAGTGAGCCCCGCTTTCGCGTGGCAAGGCGTAGCAGAAAAAACAGCATACGCCGGATTGATGAAAAGCCGATGACGAAGTAAGTTTCGTAAGTCATTGAAATTGCTCACTCTCAAAAGCTGTTTATTGAGAAGTCTCGACGGGTGGAAGGGACCGTGGGTCCGTGGCGGAAAAGCTATTGCTTCTATTACTCCTTCCCACGCTAAAGAGGGGCTTGTACTCTCAATTATTTGGGGATATCGATGTTGTAGCGCTTCAGCTTACGCCAGAGTGTGGCTGGATCGATATGCAGGTTGCGCGCGGCCATCGACCGGTTCCCCTTTGCCTCTAGTAGCGCTTGTAATATCAGACTACGTTCGTTCTGCCTGAGATTGAGGGTGTGTGCCGGATATCCCGCATTTTGAAAACCTTTCCCCGGAAGATCATCAACTCGGATTTCCGCCGTGGTCGCGACAATTATGGCCCGTTCAATCGCGTGCTTGAGTTCGCGAACATTGCCCGGCCAAGTATGATGGATCAGCCGGCTCATGGCTTTCGGACTTATGGAGACTACCTTCTTCCCAAATGCGCTTGTCGCTCTCTTCAGAAATTCGTATGCCAGGATTGGTATAGCTTCCCGACGTTCTCGGAGCGCCGTGAGGTGGATTACAAAGCCCGCGAGCCGGAAATATAAGTCCTGCCTGAATACTCCCGCTTCGATAGCGGCTTGGAGGTCAACGTTTGTGGCAGCGACGACGCGCGCACGAATCCGGATGTCAGCCTCGCCGCCAACCTTGCGGATTCGCCGCAGTTCGAGTGCCCTCAGCAGCTTAGCCTGCACGGACAGGGGCATGTCGCCCACTTCATCCAGGAAAAGAGTCCCGTCACGGGCAAGTTCCAAGAGGCCGACCTTGTCACGAATGGCGCCGGTAAACGCTCCGCGTACATGCCCGAATAGCTCCGACTCCAGGAGGCTTTCAGTTAAGGCGGCGCAATTCAATGAAACGAATGGAGCGTTTGTGTGCCCACTATGGTGATGAATAAGATGAGCAAAGAATTCTTTCCCAGTCCCACTTTCACCCTGGATAAGCACTGTCGTGGGAAGTGGCGCGACCTGAAGGGCGGCATGAACCGCCTCCGACATGGTGCGGTCACTCACCATAAACCGGTCTTCTCCAGGTAGAGCTATTGCCCGCTCGACCTCGTCCAGCGATTCATCGTCATCATTTTTCCCATTTCCGGAAGGGGATGATTGAACGGAAGAACCTTTTTCTCGAAAGGCCTCAAACTTCCGGTTCATCTCTTCTCTAATATCGCTGAAAATATCATCCACCGGCATTGACCCGTTCACGGGAGGATTAGTCTGACCGGTTGGGCACGGTGGCGGGGAAGCGGCAACCTCTCTGCCGACTACGTAACAACAGGAATCGCCTCTTGCCACGCATGTTTCCTCTTCGAAATAAATATGCTGGCCACGAACAGCGGAATGATAGCCGCTGGCAAACCCGGTGACGTTCCAACAAACCGGTATCTCGCTTTTGCCGAAAAGAAGCAAATGCTGTTCGACCTCAGGTGATTTGTGAATGAGCGCTTCTTCGTGGAAAGCTGGTCCGTCGGGATCGTAAATCTGAACTACCACTGTCGGCTTTCCCAAACCCTCAAGGCCGAAAATGATCGGACCGGAAGGATCCGCAACCTTGGGCCCATACCGCTCTGCCAGCATCAATCCTTGCAGGTAGCCTTGCGCGTATGCCATTCGGAGAATCAGATGACGCGCGGTTTCCATGCCGTAGTTCCGGACCAGATCCTTGCGAAGTATCCCAAGCGCGCTAGCGCTCTGGATTACGACCCTCTCGTTGGCGAGCCATATGGAACCATCGTCGGGTGGGAAGTCCAGCAGTTCAATAAGATGAATTGGCTCAAATTCCATTAATTATCTTCCATCCACTTTGGTTTCTTGTCGCTTTGATACCTTTCGCGAAACAGCTTTTCCCTTTGCGCAGTGAGGTGCTTACTCCCGTTCGTCCTTGAGCGAAGCAAACCACGCGCATGTGCAGTTTATACCCCTGGACGATCGCTTATCTTGATCATAACTCGATATCGCGGTCAAAGAACACCAGAGATCTTAACCTTTATCTTCAATAACTGTGCCACTGCCACTATGGCAGGCAATCGGCATAGATTTCGATCGCATGCTTTACCTTGATTCGGTCTCCCGCCCGGGAGAGCATATCATTTATCTGGAGCATGCACGCGGGGCAGCTTGTCGCCACCACGGAGCAGCCGGACTGGGCGATGCAGTCCCGTTTACGCTTCCCGATGGAGGCGGATATGTCATAGTGCTGCAGGTTGAAACTCCCTCCGCACCCGCAGCAGCGGTCGGCTTCGGCCATTTCCTTGAACACGTAATTCGGGTTGGCGCTGATAAGGGCACGCGGTTGTGAAGCCACTCCGAGGGACTTTTTAAGGTGGCAGGGATCGTGGTAGGTTACAATCTGTTGTTTCCCATCCGTGCCCTCGGCGCCCGCTACCGGTGCGACGCCCATCCTGTCGACCAGGAACTGGCTTATGTCCATGGTCCTTTCAGCCAGGTCCCTTATCCTCGCCTGCTCCTCTCCGCTGAACTCCCCCGCGAAAAGGGGCCACAGCTTCTTGATTGTCGAGGTACAGGTGGCGCATGCTGTGACCAGGCAATCGAATTTGCCGGCCGGGAACCTTTCCAGGCTATGCCGCACCAGTCTTCGAAAGCTTTCCATGTCACCCGAGGAAAGCGCCGGAATCCCGCAGCAACCCTGGTTGCCGGGGAGGAATACGCCTGCCCCGGCATGATCGAGACTCTTTATGACCGCCTCGGCAACTCCCGGGAAGACCTTGTCGGCCACGCAACCGACGAAGAAGGCCGCCTTCACTCCCGATGGACCGGTAGAGTCGCGGGAGGCGACTCTTTTGTGAAAAGGAATGGATGTGAGAGGCACAATGTGCCGGTCTGCCAGTGGGGAAAACATCCGTCCGCATGACGTGCCGAGCAGTTCATCGGCGGGCTTTACAAAAATGCCCTGGAGACTGGCCCCCCACTCGACAAGGCTGTCGAAAAGCCGGGGATGCGAGAGCATGCCCCGGAAAAGCGCTTTCTTCACAGGGTTGAGACCCATGTAGCCGACCAGGATGGCACGGGCCTTCAGGAAGATGTCAAGGACCTTCACGCCGCTCGGGCAACTGGCCGAGCAGGAGCCGCACAGAAGACAGCGCCCGAGCCTCTCGCTGACTCCCTCGGGGTGCTTGAACATTTCCCGGATAAGACCGTCGAGCAGCGCCAGCTTGCCCCGCGCCACGTCCGCCTCTCGTCCCGTTTCCGCATAAACGGGGCATACCGACTGGCACAACCCGCACCGCATGCAGACCATGAGCTGGTCTTCCAGTTCCTTCACAAGCAGAGCCAGCTTCTTCATATCGTACATGGTCTCAGCCTCCTATGATCTTGCCCGGATTCAGGATATTTTTCGGGTCCAGGGCCGCCTTGATGCGACGAGAATAAAGGATCGTGGGCCGGCCGGTCTCCAGTTCCATGTAACGGGATTTCGCGATGCCTATTCCATGTTCGCCGGAAAGGGTCCCCCCCAGTGCGAGCGCCCGTTCGAAAATGGCGTCAACAGCTTTCTCCACTCTCGTCCATTCTTCCTTGTCGCGCCGGTCCGTGAGGATGGTGGGGTGAAGGTTCCCATCGCCGGCATGCCCGAAGGTCCCGATCTGGAGATTGAACCTGGCGGCGATTTCCTCGATCGCGCGGATCATGGCGGGCACTTTGCTCCGCGGCACGGTGGCATCCTCCAAAACGGTCGTTGGCTTTCTCCTTGACAGGGCGGGAAGCGCCGCGCGCCTGGCCTCCCAAACGCTGTCGCGCTCCCGTGAGGTTTGAGCGACCCGGACCTGGATGGCCCCCATCCGGCGGCAGATGTCCTCCACCTTCGCGGCCTCATCATCCACCTGGGCCGGGTGGCCGTCCACCTCGATGAGAAGCAGGGCGGCAGCATCCACGGGGAGCCCCACATGGCTGTAATCCTCTACCGCGCGTATGGTGAAATTGTCGAGAAACTCGAGCGTAACCGGAACGATGCGGTTGGCGATAATGGCGGCTACGGTTTCCGTGGCTCTGTCAACTTCCGAGAAGATGGCCATCATCGCCTTTTTGGCGGCCGGCATCGGGATGAGCTTCAGAATGATCTTGTTGAATACGCCCAGAGTGCCCTCGGAGCCGACAAGCAATCCCCCGAGGTTATACCCCGTGACGCACTTCACCGTGCGGGCGCCGGCTTTCACCAGTTCGCCGTTCACATCGAAAAACTCCAGGCTCATCACGTAATCGCGCGTGACTCCATAGCGAAGCCCCCGGAGACCACCCGCGTTTTCCGCGACATTTCCGCCCAGGGTGGAGACGGCCTGGCTGCCCGGATCAGGAGGGTAGAAAAGCCCTTTTGCCTCGACCGCCGCCGCCAGTTTGGCCGTGATGACTCCCGGCTGAACCACGGCGTAAAGGTCTTCTTCATTTATCTCCAGAATTTTGTCCATTGCGTTGGTGAGTATGACAACGCCGCCACTGGTGGGAATCGTCCCTCCGCTCAGGTTAGTGCCGGCCCCTCGAACCGTTACCGGAAGGCCTTCCTGGTTGCACAGCCCGACCGCCTTGCCAAGCGCCTCACTGGTCGTCGGGCGCAGGACCAGCGAGGGGATAACCGATTCCAGGACCGCGGCGTCATAGGAATAAGCGTGCCGATCAGCCTCATCCTGGAACAGGTTTTCTTTCCCGACTATTTCCTGAAATTTCTTGACGAGTGTACCTGTCACGGCGTCCCCTTTATGAACGAACGATGATCTCACCGCCATGCCGAAGCACGGGGCGAATTTGTGACCGGCCTGATTGCCCTTGCCGTTTTTCGACGCATGGATATTCGCGACTGTTCAAACGCGATGACCCAGGTTCCGTGCTATGGTGTGAACATTTCCCGTAAAACCGCCAGAGCGCGCGCCAGGGCGGATGCCGAGATTTTTCCGAGCTTCCGCGCCATGCGACTGCAATCGATAGTGCGGACCTGGTCAAGGACGATGTATCCCAAACGACCCTGGAACCTGCATTGGATGCGAAATGGATAGGGATGTCCCCCGCTCGTCAGCGGCGCCACGATATATGTTCTCAGGTGCGCGTTCAACTCGTCGGGCGAGATCACGATGCAGGGGCGGGCTTTTCGGATTTCATCTCCGCTGGTCGGATCAGGACTGACGAGGAAGACATCGCCGCGACGGACCGTATCGTCCATTACCATTCCCATTCCTCTTCATCAAATTGAGCCGGAACCGGTGGATCGGGCAAAAGATCCCGGCCCCGCTCGTGGACTTCGGCGGCAGCTTCAGCCCAACCAGCCCGAGGTGTGGGTGCGCGCGCAATCACTATGGTACCTTCCCGCACATTTACTTCCACCTCGTCCAACAAACCGGCCTGCTCGATGAGAACCTTCGGAAGTCGAACTCCACGCGAGTTGCCGATACGTACCAAACGGGTCTTCATCGCCTAATTCCTCCGGTGTAAAAATGTAATTACATTATAATTCCATGGCGAAAATTATGTCAATCGCGGACCCACGGTATTTGTTTACACCTTCTTGATGGATTTGCATCCGCGCCACGGATGGATATAATGGATGTCGCCCGATGCGCCGGGTTCGGCCGGGGCGGGATAAATGCATGCCGAAATACTGTAATCACAATAAGGGAGCCAGATGGGGATGATAAAGAAGATCGAGGCCGACATGAATGCACCGTCACTTGATAAGGACCTGGAGCGTTATGTTGAGAAGACCCTGGAGTTGGGCGCGGACCGGGCAAAAGTCGTTGCGGCCGAAGATATCCCCGTGGATGAGCGGGTTATTCTCAAGTGCCGGATTCCCCGGTGTTTCGGCTATGGAGCAGGGGCCCACTGCCCGCCAAACGCCCTGCCACCCGCTGAACTGAGAGAGCTTCTCAAGAAGTACAGCCGCGCGGTCTTTTTCACCAAGGATGTGCCCCCCGAGGTGATCGTGCGCAGGAAGGAAACTATCAAGGAGAGGGTGCAAGTCTACCAGCAGGTTTATAAAATCGTCTCGGAAATAGAATCCATGGCATTCTACGACGGCCATTACCTTGCTTTCGGCTTTGGCGCGGGGTCCTGCAGGCATACTTTCTGCGGACAGCAAAAAGACTGCCAGGCCATGAAGGGCGACAAGTGCAGATTCTCGCTTATCGCGCGTCCCTCGATGGAAGCGGTCGGAATCGATGTCTATAGAATGGTCGCCCTGGCGGGCTGGGAGATATATCCCATAGGAAGCGGCGCGAATCCCGAGAACGTGCCGAAGGGGACCCTGGCGGGCATCATTATTGTGCAGTAACACTGGATGGCGAGGAACTGCCTTTTGGCCACACCAGCCCGGGAACACCAAGAGGAACGGCCCGGCGGGAACTCCGGAGTCCAGGCTTACATTGTGGAGAGTCGTAGAATTGAGAAATGAAAGTACCCCCTATCGCAGTGCCGGTGATCCAAGATCTGGCGGGGCGGGTTTTCCATTACGCCACTCGTCCCCGGTTATTTGACCGCATACAAGACAGAGGATGGTAAGGACTCACTGGGCGGGCTTTCCACCCCGCCAGCCAAAAGCAGTCGGGAAAGACTTCTCCTCATTTACCGCCTGGCTGTGCTCAAATCATCATCTTAAATTGGCTACAGTGTCGGAAATGACCGCGGCGACAGCTAAACCGCGATAGCAAATGGATCTGGGGACGACGTCATCGGAGCGCAATGAGGATTCTGTTTTACTGCCAGCATGTGCTCGGTATCGGTCATTTTTTCCGGAGCATGGAAATTGCCGGGGCGCTCGACAGGCATGAGATACTCTTTGTCGGGGGAGGGGAATCACTCGTCGGTTTTACCACGCCCCCGCATGTAAGGATGCTCTGCCTTCCGGCGCTCATGATGGACCCTGACTTCAAGGCCATGCACTCCAGCGGCGGCGCCCTGGAAGAAGTGCGTGGCGAGCGGGTGCGAATTCTCCTGGATGCGTTCTCGTCTTTTGGCCCCGACGTCGTTCTGACCGAGCTTTTTCCTTTCGGCCGCCGCCAGTTCAAGTTCGAATTGATGCCTCTTTTGAAACTGGCAAGGGAGGGGCGGCAGTACGCGAGGGTTGTCTGCAGTCTCCGCGATATCCTGGTGGAGAAGGACAAACCCGGATATGAGCAGGAAGTGGTCGACCTCCTGAATCAGTACTATGACCTGCTTCTCGTCCACTCTGATCCCGAGGTCGCGAGCCTGGATGAAACGTTTTCACTGACCGGTCACATTCGGATTCCGGTCGAATATACCGGCTTCGTGGCACGGCCCTCCGCGGATCTTAAGGGACCCCCGGGGCAGGGGAAGACCATCGTGGCAAGCAGCGGGGGAGGAAGGGTCGGTTCCGATCTTCTCGCGGCGGTGATACTGGCCATGCCTAAAATCAGGAGGCAGGACATCACGCTGAAGGTTTTTGCCGGGCCATTCATGGAGGGAGACGACAGGGCGAGGCTCGAAAATCTCGCTAAAGAAGATCCCCGGATCAAAGTACTCCCGTTCTCCCTGGATTTTCCATCGGAACTCGCCCGCGCGGACCTATCCATAAGCATGGCCGGCTACAATACCTGCATGGATATTCTCAGCGCCGGGGTCCCGGCTATCGTCTATCCTTTTCCTCGGAACCGCGAGCAAGGCATGCGCGCGAAAAAGCTCAAGGATCTGGGGTTGCTGAGGGTTATTGACAGCCCCGACCCCGATCGGCTCGCATCAGAGATCAAATCCGTCATGGGAAGCCATTACCTGCGGCGGGTCGCTCCCGTAAATCTGTCCGGCGCCGCCAACACCGCCCGCCTGATTGAAAACCTCCTCGGCGCCGAGTAGAACCTCGCATGTCCCCGCGCGAGGCCAACCTGAAAGCGATGGGCTTCACTTCGCGTTGTTCACGCCAGCCCCTGCCCCTGTTCGGCCTTCCATATCGAAGAGTGGAACTGGCGAGTGCTGCTATTCCCTGACTACGCCTCACCACGCGGACCCGGAGGTTATTCCGCCCGAGCGAACGGGATTGAGCGCCCCGGTACCCGGGGCAAAACTGTTATTTGAGGGGGATCGAAGGTTGACCCATTCGCGGTGGTGAGAATCCGAATGATCCGGCATTTATCTTCTTCAAAAAAAGAATAATTCGCGGATCTATTCTCGTAATCCGTGCACTCAGACTTAGATTATACTGCGACTTTTCTGAACCCATACTGGTGTTGCCATGCAAAAGCAGATCATCCTGCCTTGGGGGCAGGTCGCCAGAATCGCCTACAACTCCCTCCGGGTCCGTTTCTTCCGATCCGCGATAACCATCGGTACGCTCACGCTGGCCGTATCTTTCGTGGTCTATACCTGGGCGGGGTACGAGATACTCAACTCCGTCTATCCGCACCTCGATGAGGACTCACGGCAGAAGATTCTGGCGAAGGGTTTCGAGCAGATCGGCGGACGCTTTGGAACGGGACCGAAAGAAATCTGGCTCGCTATCCTGTCTCTTCTCGTATGCGTGACCGGTGTTGTGAATGCCCACCTAATGGCTGTGACGGAAAGATTTCGCGAGATTGGGACGCTCAAGTGCCTGGGGGCGCTGGATAGTTTTGTTATGAAGATTTTTGTGCTGGAAGCCATCTACCAGGGTTTTTTTGCCGGGGTTGCCGGGAATGTCCTGGGAATAGTCGCTGCAACCCTGATGATGGTTTTCACGCTCGGCTCTCCACCGCTGGTATTCTGGCCCGCCGTGGAGATGACCATTCTTTTTGGGTGGGCACTGCTGCTCTCCGTTTTTCTTTCAACGGTGGGGGTCATTTATCCCGCCCTTGTCGCCGCGAGGATGCGGCCGGCCTCCGCGATGCGGGCAGAACAGTAACGATCTCGAAGGCTTGGAAGCCCGCCCCATGTGAGTTGATCCAGGGCTGATGGAACCGTGAACAACCAGATTACGCATAACGTAGTGAGACTCTCGGAGGTTACGAAAACCTTCCGCATGGGCTCTACCGTGGTGGAGGCCCTCAAGGGGATAGACCTGGCCATCCGCGCCGGGGAATACCTGTCCATCATGGGCCCGTCCGGTTCCGGATAATCAACTCTCTTTAACATGATCGGTGCACTCGATAAGCCCTCGTCCGGGTGTGTGTTCATAGATGAAGTGGACGTCGCCCAACTGGATGCATTCGAGTTGGCCTGGCTTCGGTGCCGCAAGATCGGCTACATTTTTCAGACCTTCAACCTGATCCAGGTGATGAGCGCCATCGAGAATGTGACCCTCCCCATGATCTTCGCCGGAATGGGAAGAGACGAATATACCGAGAAGGGAATGGAGTTGCTCGGGCTGGTTGGGCTTGCGGAGCGGCACCGGCACAAGCCGTCCGAACTGTCGGGAGGGCAGCAGCAAAGGGTTGCGATCGCGCGGGCGCTTGCAAATGATCCAGCCATCATCCTGGCCGATGAACCTACGGGGAACCTCGATCTCACCACCGGCGAGGAGATCATAGTACTTCTCAAGAGTCTCTCGGCCGAGCGTGGCGTGACTATCATCTCCGCGACCCATGATATCAAGATGCTCAATGTGTCGGACCGTGTGGTATGGATACGCGACGGTCTGATAGAGCGGGTGGAGGAGCGCGGAAAGCTGAAAATCTCTGTCGGTGAGGTCTCCTGACCATGCTGCCGCGAGACCTCCGCCGCAAAGAACAAGAAGATGCCGATTGCTTCCGGGAATGTTTTGCCGGTAACGCCCCGGTGACGATCCACCACGGCATTGGCCCGCATTCGGACGCGGTTCCCTCATACCGCGCCCGCCTGTCAAACGTGAAAATGTCGGAAGACTGTAAGGCGGGCTCCGGGCTTTTCCGCGCCCCGGGCGGTGAAAAGGGGACGGGGAGGACCGCGATGATTCCGCATACAGGTTCGAGTTGCCGGACGTGGCCGTATCCCGCAATTGGACCCGAGGTGGCGATGCACGGGCGGGTATGTTCACCGTCAATCCCCGCATCTCGCATGCTGGTTGTCCTCGCCGGCCTGGCCGCCCGCTCTATCCTGAATCGGAGACTGGTATCCATTTGGTCCGTCCTCCTGTTAGCTTTTCTTCTCCTCCCGTCGGTCGTTGCCGCCCGGGAAAAGCCCGTGCCCGGTGAAATGCTCCCGGTAGTCCGGGATCGTTCCACCGGTTCGGTTGGCGCGGAAGCCAGCGCCGACTTCATACTGGAATCACTCCGGTCGCTCGCGCTGGATAATGTCGGCGTACAGGAATTCCAGATGCCCGTTCCCGTCCCCGAATCCGCCTCCATTGCGGCGGGGGGGCAGACATTCGATCTGCATCCCTGGGGACCCAACCTCGTATACCTTTCCACGACACCTCCCGGAGGCATCACCGGTCCGCTGGTCTATGCGGGGAGGGGAAGCTTTTCTGAATTTGACGGCAAGCACATCCGGGGCGCGGTTGTGCTCATGGAGATGGGCTCGGGCGGTAACTGGATGAACGCGGCATCGTTCGGTGCATCCGCCCTGATCTTCATCGGCGCCGCCGACTCAAACCGCGGGGAGTTCGAGCAGAAGATCACGACGGCCCCGCTTGCCTTCCCGCGGTTCTGGGTAGATCCGGAAACCGGGCGGAAGCTGAGGGCGATGGCGGGCGCCGCGGATGCCACCATCACGGCCCGCGCATCCTGGCGGGTGAAGACTGTTCGCAACTGTTACGGCTTCATGAAAGGAAGCGATGGCCCACGGCAGGGCGAACTGGTTATCCTCGAAGCCCCCTACGACGTCTATCCGCATGTGCTGGGACGCGCTCCCGGGGCAGACGAAGCCATTTCCGCCGGGGTTCTTCTGAATACCGCTAAACGGCTTGGGGCGCAAAGACCGGAGCGGAGCATCCTGTTTCTTTTTACGGCGGGCAACCGTGAGGAGCTAGCGGGGGCCCGCCAGTTCGTACGTACATATTCCGCCGGTGAGAAGGAGGTGCGGAGGGAAGTACAACGTCTGACACGCCGAAAGGCCGAACTCGACAGGAAGCTGGAGTTGACGGAGAGAGCAAATCCCCTCGTGACCGCAGATGTCAGGGAGCGCGAGTTCCTGTTGCAGGTGATATCGGACAAAGCGAAGGACAGGGCGGATGAAATCTCGCGTGCACGGAAAGGGGAACCTTCCCCGGAAGCTACATCGGAATTGCGAACCTTGCGGGTCCTTTCCTGGGCCAGCCTGGCCGATTTCGGTCCCGCAGAGATGGCGGTCCTGCCGAGGATCTTTGCGGAAGCCGCCGTGGATGTCCGGGCCGCCGGGTTGGAAACCGGTACCGGGATTGCCTCGCTGGAAAGCGATCTGGGACTGAGAAAAATAATCGAGGGACTCAAACCGGTCCTATTTCTCTCGCTCGACCTGTCCTCGTACTCGCCCCGGCTGGGAATTCTCGAAAACGGCGCGACATACCCCGCCAAGGAGAATATCAGGAGAATCACCCGGGCGGGAAGACTGGGCAGCATTCTGACAAGAATCAGCGAAGAGGTATCAAGGGATCTGGCTGTCCCCGATATCTGGGCTGGTGACGGAAAAGACCTTGCGGGGGAATCTTCGGCTGTCTCCGCCGCTTTCCGCTATGGAAGCGATGCGGCTGTAATCGGCGGCTTGCCCGGAGTCGCGCTGGTATCGATCGGCGATGGGCACAAAGCCAGGTCGACACCATCCGATACGATTGAAAACATCGACCCGGATGGTTTGGATCTTCTGAATACATTCACTCCCATGCTGATCTCCAGGCTTGTTTCCAGTCCGGGCCTTCGAAATGCCGTGCAGCCCGGGATCAACGGTTTTTCGAATCTCTCGGGGCAGGCAATGTACATTCGGGGCGGAGAACTCTTTCCCGACCAGCCCGCGCCGGGAACCATCATCTCGGTATTCCAGGGGGATTCGCTATTCAGGGCGGCGGTGGGCCTGGATGGAACATTCCTGGTCCCGGGCCTCGCCAATAACAGGCTGACGCTGGAGAAGGCCATCCTGGAGACTTACCGGCCCGATCCCGTGACGGGCAGGATCTTCTCGGCCGTTGATAAGGTGCGGACCGGGAAAGACAATTACCGGGTGCGGGTCAAAAGCGGTTCCGTTTCCACTTCCCTGGTGCTGTTCCGTTGCGAACAAACGGATGTGCTCCCCGTTTTCAACCCGACCAGTCTGGGCTACCTCACGCGCGTCGAAGTCTTCGATGCCGTTACCGACTCGCTTCCCATGCGATACTGGTCAAGCCGCATGGATGGACGGGACAATATGGCGGTTTCCGTGTTCCTCGAGAAGGGGGCGCGATTCAAGTTGGGAGTGGCGGAGACGCTTCTTGCCAAGGAATTCCTGCTGCTGAACTCGGATAGCGAAAACGCCTCCGGGAGCGGCTTTCTCATCGGGGACCCGCCGGTCATCTTCCTCGCGGACCTCCAGACGGTAAACGATCTCCAATTCCTCGCCGGAAGCCGTCTTTCCGCCCTCTCCGGACACGGCATCGTCAACCAGATGCTGGAATCGCTTTACAAATCCTCGGCCGCGGAACTCGATGATGCCCGAAAGATGCTGGACAAAGATCAATACTCAAAGTTCCGGGAAAAGATCGTCCCGGCCTGGGCAAAACTTGATGTCGTCTACAAGACAATCGACCGCGACCAGCGGGATGTGCTGGCGGGGGTGATTTTTTTTATCGCTTTGTTCATCCCGTTCGCCTACTGCATGGAGCGCTATCTCTTCGGCTTTCGTGGGATATACCAACAGATCACGGCCTTCCTGGTTATCCTTCTGACCACGATATTACTCATACGCGCGCTGCACCCCGCGTTCCAACTGACTTACAGTCCCATGGTCGTGATTCTTGCCTTCTTTATTGTCGGGCTCTCCCTGGCGGTTTCCTGGATCATCTTCATGCGATTCGAGCGGGAAATGGCGCGAGGGCATGGGGCTCACCAGGCGATGCAGCATGTGACGAAGTGGCAGGCTTTTGGAGCGGGGTTTTCCATCGGGGTCTCGAACCTGAACCGCCGCCGGATGCGCACGGCGCTAACCTGTACCACCCTGGTCATTCTGACCTTCACGATCATGTCTTTCACCAACGTGAAAAATTCGTTTCGCTCGGTTCACAGCCGTATCGCGGATGAAGCCTCGTACCGAGGGCTGCTCATCCGGAGCCAGTTCCGGCTGCCGCTTGCGCCACTGGTTCTGGAAGACCTCCGGGCGCGTTTTGACATGCCCGGTTATGCTCTTTTCCCCAGGGGGACGATCAAACCCGCCGGTCTTGCTCAGCGCAATATAGCCTCCGTGCGTTTCGGGGACAGCGTCATCCCGGTGGAGGGAATTCTGGGCCTGGGGGAGAACGCGCCTGAATCGCTGAAAAAGGTATTGCGCGAAGGGGCCTGGTTCGAGGGAGGCGGAGCTGAAGGAGATGGGGACGACGCGATATTGCTGCCGTCCGGAATGGCCGCGGGGTTGGGGATAAAGATCCCCCTTTCGCAAGCGGAGAGCCCTGTTACGGTCGAGATCATGGGAACGAAGTTTCGGGTTGGGGGGACCTTTGACAGCTCTTTGCTCGAGTCATTTCGGGACCTCGACCAAAACCCGGTCCTTCCGGCCTACCTGGAATCGGGGCAAAGCGAAAACATCTCGGAAGCCGAGGTCGAAGCGATCCAGTCGGGTGAACAGGTCCTGCCGATCGCCGAAAGCTACCGTTACGCCGATGCACGGCGAACTGTGATCCTGCCCTTTGCCGCCGCGGTCCGGATGGGAGGGCGCCTGGAGGCCGTCTCCATCCTCACGGATTCCGCCCCTTCGCGGGTGGCGGAAGAACTGTCTTCATGGCTCTCCTATCCCGTGTTCGTCGGGGATGGGGGCGCCTGGTATCAAAGCACCGGCACGGCGCTTCGGTACCAGGGGGCGGCAAACCTGCTGGTGCCCATACTCATCGTGGTGCTCATCACTCTCAATACGATGATAAGTCACGTCTATGAACGGCAGCGCGAGATAGGCACCTATACGTCCGTGGGGCTTGCGCCCGCGCATGTCGGATTCCTTTTCATAGTTGAAGCTCTCTCGCTCGCGGTAATTTCCACCGTGATCGGGTACATCGTCGCCCAATTGAGCGCGCATTTCCTGGCCGGGACAGCGCTTTTCTCGACGTTGACCTTCAACTACTCATCACTTGCCAGCATCGCGTGCATGTTTCTCGTCTTCTCCGTCGTTTTCCTCGCGGCCCTCTATCCGGCGCGTGTCGCCACGTCGATTGCCATGCCGGATGTAAACCGCATCTGGCGCCTTCCGGAACCGGTGGGGGACCTCATACGGATGAATCTGCCCTTTCTCCTCAAAACCGAGGAGGAACGTGGATTGATGAATTTCCTGCTTGCCTTTTTCGTCGCGCACGAGGATTCGGGCCATGGTTCTTTCACGGTCGAGCAGCCGAATCTGGACATGGAAGCACCGCTAACCGGACACAGTCCGCTTCTCTTTCCTCTGTGCCTGCTTTTCAGGGCTGATACATGGCTGGCTCCCTTCGATTTCGGAATAAAGCAGCACGTCCAGATCCATTGCTGCCCTTCGCGGCACAATCCCGGCTACCTGGAAATCGCCATTTTCCTCACGCGCCTGTCCGGGGAATACCGCGCCTGGGTGCGTGCCAACAAGCATTTCGTAAGGGACCTGCGAAAGCAGATACTTCTGTGGAGGCTCCTGGACGAAGAGAGCAGGGCTGCCTACATCCCGGAGGAAATCGAGGAGAGGGATTCCGCGTGAGTCCAGCCAAACGAAGAGGGCGCTGTCGATGAGGAGTTGACAGGGCCTGGACCTTGCGCGAAGTACACCTTGCATGAATGAGGCAAGAGGTTGCACGGCCCTTCATTTTACCCGCGCCTTTCCGCGCGAATGCGGGGTTCATTTCGCACGGGGAGTGCGGGCGTAACCTGTTCGTTGCGTTTAGGGAAAAGCTGTATCCTGCAAAGCATCGCATGAACAAGATGATGGCTTCGCGCCTTCGCGTGAGAGGAAAGATTATGCAAGACCTGTTTTTTCACCGGCTCTCCGCGGCTGAACCTTACCCCGGTGGACCGCCTTTGGGATACCATCGATGAAAGAGCCTGTCCTGAGAATTCCGGCCCTGCTGACGGGGCTTTTCCTTTCAATGCTGATCTGCGCGCTCACGCCGTACAATAATATCAAATTGCAGAACAGCCCGCTCGGCGGCGGGCACTTCCCTCTGGCATCATTCGGCGCGCTCCTCCTGCTTCTCGCGGTAAACCCGTTGCTCGCCCGTATCAACAGGAACTGGCGATTCCATTACCGGGAACTGCTCCTCGTATGGTCGATGACCGCCGTGTCGAGCGGCCTTGCTTATACGGGGCTGATGCGCACGTTTCTGATTAACATCACGACTCCCGGCTGGCTTGACACCCATGGCGATATTGGCAGGGAGATCCTGCCGTACGCGCCTTCCGCTCTTTTTCCCGCCGGCGCCGCTTTCTTAAGAAGCCTCTACGGCGGGTTGGAGGGCGGCCTTGAAATGAGCTGGCTCGATGTGGCGACCAGTATCCCCTGGCACGCCTGGCTTATCCCTTTCCTGCTCTGGGTCCTTTTCATCTCTTGCGTGTATTCGGCCATGCTCGGGGTTGTGGGGCTTTTCTCCCACCAATGGCTCGAAAATGAAAAGATGAACTTTCCGCTGATCCAGGTCCCGGAGGTGTTGGGGCGGGAAGAGGATCACAAGTCCCTCCGGGCGTTTTTCAGCAACCGGTATCTTATCGCCGGCTTGGCAATTCCCTTTGTGCTCCACGGCTTCAATGGGCTTCACACCTACTTTTCCGAGGTTCCCCAGATTCCGACGGTCCTCCTGGCACAGCCTTACATACCACGCGAGGGGCTCCTGGCCGGGTTGTATAAAGTGAAGGTTTACATCATTCCGGCATTCATCGGCTTTGCCTTTCTTGCCTCCAGGCAGGTTTCGCTCAGCTTTTGGTTCTTTTTCATAATGGGATGCCTCCTGCCCGGGCTGCTTTCAATTTTTGGGTGGAGAGTTCCTTCCACCTCGCTCGGAACTGTTTTCGGACCCGTCTCCTCCAGGGTGGAGGAAACACAGATGATCGGCGCCTTTGTGGTCTTCTTCCTCTTTATTATCTGGCTTTCCCGTTACCATATGCTTGCCGTCTTCCGGGATGTGTCGGGTCGCGCGGGTGAGCGCGAGGAATTTCATGGACTTGTTTCTCCCCGGGCGTCGGTTTTTCTCCTCTTCGGAGGGCTGACCGGGATCACGGCGTGGCTGTGGTCTTTCGGTATGGATTTTTCCGGCTGCCTGTGCTTCCTCGCGATTGCCTTTATGCTCCAGATCGTGGCCGCCAGGCTCATCTGCCAGGGAGGTCTGCCTTACTTCACGCTGACGCTTGCTCCCTCTGACGGGTTCCTCGCATTCTTCGGGACAAATTACATTCAACCGGCGACACTCTTTCTGGGAGCGGCGGTGCAGAAGATGACCTTTGTCGATCTGCGTGAATCGATCATGCCTTCCTTATTCCATGCGTCGAAACTCTCGGATGGAAGCCGCCCCGGCCGGCGGTTCCTGTCGGGGATTCTGCTCGCTATCGGCTGCGGCGTGCTGGTTTCTTTCGTTGCGATGCTCACGCTCTACTACAAGTACGGGATTTCCGGGTTGCCCGATACATGGGCGGTAGAGAGCACCCGAAAGGTACATGAAAGCGCGGCGCTGCTGATAAAGCACCCGGAGGGAGTCAACAGCTGGGCGGTCATCTTCTCCATTGCCGGAGGGGTCTTCATGTCGCTCCTGGTGATGGGCTACCATCATTTCATCTGGTGGCCCCTGCACCCGATCGGATACCTTACCGCATACAGTTCGGCCATGCAGATACTGTGGTTTGGTTTCTTCGTGGGATGGCTTTGCAATGCGCTGGTGATTCGATACGGAGGGGTGAACCTGTATCGGGAGGTGAAACTGCTCTTTATCGGCCTCATAGCAGGGGACATGCTGATGGCTATCCTGTGGCTGGTGGTGGGTATCTTTGCCCCGGTCAGCTATCACGTGCTCCCGTTGTAGAGCCATATCGCGGCGAATATCCGGGTGGCGGGACATGAGCGGGAAACATCGCCGCTCACGGGCCGGAATTGAGCGGACACAGCGCTGTTTTTTGCTACGCCTTGCCACGCGAAAGCGGGGCTTGCCGCGCTCTCGATAAACAGCTTTTTGAAGGCGGCAGTTATTGCCTTCGCATAGCTTCTTGCGCTTCACGCCCGGATAAAAGGTATCCGGGCTACCCGCTGGAACGGACCGAGGTGACGCACTGGATGCGGCTGCCCTCTGTTCTTACCGGCGCGAATGCGGGGTTTACTTCGCTCGGCACAAACGGGAGAGGGTGTCTCGTCACGAAGGGGAGATCGGAATCTCAGGGTGAACGTTATTCCAAACACAACCCAGTATTGATTCGATGTTGGATGTTGGCGGAGCACAACTATGTACGAGGACAAGGAACTCAAGGAATACCGGGACCTTCTGAAGCCGCCGGAAGTTTTCGAGGAGGGCTTCGGCTGGAAGTCCGTTGTCGGCGCCCTTTTCATAGGTTTCCTGATGATGCCGGGTTCCATGTACCTGAACCTCGTAATCGGGACGGGCATCGGGCCGGCGGCCCGGTGGGTTACTATCATCCTCTTTGCCGAGGTTGCCAAACGAGCTTACACGCGCCTGCGCCAGCAGGAAGTTTTCGTCCTCTACTACATGGCCGGCGCCGCGCTGGCTTCCCCTTTCTCCGGACTTTTGTGGAACCAGTATCTCGTCCAGTCGGAAGCCGCCCAGATGCTGGGCCTCACACACCTGATCCCTGATTGGGTCGCGCCGCAACCCGGTTCGGAAGCTCTGGCCTCACGGACTTTCTTCCACCGCGACTGGCTCATTCCGATCCTGCTCGTCGCGGGCTTCGAACTGATATCCGCGGTTGATCATTTCGGCCTCGGGTATGCACTCTACCGCCTGACCTCGGACGTTGAGAAGCTGCCGTTCCCGATGGCGCCCGTCGGTGCGCTGGGCAACATGGCCCTGGCCGAATCGGCGAACCGGAATGAGACCGGCTGGAAATGGAGGGTCTTCTCGATCGGCGGGATGATCGGATTGAGTTTCGGGGCGATTTATGTGCTGTTGCCCGCCGTGTCCGGAGTCATTCTATCCGAACCGATCCGTTTGTTGCCTATTCCCTGGGTGGACCTCACCCAAGTCACGGAGAACATCCTTCCCGCGGTCGCCACCGGCATCCAGTTCGATCTCGGGCTGGTGTTTCTGGGAATGGTGCTTCCCTTCTGGGCCGTCATGGGAGGCGCCGTCGCCCTGATCATAACCATGATTGCCAATCCCATTCTTTTCGAGCATGGGATCCTGCATCGGTGGCACAGGGGAATGGGAACGGTGGACACTATCTTTGCCAACAACTTCGATTTTTACATGAGCTTCAGCATCGGTCTGGGGATTGCGATAGCCGTGGTGGGGATCTTTCATGTCTTCTACAGTTTTCGCGGGGAAAAGACAGGCCCCTCTTTCAAGGACCGGCTTCTTACACTGTTGACGCCCCCCGCCGGACGCGGCGACTTCAGCGTCCTCATCGCGATCGGGATCTACGCGGTTTCGACCACTGCCTACATTTTGTTTTCGACCTGGCTCGTTCCGGGATTCCCCTGGATCTTTCTCGTTGCATACGGGTTCATCTACACTCCCATTATTTCTTTTGTCTCGGCGCGGCTGGAAGGTATTGCGGGCCAGTTCGTCAACCTGCCCATGGTGCGGGAGGCGGGATTTATCGCGGCCGCGAAATGGTTCGGCTACTCGGGCATCGGCATCTGGTATGCTCCGATACCCATCCACAACTACGGGAAGGCAACCGTCCGGTGGCGTGAAATCGAACTCACCGGGACGAGCTTTCGGAGCATCATCAAGGCCGAAATCCTGGTCATTCCCGTGGTGCTCGTGGCGAGCCTTCTTTTTTCCCAATATATCTGGAGGCTGGCGCCAATTCCTTCCACAATGTATCCTTATGCCCAGGAACTCTGGCACCTGCAGGCACTGAATTCACTGCTCCTCCAAAGCGCGACCCTGGAGGGGCACTCACCCTTCTTTCAGGCCCTGAATTTCAACTACGTCGGATGGGGTGCGGCTCTCGGACTTGTGACCTATTCCGCCCTCGCCGCGTTTCACCTTCCGATCATGCTCATTTATGGCGTTGTAAGAGGCTTGGGCCAGACGACTCCGCATGGTATATTTCTCGAGATAATCGGCGCATTGCTGGGGCGGTACCTTCTTGCCAAAAAGTATGGTCTCGCATGGAAGCAGTATGCCCCGGTCCTCCTCGCGGGATTCTCCTGCGGAATGGGTCTCATGGGCATGCTCGGGATGGGCTTCACATTGATTCTTCGCTCACTTCGAAGTCTGCCTTATTGACGCGCCGGGTGGCGGCTGGTAATCATTGGGCGCCCACGCCCGTTCCTGCTTCGATATTTTTCAAGGAACGGTTTTCGGTTGATCCCGGTAGCGAGACGTCACCACCGGTACATGCCGAGTAGAGTACGCTCCGCATACGGGTGGCGTGCCCCGGGCAAGAGAACAGGGATTGCCGCGCGCATTCCTGGCCCGTTCCACCTTTCGATGTTCAGGGCGGACGGGAGTGAGAGCCCTGGTATCTGTGGCGCAAAGCTGTTTTTTTGAGGCGCCGGAGTGTGCGCGGCAGGCGGATCAACCGAGTTCGCCCCGTGCTTGAAGCGTACTTGTGCAGACTCTTTTGGTGCTCCAGAATGAAAAAAGCTCTGCTGGTATTCATGCGCTATCCCCGACCCGGAAGGGCAAAAACACGCCTTGCCCGGGAAATCGGACCGGAACGTGCCGCCGCGACCTATGAAAAGCTCCTGAGGAGGACGCTCGGAATCGTCTCGGATTTCCACATGCGAAATCCCGATGTGGATGCTGTCCTGTTCCATACCCCGGACGATCCCGTGGAGCAACTGGAAGACAGGTTTCGCGGCCCCTGGCGGTTTTCCCCTCAGGAAGGCGCGCACCTCGGCGAGCGCATGAAAAATGCGTTTGCCGCCGCCTTTTCATTGGGGGCTGAAAAAGTCGTTCTTATCGGCAGCGATACCGCGGATATGGAATTGCGCGACCTGGATGATGCCTTTCGAACCATCGACGATGGCGTCGCGGTTCTAGGGCCTGCCCTGGATGGCGGCTTTTACCTGATTGGTCTCAATAGGCTCTGCGGTCCGCCCTTTCATTCCGAGGCGTGGGGAACCGCGGATATCTTTTCGAGAACCGCTCGTGAACTCGCCTCGGCGGGATTTCGCGTGGAGCTGGTTGCCGAAAGGGCGGATGTTGACCGCCCGGGAGACCTTCCTCTTCTGGAAGACGATTCGGTTCTGGCTTCATCTCTTTCCGTCATTATTCCCACCATGGGCAGCCCCGAACGGCTCAAACCCCTTCTCGATCATCTCGAAAACCAACTATGGCCCGGAGACGAAATCATCCTCGTTCAATCCTGCCTCTCCGGGGAGACGACCGTATCCCGGCGCTCCCCCGGGGTTGTTCACGCCCGTTGTCCAAAGGGCAGGGGGCTCCAACAGGACTTTGGCGCCAAGCTCGCCGAGGGAACACTTTTCTTCTTCCTCCACGATGACACGGTGCCGCCGCCGGGTTTTCCCTATTTGATCCGCCGGGCATGCGGGCGGGAGGACTTTGCGCTCGGATGTTTCAGTCTGGCATTCAGCGGCGATAACAGACTTGTCGGACTTATTGCCGATTGGGCAAATGCGCGAAGCTCCGTGTTCAAACTTCCCTATGGTGATCAAGGCCTTTTTTGCAGGCGGGATACCTTCGAGCGTGTCGGCGGCTTCCAGCACAAGTACCTTCTGGAAGATGTCGCGCTGGTCAGGCAGTGCCGGTCTCTCGGGAAGCTGACGATGCTTCCCGAAAGGGTATATACCTCCCCGGAGCGCTATCTCAACAGGGGGATATTGCGCGCATCGATGTACAATCAAATGATTATGTTACTATTCCTGCTCGGAGTAGATGAAAGGGAACTGTACTCCCTCTACTACCGCTGAGGCCGAACCCCGCCGGATTTCTTACTACCCCTGCCTTTTCCTTCATTTATTGCGGATAATTGACACACATCCGCGAATCCTTACGTTGTTACTGACAAGTCGTCTTTTTCTCTAAAGAAGAGTGAACACCAATCATTACCGGGTGTGGGAGGAGAACGTCCCGATGATACTTTCATGGGCATTGATGTTTCTGGTAGTCGCAATTTTCGCGGGGATCCTCGGATTTGCCGGAATGGCCGGGACTTCGGCCTGGATCGCGCAGGTTCTTTTCGTCCTGTTCCTGGTCTTCTTCCTGGTTTCCTTGCTTACGGGAAGAAAACCTCCGGTAACATAACCGGATTTTAATCCCACGCGCCGGCGCGGGAGGCCGGGCACTCGGCGTGTATGGCGGCTGCCCCGAGGCTCCGTGCGGGGGCAACCGCCGTAACACAACGCTGAGCCGGGAAGCGGCGATGGGGGTGTGGCGCGAATCAATCAGACCAGTCGACGACGTGGTTGGTGCGCACCTTGACCTTTTTGACTCCCGGAAATTGGCGCGCAATGCGCTCGACTTCATTGATCAGGTCGGGATCATGCAATGTCAGGGTGCTTCCTCCCAGGGTCACATTCCCGTCACGCGCGAATACCTGGATGTCCGGCTTGATTTCGATCAGCATGGTCTTTATTTCCGAGGCCAGCACCCGGTCCTCCATGGCTTTCTGGGACTCGAAGGTGGTCTTGAAAGTGCTGAAGTCCGCCGTATGACAGATCAAATCAACCGCATCGTCCACGCTTATTTTTCCGATATGGATCACGAGGTCGTACAGAATGGGATCGGCGGTATCTATCCCGTAGAGGTGCATGCTCCATTTCCGGCGCTCGGCATCGTCTTTTTTGAGAATGGATTCGGCTTCCTCGCTTGATATGTGTTCTCTTTCCATTTCAAGTTGGACGCGGTCTTCCATGTCGGAGATTATCCGGACCTTGAGCACGTGCGAAATACCTTTCAGGAAAAAATGTCCCGCCAGTCCATGATAAACCACATCGTCCCGTTGCAGGCATCTGAGCAGGGCAGTCTGGAAATAGGCGTTGAATTTCTCTTTCCCATACGTGAACTGATCGAGTATGGAAGGGGCGTCATGGATTGCCCGCACAAGTTTGATCTCGGGGATATTAAACTCGTGTGATGCCTCGATGAAGACCTCGCGGGCAACGCATTTGTAACCAAGCCGCTGCGCCACTTTTTCCGCAATTTCCTTGCCCTTGCTGTAGGAGCCTCGGGAAATCGTGATAATTGCCATTTAAAGAACCTCCTGCCTCTTGGAACGTCTCCGCGGGATTGACCCCGGGAATGCAATCCCGTTATTGAATGTTATACCGCTTCAGTTTCCGCCAGAGCGATACACGGTCTATGCCGAGGATCTCGGCGGCTTTCGTTTTATTGTCATTTACCTGCTTCAGGACCCATGTGATGTATTCCCGTTCGTTTTCATCGAGAGTCATGATTTCGTTACTCTGCCTGCGAATCCTGATTGTAAGCTGCTGGAGATTGGGGGGCAGGTGCCGCGCCTCTACGGTGTGACCGTTCGAGAGAGTGACGGCTCTTGCCAGGATATTTTCGAGTTCCCTCACATTCCCCGGGTACTCATAGGAAAGAAGAATATTCACGGCATCGTCCGAGATGCTTTCAATATCCTTCTTCTGTGCTGTTGCGATCTTGTGCAGGAAGTGGAGTGCCAGCAGCAGGATGTCATCCTTTCTCTCGGCCAGCCTGGGAACGTTGAGCGTTATAACATTGAGCCTGTAATACAAATCCTGCCGGAAGGTCCCCTGTTCGACTGCCTGCACCAGGTTTTTGTTCGTGGCCGCGATCACGCGGATATCGATCGCGATTTCCTCGATGCCTCCGACCCGCATCATGCTGCGCTCCTGGAGGACTCTCAGGAGTTTGACCTGCATGCTGAGGGGCATGTCCCCAATCTCGTCAAGAAAAACGGTTCCGCCCAGCGCCGCTTCCAGCAGACCGCGTTTGATCCCTTTCGCCCCGGTAAAAGCCTCGCGCTCATGGCCGAAGAGTTCGTTTGCAAGGAGTTCCTCGCTGAACGCCCCGCAGTTTACAGCGAGGAAGCGTTTTGACGCACGGGGGCTCAGGTTATGGATTGTTCTTGCCACAAGCTCTTTGCCCGTGCCGGTTTCTCCAAGAATCAACACGCTGGAATCGGAAGGGGCAACTTGTCCGATCATCTTTTTCAGAGCCAGGATCTCGGCGCTGTTGCCTATGAGAAGCGAGGTTCCACTCCTGTCATCGAGCTGTCGGCGGAGGTCGCTCACTTCCTTTCGAAGCGCCCGTTTCTCAAGCGCCTGCCTGACAAGGACCTTGACCTCATCGAGCTTGTAGGGTTTGGGTATGTAATAGTAGGCCCCCTTTCGCATTGCATCCACGGCGGAGGAAACCGTCGCGAACCCGGTGATGACGATAACCTCGATTTGAGGATAAAGCTCCCGTGCCCGCTCCAGCACGTGCATCCCATCAACCGGCTGCATCCGCAGGTCGGTCAGCACGAGATCGAACTCGGATTTCTCCAGCTCTTCGACAGCAATCGAGCCATTGGGGGCGGTCATGGTCTGATGGCCTTCCTTGCGCAGGACGTAGTCCAGATTCTCCCGCGCTATCGCTTCGTCATCCACGATCAGGATGCGGCCCGTTATGGATGGATCGCCGTTCAACACTTGTTTCCCAGAGGGAAGTGTATTGTAAAACAGGTTCCCTCATTCTCTTTGCTCTCCACTGTAATTGCTCCCTGGTGCTTCTGAATAATCCCGAAAGCGATCGACAACCCCAGCCCCGTGCCGACTCCGACCTCCTTGGTCGTGAAGAAGGGATCGAAGATTCTGCCGATGTCGGCCGCGGGGATCCCTTTCCCGGTATCCTCCACGGTAATTATGACATGCCCCCCGTCACAGTCCCGTCTGGCGGATATTTTGATCTGGCCGGGCGGTTCCATGGCATGGACCGCATTTTCGACGAGGTTGAGGAAAACCTGCTGCATCCGCTGTTCATCGAGGTTCAGTTCGAGTTCCTCCGGAATGTCCTTTAGGATCTCTATCCCGGGCGGGATATGGCTGGAGATGAGAGTGACGGAACGGTCCACCACCCGCGAGAGCGGGACTGGGGCCAGGCAGAATTCTTTCTCGCGCGCAAACTCCAGCAGCCCCCGGACGATGTCGCGCGCGCGATGGACTTCCCCTTCGATATTGCTGAGCATTTTGCGTGAAAATGTCTCATCGGCCTGCCCGAACTCCTCTATCAGGATCTGGCAGGATGTGGATATGTTGTTCAGGGGATTATTCAACTGATGGGCGATTCCCGAGGTCAGCGTTCCGAGTGAGCTGAGCTTCTTGGCCTGGAGCAACTGCTCCTGGCGTCTTTCAAGCTCGGAAATCATGCGGTTGAACCCTTCCACGACTCGCTGGGTTTCATCCCTGGTACCGGGAACGGGGATGTGCCGGAAGTCGCCGCCGGCGATTCTGTGGGTGGTCTTCTCGATTTCCGATAGCGGGCGGAGGATTTTCCGCGAAACGACCGGTATGAAGAGGCCGCCAATGACGATGGTTGCTCCGAGAGAGGCCAGGAGTTGAGTCTTCAGGGACCTGACTATGGAGAGTATGCGGTTGCGTTCAAACGAGACGAGCGCCTGCGACATGTCCACGAGCGCTTTCCCATGCTCTCGCAGTCCTTCCTCGGCATCATTGAGCCCGCTCCCACCCTGGCTTGCCGCGGCTATCCCGTTCATGAGTTCCTGGTAGGCGCCGAGTTCCCGGCGAATGCTTTCGAGCATCGGGGCGCCCTGGAAATCACTGGCATCGAGGAATATCTTCCCGAGCAGCCCAATACCCAGTTCGGTATATTTCCGGTTCTCGTTCAAGTCCTCGGCGGAACCGTACAGGAGAAAGTTCTTTTCATACCGGCGAGCTTCCAGAATAAAGTTGCTCAGGTCATCGGCGGTTTCCACGAAATGCTGCTTCCGCTCGATTTCTCTCAAATAATGATAGGAGACGGCGCCTATCGAACCGGTTACGCTCACCAGCAGGGTAAAAGCAACGATAACTTTTTGGCGGATATTCAAATGCATCGGGGGTTCCAGTTTCATTGGCCGGTACGTCTTCCCGCTCCGCGTGATTCATGGGCAACCGCGGCACCGCTGTGCACTCGTTGTTCACCGGAGCAAGTGCAGTATGTGCGCCTGTTCGCCGGGGTGTTGGCGGTATGTGCCCCCGTTCGCCCTGAGCCTGTCGAAGGGCAGAACGGCAGGTTGGGGTGAACTCGGTAGGTTGGGGTGAGCGGAGCGAACCCCAACACCCACGCTTGCGGAGAATGTTGGGGTTTGCTCCGCTCACCCCAACCTGCGACTACGACTGCCCAACCTACAGGCCTCTTTTTAGCCTCTTGCGCTTCCGCCCGGACAGCAAGTATCCGGGCTACCCCTACACATGGATGCAACCTGGTTATGTCGGGGTTCCAGAATTCATAGGCAACCGGAACACTGGTGGTGCGTTCCGGTCTTGGACGCCTCTTGCTTTATAACCACTTTTCCCCGGCCATGATAATCATGCTTCCGCGTCGACGGCGCCTTCCCTTCAAAATAAGTCTCTCCCCGAACCTCGGCACTGCCGGAGGAGGGGGAGAGAAAAAACAGGCTGTCCTGATTGTCCAATCCTGAACGAATACCTGTATTACGCCTCGGCGAGCGCTTCGGTGAAAGAGGCCCTCCTGGCCTTCCACATACCGCCCAGTATTATCAGAGCGCCGATAAGGAGGGCTGAGCACATCGTAATAAAGCTTATGTCGTTCAGAAGGTCGATCGTCTTCGCGGATATCGCGACCAGCCCCAGTTGTTCCAGGTACTTCGGAATGGCGAGGATCCTGCTGAGGGCGACCATCAACATGATTGTCGCCATTACGACTTTGATCATGTGTTCTTTTACATAGGTTGTCCCGATGGCCCCCAACTGCACACCCATGAGAGAACCCGCCAGTATTATGAGGACAAGCCGTATGTCCACCATTCCGTGTATGGCCCAGTTCACCGAACCGGCGAAACCCATCACGAAGGCTATTACGAGTTCGGTGGCCGATGAGACCAGGCCGGAGGCTCCTATTACATAAATCATCCCCGGGACCCCGATAAACCCGCCAACCGCGATGGTAGCCGCCAGCATGCCCGTGGCGAAACCGACCGGAACCGTGAACCACAGGGATATTCTCACGTTGGCGGTTTTGAAATGGATCATTGGCGGAAGGTTGATTTTCTGGAGTTTTTGGGCCAGCGCACACACAGCCCCTTCGCAACCGGATTTCGAACTTTTCATGGCGTCTCGCAAAACGAAGGTCCCGACCACCAGGAGCACCGCGACGAAAGAAATGCTTACGTAGAGGTCCGAACCCACCTGCCCCCATTTATCCAGGATCAACGTCTGGAGGCGTATGCCAAGCTGGACCCCGGCTCCGGCCGATACCGCCAGAACGAGGCCGAGTTTCAAATCCACCTGGCCGTATTTGAACCGTTTGTAGGCGCCGATCATCGCTTTGGGAAATTTATGGCACATATTGCTGGCGACGGCTATCGTCCCCGGTATGCCGAGGCTCATCATGCCGGGCGTGAGGACAAACGCGCCTCCCGAGCCTATGAATCCGCTCACCAGACCGCCGATAAAACCAATGAAGAAAAGAAATACTATTGAAACTGCGTTCAGATCGATAAAATTGGAAGCTCCACCGGCTAATTCATGCATTTTGAATCCTCATCTTTTCAGGTTTTCCGATCATGCCGAATGAACAACCCTGGTCTCGTCGCCGTACCCGCCGGCCTTTCTTCTTCATCCAACCATCCTGGGAGAAGCGATTCAGGCGCCGGGGCCGGCGTTTGTCCGCTCCGTTCGGGACCCGTGCCCATCCGCGTTTCCACCGGAGCGGAATCGTGGGCGGGATACCATCTCAACGGGCTGGATGCGCGACTACACATCCATTCTGTGAAAAGGATTGACGTGGGTATAGAGCCGGGGCCTCTTCCGCAGTTGGTTCCGCTTTTCGATGACTTTTTGCTCGGTCCGGCGCACACGGTTCTTCTTGAATGCTTCAATTCCCAGCAGTGACCAGAAATTGTGGGCGAAAGCTCCGTGCACGAATGAGACCGCAAGGACAGTGGCGATGGGAAGGGCCGCATAGAGGCCGCCTCTCGTAAAGCTCTGCATTACCACATCGGTATGAGTGAAGACGGCCGCGTAGCATGCCGCGCTCAATGCGCCATAAGCCGCGGTGCGCGCGATCATCCGGGTTTTCGTGGATTCCATCTGAGTTGCCATGCATGCTCCTTTTCTCCTGTTCGTGACTACACTGATAGCCGGGACTGTAAGGTCCCGGACTTCCTCATCACCCTGATCCAAGTCCATAACAACCAGTTCGACCCGCTTTATTTCCTGTATCGTGTCTTCAATCACTTGTTCAAAATCCCCCGTCCGCACAAGCTGTTCCCAATGGACACCCACGCTGTTCGCGTGTGAGCGCAAAGCCCTTCCGGATTCGGCGGCGCACCTCGCGAACTCGCTTCCCTGAAGCCGGGTGTCAATGTTCAGCGCCACCAGGTCGTATTCAAGGCGCTCCGCGAGGTGAACACAATGTTCGGTTGCCTCTTCCGAAAATACTGTCCCTTTTCCCACCATCAGGATCTTCCGGCTGTTTCCGGGATTAGCGTGATTCTTCTCGCTCGATTGGTTCGACATGCTTTTTCCCTGCCCTTTGCTAGCACGAATTTTTCATTGGACTTATAGTCAAGAGGCATGCCATTCCGATGAGAGTGGCTAAGTGATTGAAAATACGGGATCTGGTATGAAGATCGAGTCGGGGTGCCCAGTGGCGTCCGTTGCAGAATGCAATAGCCTCATTCACGGTGTGGCGATTTCCCGGCGCCGAGCCCGCCGTTCGTTTTTGCAACGCTGTCCGGTCTGTGTTGCTGAATGCAACAGTAGAGGAAACGGTCATGAGCTTTTTTAGGAAAAGCGAGCGAAACAACGAAAATGTGGCGGAAGCGGACAATGAGCTTTCCACTCTTCGCCAGTCCGCATCGAATGGAAAGAGCCCGCCACATATTTCTTCTCTGGCGTTCAGGGAAATAGAGAAGCTGGAGAAGATGGATCCCGGCCTGCCCGAATACTCGATCGGAGTTGGATACCTGGAATACATGCTCTCGTTGCCCTGGATGGTCCGCACCGAGGACAATCTCGATCTGGAACGGGCACGGCAAGCCCTTGAAATGCAACACCACGGGCTCATGCGCGTTAAGGAAAGAATCCTCGAATACCTGGCGGTTAAGACACTCTTCAGCCAAAGCGAGTTCCACATACTCGTCGTGGATGATGAAGAAATTGCCCGAACCAATCTGGAATATGTTTTGCGCAAGGAAGGCTACCGCGTGAGTACCGCGGAAAACGGCCTGGACGCCTTTGAGAGGGTGAAGGAACACGAATTCGAGCTGATTGTGACCGATCTCAAGATGGACAAGATGGATGGAATCCATCTGCTTGAATCAGCCCGGCAGGTTTCTCCGAACACCGATATCGTCATGGTGACCGGTTACGCGACTGTCAGTACCGCGGTGGATGCTCTCAAGAAGGGCGCCGCCCACTATTTGCCAAAACCGATCAACCTGGATGAACTCCGCGCGACCGTACGGCAAATTCGGGAAAAAAAGCGGCAGATACGACCCGGCAGAAGCCCGGTTTTTTGCTTTTCCGGACCTCCCGGGACCGGAAAAACGTCCATAGGCAAGGCAATCGCTGCCGCGCTCGGGCGGAAATTCACTCGGATTTCATTGGCCGGCCTCAGGGATGAGGCGGAATTGCGGGGCCATCGGAGGACCTATGTGGGTTCGATGCCGGGCAGGCTGATTTCGGAAATCAGAAGGCTCGGGGTCAGAAACCCCGTTTTCATGCTGGATGAAATGGACAAGATAGGCCAGGATTTTCGGGGCGATCCCGCTTCCGTGCTGTTGGAGATGCTCGATCCGGAACAGAACTACCAATTCGTCGATCACTACCTGGATATCGGGTTCGACCTTTCAGACGTCATGTTCATAGCGACCGCGAATCTCGTCGAGGGGCTGCCGGGAGCGCTGATGGACAGGTTGGAGGTCATCGAATTTCCCGGCTACACGGAGAAAGAAAAGAAGGTAATCGCCCGGAACTACATCGTCCCCCGGCAAATGCGTGAGCACGGCCTGAAGCACAGCGGGCTTGAATTCGAGGAATCGGCGCTTTTGGCCATCATTCGGGATTATACGCTTGAGTCGGGCCTCCGAAACCTGGATCGGGAAATTGCCACCGTGTGCCGTAAACTCGCGCGTGTCTGTCTTCAAGCTGAAGACGGCCGCCCTTCCGTGCGAATCGATGAAGAACTCGTGATTAATCTCCTGGGGCCGAGAAAATTCAGACATGAAACAGCGGCGGCGGGACATCGGGTTGGAGTGACCACCGGTCTGGTATGGACTGAGTTCGGAGGGGAGATCATTTCGGTGGAGGCGGCCATTATGGAGGGCAACCGGCAACTGATAATGACCGGTTCACTGGGGGCGGTCATCCGCGAGTCCGCGCAGACCGCCCTGAGCTATGTCCGGAGCAATCCCCGCGAGTTCGGTATTGATCCCGACTTCTTCCGGGGAAACGACATTCATATACACATCCCCGCCGGGGCGATCCCGAAAGATGGCCCTTCCGCCGGGGTGACAATAGCCATGGCACTCATTTCTCTGCTCACGGGCAGGCCCGCGCGAAGGGATGTGGCACTTTCCGGGGAACTGACGCTGAGCGGCGGGATACTGCCGGTCAATGGGGTGCGGGAAAAAGTGCTCGCTGCGCAAAGAGCCGGCGTGAGGACGGTCATATTCCCCGAGGGAAACCGGATTGATATTCAAGCGCTGGAACCGGACGTCACGGAAGGGGTTGCGGTTGAACTGGCGGCTGATATCGCTTCCATCGCCACCATTGTCCTCGCTCCGGTCTCGATAAGCAGCTTTGAAAAGTGATCGATATCAAGCACATATATGGTAGCTGCGTCACACAGCCCGTCATTCCCGAAAAGCGGGAATCCAGGGTTTTTCCGGCACATCGCAAGCAGAAGACTGGCCCCCGGCGTTCGCCGGGGTGACGGAAGCGTGCACCACCGTTCGCCCTGAGCTTGTCGAAGGGTGGAACGGGCCAGGGATGAGCGGCTGTAATGCTGTCTCTTGCCTGCGCGATACTACGCAAATGCGGGGTTTGCTCCGCTCTACCCGGGGTTAGGAGAATCCTTCTCCCGCTTTTGTATCATCTCCCGGATACGGGGACCCCAACGGGCTATTCCGGCAGCTTCACTTCGAACATATCCAGGTCTCTGCCCGCCCTGGCAGCGGGAAACAGGGGGCGGGCTTCTTCTTCCAGTCTTGAGAGTTCGTTGTTTTCGTACCGGGGACTTATGTGAACGAAGACAGCACGCTTTGGGCGAGATTCCTTGAGAATACCGGCTGCTTCCTCCACGGTGAGGTGTCCCTTCGCATCCGCGTGCCCGGAATGCTCCGACAAAAACATGCCTTCGATAAACGCCAGGTCGGCATCCTTGCAGAGCTGATAAACACCGGGCGCCGGGCGTGTATCCACGACATAAGCTATGTGGCGGCCTCTGCGGGGCGGCCCGAGGACCTGGTCCGAACGTACCTCCATCCCCTGGGGACCGATGATGTCTTGTCCGCTCTGAAGCTTTCCCCAGAGCGGCCCCATGGGTATCCCGAGGTTGCGGGCGGCCTCGGGGTCGAATTTGCCGGGGCGGTCCAGTTCCTCGATGCGGTAGCCCAGGCAAAACCTGGTATGCTTGACCGGTTCCCACAGGATGCGCGCCTGAGCATCGCGATAAGCCACCCCTGTCCCGTCGCCGGGCCACTCGATAAAATGAATGGGATAATTAACCAGGAAATCGAGGGTCTTCCGGCATTGCGTGACAAACTCGCGCGTTCCCGCGGGACCGATAATAGTGAGGGGTTCGGGATCATCCATTTGAGCCTTTAGCATCAGCATGCCCGGAATCCCCAGGCAATGGTCGGCATGGAGGTGGGTAACCGCGATCAGTTTGAGACCGCGAACGCCGACGCGCGCTCTTTTCCAGTTGATCTGGACTCCCTCTCCAGCATCAAAAAGATATATCTTTCCATTGAGCCTTACGGCCAGAGAGACGAGCATTCTGTACGGCATGGGCATCATTCCGCCCGTGCCGATCAATATGCATTCCAAGCCTGATCCTTTCAATCATATGTTCATCAGACAAGACGCGGACTGAACTCCCGCGGAGAGCAGTCCGCCCGGGCCACGGCAATTCATGTTTTATTATCGGTTGAACGATTTCCCTTGATGGATTGCATATCGCCGATGGTGAGTCCGTGCTCTTCCCGGTTTCGCGTCACAAAATATCATCCAACCACAAACAGCGAAGGGATGCGAAGAAAAAATCGGTCCGGCAACCATGAATGCTCGTGAAGAATCGCGGGACAAACTGGGACGGCCGGTACGTGTCTCCCCGGACCGTGGCAGTGATTTCCATCCTTTGGAATATTCGCGGCCGGCTGCATGGAAGAGTCGCGAGATAGAGGGGACGGGCGAGTAAGCGAAGAGGCGGTAAAAAGGAATAAGGCCGTGATTGGCTTGAAATAAGAGTAACTTGCGGCAAATAAGCAATAGATTGACAAAACCTTCCTTCAAGCTTTAGACTATCCCACTTTTATCCGAGGGAGCTTTGTTTCTGAATCGATTACTGGAGTGCTTGATGAGCAGGTCCTCGCAATTGAAGTTTGCGTGCCTGACAGTGGTAGCCTGCCTGGTCCTTTCCGGCTGTCTGGTTGGTCCTAATTACAAAAAACCCAAGGAGGATGTGCCTCCTGCCTGGGTCGAGGTCCCCAAGGGCGTTTCCACTGACAAACCCGGTGAACTTACACATTGGTGGACTCTTTTCGATGATCCCGTGCTCGATTCGCTGGTCGAACAGGCCGTGAAGGCGAACAAGGATCTCAAGATCGCGCATGCCAGAATTCGCGAGGCGCGGGCGCAACAAACGGTTACGGCCGCGAGCCTTTATCCGAAACTCGACGCCGGCGGATCCTACTCGCGTTACCGCGGCAGTCAGCATGAAACCCCGTCCTCGCTTCCCGCGGGAACCGCGGAAAACAACGATATCCTCAGTGGGGGGGTGGACCTTTATAAACCGGGATTCGACGCTTCTTTTGAACTTGACATCTTCGGCCGCGTGAGAAGGTCGGTGGAAGCGGCAACGGCGGATGTCGCCGCGTCCCAGGAGAATTTCAACGATACACTGATTACTCTTCTCTCCGAAGTCGCCACCAACTATATCACTGTGCGCGGTTCTCAGCTTCGCCTTGACATTGCCCGGAAGAACATAGAAGCAATGCGCCAGACGCTCTCGCTTACGCGTGAACGGTTCCAGGCCGGGTTGAGCAGTGAGCTGGATGTTGCACAGGCGCAAACGCAACTTTCGTCCACGGAATCGACGGTTCCAACACTCGAAACCACGGCCAGGCAATCCATGAACCAGATTGCAACTCTCCTGGGAATGCCTCCCGCGAAGATAGTCGAACAACTCTCGGTGGCTGCCCCGGTCCCGGCCAATCCTCCCGAGGTGCCTGTCGGACTGCCCTCGGAACTCCTGCGCCGCCGGCCTGATGTACGACGGGCCGAAAGACAGCTTGCCGCGGCCACGGCACGGATAGGAGTGGCGACAGCGGACCTGTTCCCCAGCTTCAGCCTGACGGGGAGTTTGGGGCAAAGCTCCATGAGCCTGGCCGATATCGCACTCGGATCGAGCACATTTTGGAGCTTCGGGCCGACAGTAAAGTGGAACATCTTCAATGCGGGCGCCACCCGGGCCAATATCGAGGTCCAGAATGCCAGGACCGAACAGGCGCTCGGCACGTACGAAAAGGCGGTTCTGACTTCTTTGCAGGAGGTGGAATCCGCTCTTGTGGCCTACTCCAGGGAGCAGGAGCGAAGGAAGGCATTGAGTGAGGCTGTCCAGTCAAGTTTGCGCGCGCACGAAATTTCCAGCGAACTGTATGCCCGGGGACTCGTGGATTTCCTGAACGTTCTCGAAAGCCAGCGATCATTGTTCTTGACCCAGGATACACTTGCCTCAAGCGATCAAAAGGTGTCGACCGACCTCGTGTCGCTGTATAAAGCGCTGGGAGGCGGCTGGATAGTACCCGCGAAGGTTGCCGCCGAATAAGCCCGTGGCTCCTGCATGGGGCCGGGCCTGGCTAAAGCTGCATGGGGTCGAAATACTTGGACTGTATATGGGGGCTATACAGGTTAAGTACTTATAGGGATTGGAAAAAATCTGTAGAATGGACACGTTTTTTTCGTTAGAGGCGTATTTTCCAGGCATAAATTGATAGTCTTTTGTGGGAGGGAAACCCTTCCCATGCGATTTGCCGGCCAATAATCGTGTTCTAAGCCGTAATAATGCGCGTTACCGGGATGTAAATCTCAAAATATTCAGTACTTGGCTTGGACCGACCCCCATGTTCCCATGTTCCTGCATTCTGGCTTACAAGGTGCGGTTCTTCCACCCCTTACCACTAATCGATCCCGCGTTATGTGATGCCTTCATCGGCTGAGCCTGTCCGTTCCGGACCCCACCAGTGTTCATACACCATGGTTTGTCTCACGCATGTTTCGTATGTGCGCCGTAATTTCCGCGGCCATCACCGCCTCCCGGTCGGACAGCTTTGTTTGACAGTTCCGGGCAGAGCGGTCATAATATCGCTTCCCCCCCAGACTTACCGGTCAGGTATGCGTGCGGGCCGGAAGATCTTTACCTCGGGTCGAAAGCATATGAAAAAAGAAAATGAAGCGATCGGACCGACTGCCTCCGCCTCCGGTAAGAGTCGTCCGCCTGATGTCCAAAAATTAAACGAGCGCCTGGATAACCTCAAGGAATGTTTCAAGGTGTCCAGCCTCATCAACTCCAGCCTTGAGCTCGATGAGGTGCTCGAAAACATAATGACCATTTCCCGCGCCATTCTCAAGGCGGAGTCGTGCAGTCTCATGCTGGTCGACGAGAAGAGCATGGAACTGGTCTTCGAAGTCGCCCAGGGGCCTGTAGCCCATAAGCTCACGGGGCAACTCCGCCTGAAAAAGGGGCAGGGTATTGCCGGATATGTGTTCGAGACGGGAAACCCTGTTTTGATCGAGGATGCTTACTCCGATCCCCGGTTCAACCAGGAATTTGACCGCATGACGGGTTATCACACCAAAACCATACTGTGTGTTCCGCTCAAGATTAAGGATCGGGTTATCGGGGTTTCCCAGGTCATTAACAAGACGGATGGGAGTTGTTTCACCGTCAACGATGAGGAAGATCTCAGCGTACTTTGCATCAATGCCGCCATAGCCGTGGATAATGCCCGCCTTCACCGGGAGATTCTGCGAAAGAGGCAGATCGAACGAGACCTCGAATTTGCCACCAGCATTCAACTGAGCTTTCTCCCACGGGAGATGCCCCGATTCGCCGGCTTCAGCTTCAGTACCTTTTATCAGGCGGCGCAGGAGGTCGGGGGGGATTTCTACGATTTCATTCCTCTCGATAATGACCGCATGGGGGTCCTGATCGGCGATGTATCCGGGAAAGGAGTTGCTTCGGCCCTTTTCATGGCGAAGCTTACCTCCGATTTCCGTCTGCTCGCCATCCGCGAAAAGGACCCCGTGAAACTTATCGGCCGCGTGAATGATACAGTGGCCGAACAGAGCTGCAGGGGAATGTTCGTGACCCTTCTGTATATGGTGCTCGGGCCCGGCAATGAGATGATCTATGTGAACGCGGGGCACTTGCCGCCCATTGTCTGGAACTCCGCTGAGGGCGCGATTACCCGGTTGCGAGGTGGCGGGCCGCCGGTTGGAATCCTGCCGGGGCAGGCATTTACGGAATCCTCCGTGCCCCTGAAACCGGGGGACTGTATCCTGTTGGCTACCGATGGACTTGTTGAGGCCAGGAACGAAGAGGGGGAACTCTTTGGCTGGCAGCGGCTCGAAGCGGCCCTCCGACAGGGAGACTCCGAAGTCGAGTCCGTCAGGTCACGCCTGAGCAATGCAGTGGCGGAGTTTGTGAAAGACCAGCCCCAGGCCGATGACACAACCGTGGTGCTTGTCAGGGTCGAGGAGAGATGATTGGCTCTGGATGAACTGAAAGGCCCGGTTGTACTCGATATTCCGGCTGATCCCGCTTCAATGTTTATCGTGCGCGCACTGGTGGGAACGGTGTCGGAAAGGATCGGTTTCGGGCGCGAGGAATGTGGCCGGCTTGTCCTTGCGGTTGACGAGGCTTGTACCAATGTCATTCGTCATGCCTATAAGCATCGGGAAAACGAAAGAATTATTCTTACCTTTTTGATAAATCTGGATTATTTTCAGGTAGACATCCGCGATTTCGGTCCTGCCGCCGACCCGGCCTGTTTTGTATCGAGAGAGCTTGAGGATGTGCGTCCCGGCGGATTGGGCATTCATTTTATAAAATCAGCCTTCGACAGGACGGAATACAGTGTCCCCGAGGATGGGGGCATGCTGCTGAGACTTGTCAAATACAGGGCGAAAGAGGAGACGGGGCAAGAATGAAGAGCCAGGTGACCGAGAAGAAGAAGGGTATATTTCTGCTTGCGCTGGAAGGGGATCTCGACATGAGTTCGTCTCCCCAGGTGAGGAGCGCGCTCCTGCCTCTTTTTCGAGAGTCGCCCTCCCATATCATCGTGGACCTTTCCCGAGTGCCCTACATTGACAGTTCCGGCATAGCCACCTTTGTCGAAGGCCTGCAGTTTTCGCGAAAGAGCAATGTCCGTTTCACTCTGGCCGGCGCAACGCCAACGGTGGAATCGATTTTTGACCTGGCTTACCTGAAGGGCGTTTTTGAAATGGTGCCGGACGCTGACCGGCTCCTGGACGGAGAGTAGATCGGGTGAGCGAGGCCGCGGCGCGTTCAGACAGCAAAGTCGTTTACTTCTTGCGTCACATCACCAGCATCTCGCTCTTCTTTTGGGAGACGATGCGGTGGACTTTCGTCAAGCCGTTCCAGGGAAAACCGCTCAGGATAAAGGCCGCCATAGTCCAGATGGACGAGGTCGGAGTAAAATCGATCCCTATAGTTTCCCTTGTATCGTTCGTTATCGGCATCATTCTGGTCTTGCAGACGGCCTACCAGTTGGAAAAATTCGGAGCGATAACGTACGCGGCAAGCCTCGCGGCTGTCGCGCTTACGCGAGAAATGGCGCCTCTGCTGACGGCGATTGTCCTCGCCGGCCGTGTGAGCGCCGCGTTCACCGCCGAACTGGGCACGATGTTGGTAACCGAGGAAATACTTGCCCTGGAAGTAATGGCGATTTCGCCCATCTCCTATCTCGTGGTGCCGCGTTTTCTGGCCATGATCATCATGCTTCCCTGTCTGACGGTCCTGGCTGACATGATTGGAATAATCGGCGGCTACGTTGTCGGCACCGGAGCAATCGGCATCAGGTCGACGCTCTATATACAAAATACGATTGATGCCCTCCTGATGAAAGATATCATCAGCGGGCTTATCAAAAGCGCCGTGTTTGCCGTAATCATCGCCATGGTCGGCTGCTACATGGCTTTTGTGGTGCGGGGAGGCGCTGAGGGCGTGGGCAGGTCCACCATGGTGTCGGTGGTTACGTCGCTGATCAGCATTATCCTGGCCGATTGTCTTTTTACGACCATCTTTTACCTGTTTCTTTAGACAGGCGGGATTTTTGGGCGGACCTTCGGGGCCACCGGGTATTTTTATGACGAGTTGAACTTGCCGGGCGAATTTGCCCTTAAGCAAAGGTATCTTGCCGGGAATGGAATTACAGCATGTCCCGTCCGGCGTGCCGGGACCGATGATAGAGGTAAAAAACCTCGTAAAGAGCTTCGATGGGAGACTGGTCCTGGACGGGATCAACCTGACCGTTGATAAAGGCAGTGTTTTCGCTATCATGGGCGGAAGCGGCTGCGGCAAAACGACCCTCCTGAGACATCTCATCGGTGTGTTGCGCCCCGATTCGGGCGAGATCCTGGTAAAAGGGGCCGACATTACCAGGTTTTGTGAGTGCGAAATGGAGGGCTACCGCAAGCGATTCGGCATGCTCTTCCAGATGGGCGCGCTCCTCAATTCGCTGTCGGTCCACGACAACATTGCCCTGCCGCTTCGCGAGCATACCCAACTGGATGAGAAGATCATCGGGGTTATCGTGAAGATGAAACTCGAACTGGTCGGCCTGCGCGATTTTGAGCATCTCAAGCCTTCGCAGTTGAGCGGTGGAATGCAAAAGCGAGTGGCCCTGGCGCGAGCCATCGCGCTGGACCCCGAGATCGTCTTCTATGACGAACCTACCTCGGGCCTCGATCCGGTGGTGACCGGGGTCATCGGACAGCTCATACTCGATTTGAGCCGAAGAATCGGGATTACCTCGGTGGTGGTGACCCATGATGTCAGGAATGCCCTTCAAATCTCCGACAAGATGGTTGTCCTTTTCAAGGGAAAGGTCGTCGCCTACGGGACGCCGCAAGACATTGAAAACTCCTCCGACCCGCTGGTCCAGCAGTTTATCAAGGGAAGCGCGGATGGTCCCATCCCGCTTCGCCAGTCGAGCAGGGACTATCTCGAGGACCTGCTGGGCGTGGAGTGATTAACCAAGAGAGATCAAGTGATGTGGAAGGCGGACATTCCGGTCCGCCCTCGATGGAACTGGTAAACCCCGGCGGCTGGCCGCCAACCTGGAGAGACTCGTAGATGCAGGTTTTTCGATCGGAAATAAAGGTCGGCATACTTGTCACTGTATCCTTTGTCCTTTTCGTGATCGCGATTTTCGTGGTGAGCGATATCCGTTCGTTGTGGGACAAAAAGAAGACGATTGTTTTGCTTTTTACGTACGCGGACGGGATCACCCGCGGTTCACCGGTCTGGTATGCGGGATATGAAGTGGGCGGGGTGAAAGACATTCGCATAGCGGAAGGGACCGCCGACCGCATTGCCCTTACTGTTCGGATCGATCCACATGCGCGCGTGCGCCAGGATTCGCGGGCGGAAATTCGAAGCCTGGGGATGATGGGCGCCAAGTATGTCGAAATGTCGCCGGGTTCACCGGATGCGCCCGAGGTGGAATCGGGGGCTATCATGGAAGGGAAGAGCGCGTCGTCTCTTTCCGAGATCATGGCGACCGGACAAAAGGTTGCCGCCGGAATGGTTGACCTGGTTAACGAGACGAAAGAACTGGTCCAGGAGGTGCGGACCGAATACTCGGTCAAGGAGACCGTCCATACCGCCAGGGAGACCATACAGAACGCGAACGGTCTCGTGACCGATCTGCGGAAAAAGACCGCCGAACTGAGTCCGATCGTGAAGAATCTGACCCATGTCTCGGGAGAGGGTGGCAACGAACTGGTTGCCTTGCTTAAAGATGTTCGCGAGACCAACAAGGGGTTGCAGAAAAGACTCGAAACGATAGAAAGTGACTTGTCGAAGACGCTGACACTGGCGGCGAGAGGGTTTTCAGAGGCCGAGAACACGGTCAAAGGCGTGCGGACGATCCTTTCCGCGGGCGAGGATGACATAACCTCTCTCCTGCGCAATCTCAACGAGACATCGAAAAACCTGAAGGGGCTGAGCGAGGACCTGAAGTCCCATCCCTGGAAGGTCGTGTGGAAGGCTGACGGGGCGCCCGAAAGCGTCCCGCCGGGCTCGGAACAGTGGAGAGACAAGGGAAGAATCGGGCCATATGGTAAAAAGTAGAATTCTTTTATTACTGGCTGGTCTTCTGGTCATTTCAGGCTGCGCAAGCGGGGGGACGGACCCGTACAATCGCGCGGTCGAGCATTACGGCCGCGGGCGCGTGAACGAATCCATAAGCCAATACCAGCAGGCAATCAGGGTCAATCCCTCAGATCCCTTGCCTAAATTCAACCTGGCCGTGATCTACCAGGACCAGGGCAGGAAGGATGAGGCTGAAAAGCTTTACAGAGCCATTCTCGTTCAGCATCCCGAGTTTGCGCCGGCCTGGTCCAACCTGGCATCCCTTCAGGAAACCACCGGGCAGATGATGGCCGCCGAGCAGTCCTACCGGCGTGCCGTCGAGGTGGACCGCAACGATTCCTGGGCCGCGAGCCAGTTTGGATACTTTCTCTTCAGGGCCGGCCGGCTCGATGAAGCGAGCTCTCTATTCGAAGAGTCACTGCGCCGGAACGAGAAATGTGCAAATGCCTGGTTCGGGCTCGGCGAAATCGCGGAAAGAAGGGACGACGTACGCTCGGCGTTGAAATCTTATGACCGCGCCATGTTCTACAATCCTTCCGATATCCAGGCCTTCCTGCGCTCGGCTGACCTTCGCATGCAAAAGGGCGACAGGGCCGGGGCAGTAGTGCTATTGCGGCGGGCATCGAAACTCGATCCCAAAAGGGGCGACATTCACCTGCTCCTGGGGCGGTTGCTCAGCGAGGAAGGCAAATGGAAAGAGGCCGAGAGAGCTTACGAGCAGGCACGGGAAAACGGCGCTCCGCGTGGCGAGTGCGATCGGGAACTCAGCATCATCTATGGAAGGCTCGCGCGGGAGTGCGGTATCAAGGCGGAAATGGATGGGGCGGAGTAGGCGGGGTTGAGTTGCCTCAAGGAGGAAAATGCATGCCGCGGGTCTTACCCAGGCAATATTCTTCCTCGGTGGCTCGATATGGCATATCTCTCCCGAGGGACTCCGGAAGTTCGAGACTGCGCTGAGTACCAGGACATTTATTGAAGGCGGTTTATCGCGCTTGCGGTCTTTCCGTTTTCATATAAAGGCCCAAACCGAAACTGCCCAAAGCCGGCTGGAAGTTCAATGGCGGAAGGGTTCAAAAGTAGGTCGTTGACTTAGTTCAGTTTCTGCCTTACTATTGGGTCATGATTAAACTAAACATTCACGAAGCAAAAACCAATCTGTCAAAATACCTCGATCGCCTTGCGAAGGGGGAGAAGATATTGCTTTGTCGGAGAAATGTGCCGATAGCCGAGATCCGCCCTTTGCCTCCTAAAACCGGGTCCATACGGCCGATCGGTTTGGCCAAAGGTCAATTCGAGGTGCCGGAGAGTTTCTTCGAACCTCTTCCCGACGACTTTCTCGACGCATTCAACGGGAAGGGACCTTGAATACTCTTCTGGATACCTGCACCTTCCTCTGGCTTATCAGCGACTCGATGGAACTTTCTGAACGCGCACGCGAAGTATTTCGATATGATTCCGCCACGGTTTTTCTCAGTAGCGTGTCCGTTTGGGAAATCATCGTCAAGAACGCCTTGGGGCGCCTGCCGCTGCCAGCTCCACCGGCTCAATTCATTGCCGGGATGAGAGCACTGCATGCCATCGAATCTTTGCCGCTGGAAGAAGAAGCAGTCCTGATGCTGCCCAGGTTGCCCGATATTCACAAAGACCCCTTCGACCGCATGCTGGTTTGTCAAGCGTTGGCACACGGTTTATCCCTGCTTACTCCCGATCCTTTGATTCGCCAATACCCCGTTCCTGTCATCTGGTAGACACCAAAGGTTTTTGCCGCTCATCCTGAGCGGTATTCCATGATCGAAACCGCTGGCGAGGTTTCCGGCGTGAAAGCCACACAGGTAACTTGGATGATTGGATTGGGAAGCAGTGAGTTGCGGGTTGTAAGGCGACGCTTCCCGCGGGTATTCGATCACAGGATTTGAAAGTCTTGTCCATGGTGGAGCCACGAGAGCAGGCAATGGCTCTGCGTGCCATTGCCGCGAAAGGATATTACGTGCGCGGCAGCGCCCGCGTGATGGTGAGGGCATGCACCTCCGCCGCCCCGGCTTTTTTGAGGGTCCTCGCACACTCGCTCAAAGTCTCCCCCGTAGTGAAGACATCATCCACCACCAATATCCTGCCGTTGCGAACTGTCCCGGGATTGGTCACCGCGAACGCGCCCCGTACGTTTTTGAGCCGATCCTCGCGGTTCAGGCGGGTCTGAGGCTGAGTCCAAATGCTTCTGACAAGAGAGTCGAACGAGACCCGCACATTCAGTCTGCGTCCAAGCTCCTTCGCGAGCAGTCCCGACTGGTTGAACCCTCTTTCCTTCAGCCGCTTGAGGTGAAGTGGGACGGGCATGATCAGGTCCAGGGGTTCAAGGTGCCACCGGGCACAGGTGGATTCGCAGAGTTCGACGAAAGCCGGAATCCAGTACAGCCGCCCTCCGAATTTGTACTGGTGTATTCTGTCACGAACAATCCCGGTGTGAAGAACGGCAGACCTTGCGGTGTCGAAGTGGAATGCCGATTCCATGCATTCGCCGCACAGATGGTCGGATGATTCGGGCGCATTCTGAAATGGTCTGCCACACCGGGGGCAAAACGGCGAACCGATTATGGTGAGTTCCTCACGGCAGTGGCGGCACCAGAAGCCGGCATCCAGGACGTTGATTTTCCCGCATCCCGCGCATACTCTGGGAAAACACAGTTCCAACAGGGATGAGCCCGCAAACCTCAGAATCCGTGGGATTTTTCCGATGAATCGGCGCAAGTCCCGCTCCCGAAGACGCCCGGTGACGTGCTTTTCGAATGGATCGGCGCGGAATGAAATGTGCCGCCAAACCCCCTCGTTCAGGCAAAAGCTGGAATCCCATGCTTCTCACTTACTGAATTCCAGAAAATAAGGCCCCCGCGCCTGCCCCCGGAACTGATCCGGGAATTACCGGGCGGGTTCCCGCAATTATTGGGGACGCCCTAATATTCTTGTTCTCAAATGAGTATAATTATTCTTGGATAATCGCATCTGCAAAAGGATGCGCGTTTTAGTCATTGGTTGAGTCCGGATCATCCCCTATCTCGGGATTGTATTCAAGAAGTTTGCGCAGCATCCCGTGCCCTGATAAGGAAGGGGCCTGTTTTGCCGGAGCCTGAAACCATGAATTGGATTTTTATTGATTAATTATCAAAATCAGCCATATTTGTATAATTATACAGCCTTGGAACCCAGGGCATGGAATCCGCAATATCACTACTTCTCTTCAGCGGTTATGAGTGCAATGCGCCCGAGGGCCATGGCTGCGGACCGATCGTGTGCAGGGGGAAAAGATGAATGAACTATTGGCTCCCGGCGGCAGCCTGGAAATGGTTGAAGCCGTATTTGCCAGTGGGGCCGATGCCGTATATGTCGGCTCGAAAGGATTCAGCCGCCGCAAGTGTGCCTGGGAACTCGAGGATTCTCAGGTAAAGGAAGCTATCGGGATTGGGCAACGGTTGGGCGGCAAGGTTAGAATTGCCATTAATGCGGAGGTCCCGCCCGAAAAATGGATGGTTGTGCTCTCCAAGATTGGCAAATACGCCTCATGGGGCGCCGAGGGTTTGATTGTGAAGACCCCCGGGATCATGGAGCTTGCGCGCGACAATTTCCCCGGGTTGGCAATCCACGCGAGTGTCGGGTGTAACGTCCAGACCCCGGCTGAGATGAAACGCTACAAAGAGCTTGGCGCTACACAGATTGTGGCCAGCACCGAAGTGGATACGGTGGAAAAACTGCGAACCTTTGCCGCCGCCGCCGGCGTCCTCGGGTTGGGCACCGAGGTGCTGGTGCACGGCAACCGTTGTGTCGGCGGGGTTGGGAACTGTGTATTTCACGAACTTATCAGCGACTGCTATATCAAACGCACCTACACTGATGAGGACGGGAACGAGATAGTCGAGTATGAGGGATGGCCCGACCGCAGTGGAAGCTGTTTCAGGCTGTGCCTGCTCACGGAGGAGCAGAGGCGGAAGGTGCTCCGGCAACGCTCCCGCGGCACGGATGAAATCGAGGCGATAAATTCGCGCATTCGCGCGCGGCCGAATGTCGCGTTTGTTATCAACGGCGGGGAACTCTGGGATTACATGGACCTGGGGCTTCACACGCTCAAGGTGCAGGGCCGGGAGTATGCCGTCCGACTCGTCAGTCGAATGATCGCGATCTATCGCACGATGATCGACGCCCACCGAGCCGGCAAGAACCATGATGATCCCGCCCTCCTGCCTCTCCAGCTTGAACTGGATGAAATCGGCAGGGACCGCGATCGCGCGCGGATGGAAAAGACCAGGGAATTGCATGGGAATATAAAAGGGCTCTACGCCTGATCGCCATGGTATTTCCCCGTCCCATAAAACCGGAAACCCGCTGAATGGCGGGTTTCCGGTTTTATGGGCAAGTGTGATTATCCCGCTTTGGCGGGGAGTATTTTACGGAGCAATAACGATCTTGTTCCCTGCCTTGCTGTTATTGGCCTTGTCCAGTTCGACCACATCGTTATCGGGGTCCGCGATCAACCCGATGTAATAGGTGCCGGGAGTCAGACCCATTGTGATTTGAACCGAGATTGAGGCGGAGTTGTTGCCTCCCGGGATCAAAAGGCTCACCGGCCGCTTTCCGAACAGAGTGTCGGAGGTGTCCACGGTCGTATCGGCGGAGAGACAGATCCCAACAGAGTAGTTCTTGGCGTTCCCATATCCCTGGTTCTTTATTTTGCTGGTGATGGTGATAGCCCTTCCCAATCTGGCTTTGCTCGGTCCGGAGACGCTAACGCCAATCAGATCCGCGCGCGGTCGGTAGACGGTCATCAGTTTTGTCGAGGCCTGGCTGTTATTGGTTTCGTCACTTTCGTCCACGGTCTTTCCGCGGTCCACAAGCCCCACGACGTAATAGGAGCCCGGTGGAACGTCCGGAGGCAGGGGTAGCGATATGCTGATGGTCGAGCCCGCATCGGGTTTGAGCCTGGGCACGGCGCCGCTTCCCAGGAATATAGCCCGGTCGCCTGGCGTCGGCATAAGGGTGAGGGCAGTCGAAAGGTAGAGTGAAATCGTGCATGGCTTTGAGGCAACCACTCCCTGGTTTACAACCTTGGTGGATATTGAAACCTTCTGGTCGAGCACTCCATAGGCGGGAGGCGAAACGCTCGCCACGATGAGATCGGGTCCGGCGGGAGTCGCCGTGCCGATTTTTTCCACGAAAACATCGGTTGCACCCGAGATGTGGCCCGCGATAGGGGTAACGACAGGATAATCGGCCGAATAGGTATAGCCGGTCACATAGAGATTATTCGTGCCGTCCAGGGCGATACCCATCGCAAGGTCAGCGTCCGCTGGACCGATGCCGATTATTCCGTGTCCCGATATCCCCATCAAATCGGCATAGAGGCGCCAGAGCGGCAGTGCGAGAACAAGTCCCATCATCCGATGGGGGGCGAACGAGAAAATTCATGGGTGAAATATCGAGTGTTTTCAGAGCGTCGATCTTCTCGTTCACCCCCATGGCCCCACGTTGTGCCGCTAATGCGGTGCCGGTGCAATCGGTCCTTGTCAAGGCCGTCGTTATCAGTACGGCCGCTAGCGGAGGAATACGTCAGCCCGTGCTTTCAGCCCGGTCAACCGGGCAGTAATCACATCCACGGGGTCCTTCCCACCTTGAGTGAGTTAGAAACTCCCCAAGTGCTCCCGCGCACACGATAACGAAGAGAATCATTAAGAGGGTTCCACTCTCCAGACAGCGGAGGAGATGCCTTTTTGTGAAAGTCTCGGCAAGCTTCATGATAGTCCTCCTCTGATCGGGTTAAGATGTAACGAGTTCGAATCAGGCCACCGAATAGAGGCAAATCCAGACTTGTGCCCGTACCCAGGACCCCGCCTCTTTTAAGCGGTCTGAAGGAGAGAATCCGATTGCAATGGACCGGAGCCCCTTTCCGAGGAAAGCGAAGAATTGGTCCTTCCAGATGATGTCCCCCACGATAGCCATTTTGGCGACGTTCCCGCCATATTCAACCAGGAACTCGATGTCGCTCCGGTCAACCCCTTGTTCTCAGCCTTCAAAATCTTCCAACATGGCAAGAAGCCTGGTTTTCGAGCCTCGCGCGATGGCCCGCATGGCCATTTCCGCGGGGGTTGCCGGTCGATCGGGCGCATAAAGCCGGAGATACGGACGGGTACCACGTCGTCTTCGATACGGATGATCTCACAAGCCATCATGAGTTCCTTTCCTGCGGGAACTCGGTCCCGAGCAGTTGACGGGCCTAGGCCCCACCACTGCTTTTCGGAAGCTCAAGGTGCTTGCTTTTGACCTTTTGCCAGGTCTTGTCAGGGTTGAAAGATGTCATCGCCTGGGCTGCGGATAGCGTTTTATTGCCGAGATTTTTCTCGTACACGACCCCGTCATGGCTGACGATAAATGTCATTAACCCCGATACGCCGTACTGAGCGGGGTAGGCTACCATCGCGAAGCCCCCAACCATCCTGTCGTCGACTACGTAGCTATATGCGCCTCGAGGCGCGTATTTTCCCTGAACCTTCAGGATCTTGTAGAAATAGCCGTGATACGGTGTCGGTTGATCGCCCTTTTTCTTCCCATAGCCTTCTTTTATGGCGTACCCGATGAAAGGACCCAACGGGCTTTGCTCCTCCCCTTCTTTTGCTTCCCAGTACAGGCCGTTCTTCTTGCCCGGGTCACTGATAAACTTCTGCGCATATTCCAGAAGCCCGTTGCCGCGGTCCTTTGAGGCAAATTCGCGCTGAGCCTCCACGTAGGCCAGGCAGACCTGAATTGTGCTCAACTCGTTTCCGCCGATCCGCCGGTTCAATATCTCTTCCTTGCCTTGCCTGGTATCGAAGCGCCACTCGCCTCCCGACGTTTTTACAATGGGAATGGGAAGAGGCCAGCCATCCTTTCCCACCTCGAGTATCGCCTTCTTCTCGCTCTCCCGGACAACTTGATTCTTTTCTTCATAAGCGCGGGTAAAGCGCTCCAGAGTGGTTCTGTCTTCCACTTCGTCGCCCGAGAAAACAAGCTGTTTGCCATCTGTCCCCAGAATGGCCAAAAGCTGCTGCGTATCGTTTGTCTTTGCCGCGACTACCAGTGCTTGAACAGCCTCCTCGGGCATTGAGAAGGTCTTCCCGGAATCAACTGTTCGCTGCCCTTTGTGCTTCCCTCCCTCGGCGAGGGCAGCACCGCTCAGTGTGGTCAGTGTCAGGAGTACCATTAAAAGGATCCTCAATGTCCGAGGCAGCCAACGGTATTTTTTGTATTGCGCAGTAAACGGAAGCATTTCAAGACCTCCATAAGACCGGGAATGTTAGCGATGTATTATCTCGCCCTTTCGGGCAGAGGACATCATTCCAGGGAACGTGCATCATACTCTGTCAGCGGCGGCCGCCCCGGCCTCCACCACCACCACCACGGCCACCTCCGCCTCCACCTCCGCTAAAGCCGCCTCCACGACCTCCGCCTCCACCGCTGAAGCTGCTCCGACCGGCGCCGCCCCCGCCGCCAAACGAGCCGGCACCTTGACCACGGGAGGAGAACTGAGAGGCCTGACGGCTCGAAAGACCTCGATCTGAACTCATTCTGGCCTGGTTGCCACTGCCCATGCCCTGGAATGCTCCTCCGCCCTGGCGCTGTTGAAGCCCTTTGCTGACGGAATCGGGACTCGGCCTGCTCGTTGAGGCAGGCCTGGTGGAAGCGGATGGCCCGGGCCTTTGTGACGGGCGGTTTGAAGCAACCTGGGAGCCACCGGGACGGGTTGTCCCTGCCTGACCCCTTCCATCCTGGGTACGGCCTCGGTAGTCACCCCTTCGATCAGCAGAGCCAGCCCCCCCGGCGGGGAGTTGCCGCGCGGAAGCGCCCTGGTTTCGGTTCGCGACGCTTCCCTGCCGGGCGGATTGGTTCCAGTTCGCGGACTGGTAATTCGATACGCGTGCACTATTGATATTCGTGTTGCGGTTGGCATTGACGTTGATGGATCCACCGTTCCAGTTCCAGTGGCCCCAGCCATTATTCCATGCCGCCCCTACCGCCACGCCGGCGGCGAACCCCAGTGCACCCGCAGCGACAACCCCTCCGTATGGGTAGTAAGGATAGGGCGGATATGCGGGATAGGGCCATGCGCCATAGACAACGGCCGGGTCATAGGATGGCACATAGACCACTGTCGGGGAGGCGGGTTCGATTACTATCGTCTTCTCCTGAACGATGACATTTTGTTCCCTCGAGGTTTTCAGGTTGCCCTGGGACTGTGCCCTGGCACGCAGTTGCTGAACAGTGTCCATGACATCTTTTTGCTGAGCCAGGAAAGCATTACCCAAATCCTGTGTCCAGTCGAGTTTCTCGCTCATCATGGAAAGCACTGCCGGGAAGGGTACGAGCGCTTTTACGCTGAGGTCCCATTTCATCTGGTCCAGGGCAGCGTTTAACTGGTCTGCCTTGAGGTTGTTGTTCTGCTTTACCCAGCGATCCGCCGCCACGACTTCGAGGGGAAATGTCGCGGCAACGAGCACGTTAGCGAGCAGGGAGTCAGGGTAAAGGGCTATTGGAGCAATCATCTGGTTCAACTCCTCCTGCCTGAATGCGGGGGCTGAGCCCTCATCCTGCCCCGGGACTCCGGATGGCGCCGCCAGAGACAAAATCATCAGCGCTATCAGGGCATGTTTTAGTACTTTTGCGTTCATGTCATCTCTCTCCTTGGGATGCGGGGTCGGTCCCTCAATCATCGGCGCGGCCCGTGAGCGGGAACGCGTGGAAGCCGTGGATATTCCGCTCCGCATTGTCCGATGATCGCCGGGACCAGATGTCCCTCAGTCGCTGGCCGGAATTTGCAGGAAATCGTCCTCTCATCCGACCAACAGATGTTCCACTTTGGCTGCCGCGGTTGCTGAAAACGCTGAAGGGTCTCAGCACAAAAACAGTATCCCCGCGACAAACATCGACAGCGTCAGACTGCTTGATCATTTTGATCGTAAACATGAGTTGAGCATAGCTTGGTCCTCTCCTCCTGGTTCATCGCTCTTTTCAATCCGTGACTCGAAAAGGTTCATCCTGCCTGTTTCAACCTCATCCTGTATCTCATGAGCGGACTTTTGCCCGTATTACCAGCGGGCATTCCCTTTGCTGCCCCCGCCCAAACCAAGCGCGTCGGGGGTAATCGCCCGCAACCGGTCTTCCATGTCCGGAAAGCTCCGCTCGGCCCCGGAGTGAAGCAGTTCAAGCTCCTTGAGGAGCGCAGGCGCGCGGTACTGGGGCAGCAAGTCCATGGTGTTTTTGATCATTGCTTCGAGCCGCCTGCAAACCTGAATGCTTCCGGAACCGTAGATGCGGATCTCACTTATCGCCAGAGCCACGAAATCCTCCCAATGGGGTTTTGTCAGGAATAGTCGCGCATCGCCTTGATCATCCCTGGCGGCGCCACCATCGAGTTGGCGCATGCCGATCTTGAGCAGCAGTCGCTGCAATTGATCCAGGGCGAGTACAGCAGTGGTGGGGTCATTGATGGCGGCCGAGAGCGCCTTTATGGCAATATCGACAAGAATGCGCAAAGCGAACGACGGGTCCTGCTCCATTGTGCGTTCCGGCCCGAAGGCCACGGACTTTCGAACAGCAGTCTCATTGATGCCATCACCGTTCAAATATACCTCTATAAGATCCTCTCCTTTGGCAACGAAGTCCCCAACCTGGGGGATGAAGAAAAATATGGAACCGGCTTGCTTCGCGCAATTGACAAGGCCTTCCAGGTCCACGGCGAGGATTACCCCTGATTTGCCCTCATGAGAAATGGTCCGAACCGGGGGGCCGAAATTCAGCGGGTTCTCACGCTCCGCCGCAAGGCTTGGGCTGGGGTAGCACTCTTCAATTACCCGCAGGCCTTGCGTGGATACCCGGTTCACGATCGCTGAGGGACGAAAGTTGCGTAAAACATAGTCGATCAGGTAGAGAAAGGCTCCGACGCTTGACAAATTCAACATGAGCGCGACGAAGAGGGGAAGTTGTTGAACGGTGGAGGTCGTCCTTGCCAGGGCAGCCACTGAATATATGAAAGTGAAGATAAACAGGCCGAGGACTATCCTGTATGACCAGTTCACCATAAATTCCCGAATGACTCGGGGCGACAGGCTGGCGCTCATGAGTTGTACGGCTATCAGCAGGGCTGAAGCAAGAAACACGATATATGACAGGCTGGCGGCAATGAATGCGGCGAGGAGGGAGCGAGCACCCTCGACGTCAAAACTGAAAAGAGCCGGTTGCCATGTGTAATCCATCCACCGGATCAGAGGTGCGCACAGTATTGCGAATGCCGCGCAGCAAAGCGGAAACATCCACATCGAGGACCGGAAAAAGGACCTTATTTGCAGTTTTGTCTTCCAGTCAATCATGTCTCAATCCTGGACCAGTATGTTGAACTCCCTGCCAGTCAGGAGTCGCTGCCCGTCCCTGCTCGCTCCTCCGAACGCTCTCCCCGGCGTCGAACAGGGGGGATTATCCCGTGGTTCGAATGTCACGCGCCTTTCCCGGGGTTTCACGCCTTGCTCGCCCCGGGAACCTTCCTCGGGCGAGTCATATTCTCGGGGCTCAGTATGTCATCCAGTTCCCCTTTGAGATCCAGCCCTTTGCCGGCGCGAGTTCATAAGCGCTACGACCGCTTTCGAGGACTTCCTTAACAGTGAAAATTCGCGGTTCATCTTTCACCCTTGTACCAGAGTTCAGATCCGCCACCGCGAGACGAAGCTACGGGTTGACCAGGGATGTCTCGAGGAGCTCAGTCTCCCGCCATCCTCCGCCCAGTGCCTTATAGAGTTGCACGATAACCAAAAGCCGGTTGAGTTCGGTTTGCGCGAGCAGGGTTTCCGCGGGGAACACCTGCTGCTGGTTCTGAAGAACTTCGTAGTAGCTCGCCTTACCGGCGACATAGCGTTTGGTCGAAACATCCACGGCCTCGTTAAAAGCTGTTACGGCCCGGGACTGCTGGACGCGGGCCGACTCGTATTTCTCCCTGGAGACAAGCGAATTGGATACTTCCTGAAATGCATTGAGCGCGGTTTGCTCATACCTGAGTTTGGCTTCCTCCCAGATTGCTTTGCTCTGCCGATACTGAGCGACAAGCGCGCCACCCTGAACGATGGGGCCGCTGAGAGCCCCCGCTACTGCCCACAAATTCGAGCTCCCCGCGGTGAAAGCCGAAAGCTCGGGGCTGACCTTTCCGAACAGCGTGGTGAGGCCGATTTTGGGAAAGAAGTTGGCCATGGATACGCCAATCTGCGCATTAGCCGCGCGCAGGTCCTGTTCAGCCTGCCGGATGTCGGGGCGACGCTCCAAGAGCGCGGAAGGGATTCCGGAGGGAATCTCCGGCGGTATGCTCTGCTGGAGCAAGGAAGCGTTTCGCTCCACGGGGCCGGGGTTTCTGCCGAGAAGAACATTTATCTGGTTTTCCTTGAGCGTGATCTGGCGCTCAAGTTCGGGGATGTTGGCTGCCACCGTTGCAAGCAAGCCCTCGGCGCTGGTTGTCTCAAGCCTGCTGCCGGTGCCGCCTTCATAGCGCTGAGAGAATATCTTGAGTGTATCTTCGAATGTCTTCGTATTCCGTTTGGCTATCTCCAACTGAAGATCCAGTTCCAGCAATTCGAAATAGGCTTGCGCAACCGAACTCACGAGGGAAATCACGACGCCCCGGCGACCTTCCTCGGTTGCCAGAAACTGGGCGCGGGCGGCTTCGTTGAGGCGGCGGATCCGCCCCCAGAAATCGATTTCCCAGAATACGTTAAGATTAAGCAATGCGGAATCAGTCGTCTTGCCACCGTTGGGACTCGGAGATGCGAGAAGGCTGTTCCTCCCTGTTGCCACCAAACCGTCGAGACTGATCTGCGGAAAGAACTGAGCCCGTGCCTGTGCTGCGACCTGGCGGGCCTGCTCCACCCGGCTGATTGCGATCAGCAGATCGAGATTGCTGCCTAAAGCGTCTCTAATGAGCTTCTGGAGTGTTTCATCATCGAATATTTTCCACCACGGCAGATCACCAAGCGAAGTTAGCTCCGCGGGGCTTGGAGCGTTTCGGAAGTTTTCGGGCGCCCTGATTTTCGGCCTCAGGTAATTCGGGCCGAGGGCGCAGCCCGACAGCAGCAGAAACGCGATGAAAAGGATTATCGTGTGCTTTTTCATTAATGCAGCCCCCCTTCAATCTTCTCGATTCCCGAGACGCCCGCCCCCACCGGTCCGTGCTTGACCTTCCCGTGAGAGAGCTTCTCGACAACATAGAAGGTCACCGGGATCAGAAAGATGGCGATGAAGCTCGCCGCGAGCATCCCGCCAATCACGGTGAATCCCATTACCTGCCGGGAAAGTCCACCGGCTCCGCTGGCCTTTGCCAAAGGCACACAGCCGAGGATGAAGGCAAATGAGGTCATGAGAATCGGTCTCAGGCGCAAGCGTGCGCCTTCAAGAGCCGCCTCCATCAGCGGTTTGCCCGCGTCGTATCCCATTTTAGCGAACTCCACGATGAGGATGGCGTTCTTGGCCGCGAGTCCGATGAGCATGACAAGACCGATTTGCGCGTAAACATTGTTTTCATAATGTCCGATCCACAATCCGCCAAAGGCGCCCGCAACGGCAATGGGAGTCCCGAGAAGGACACTGAACGGCAGGCTCCAACTCTCGTATTGCGCGGCCAGGATGAGGAAAACGCAAAGAAGCGAAAACCCGAAAATGACAGTGGGTGAGACCCCTTCCTGGGCTTGTTTTTCCTGGAAGCTCATCCCCAGGTAATCGAATCCCATCTCCTGTGGCATGCTTTGCGCGAAGACCTCCTCGAGCGCTTTCATTGCCTGAGCCGAACTGAAGCCGGGTTTTGCAGAGGCATTGATCTGCGCCGAGCGGTAGAGATTGAAGCGCATGGTGAATTCGGGGCCAACAGCACCGGCTGTTTTGGTAAGGGCCGAAAGCGGCACCATATTCCCGTCATTGTTGCGTACGTAAAACTGACCGAGTTCCTCCGCCCGCGTGCGGTAGTCCCCCTCGGCCTGTACATAGACCTGCCACTGCCTGCCGAATCTGTTGAAATAATTTACGAATGCGCCGCCCATAAAGCATTGGAGCGTCCTGTAAACGTCTGAAAGCGGCACTCCCTGCTTGAGCACCTTGTCCCGATCCACCTCCACCGAGAGCTGTGGGACAATAGGAAGGAATGTGGTGCTGACTCGCCCGATTTCCGGACGCTGGCGTGCCGCGGCGATGAACTTGTCGGTATTTTCCGTGAGAAAGCTCAGCTCCTTGCCGGCCCGGTCTTCAAGGATAAAGGTCACTCCACCCGAGGTGCCGATTCCCGGAATAGCGGGTGGAGAAAAAGCGAAACCGACCGCGCCGGGAATTTCTCTCATTGCCTTGTTCACACGGGCTAGAAGCGCCTCATATTGCTCTTCCGGACTTTTTCGTTTCGCCCACTCCTCCAGGGTGACGAAGAAAAACCCGCTATACGTGTTTTGCACACTACTCAGCATGTTGTAGCCTATGATCGACGAGTAATACTTAACGCCCGGGGTCTTGCTCAGTATCTCCTCGGTGCTTTTCACGACACTGTCTGTTCGCTGCAGGGAGGCTGCATTAGGGAGTTGCACGCCGGCATAGAAATATCCCTGGTCTTCTTCCGGCAAAAAACTGGTCGGGATAGACTTTCCGAGCAGACCCGTGAACACCGTCACTCCGGCCAGGAGCAGTAAGGCCACCGCGCTTTTCCGAATCAGGAATCCGCAAGTTTTCACATAGCCGCCCGTGGCCCGGTCAAACCATTTGTTGAACCACCGGAAAAACGCCGCGAGAGGGCCGCGCGACTCTTTTCTTGGTCGCAACAGAAGCGCCGACAGGGCAGGGCTCAGGGTGAGAGCGTTGAAGGCGGAGATGATCACCGAAACGGCGATAGTCACGGCGAACTGCTGGTAAAGGCGTCCCGTGATGCCCGGAATGAAGGCAGTCGGCACGAAGACGGCCGCGAGGATTATGGCGATGGCTATGACTGGCCCGGATACTTCCTCCATTGCCTTTAATGTTGCGTCCTTCGGTGACAGACCATGTTCGATATGATGCTCCACGGCTTCGACCACCACGATGGCGTCGTCCACTACCAGCCCGATTGCCAGCACCAATCCGAAAAGCGACAGCGTGTTGATTGAAAAACCGAACAGGGGGAACAATGAAAAGGTGCTGACAAGCGACACCGGCACTGCCAGCAGTGGGATCAGGGTTGCCCGCCAACCCTGGAGGAAGAGGAAAACGACGATAATGACCAGTGCCAGCGCTTCCCACAGTGTCTGTACAATTTCCTTGATGCCTTCCGTGACGGCCAGAGTAGTGTCGAGGGCCACCACGTAGTCCATGTCGGCCGGGAACGTCTTTTTCAATCGTTCCATCAGCTTCTTGGCACCGTCGGCGGCCTCTATGGCGTTGGACCCGGGTAATTGATAGAGAGCGACCAGCGCGGCCGGCTTGCCGTTGAGGCGACCCTTGAGGTTGTAGGTCTGTGCACCGAGTTCGATGCGGGCAACATCGCTGAGTCGAACCAGGGACCCGTCGGGAAGAGCACGGAGAACAATTTTCCCAAACTCTTCCTCATTCTGAAGACGTCCCTGCGCCCGGACCGCGTAGGTGAATTCCTGACCTTTCGGGACGGGTTCGGCGCCTATCTGCCCCGCCGGGTTTACGTTGTTTTGAGCCTGGATTGCGTTGATGATTTCCGGAATTGTTATATTCAGCTTTGCCAGTTGATCGGGTTTTACCCAGAAGCGCATCGAATACTGCCCCGCGCCGAAGACCTGTATACTGGCGATGCCCTTCACCCGCGTCATCTGGTCGTTGATGTTGATATAGGAATAATTGGATAGAAAGATGTCATCATAGGTGCCGTTGGGCGAATACAGGGCAAACATGATGAGCGGAGCGGAAGTGGACTTTTGAACCGTTACGCCATAGTTGCGCACGTCGGAAGGCAGTTGTGATTCCGCCTGGCTCTGGCGCATTTGCGTGAGGATCTGGTCGGTGTTCGGGTCGGTTTTTACATCAAAGTTGACATACAGGGTCATCTGGCCGTTATTGGCATTAATGGAATACATGTAGTTCATGTTGTCCACGCCTGACATTTGCTGTTCTATTGGCGTGGCCACGGATTGCTCTACTGTCTGGGCGTCGGCGCCTACGTAAGTGGCCTTCACCTGGATTTCGGGAGGCACGATGTTGGGGAATTGGGCGGTAGGCAATCCCGACATGGCTACCAGACCGATGATGACCATCAGGATAGAGATCACCATGGCCACAATGGGACGGTTGATGAAGAATTTGGCCATGGTAGTCTACTCTTTTCCCGTGGTTGGTTTTTGTGCGGGTTTTTCAGACGTGGCAGCAGACGCGGGGGACGGCTGGACCTGAGTTCCCGCGGATCTCAGCTTAACAACCTGTCCGTCCCTGACTTTTTGAAGTCCTTCGACGATGACGCGCTCGCCCGGCTTCAAACCCTCATTTACAATCCAAAGGTTGTCGAAACGCCCTCCGGCCTGGATAGACCGAATCTGAACTTTGTTGTCCTGGCCCACAACGGCCAATTGGAAGCTTCCCTGCAGTTCCGTGACTGAACGCTGCGGCACGAGCAGAGCTTTTTCCCTTGTTTCGGTATGAGCGCGAACACGGGCGAACTGCCCCGGTCGAAGAAAGCTGCCGGCATTAGGGAACAGAGCGGCAACCCGAATCGTGCCGGTTTTGATATCAACCTGCCGGTCGGCATAGGATAGTTTTCCCTTATGGGGGTACACGCTGTCATCTGCCAGTATCAGGTCCAGAATGGATTCTCTGGACTGAGTCGGATCATCTTCGGCTTTATTGATCCTTCGTGCGAATCCGAGGTATTCCCGCTCGCTGATGGAGAAATAGACCTTTATCGGATCAATCGTCGAGACGGCGGTTAATTCGCCGCTTTGTGGACCGACAAGATCGCCGATCTGCGCATTGGCCGTGCCGGCAATTCCGTCTATGGGCGAGGTGATTTTGGTGAATCCGAGGTTCAGCCTGGCCGTTTCGACCGCCGCCTCCGCCGAATACACAGCGGCTTTGGCCGCCAGGTTGGCCTGGATGGCGTCGTCAAGCTCCTGCTTGCTTATGGCGCCTTCCTTGGCCAGCGGCGTATAGCGCTTTACATCCAGTTCGGTTTTGCCAAGCCGGGCTTTCGCCTGGGCGAGTTGTCCATCCGCCTGGTCGAGGGCGGCTTTGAACGTGCGTGGATCGATCTCGAAAAGCAGGTCGCCTTTCTTGACAAGCGTGCCCTCCCTGTATTTCTGCTTGAGGAGGTAGCCGGTAACCTGTGCCCTGATCTTGGCGTTCACAAGCCCATCTGTCGTTCCGACCCACTCGGAATAGATGGGCACATCCATTTGTATGACGTTTGCCAGATCGACCTCAGGGGCTTCCTGCACGATCGATTCCTGCTTCTTTTGCTCGCATCCGCTCCAGCAGACGGCCAGTAATAGAATAAGGAATGCCCGAAGAACGTTGCTCCCGCGAGACAAAGGCCAGGGTCGTCGCCGAGGTTGTTTGTTGACCCGCATTTTGATTTCCTCCAAAACCCGCATGGTGAGTATCGCTCCAATTGTTGTTGTAAATGTTGGTCCACAAGGGCTGAAACACTCGGGGATATGCCGAATGCCACGGACTACCCGGAGTGCTCTCGCCGTTCCTTTTTGTCCGAGGTCTCGGCGGCTGTCGGGCCGATCGTGTGCTTCCCCCCCCCCCCCCCGCGTGGGAGCGGAATGATCTCCTCATCAGATTCGCTGAGAAGGGGGAGAATCCATTCCTAAACTCGGGAGCCTCGATCGAACTCGATTCTTGCCAATATCTCTCAATAAACAGCTTTTGAGAGTGCGTAATATCGAAGGCTTGCATGACCGGTGGAGATCCGGGTCACGCCATTCCGGAACAGGAACTTCCCCTCGTTCGCCCTGGGCGTGCCGAAGGGTAGAACGGGCCAGAATCGAGCGGACGCAGCCCTGTCTCCTGGCCACGCCTTGCCACGCGAAAGCGGGGCTTACTACACTCAGGGCAACGAGACGGGCTTCATATTCATCGCAAAGAGACTGGAACGATGGGCTGGATTCGAAAAGACGTCTCGGGTCTTCTCTGCCTTCCGGGAATCGCTCCACAATTAAGCCATACCCAACCTTGCCTTTGTCCACTTCGCCACCGGGCGTTGCCCTTCCTGTTCGATGGAGTATCGGTTGAGTAATGCCGTCTGATTGACTGAGTTGAATTTGCTGGTGAAGATCTTGCTGATTCGTAACTTATTGAAAGGCAAACTGCTTTTAGCGCACACACCTGAACCGCGGGAGCATGTGACTCTCCGGCCTCGGGTCTTTAGAGCTCAGGATTGGGGGCGAAGCCGAATCGTGAATTCTTGACAGTCTCCATACCGGTTGTGTCCTTGATTTCGCTGAACCTGACCACCGGAAGATGCACCACGGATAACGTGTTTATGCTGCCGTGTAAATGTGACGGGTTTGCCGCGTTTCGCAATAAACCCGAGGCCCCCACTCGATGTTGTCTCGATAGCCCCGGCGATGGCTGATGATGCCACCCTCGATTGGACACCTGATCCGGTCGGAACTGGCGCGCGGCGTTCGCGCGACCGCAAAAAACCCGCTGAAATTGAAACCTGAACTTTCAAGCGCTGACCGAATGGCAGGGAGGACTTTATCGTAACCGTGCAAATCATACCCATGTGAACAGACAACCGGAATGCGCTTCGTGCCGAGGGTGCTGGACATGGACGGCTGCATCCGGGCATGGGCCTGGCTGCATTGAAGTCCGCAGAGCGTAATGATCAGCGCGATAAGAGAGAGGAGCCAAATAGATGGGGTATTGGGGATTGGAGGTGCTCGGAATTCCCTTTGCCGCACGATTATCCATCGCAACATTCCCCGCAATTGGGCGGACATGGCGAGAGCAGTGCCCCAACAAGATCACTATTCCCCCCGGGATTGCTCTGAAACTTGATGAGGGAGTACTACAAGTCGAGGGCACATACCGCCAGAGGCTGGCACGAGTACGTAAACTCACGCCACCAATCTTGCAACTCTTTTATATAGGGTTATAAGGAACGAAGTTAACATCGATAACGTCAAGTTTCAATATTGAGTAATATAATTTAAAGGGAATGCTGAAATAATCAGCACAGGCGGCCCAAGATGAATTTATTGGCCCGCATTATTCATGGCTTTCTGAGAAGAAGCGCAAAAAACCCTGTATAGACCATGTGTTAGCTGGATTTTCCACCTCAACTTCGACCAACAGTGTGTTATCGGCCCCAAATCGCTTCAAGCCCCGAGCATCGCATCCTCATTGGGCTTTTCGGGCGCGGACTGCGATTCATGAATAATGCCGGTTAGTTGGACAGCAATGAGGCATGCATTGAAGAGGGGAATGGTCACCTTCGTCCCCCGGGTGTCCGAAAGTATCCTGGAAGATTATCGTGCAGCCATTTCATCCGACAGACCCCGCGTCATACTCCCGATTCGAAATCGGGCGGCGGAGTCCGTGTGGAGCCGGTATAAATGCTCGACAGTCAAGCCCGGTCTTTCGCAATTCCCCGCCAGAGCTCTGGACCCGAGGGGAAAAGTGGTTTTCGGGCTCATCTTCCGGGCGCAAAATGAAAAGCCCCGGCATCGGGCTTCCCGAGGCAGGGGCTAAACATAATATACTGGCGGAGAGAGAGGGATTCGAACCCTCGGTAGAGCTTTACACCCTACACTCGCTTAGCAGGCGAGCGCCTTCAGCCGACTCGGCCATCTCTCCCTTGAATGAATATTCTGGTGGCGGAGGGAGTAGGATTCGAACCCACGGTTCCGCTACTAACGGAACAACGGTTTTCAAGACCGCCGCCTTAAACCACTCGGCCATCCCTCCATGAGGGAAGGAACTGCATCCCAAGACCCATTAGTCTATCTTCCCTATCCGAAGCTGTCAAGAAAATCTGGGGGAATCCTTCATCCCCATTTTCTCGATTCTCAAGCGCCCGGATTCCGAGCGGCAAGGGATGACGGCATTGCGGACGCTTCTTTCCGGCTGATAGAGACTCAATGAAGGCGAGAGCGGCGATGGAAACCATCGGATTTTGGCCAAGCCGCCCGGCGGAGCTTCGCCCGCTGTCCGACCGGTCAGGGAAGGTTTATCCGGCCAATTCTGATCGGAATCTTCATTTTCAGGGTAGATTTGTCCTGAACGCAACACCGGATAAAGCCCGAACGACCGGATAATCGTTTGACCCGGTGACGATGTCGCGGGTAAAATCCCGGCCTGTCGGGCAACCTCGTATTCCTCATGCTATAATAGTACCGTTTTGCTTGAAGCGGGATGTCCCGGCAACGGCAGGCGCACCCTTATGAGGCGAGCGGTTCCACGTGACTCGTTCTGTTCATCCATTCCTCTATCTCGGGATATCTTATGAATATTGCCTATTTTGACTGTTTTTCCGGAATCAGCGGAGACATGACACTGGGCGCCCTGGTCGATCTGGGCGTACCGGTCGAAACCCTGGTTTCGGAGTTGAGGAAACTTCCGCTCACTGACTGGTCTCTCGAGACCACACGGGAGCGCAGAGGGGCCATCGAGGGCGTGCGGGTCGCCATTACCGCGGGGGAACAGCCGCATCGCCATCTTAGCGACATCCGGAACATCATTGGTGATAGCGGTCTCGATGCGTGGGTAAAAGAGAATGGTCTTGCCATTTTCGAGCGTATCGCCCGCGCTGAGGGCCGTGTGCACGGAATTTCCCCCTCGGAGGTTCACTTCCATGAGGTCGGCGCCGTGGACTCCATCCTCGATATTGTCGGGGCGCTGTTTGGACTGAGGTACCTGAACATTGAGCAGGTACACTGCTCGCCGATACCGGTGGGCAGGGGATTCGTCCGGACGCAGCACGGCTCGCTGCCACTGCCCGCCCCTGCGACAGCCGAGCTTCTGTCCGGGGTCCCCATCCAGGGCACTCACATCGAGCGCGAACTGGTGACACCCACGGGCGCCGCCATCGCAAGCACGCTTGCGTGTTCGTTCGGTCCCGTTCCTCCGATGACGCTGCTGGCCACGGGATATGGAGCTGGAACGAACCGGGCGGACAACCCTCCGAACCTTTTGCGGATTTTGTCCGGAAAAGCCGTTCCATCCGCCATTTCCAGGGACCTGCTGATCGTTGAGACAAACATTGATGACATGAATCCTGAAATCTATAATTATGTCATCGACAAACTGTTCGCACTCGGCGCCCTCGATGTGAGTCTCACTTCCATGCAGATGAAAAAGAACCGGCCGGCGGTTCTGCTCCGGGTATTGATCGAACCGGCCCTGGAGGCCGCTGCCGCTGAACTGATCCTCGGCGAGACGACCACCTTGGGGGTTCGTGTCTATCCCGTGAAAAGAATCGAACTTCCGCGAGAAACGCCCATCATCTCCACTGTTTTTGGCCCGGTCAGGGTGAAGCGTGTTCAGCTTCCCAACGGCGGCGAGCGGATTATCCCCGAGTATGAGGAGTGCGGGCGGATTGCGAAGGAGAAGGGGATTCCCCTGCCCGATGTGTATCAAAGAATTCTCGCCGGGCCTGAGTGACGGGTGGGGACGGGCGCCGTTCCCCTGGGCAGTGCTTAAATTTGGATTTCAACCCGTAAATGATCGTTGCTCACCGTGAGACCGGCGGACTGGAGCATGAGGTCGGGGGACTCCTGAGAATGAATGACAGACAACCCGAAGTAACGGGCACGCTGCTTACTATCGGCGATGAGATACTATTGGGTGACATCCCGAACGGAAATGCGCACCACATCGCCCTGGAACTGCGCGCGCGCGGTTTTCGCCTTGACAGGATAATCACTGTCGGCGACAGCGAGGATGCCATCGTTGATCTCCTATCGCAATACCTGAAAAGGACGGCCTTCCTCATCGTCACGGGCGGTCTTGGGCCCACCGATGATGACAGGACCAACGCCGCCGTGTCCCGGGCGTTCCACATACCCCTTGCCGTCAACAGGGATTATGAGCAATGGCTGAGAAAACGGCTGCTTGAATTTGGACGGGACTGGTCACGGGAAGTGGGCAGAATGGCCGAAATGCCACAAGGCGCGATTAAGCTGGGCCTCGATATGGCCGGGTTTCTGCTGCTCAGGGAAAATGTGCCCTGCTACTTTCTTCCCGGCGTTCCCAATGAGATGAAGTATCTGCTGTCGAGAATTGTCATTCCTGATTTGGAACAGCGTTTCCCGAAACGCCGTTCCTATCTCAAGCATGTGGTTCGTGTCCAGGGATTGCCGGAAGCGGAAGTGAACAGGAGGCTCAATCAGCTCGACTCAGTGTGCATGGGCGTTGACATCGGCTATCTTCCCCAGGGCCGGGAAAACTGGGTGACAATCTTCGCGGCCGCCCCCGACGAGGAGCAGTGCCGGACCCTGGTGCGCCGGGCCGAGGAAAAGATTATTGCACTGATTGGCGCCCAACATGTAAGCGGGTGCAATGACGACTGCCTGGAGAAGGTGATAGGCCGCGATCTTCGGGAGCGCGGATGGCGGTTTGCGGCCGCCGAATCCTGCACGGGCGGGCTGTTGTGCCGGAAGATAGCGGCGATCGCCGGCGCTTCGGACTACCTGGACAGGTCCTTTGTAACGTATAGCAACCAAGCGAAAATCGAGCTTCTGGGCGTTCCCGAGGATGTTTTGAGCAGTCGCGGGGCAGTGAGTGAGGAGGTCGCCCTGGCAATGGCCGAGGGCGCTCGAAATCGGGCCAGGGTAGATGTGGCGGTTGGAATCACGGGAATTGCCGGACCGACCGGGGGTACGCCCGAAAAGCCCGTGGGGACTGTTTTTATCGCCTGCGTCACGCCCGGTAAGCGGGTCGTGGAGAAGTACCTGTTCGGCGGGACGCGTGAGCAGATTCAGGAGAGTGCCGCCCAGGCCGCCCTTATTCTCCTTTGGATGCTTCTCACGGGCGAACCCCGGCTTCATGGTGATTGACCGAGGCCGTCCCGGGGAATGAACACTTTAGCGGGGACCCACGGATGATGACAGTTGAGCACAGGGCAGAGAATGATCGGGTCATGGAGCCTGGTTCCATTCGCGGTTTCATCGCCGTTGATCTCCCGGCGGCGGTCCGGCGGAGCCTGGAGGCGCTTGCTCTGGAGCTGAAGAAATCGGATGCTCCGGTCAGTTGGACCAGAACGGAAGGGATTCACCTCACGCTGAAGTTCCTGGGCAATGTCGCCCCGGCGACAATCGATCAGATTAAGCCCGTGCTCGCCGAGATAGCCTCCGGTGCCACCGTGTTTCGCATCCAGGCCGCCGGTTGCGGGGCTTTTCCCAACATCAAACAGCCGCGCGTAATCTGGGCGGGCATGCGGGGTGAGAGCGAACCGCTCACCCGCCTGCAAAAGGAAGTTGACCTGGCCATGGTCCGCTTCGGTTTTGAACCCGAGGACCGCCCTTTCCGGCCACACCTCACGCTGGGCCGCGTCAAGGGCAGGCAACGTCTGCACGCGCTCCAGCAAATCCTGCTTACGCACCAGGAGTTTACGGCGGAACCCTTTGACGTTACTGAACTTGTATTGTATAAAAGTGAGTTGAGGCCGGACGGCGCGCGCTACACTCCACTTTTCAGAGCGCCCTTTTCCGGGCGCCCCCGCCTGAGCGGATGAAACAATCTATTTCACAGAAAAACTGGAAGTTCACAAACGGGGAAAGTGGTTTCGCCTGGAATCTCTTTCAATCCCTGTTCCAATACACCATCGTTCTCACCGGAAGGAGGTCCGATTCATGGGATTCACGGATGATCGGCAAAAGGCAATAGACGCGGCTGTGTCCCAGATTGAACGCACGTGCGGCAAGGGTGCGATAATGCGGCTGGGTGAGGGCGTTACTATAGAAGTGCCCGTTATTTCAACGGGATGCCTCTCCCTCGATCTCGCGCTCGGGATTGGCGGGATCGCGCGCGGGCGCATTATCGAGGTTTTCGGACCTGAATCCTCGGGCAAGACCACCCTGGCCCTGCACATGATCGCCGAAGCGCAAAAGCTCGGAGGGCTGGCTGCTTTCGTTGACGCCGAACACGCTCTGGATACCACATATGCAAGAAAGTTGGGCGTTGTGGTCGAGGATCTTCTCATCAGCCAGCCCGATTACGGCGAACAGGCCCTGGAGATAGCCGAGATCCTGGTGCGGAGCAACGCCATCGACATCGTGGTTGTTGACTCCGTGGCGGCCCTGGTGCCGAAGGCGGAAATCGAAGGCGAGATGGGAGATCCGCACGTGGGGCTCCAGGCGCGTCTGATGAGCCAGGCGTTGCGCAAGCTCGTATCCGCAATCAGCAAGTCCAAGACATGCGTCATCTTCATCAACCAGATACGCATGAAAATCGGTGTCATGTACGGTTCCCCGGAGACCACGACAGGTGGAAACGCGCTCAAGTTCTATTCGACAATGAGGCTGGATATCCGGCGTATTGGACCGATCAAGGAAGGCCAGGATATAATCGGAAACCGCACCCGCGTCAAAGTGGTGAAGAATAAGATCGCGCCCCCCTTCAAGGAGGTGGAGTTCGATATCGTCTATGGCCGCGGAATTTCCAAGGAAGGTGACATCCTCGATCTGGGCGTGGACGCGAACCTGATCGACAAGTCCGGGACCTGGTTTTCCTACAACGGAGAAAGGATGGGCCAGGGAAGGGAGAACGCAAAGAACTTCCTCAAGGACCATCCCGAGCTGATATCGGATATAGAGTCCAAAATCCGCAAGATCCATGATCTCAATCCGCCGGCCACGAGCGCCGCCATGGCCGCTCCGGCGGAATAAAGACCGTGAGGTTGATATAGTGAATGCAGTACGGTGACGTTCCCTGCAGCGGAACGTGGACTGGAAGAAAACGAACGAGGAGATCTGTCTTAATGAAAGCCTGTGAAATTCGGAAGGCATTTCTGGAGTTCTTCAATCAAAGGGGCCATGCGGTTGTCAAGAGCTCGTCCGTGATTCCTCACGATGATCCCACTTTGCTTTTCACCAATGCGGGAATGGTGCAATTCAAGAGAACCTTTCTGGGTGAGGAGAAACGGCCCTATTCCCGCGCGACGACGAGCCAGAAATGCATGCGCGCCGGCGGCAAGCATAACGATCTCGAAAACGTCGGGCGGACTGCTCGCCACCATACCTTTTTCGAGATGCTCGGGAACTTTTCTTTCGGTGATTACTTCAAAAAAGACGCGGTCGAATACGCCTGGGAATTCCTGACGGGCGTGATGGGGCTTCCGAAAGACAAGCTCTTCGCCACTATTCACGAAGGCGACAGCCATATGAAAATCGGGCCGGATGAAGAGGCCCGCGAATACTGGGCACGCTACCTTCCCCAGGACCGTATCCTCACGTTCCCCACGAAAGACAATTTCTGGGCGATGGGTGATACCGGTCCATGCGGACCCTGCTCCGAGATCCTGATCGACCAGGGGCCGGAGATGGGATGCGGAAGTCCCGACTGCAGGCCCGGATGCGACTGCGACAGGTATCTTGAGCTCTGGAACCTCGTTTTCATGCAGTTTAACCGCTTTGATGACGGTACGCTCGTCCCTTTGCCCAAGCCGAGCATAGATACCGGCATGGGGCTCGAAAGAATTGCCGCTGTTCTCCAGAAGGTGCCTTCGAACTACGATACCGATCTTTTTGCCCCTATGAGGGACAGAATCGCGGAACTCACCGGGTACCGGTACGGGACCTCCGCTGACAAGGATGTTTCCGTGAAGGTCATCGCCGACCACAGCCGGGCCGCTGCTTTCCTCATCGGGGACGGCGCCCTGCCCAGCAACGAAGGGAGGGGCTATGTGCTCCGGCGGGTTATCAGGCGCGCTCTGCGACACGGCCGGTTTCTGGGCCTGGACAAGCCGTTTCTCGGCCAGGTGGCGGTCTCGGTCATGGAATCCATGCACGATGCCTATCCCGAGTTGCTGGATAACCGCAGTTTCATTACCAAGGTGATCGTGAACGAGGAAGAACGGTTCAGCGAGACCCTCGATAACGGCTTGAGACTCCTCCAGAATGAAATCGCGCGTCTCCAGGAAGAGAAGGCAACGACCGTTCCGGGTGCGCTTATCTTCAAGCTCTATGACACCTATGGATTCCCGATCGACATCGTTACCGACATGTCCCGCGAGCTTGGGTTCGCCGTCGATGAGGCCGGTTTCCAGGAACTGATGGATAAGCAGCGCGAGCAGTCCCGGGCGCATTGGAAGGGCAGCGGCGAGCGTGATGTTTCCGAAGTGTTCCGGGAATTGTCCATACGGGGAGTGAAGAGTACTTTTGTCGGTTATGAACGACTGGAAGCCGACTCCCCCATTGTCGCCATGATAAGCGGCGGCGAGGAAATCGGAACCGCGGGGGAGGGGATGGCTGTCGAGTTGCTGGTTTCCGAAACCCCCTTCTACGGAGCATCCGGTGGGCAGATCGGTGACCGGGGCGTGATCACCGGACCTGCCGGCACGATGATCGTATCCGATACGATGAAGCTTCCGGGAGACCTGCTGGTGCATGTCGGCAAAATATCTTCCGGACAATTCCAAACCGGTGAAACCGTCCATCTCGACGTGAACAGGCAGTCCCGCAAGGACACGGAAATCCATCACACGGCCACCCATATCCTGCATGCGGTGCTCCGCAAGGTCCTCGGAGATCACGTGAAACAGGCCGGCTCCCTTGTCGCGCCGGACAGACTGAGATTCGATTTTTCCCATTTCGCGGCGGTTACGCCGGAGGAACTGTCGGAAATCGAGCGGTTGGCCAATGCAGAGGTTCGCGAGAACCATGAACTCAGCGTGAAGGTCATGGATCTCGATGAGGCGCTCAAAACCGGAGCGATGGCCCTGTTCGAGGAAAAATACGGAGACAGGGTCCGAATGGTGGAAATTCCCGGATTCAGCCGGGAGCTTTGCGGGGGTACCCACACCCATAACACGGGGGATATTGGACTCCTTGTTGTCGTCCAGGAGACAAGCATCGCGGCCGGCGTGAGAAGAATCGAGGCACTGGGAGGGTGGCCCGCCCTGGAATACCTGAACCGGCAGCGTGAAATGCTGAACCGTACGGCCGCACTGCTCAAGACTTCGCCCCAGGAAGTCGCCGAGCGGGTGGAGAAGCTCCTTGCCCAGGAACGTTTGCTGGAAAAGGAGATGGAGGCGCTCAAGGCCTCGCTTGCCAGCAGGGATTCCGCAGATCTTTTCGAAAAAACGAAAGAGGCGGGAGGCGTGAATGTCCTGGTGACGCGGATCGAGGTGGACAATCCGAAGGCGCTTCGCGAACTCAACGATAAGTTCAAGGAAAGATTCGCCAACGGTGTCGCTGTGTTTGGCGCCGTTTCGGGCGATAAGGTTTTCCTGCTCGCAGGTGTTACGCGGGAGTTGACGTCAAAGTTGCACGCGGGCAATCTCATAAAAGAGATTGTGGGCGAAGTGGGGGGCAGTGGCGGAGGAAGGCCGGATATGGCTCAGGCCGGAGGCAACCGTCCAGAAAAACTGGATGACGCGCTCAGGCTCGCCGAACGCCTTATCATGGAAAAGCTGGGGTAGAGCAGCTCTTTTTCCGCCTTAAGCTGGATTGATGCATTGACAACTTAGTCTGATTCAAGCGCGGCGCGCCCATCCCGTATGGATTTGAAGTGGCGGGCGTGGGGGCGAAGTGCGGCGGAGACCCCATCGAAAACTACACGAAGGTGACGAAGGCGGGGAATCGCGCAGCCCCATACGATAAACCGCCGTTATTGTTCTTTGCAGTGAACTGTTTCGAGGGGCATTGCAGGGCCGCGTCACATGCGGGGCAAGCTTGCGCGCCTGCCGGATGGAGGGCACACCCCTACCGCACGCTCTTGCTCCAGTCCATCGGCACGAGCGGTCAGGTTTGCTTCCCCTTTGTGGTGGAATCCCGCTAAATGAGATCCACCCTGCAATAAGAAAGAGCGTCTTCCAGTTCTTCGGTGAGTTCTTCGCGAAATTCCATCAAGTTATATGTTGCGCCGCATTCACGGCAGCGCAGATAAATTCTGCGTCAAGTCTTCACAACGGACAACTCATGCTGGCACTTCCTGCAGATCAATTCGTTTCTCCTTTGAAAACCGTAATTCAAAAGTCACAGCGGCAGACTGGCCGCGCGGGGGTTCACCTATATCTCACATGGGCCTTGGAAAGGGAAGTGCAATATGCCGGCCAATTTGCCTCCCCCCTACTTCGAAGCCGAAAAACGTTACAGGGAGGGAAGAACTCCCGAGGAAAAAATAGAAGCCCTTGAAGACATGCTTACGATCATGCCCAAGCATAAGGGCACCGATAAGCTCCGGGCTGATCTGCGCAGACGCATCGCTAAACATAAATCCGACTCCCGGGAAAGGAAAGGAGCGGGCAAGCGGGAAAGCGCCTACAACATCGATAAGGAAGGGGCGGCGCAGGCCATTGTGATCGGACCGCCGAACACCGGCAAATCGTCCCTGGTTGCCGTCCTCACCAATGCCAGGCCGGAGATCGCCGATTTCCCGCATTCCACCTGGAGTCCAACTCCCGGTATGGCCCTTTTCGAAAACATTCAGTTTCAACTGGTGGACACTCCACCGGTTCCGACCGAGTTTGCCGATCCAGGATTTGCCGACCTTCTGCGGCGAACAGACATAATCGTGGTCCTGATCGATATCCAGGGAGATCCCCTCCAACACCTGGAGGATACAATCGTGTACCTGGCGGGCCTCAGGATCTTTCCCTCGGGTGTGCCCATTCCACCTGATTTGTCGAAGCGCCCTTTCGTCAAGAAAGTCCTGGTGGCTGTCAATAAGGTGGATGATCCCTCGGCGGAGGAGGACTACCGGGCTTTTCTCGAACTGAGCGAAATGCCGCTGGCCTATATCCCGGTATCGGTCCTGCATGGTTGGAACCTGAGCGCTTTTCTCCGCAAGCTATATGATATAGCCGATGTGATCCGGGTTTACACCAAGTCGCCCGGCAAGGAACCCGACCTCAAATCGCCGTTCGTGCTTTCCGCGCGGAGTACGCTGGAAGATCTGGCCACCGAGATACACAAGGACTTCGTGACGAAACTCAAATTCGCGAAGGTGTGGGGGAAAGAGGTTTTCGGGGGGCAGATGGTGCAGCGCGACTATGTATTGAAAGACGGAGACGTTGTGGAGATACACATATAACGGAAAGTTGACGTTCGTGGGAAGTTGCGCGGGGCCGGGTGAGAGGGATGGTGTCATCGTGCTGACGAGGGTGCCCCGGCGTGCGCGGGTGCGAATTTTATTTGGCTCATTTGATGATTTTTGTTGTAATTCAAAAAAAGCGTGCTAAAATGAAAAGTTCACTTCACGGCTATTATGCCGTGTTCTATGGAGCTTTGCCTTGTCCCGGCTCTCGCGCGGGGCTCGTGCCAATACCGCTCTCTGCCGTGCGGTTTCAAGTTTGGCCTCGGTCCATAGCTGTTCGCCAATATTGACTAAGTAGCCAAACTACTTAAATTGTTTGCTATCAGCCCGCGGGGCTAACGCCTGAAGTGCGCTTCTCCTGGTACGGGTTGTGCATAGATTAAAAGGGGGGGATTCAGCCAGATTGCTTCGGCCATCTTGTGCCGGCCTGGACTGCCCCAAAGGAGAAGATTATGAAAGCCTACTCTTCTGAGAAGTGCCTTCCCTTCGATTACTATTTCAAGAAGCGTAATGCCGATGATTTCGAAGGATTGATTGACGGGGGCGTGACGGGTAGCAAATTTCCCGGCGGGGATCTGGAAATTGAAGAGCATACTGATAGTCCCCAATCCGATGTCGAGGTTCTTGGCATCGAGGAATTCCCTGAAGAACAGGCCGAGGCCGAGGAGGATGAAGAGTCCACCGAATTAGCCGTACAGTCGGCTGAGGATTTCGAAGAAGATCATATCACCTGCTACCTTAAGGAAGTCTCCAGCTATCCGCTCCTTACTCAGGAGCGCGAGACCGAGCTGGCGCAAATAATCCGCGAGGGTCAGGATGAACTCGTGCGGATCGTGACGGATCATGTCGGTTCTCACAAGATCCTTGCCGATCTCAACGAAAAGGTCAAAAAGCTCCTCGAACATGAAAAGACATTTCCGGGTGTGCGTGACAAGGTCCTGAAGGTCATCGTCCGTACGCTCGAAAGGGCGACACTCGATCAGCCTCGGATTCCGCTTTTCGCGGCCTCGCTCGCGCGCGTGCGGGCCATCATGAGGGCCGTCGATGCGGCCAAGCAGGAAATGGTCCGCGCCAACCTGCGCCTGGTGCTCAGCATTGCCAAACGCTACCGCGGCCGCGGCATGACTTTCGATGACCTGATCCAGGAAGGCAATCTCGGGTTGCTCAAGGCGGTGGGACGCTTCGACCACACCAAGGGCAACAGATTCAGCACCTATGCGACCTGGTGGGTTCGTCAGAGTATCATTCGGGGTATTTACGACAAGACACGCACTATTCGCTTGCCCGTGCATTTCATCGAACTGAAGAACCTTTTTTTCAAGGTCTACTACGAGCTTTTGAAGGAACTCGGACGCGAACCGACCCCCCTGGAGATCGCGGAGCGCTCGAAGCTGCCCGTCGAAAAGGTCCAGATGGTTCTTACCCTGGCCGCGCAGCCTATTTCCCTGGAAACGCCAATAGGGGAAGATGAGCAGCGCCTGGGTGATTTCATAGAGGATGAGCGCGCCGCCTCGCCCATGGAAGAATGTTCCGACAGGGAGTTGGCCGAGATCACGCGCAGCTTGCTCTCCACGCTTCAGCCCAGGGAGGAAAAGATCCTGAGGCTGCGTTTCGGCCTGGATGGGCAGCCCGCGGAGACCCTGGAAAAGATCGGAAAGCTCTTCAACGTATCCAAGGAGCGTATCCGGCAGATTGAAAAAAAGGCGCTCCGAAAACTCAAGAATCCGAACCGCCAGGCTTGCCTGAAGATGTTCATGGAGTGATACAAATAAGAACCACGTGTTCATGGAAAGAACAAAATAGGTTCACCATGATCTCGACGTGACACCGATAGAAGAGGGCGCGGGATATATTTCCGGCCCTCTTTTTCAGTTTATGCAGTCCACGCATGGCGAGCGTACTTGCCGGAGCGCTTAGTATCGAGTCGCCTATCGGGAACCCGGCAGTACCTCAAAGTCATGCTTCATCCAGGAGCGCGCCTTCGAGGTCATAGTCGTGAGCCGCGGAGATGGTCACCTCGCGGATTTGACCGGGTTCACAGCGGCCCGCGGTGATGATCACGCAGCCGTCCACTTCCGGCGCCTGGGTTGCAAGCCGGCCGGAGAGGAGCAAATCTGTTTCCGGGTGGCGCCCCTCGATAAGTACCGAAACGACATCGCCGATCCGCTTCTCAAGCTTGCGCCTTGATATCCGCCTCTGCACTTCCAGAAGGTCGGCTCGACGCCTCTCAGCGGTTCTTTTGCCGGGCCGCCGTGACATTCTCGCCGCCCTGGTTCCGGTCTCCGGAGAAAACGCGAATACACCGGCATGGTCGAACCCGACCCCCTCCACAAATGCGGTGAGCGCTTTGAAATCCGCTTCAGTCTCTCCCGGAAATCCAACCATAATCGACGTGCGTAGCGCAATCCCGGGGACCGCCGATCGAATTTTGTCTATAATGCTCTCCGGACTTTGGGCTGGCCGGCCCATTTTCTCGAGAATTTTGGGCACGCAGTGCTGGATGGGAATGTCGAGGTATGGAACGATCTTGGGCGTTCCGGCCATAACATCGAGCAGGGAACCCGTGATGCGGTCGGGGTAGGCATAGAGGATGCGTATCCACTCTATACCATGGAGATTCCCCAGGGCTTCGAGCAGGCGGGGCAGCGCGTTGCGGTCGCCACGATCCAGTCCGTAGGCGGTGGTATCCTGGGCAATGAGATTGATCTCTTTTACGCCTTCCGATGCCAGTTGACCCACTTCGGCGAGAATATCACGGTCCGCTCGGCTTCTGAGAGGTCCTCTCAGGTGGGGAATGATGCAGAAGGCGCAGGAGTTGCCGCACCCTTCGGCAATTTTCACATATGCGGTATGCGGGGCGGTTGATCGCAGCCTGGCGGGTTGCGGTCCCGACTGGAGGGGGCGGGCGATCCACAGCCGCCGGGGATTTCCGGAAAGCGAGGATTCGAGGGCCGCCTGTACCCGGTGATAGTGGGACGTTCCGAGAAACAGGTCGACCTCGGGGAGTTCCTCAAGGAGTTTTTTGCCGTATCTTTGCACCATGCAGCCGGCGACCAGGAGCCTGGAACACCTTCCTTCTTCCTTGAACCGGGAAGCATCCAGAATGGTGTGGATGGCCTCCTGGACGGCGCTTTCCAGGAAGCCGCAGGTATTTATAAGGATCAGCTCCGCCTCATGGACGGCTTCGGTCATGGTGTAGCCTATGTCTACGAGCTGCTTCACCATTGTTTCGCTGTCAACGAGGTTTTTCGCGCATCCCAGGCTGATGAGAGAGGCGTATTTCATGAAATTGGTTCCTGCCTTATGTGGAAGTAGCTGACATCTGCCTTTGAATCAGATGCGCGTCCGACTATTTATCATAACCTGATGGGGGCAGATAGGACAGTATGGTCCATCGATCGATTCCGGAGAGCACCAGGATGCAGAAGATGAAGGTCAGCACGGTTGCGATGGCAAATATAGCCCTGGCGGCGGGAGGGGAAAACCGCTCGCGTATCTTTCGCGTTAGCATGAAAAAGGCGGCGACGATGGCATGGCATTCGACCGCGAACGGAGGAAATCCAAGGAAACCAAGGAGCGGCATCTCGAATACTTTCAGAAATCCGAGGTAAGGAATTGTGTAGATCCACTTGGCGCCTGCCTTAAAGTTCCACATTTCCCACAGTGCCCCGCATATGAATCCGGCCAAGAGCAGGAGGTATAGATTGCGAAAAGAACCTTTCTCCCAGTCGCGCAGGAGGGAAGGGGCGCCGAACCGGTGATTCATTGGCTCCAGCAGGAAGATGAACGCCAGCCACACCGCCGGGAAGAAAAACCGGGGCCAGGCAAGCGGCAAAATGATGAGGACCGCTCCTGAAACGATAAAGGGTTTATAAAGCTTACGGGCATCCGGGAAGGGCGCGAGGTTGGATTTTTCGAAAATTCCGAAAAGTTTCAGCACCTCGAATGTGGAAAAAAGTCCGGGAAGAACCGTCGAATAGGCTGTGACGTAGCCTATCCAGCGCGTCGAAGTATCAGGTGGTATGTTTATGTAGCGCCAGTTGACAAGGCGAAAGTTGAGCGCTTCAAATGAGAGCCAGACGATCAGGGATAAAAGCGACAGGAGCAGGAACACTCGGAAATTGTCAAACAGGAGGGAATTTCCGCCTTTGCTGTAAAGCAGGGATTGGAGAAATACTATATAGCTCCACCATGCGAACGAATAGTAATGGGAATGAAACGGCTCGACTTTCGCCAGCATGGCGACGGTCGAGAGGATGAACAGGATAAGCGCGGCAAAGCCGAGGAGAACCGTGGCGATTGATTTGCACTTTGGTTTCATCATTCGGGACCCATGGACCGATAATTCGGTTAAGCGGAATTTTATGAAAAAAGCGGGGTTTGATGCAATTAAATTTGCCTAATGCGATGTCAATGTTTAAATACAGGGGTTTGTACGATTCGTGGGCTACAATTCCGGATCAGAAATCTTTATAATAATAAGCGCGAAGAGGAATCATAGGAAGCTGTGCACTGGAGGTGATGGCCGGGCCCTCACTGAGTTGCTTTCCTGATAGCTTTAAGAACAAGGAGTTTTCCAGTATGGCAAAGGAAAAAGGTGGCCGCGGACAGCCCAACCAGCAGGAAAGAGCGGACAAGGACGGGCCATATCCGATGATGTGCAAGGAAGGCAAGGGAGTGCGCAACTTTGCCTGTCCCAATTACGACCAGTGTCTGGATAAAGCCGCCAAGGGAATGTGGAGTGGATTCACCTGCAGGGAATGCTGCTCGTACGTCCAGAAAGAGGAAGAGAATTTCTGACGAGGGCAAAGCTCAAGGCCTGTTCTGAATTTTGCCGAGAAAAGAAGCCGAAAAGGCAAAAGATCTGAAACAAAACAACCCGCGATCGCGGGTTGTTTTGTTTTGAATTCGATAGTGATCCGAAGGCGGTTTAGGCTTCGGAAGCCTCGGAGGAGGCCGCGGGCTTCTCGGGACTCTTCTTCTTTGTTTTTTCGCGTCCCTTGCCTTCGGTTATGAGTTCGAGGAGGCACATCGGGGAGGCATCACCCCTTCTGAAACCAACCTTGACAATCCTGGTGTAGCCGCCGGCGCGGTTCTGGTAGCGCGCGGCAAGTTCTTCGAAGACCTTATGAACGACACTCTTTTCGCGTATGATCGAGAGTGCCTGCCTGCGGGCATGCAGATCACCGTGCTTGCCCAGAGTGATCATCCATTCAGCCCACCGCCGCATTTCCTTCGCCTTGGGAACAGTCGTGTAAATGCGTTCTTCTTTAAGCAGGGAGGTCACCATATTCCGGAACATGGCAAGACGGTGGCTTGTCGTGCGATTGAGCTTTCTGCCGGAAACTCCGTGGCGCATGGCTATTCCTGTTCCTTTCTTCTCTCTTCGATGTCATCACGGCTGGGGAAATTCTCCAGCTTCATACCCAGAGAGAGTCCCATCTCGCTGAGAATTTCCTTGATTTCGTTGAGTGATTTGCGACCGAAATTCTTGGTTTTGAGCATTTCCTGTTCGGTCTTCTGCACCAGTTCACCGATATAGCGAATATCGGCATTCTTGAGGCAGTTTGCTGACCGAACCGAGAGTTCCAGCTCATCCACGCTTCGGAAAAGATTCTCGTTGAAGGCGGGTTCCATCCGGATCTCTTCTTCCGTGGTCTCCGCTTCCTCTTCGAAGTTGATGAAAATCGAAAGCTGGTCCTTCAAGATCTTGGCGGCATAGGCGAGGGCATCCTCGGGTTTGACGCTGCCGTCCGACCAGATCTCCAAAGTGAGCTTGTCATAGTCCGTAATCTGGGCGACGCGAGCCTGGGTGACCGTGTAGCTAACCTTGCGAATGGGAGAGAATATCGAGTCAATGGGGATAGTCCCGATGGGCTGGTTCTCCTCGACGTTCTTATCGGCGGGGACATAGCCTTTGCCCTGCTTGATGGTAAGCTCCATCCGGAGCTTTGCGTCACGCGCCAGGGTACAAATATGCTGACCGGGGTTGAGGACGTCGATCATGGCGCTGGACTGGATATCACCGGCGGTCACGGAGCCCTCGCCTTCCTTTTCGATAAGGAGGCGTTTGGGCGCATTGTCCCCAAGAACTCTGAAGCGCACTTCCTTCAGGTTCAATATGACATCGGTAACGTCTTCGAGCACGCCCGGGATAGTGGAGAACTCGTGGAGGACGCCGTCAACTTTCACGCTGGTAATGGCGGAGCCCTGCAAAGATGAGAGCAAGACCCTTCTCAACGCATTGCCCAGCGTTATGCCAAACCCCCTCTCAAGGGGTTCGCATTCGAACTTCCCGTATGTATTCGGGTCTTTGGTTTCGATTTCCAAGCGCTTCGGTTTAATAAGTTCGCGCCAGTTTTTTTGCATAGTATATCCCCATCAAAATGTCAGCAGGCGCTCCATCCGGAAAGTCAAGCGGGCCATTGGGCGCGAAGCGCTCTCCAAAGGCCCTTGACAGCACAGACTTCCGAAAAATACCGCAATAATTATTTCGAGTAGAACTCCACCACGAGTTGCTCTTGCACCGGCAGATTCATCTCTTCGCGGTTCGGATAGACTTTAAATGTGCCCTCGTACTTAGAGGTGTCAAGATCGAGCCATGCGGCAAGGCCCCGGCGCGGCAACGCACCCATCGATTCGTTGATGATTCCCAGACCGCGGCTGGGCTCAGCCACGGAGATCGTGTCGCCGGGTCGAAGCAGGTAAGAGGGTATGTTCACCTTCTTGCCATTGACCAGGAGATGATTGTGCCGGACGAGCTGCCTGGCCTGCGAGCGACTGTTGGCGAATCCCAGGCGATAGACCGTATTGTCGAGCCTGCGTTCGAGCAGTACCAGGAAGTTGGTTCCCGTAACGCCCTTCTGGCGATCAGCCTCTTTGAAATAGCCCTTGAACTGCTTTTCAACGAGACCGTACAACCTTTTGATCTTCTGCTTTTCTCGGAGCTGGAGCCCGTAATCGGACAGCTTGCCCCGTCCCTGACCGTGCTGTCCGGGTGGAAAGTTGCGGCGTTCCACCGCGCACTTGTCCGAATAGCAACGGTCACCCTTGAGATATAGCTTCATTGCCTCACGGCGGCAAAGCCTGCATTGTGATTCGGTATAGCGAGCCAAAATTGTCCTCCCTGGCTATATGGATTGCATCGGCACGACCCGACAGCCACTTATACCCTGCGCCTTTTCGGCGGACGGCAACCATTGTGCGGGATAGGGGTAACATCCTTTATGAAAGTGATGTTGAAGCCGGCTGCCTGTAGAGCACGTAAGGCGGCTTCACGTCCGGAACCCGGGCCCTTTACATAAACCTCGATGTTCTGAACCCCATGCTCCTGCGCCTTCTTCGCGGCGGTTTCAGCGGCCACCTGAGCGGCAAAGGGCGTGCTCTTGCGCGAACCCTTGAAGCCCTGGCTCCCGGCGCTCGACCAGGAAAGAGCATTGCCGCTAAGGTCTGTGATCGTGATGATGGTGTTGTTAAATGTGGAGCGAATGTGAGCGACGCCGTTCAGGATGTTCTTGCGCTCTTTTTTCTTGGGCCGGGCTGATTTCTCTCGTGCCATGATTCCTCCGTACTAAGCTTTCTTGCGCTTGCCCATGACGGACCGGCGCGGACCTTTTCGAGTGCGTGCATTGGTGTGCGTGCGCTGTCCGCGCACCGGAAGACCTCGGCGGTGCCTGAGCCCTCTATAGCAGCCGAGGTCCATGAGACGCTTGATGCTCATGGATATCTCGGAGCGTAGGTCGCCTTCCACCTTGAAGTGGGTATCAATGACCTGCCTGATCGCATTCACCTGGGCGTCGGTAAGATCATCGCTTTTGGTATCGCGCGAGATGTTGGCCATCTCGAGGATCTTTTGCGACGAAGGCCTTCCGATACCGTAAATATATGTAAGCGCAATCTCGATGCGCTTGTTCTTCGGTAAGTCGATGCCTGCTATACGAGCCAATGTTTTCCTCCCTTAGCCCTGGCGCTGCTTGTGCCGGGGATTTTCACAGATTACGCGCACATTTCCGTGGCGCCGGATGATCTTGCATTTTCTGCAGATACGCTTTACCGATGCTCGCACTTTCATTTGCGTAAATTCCTTTCTCGAACCGGGCGGAGAACCGCTACGATTTTGACCTGTAGGTGATGCGGCCGCGAGTTAAATCATAGGGAGAAAGTTCCACCGTTACCTTATCGCCGGGCAGAATGCGGATGAAATGCATGCGCATCTTTCCGGATATGTGAGCAAGAATGCGATGGCCGTTGGGCAGCTCCACGCGGAACATGGCATTGGGAAGGGTCTCAACCACGGTCCCTTCCACTTCAATCGAATCCTCTTTGGCCATGCTATGGGCGTCTCCTTAAAGATATTTGATGCGAACTTTCTATTATACGTCCCAAATTACCTATTGTAAAGCAGATTCCAGCCGCGTCAGTATGTCAGGTCCGTTTTGCGTTATCGCCACCGTGTGTTCAAAGTGCGCCGACAGCTTCCGGTCCAGCGTCACCGCCGTCCACTGGTCCTCCAGTATCTCAACGTCGGGACCACCGCTGTTGATCATGGGTTCGATCGCAAGCACCATTCCGGGCTTAAGCCGCACTCCCTTGCCGGGAGGGCCGTAATTGGGGATTTGCGGGCTCTCGTGCAAATGCTGGCCGATTCCGTGCCCCACAAATTCCCGAACTACTGAAAAACCGCGCGCCTCCACGTAAACCTGTATCGCGTGCGAAATATCGGAGAGCCTGTTGCCCGCGATAGCCTGGGCGATCCCCTCGTACAGGGATGCTTCCGTCACGGCGCAAAGACTGGTCGCTTCATGGGAAACCTGGCCCACCGGCAGGGTAACCGCGGCATCGCCGTAATATCCCGACACCACAACCCCGAAATCAAGGCTGATGATGTCACCATCCTTGAGACGGCAATGCTTGGAGGGCATCCCATGGACGACCTGTTCATTAACGGAGGTACACAGCGCATAGGGGTAACCGTGGTATCCCATAAACGCCGGGGTTGCTTTCTTCTTTCGGGCCATCTCTTCGCTCAGCGCGTTGAGATCATAAGTCGTAATCCCGGGTTTGACATGCTCCGACAGCTTCCTGAGAATCTCGGACACTGTCTGGCAGGCATACCGTATTTTCTCTATCTCGGCAGGTGACCTTAATATAATCAACAATCTTGCCTTCTAGCCCAATACCGCCTGTATGCGGGCCAGGATGTCATCCATCTTGCCAACACCATTGATGCGGCGAAGCTTCTGTTGGCCCGTGTAGTAGTCAATCAGAGGCTTGGTCTGAGCTTCATAAGTCTCCAGTCTGGACTGGACTGTTACCTCGTTATCATCGGACCTTTGATACAACTCCCCGCCGCACTTATCGCAGACGCCCTCTTTTTTGGGAGGATCGAACAGGACATGAAACCCGGCTCCGCAGGCCCGGCATGTGCGCCGTCCGGTAAGACGACCGAGAAGCTCTGAGTTCGGAACCTCAACGCTTATCACGTGATCGATCTTCTGCCCCAATTCTCCCAATATCTTGTCCAGGGCTTCGGCCTGGCCGACTGTGCGGGGAAAACCATCAAGCATATATCCACTGTTTGCGTCAGGCTTCTGAATGCGCTCCTTAACCAGCCCGATAACAACGCTGTCGGGAACCAGCCCGCCCTGATCCATATACTTTTTGGCTTCCAGCCCAAGGGGTGTTCCTTCCTTGAGAGCTTCGCGGAGCATGTCTCCGGTGGAAACCTGCGGAATATGGTATTTTTCAACGAGGCGTTTGGCCTGGGTTCCTTTGCCGGCTCCCGGGGGTCCGAGAAGAATCACATTCATTGTTCGCCCTCCATTGTGGTGAAAATCGTCTCAAAAAAATCCCGCCCTCATATCCGCCGAGTGGGGGAGGCGGATTAACGGCGACCCTTTATGCGGCCTTTTTTCAAGAAACCTTCGTAGTGGCGAGACAGCATGTGAGCTTCAATTTGAGCGAGCGTATCCATAGCAACACCGATAACGATCAGGAGAGCGGTTCCACCAAAATAAAAAGGCACGCTGAATCTGCTGATAAGTACCGTGGGAAGCACGCATACGGCGGAAATGTATACGGCGCCGCCCAGTGTTATGCGACTGAGCACTTTGTCAATGTATTCAGCCGTGGGGCGTCCGGGGCGTATGCCGGGGATGAATCCACCGTATTTTTTCATATTTTCCGACACGTCCACGGGGTTGAAAACGATGGCCGTGTAGAAAAAGCAAAAGAAAACGATAAAGAACACATACATGATGCTGTACGCCCAATGGCCGGGGGTTAAAGCCTCCGCGACGGACTTGACCCATGGGACGTTAATGAAATTGGCGACCGTTGCCGGGAACATGATGATGGAAGAGGCAAAGATCGGCGGAATAACGCCGGAGGCGTTGATTTTAAGGGGAATGTGGGTATTTTGGCCGCCATAGACGCGCCTGCCGACAACCCTCTTGGCATATTGGACTGGTATACGCCGCTGCCCTCGTTCCATGAAGATGATAAAGGCGATGACAGCCAGCATCATCACGGCGAGGCCTACAAGAATGAAAATACTGATTTCGCCGGTCTGCACCAGCCTGGTGGTGCTGATAATGGCATTGGGTATGCCCGCGACGATACCGGCGAATATGATCAGGGATATACCGTTTCCTATCCCGCGTTCGGTGATCTGCTCACCGAGCCACATGATAAAGGCGGTGCCGGCGGTCAGCGTGAGGACGGTGATCAACCGGAAGCTCCAGCCCGTGGCGAGGACCACCGGAATTTCTCCGGGGCTCATCATGCCCTCGAGGCCGGCGGCTATGCCGAATCCCTGTATGATACTAAGAATGACCGTTCCATAACGGGTATACTGCGTGATCTTGCGCCGTCCGGCTTCCCCTTCCTTGCTGAGGCGCTCCAGGGTGGGAATCACCACGGTCAGGAGTTGCAGGATAATCGACGCACTGATGTAGGGCATGATACCAAGAGCAAAAACGGACAGATGGCTGAGGGCTCCGCCGGAAAACATATCGAAAAGGCCGAGAAGAGTGCCCTGCGCAGCCTGGAAATAGGCCATAAGCGCGGCGGTGTTTATGCCGGGCGTGGGGATGTGCGCGCCTATTCGATATACACCCAGCAAAAGCAGGGTCATCAAAATGCGGTGCTTCAGCTCGGGAATTCTTCCTATATTGGTGAAGCCAGAAAGCACGCTCTATTTTCCTTCCCTGAGCGGTATAAGTTCAACTTTTCCGCCGGCAGCTTCTATCTTCTGAATGGCCGAGGCGCTGGCCTTATGGACGCGCACGGTGAGGGCCTGAGTGACATCGCCGTTTGCGAGCAGTTTAACGCCGTGCGGGATTTTCTTGAGCAGTCCTGTGCTCACGAGATCGAGGGGACCGACTTCGCTGCCCGCGGGAAAGCGCTGCATGTCCTTGACATTGACTATACTGAGTTCCTTGCGGAATATGTTAGTAAAGCCACGCTTTGGGGTGCGGCGCTGGAGCGGCATCTGACCGCCCTCGAACCACGGAGGCGTTCCGCCGCCGGAGCGCGCTTTTTGTCCCTTGGTTCCCTTTCCGGCTGTCATTCCCTGGCCTGAACCCGAACCACGTCCGAGGCGCTTTGTATTCTTTTTGGCTCCGCGAGGAGGAGCCAGTTCTCCGAGTTTCATCAGAAAACCCCGTTTCTCTTTATTCCGATTTTTCTTTGATTTCGACGAGATGAATAACCTTTTTCAAGGCTCCGAGCACGTGCGGGGAACTGTAGAGGTCCACCGGCCTGTGCATCCGTGTCAGCCCGAGGGCTACCAGAATCTTGCGATGCTTCTCGGGGCGCCCAATCGGACTATGAATCAGTTTGACTTCAATCGGCTTTGCCATTTTGCACCTGTCACTTTATTCGTAGGATAAAGACCAAAGCTAACCTCGAAGCCCGGCAGGGCCGAAGGGTCCCGGTCCGTTCCAGGAGGTCAGGCCACTTTCGCTCACGGGACACAGGAGGAGCAAAACTTTAGGCCTGATCTTCCAGTATGTTTCTTCCCCTGATCTTGGAGACTTGCTCGGCGCTACGGAGTTTTTTCAGGCCCTCGACGGTGGCCTTCACCACGTTGTGCGGATTCCTGGAGCCGATGCACTTGGTCAGGATGTTATGAATGCCGGCCGCTTCCATGATCGCGCGCACCGCGCCGCCCGCTATAACGCCGGTTCCGGGGGATGCCGGTTTGAGAACGACCGAGGATGCGCCGAATTCGCCCAGCACCTCGTGTGGTATCGTGGTATTGCGTATCGGCACCAGCACCATGCCGCGCTTAGCCGATTCCATTCCCTTGCGAATAGCTTCCGGGACTTCGTTCGCTTTTCCCAAGCTGTAACCGACCCGGCCGTTGCCGTCACCGACTACAACGATAGCGCTGAACGAAAAGCGCCGGCCACCTTTAACAACCTTGGCCACGCGGCTTATATGGACCACCTTGTCGATTAACTGAAGCTGGCTTGATTCCACAGCTATCAATTTGACTGCCTCCGATCTGCGAAAGAATTAAAAATCGAGCCCCTTCTCGCGGGCGGCGTCGGCGAGAGCCTTTATGCGCCCGTGATAGATGAAGCCATTGCGGTCGAAAACAACCTTCGCGATACCCTTTTCAAGGGCCTTGCCGGCGACGAGTTCGCCGACTCGCTTGGCCGCGGCCACCTTACCCTTGATCTGTTCCATTTCCTTGTATTCCGGGGAAAGGGAAGAGGCCGATACCAGGGTCGCGCCGTTTTCGTCGTTAACTATCTGCGCGTAAATATGCTTATCGCTACGGAAAACCGTCAGCCTCGGACGCTGCTCGGTTCCTTCAACTTTCCTTCTTATGCGCTTCTTGCGTTTAAGACGGGCAACATCACGCGGGTTTGTCTTTCCAGTCATTTGAGATCCCTCCGAATCCTACTTCTTAGAACCGGTCTTACCGACCTTGCGGTGAATATGCTCGCCTGCGTAGCGGATGCCCTTGCCCTTATACGGCTCGGCCGGTCTCAAGGCGCGAATCCTGGCGGCGGTCTCGCCAAGGACCTCGGCGTCAATGCCTTCCAGGCGGATGACATTTGCCTTATCGACGGAGGCCTTGATTCCATCGGGCAATGGGAACGAAATAGGATGCGAATATCCCAGGGCAAGGTTAAGATTGTTTCCCTGCGCTTCCGCGCGGTAACCCGTCCCCTGAATTTCGAGGCCTTTTACGAAGCCCTCGCTCACACCGCGCACCATGTTGCTGACCAGCGCCCGAACCAGGCCGTGGAGCGAGCGGGTCTCATTGGATTCGTCTTTTCTCTTGAACTCGAGAACCTCGGCGCCAATATGGAGTTCGATGGCGGTCGGTATAGACCGCGCCAGGGAGCCCTTAGGGCCTTTGACCGAGATAACGGAATCCGCGAAGGAAACGCTTACGCCCTTCGGTAACGCTATGGGCAATTTACCCACCCGTGACATGCCAATACTCCTTCATAAATTTCAAAGGAAACGCAAACAATCTACCAGACGGCGCAGAGTACTTCTCCGCCAACTCTTTCCTTGTGGGCCTGCCTGTCAGTCATGACCCCCCGGGAAGTGGAGATGATGGAGATGCCCATGCCGTTCATGACACGGGGAATATCCTCGTGGCCGACATAGATCCGGCGCCCGGGGCGGCTGACTCGCCGTGCTCCCGTGAGCGCGCCGTCGCGGCTTTCACCATACTTGAGGTGCACTCTGAGAACGCCCTGCTTGTCGTCTCTTATAAACTTATAGTTCTTGATGTATCCTTCTTCTTTCAGAATGCGGCACAGGTTCGCCTTGATCCGGGAAGCAGGGATGTCCAGCTTGTCGAATCGTGCTTTCTGAGCATTCCGGATACGATTCAGCAAATCGCCGATTGGATCCGATACCATTTTCTTATGTGCTCCTTCCGGTCCTGCCGCTGCGGTTGTTACCAGCTTGCCTTGACCACACCGGGTAACTCGCCTTTCAAGGCCATGTTGCGGAAGCAAATGCGACAGATTCCAAACTTACGTATGTAAGCACGGGGCCGTCCGCAGATGGGGCACCTGTTATAGGCGCGCGCCTTGAATTTGGGAGTACGTTGCGATTTTGCAATGAGTGACTTCTTAGCCAAAGGAGGCCTCCTTATCAGCGCCTGAAAGGCATTCCCATGAGCGCCAGAAGTGTTCTGGCCTCATCGTCGGTTTTGGCGGTGGTAACGATGGTTATGTTCATTCCCTTGATTTTATCGATCTTGTCGTAATCGATTTCAGGGAAAATGATCTGCTCTTTGATGCCGAGCGTATAGTTGCCCCTGCCGTCGAGCGCTTTGTTGGAAACGCCGCGAAAATCGCGGACGCGCGGCAGTGCGACATTGACCAGCTTGTCAAAAAACTCGTACATCCGATCGCCGCGAAGGGTAACCATGCATCCGATGGGCATTCCCTTCCTGAGCTTGAATGCCGCGATGCTTTGGCGCGCACGGGTGATAACCGGCTTCTGCCCAGCGATCTGGGTCAGTTCGGCGGCCGCGGAATCGAGAATCTTGATATTCTGGATCGCTTCACCAAGCCCCATGTTGATGATGACCTTGGTCATCTTCGGGATTTGCATCGGGCTTTTGTATTTGTACTTCTCCTGGAGCTGGGGAATGATCTCCCCTGTGTATTTATCTCGCAGTAGCGCCATTTTTCCTCCAATCCCGCCTTCCTAGTGGACGTTCTCAGTCAATGACTTCCTGGCACTTCTTGCAGAAGCGCACTTTCTTGTCATCGACGGTTTTATGGCCCACCCGGGTCGGGTCCGTGCATTTGGAACAAATGAGCATGAGGTTTGAGATATGGATGGGGGATTCCTTTTCGAGAATTCCACCCTGCCTGGTTTGCTGGTTGGGTTTCATGTGGCGCTTGATCATGTTGATCTTTTCCACGATAACCCGGTCTTTCTTGGGGATTACACGCAGAACCTTGCCGCTCTTCCCCTTGTCCTTTCCGGTAATAACCGAAACCATATCGTTCTTCTTGATATTGAATTCCTGATATTTCATCGTAAAGTCCTTTGCCGCTAAAGAACTTCCGGAGCGAGCGAGATAATTTTCATAAACTGCTTTGCCCGCAGTTCCCTGGCGACCGGTCCGAAAATTCGAGTGCCGATCGGTTCTCTTGCCGCATTGATAAGTACCGCCGAATTATCGTCGAACTTGATGTAGGAGCCGTCCGGCCGCCTGACTTCCTTGCTGGTTCGCACGACAACAGCCTTGAGCACGTCGCCCTTTTTGACCTTCGCGTTGGGAATGGCTTCCTGGACGGAGACAACAATAATGTCCCCAACGGAAGCATAGCGCCGGCGGGTACCGCCAAGCACCTTGATGCAATAGAGCCGCTTGGCGCCGGAATTGTCAGCGGCATTCAATTGAGTTTCCGACTGAATCATTGGTTACTCCACCGTTTCTCTTGAACGTGCGGCCAGGGCGATCAAAGCGCGTGCCGCAACTGCGGTTAGACGGCCGCCTTTTCCAGTATCTTGACGACCAGCCAGCGCTTTTCCTTGCTGATAGGTCTGCTCTCTTCGATCAATACGCGGTCGCCGACCGAACAGGCATTCTGGGCATCATGGGCCTTGAACGTGTTGCGGCGTCTGACGAACTTGCGGTATTTGCTATCCTGAATAAGCCGTTCGACCATGACAACGACTGTCTTGTCCATCTTATTGGTCATGACCGTGCCGACACGAGTCTTCCTGAGCGTTTTCTGTTCTTCCATGGTGATGACTCCCTATGCTTCGGCTTTCTTGTCCAGTTCGGACAAAACAGTCATGATCCTCGCGATGTCTTTCCTGTTCTTGGGGATCTGCGCGGTGTTTTCCAGTTGTCCGGTAGCCTGCTGAAATTTGAGGTTAAACTGCGCCTCGTTAAGCTCCGTGAGCTTCTGAAGCATCTCGTCCCGGGTCATATCACGCAAAGCGCCTGCTTTCATAATACATCCTGTCTTGAAACGAAACGTGTGGGCAATGGAAGCTTGTGCGCGGCGAGGTTGAGCGCTTCGCGGGCGACAGCTTCGGTTACACCCTTGATCTCGTAGAGAATTCTACCCGGTTTGACAACGGCCATCCAGCCTTCGGGCGAGCCTTTACCTTTACCCATGCGGGTTTCAGCCGGCTTTTTGGTGAAGGGTTTATCGGGGAAGATGCGTATCCAGACCTTCCCGCCGCGCTTGACATGCCGGGTGATGGCGACGCGAGCCGCCTCTATTTGCCGGGCGGTGACATAACCGGGCGAAAGGGCTTTAAGCCCGAAATCGCCGAAGCTGATATCGCTGCCCCGGAAGGCCGTCCCGTTCATGCGGCCCTTTTGAACTTTTCTAAACTTGACTCTTTTAGGCGCTAGCATTGCAATTCTCCCGGTACTATCGGGGTCGGAGTGGGGAAGACAGGCTGCCCTATAATCCGGCCAAAATCAAAAAGCAAAAAGACAAGCCCTTCTTAAGGGAGGACTTCGCCTTTGAATATCCAGGTTTTTACGCCGATGATGCCGTAGGTTGTCCGGGCCAGGGCCGTGCCGTAGTCAATGTCGGCACGCAGAGTGTGAAGGGGAACCCGGCCTTCGCGGTACCATTCGCGCCGCGCCATTTCAGCGCCGCCAAGCCGCCCGGCCGAGGCAACCCTGACTCCCTTGGCGCCGAACTTGAGGGCGGAACTGACAGCGCGCTTCATCGCGCGGCGGAAAGCTACCCGCCGTACAAGCTGCAGGGCGATATTTTCGGCGACAAGAACGGAATCAAGCTCGGGACGGCGCACTTCCTGGATGTCAATGAGAACCTCCCTCTTGAACTTGCGTTCGAGGTCGCGGCGCAACACTTCGATCTCGGCGCCTTTCTTCCCGATGACGATCCCGGGTCGCGCGGTGTGGATCCGGATTTTGACCTTGTTGGCTGCGCGTTCGATTTCGACCTTGGAAATCCCCGCGTGAAAAAGCCGGTCTTTGAGATAGTCCCGGATCTTACGATCCTCGAAAACTAGCTTGGAGTAGTCTTTAGTGGCAAACCACTTCGAATCCCAAGTCTTTATGACTCCAAGCCGAAATCCGGTAGGATGAACTTTCTGTCCCAAACTTCACCTCCGTAAGGGTGCTATTGCTTTCCTGATGTTCAGTGAAAACTCTTAATTATAACCAAGGGGCGACTATTTTTCAGCCAACACGATCGTAATATGACTGGAAGGCTTAATGATTCGGGTAGCCCGTCCCATTGCCCTCGGGCGAAACCTTTTGAGCCGCGGCCCCTGGTCAATCATTATGGTCTTGATAAAAAGGTTGTCAGCTTCAAGAGTATGGGCGCTTTCAGCGTTCGCAATGGCTGAGCGAAGCGTCTTGGTTATGAGTCGCCCGCTCTTTTTCGGCGTAAACCTGAGAAGAACCAGCGCGTCCGCGACGCTCTTGCCCCTGACCATATCCGCGACGAGCCGGGTCTTCTGCGCGGAGACCCGCAGGTACTTGCTAACGGCTCTGACTTCCATTATTTCTTCCCTTTGACTTTGGACTTTTTATCACCGGCATGGCCGTAAAAAGTACGCGTGGGCGAGAACTCACCCAGTTTGTGCCCAACCATGTTCTCACTCACGAACACCGGAATGAACTTCTTACCGTTGTGAACGGCAAGGGTTACCCCGACAAACTCGGGAAGAATGGTGGACCTGCGTGACCATGTCTTGATTACTTTCCTGTCACCGGTATCTCTGGCCTTGACGACCTTTTGGATGAGATGGTCATCGACAAATGGCCCTTTTTTTAATGAGCGAGGCACCTGTTTCCTCCTGTAGCGCATCCTCGGGCCGGCTTCACACCATGTCCGGGATATCCGGGATGGGGATCACACCGGGCGAATAACGAATCGAATGCCGCCGTTAAGACCTTACTTGCGGCGATGTAGTATGTATTTATCGCTCTGTTTCGGTTTGCGCGTGCGATAGCCCTTCGTGGGAACGCCCCAGGGCGTGCAGGGATGACGGCCGCCGGAGCTTCTGCCTTCACCACCACCCATGGGATGGTCAACCGGGTTCATGGCAACGCCGCGAACGTGCGGTCTTACACCGGACCAGCGGGTCCGGCCTGCCTTGCCGAGCGATATGTTCTCGTGTTCGATATTCCCAACCTGGCCGATGGTGGCCTTGCACTCTACCGAAAGCATCCGCATTTCGCCGGAGGGCATACGCAAAGTCGCGTTCTTTCCCTCGCGCGCTATAAGCTGCGCGCTGGTGCCGGCGGAGCGGGCAAGCTGACCGCCCTTGCCTGGGCGCATCTCGATGTTGTGGACGACGGTACCGAGCGGGAGGTTTGCCAGCTTCAGGCAGTTGCCGGGTTTGATGTCGGCTTCCTGGCCGGTCATGACCTGGTCGCCTACCTTGATGCCCACGGGAGCCAGGATGTAGCGCTTCTCGCCGTCCACATAATGGAGGAGGGCGATGTTTGCCGAGCGGTTGGGATCGTATTCGATACTGGCAATCTTGGCGGGAATGCCTTCTTTGTTACGTTTAAAGTCAATTATGCGATAGCGCCGCTTGTGCCCGCCGCCCTTCTGCCAGGCGGTGACGCGTCCGGAGTTGTTTCGGCCGCCGGTTTTGCGAAGCGGCTGAAGGAGACTTCTCTCCGGCGTATCGGTCGTGATTTCCTCGAAGGTGGCATAAGTCTGGAACCGACGGCCGGCGGACGTCGGCTTCACTTTCCTGATTCCCATTTTACTTTATCCTCTCCTGCCTAAGCGCCTTCAAAAAATTCGACCCTTTGGCCGGGCTTGATCGTGACGATGGCTTTTTTCCAGTCTGGAAGCGTAGTAAAAAAGCGGCCCGCTCGTTTCTTCTTGCCCTTCATGGATATTGTGGCAACGTCGAGCACATCCACCTTGAAAATCTTTTCGACCGCTTCCTTGATCTGGATTTTGTTGGCGCGGAGGTCGACCTCGAAGCAGAGCTTGTTGCGTGCGTCTTTTTCGACAGTGCTCTTTTCGGTGACCATGGGGCGTTTTAAGATGTCAAATGATGTCCGCTTCATGCCAGCGCCTCCTCTATCTTGCCGATGCAGTCCCTGCTGAGGATGACGGCATGGTAGTTCAGAAGATCGTAGACATTGAGGCCGGCCGTACGGAGAATCTTCACGTTCGGAATGTTACGGGCGGACTTGACTATCATCTCATCGTGTTCGGGTATGACGACCAGGGTCTTCTTAAGCTCGAACCGATTGAGAATCGCGGCAAAATCCTTCGTCTTGATCCTCTCGAGAGTGAACTGATCCAGGACCGTGAAACCGTTGTCGATGATCTTCTGGCTAAGGGCCATCTTCAGGGCGATTCGCCGGACTTTCTTCGGCAGACGCATGTCGTAGTCCCTGGGGTGCGGACCATGAATGGTGCCGCCGCCACGCCACACAGGGGAGCGGCTGGTTCCGGCACGGGCGCGCCCGGTGCCTTTCTGCCGCCATGGCTTCTTACCGCCGCCGGAAACATCGCTCCGGCCCTTGGTATTTGCCGTTCCCGCCCGGCGCTTCGCCAGTTGATAGACTACAACCTCATGCAATACATGAGGTTTGACAGGCACACCAAAAATGGCGTCACTCAGTTCGAGCTGGCCCGTCACTTCACGGTTCAGGTTAAAAACATCAACAGTTGGCATCGTAATCCCCAAAAATCTATTTCCGCTTCCGGAGCGATTATTTAACCCGGTTGGTCTTGCGGATGATGACTATTCCATTCTTGGAGCCTGGAATAGCGCCGTGAACCAGAATGAGGTTCTCTTCGGGACGCACGTCAACGACCTTGAGATTGAGAACCGTTACGCGCTTGTTGCCCATCTGGCCGGGTAGTCTCTTACCCTTGATGACTCGACCAGGGTAGGTGGCCATACCGGTCGAACCCGGCTCCCGTATGTTCTTGGAGCCATGACCATCGGGGCCGCGCTGAAAGTTCCACCGCTTGATCGTGCCGGCGAAGCCCTTGCCTTTGCTCGTTCCGATCACGTCGATGTGTTCGCCGATTTCGAATATGTCCGCAAGGATCTGCTCACCGGCGGCGTGTTCGCCGGTGTCTGCCACCGGTATTTCACGCAGTACCTCGAAGTAGCCCTTGCCGACTTTGTCGAGGTGGCCCTTGAGCGGCTTGGTGACGTTCTTTGCCTTCTTCGGGCCGAACCCGATCTGAAGGGCAGAGTATCCGTCGTTGTGCGGCGTCTTCACCTGGGTTATCGTGCATGGCCCGGCTTGAACCAGTGTGACCGGATAGACGCTGCCGTCCGCGGCGAAAATCTGGGTCATGTCGAGCTTGCGTCCAATAATAGCGTTAATCATGATGCGTACTCTCTTTCGCTGAGACTGCCGCCTGAGATCCTAAAGCTTGATTTCGACATCGACGCCGGCGGATAGGTCCAGTTTCATAAGCGAATCGACGGTCTGCTGGGTCGGTTCCAGAATATCGATCAGGCGCTTGTGAACACGTATCTCGAACTGCTCGCGCGACTTCTTGTCCACGTGCGGAGACCGCAGCACGGTATAGCGATTGATTTTAGTCGGGAGCGGGATGGGTCCCGCAACACGCGCTCCGGTCTTCTTGGCCGTCATGACGATCTCGTTGGTGGACTGGTCCAGCAACTTGTGATCGTATGCCTTCAGGCGGATGCGAATTCTCTGGTTCGTCACCATATCCGTTCGTTCCTATCAAATAGACAACCGGAGCCGGGCAAGCTCCGGTTTATCCTGTTACAGATTAGATTAACTCACAACTTCTGTTAGAACCCCGGCGCCAACGGTACGCCCGCCTTCACGAATGGCGAAGCGCAGTTCCTTTTCGAGGGCAACAGGGGTGATAAGCGAGACCTCGCAACTGATGTTGTCACCGGGCATGACCATCTCTACCCCTTCGGGAAGCGTCATGACGCCGGTCACGTCAGTCGTTCTGAAATAGAACTGCGGCCGGTAGCCGGGGAAGAATGGGGTGTGACGCCCGCCTTCCTCCTTTTTCAGAACATATACTTCCGCCTTGAATTTCGTATGCGGAGTAATCGATGCGGGTTTTGCCACAACCTGGCCGCGCTCTACTTCATCGCGCTTGGTGCCGCGCAGGAGCACGCCGACATTGTCACCCGCCTGGCCGGAGTCCAGGGTCTTCCTGAACATTTCAACGCCGGTGCAAACGGTCTTGAACGTCGGACGGAACCCTACGATTTCCACTTCCTCGCCCACCTTGATCTGCCCGCGCTCAACACGGCCGGTAACAACCGTGCCGCGGCCGGAGATCGAGAAAACGTCTTCTATGGGCATCAGGAAAGGCTTGTCGATGTCGCGGACCGGATCGGGAACGTAGGCATCGATGGCTTCCATGAGTTCGAAGATGCACTTGGCCTCTTCGGCATCCGGGCTCTCGGCTTCCAGCGCCTTCAGGGCGGATCCCTGGATGATGGGGATATCGTCTACGGGGAACTTGTACTTCGTGAGCAGCTCACGGAGCTCGAGTTCGACCAGTTCGATCAACTCGGGGTCATCGACCATGTCGACCTTGTTGAGGAAGA
>JBDKTY010000080.1:0-33880 GCA_039679945.1 Syntrophobacter sp. | reverse complement strand
GATGAGGCAGCGGTACGAATCCGTGACGAATGAACTTTCGGAGGAGACGGGGGCCAGATCGAGAAGCTTATAACCGAGCTTTCGGACCAGTACCTTTGAATGGAAGTTGGCGGGGACGTTTCTTAATGAATGCAGCTCCAATCATGCGGAAATGAACTTCACCGCCCATTCCCCTTCGATAATGAGGTGAAGGACCCTGCCGGGGCCGTGCACACCGGTAGTCATGACGGCTTCTATGTCGCCGGTTCGGCTCGGACCGGAAACCAACGTGAGTCGAGAGGGCAGGGAAAAACCGTCTTCGCTGAGATATTCCACCAGGCTCTCCCGGCATCCTTCCGCATGGCTGAGTACGATATGGATCTTCGGTAAAAGGCCCGCCAGGCTTCCCAGACCGGGACCGGAAGGCATCACGATGCTCCCGGTATCCGCCAGGAATGCGGAACAGAAGGTTATTCCGACTGAAGCCTTTGCCAACTGATCCCTGTTCCATCTGAATCGCCCGGATTCTATATATGGTGTCGTGATCCCATAGCCCGCCGACTTGAGGACCGCTTTTATTCGCCGGAGCAATTCCTCCGGCCAGCCGAAAGCGGGGATGGCGGCAACTCGGGCCGATGGCGATGATGTACCGGCTGGACAGTGTACGGAATCGCCCGCGCCACACAACTCCGCGCGGGGCATGGAAAGGATCGAACCAAGACGATCGGCGAGATCATCTGCCTTCACGATTTCGACCTCGGTCCCGGCGGTTTGGGCCATACGAACGTAGCACCGCAACACCTCTGATCCGCTCATGATCGCTTTCTTTCCCTTTCACGCCACCAGGCGCGAAAAGCCGGTCCCTTTCGGGGCCGCGGCGGATTCCGGCAGATCATCCAGTTCTCCATGGCACCTATCGACTCTCCATTAAACAGTTCCCGGCCATCTATCAGTATTTGCCGAAGGATGCCTAACCCCGTTCGATAGAGAGATGGGTTCGCGGCCGCGGCGGCGGAGACTCCGGCAGCGAGCGTCAGGCGGACCTGTCCCCGGGCGCGAAGGATGCGCAACTTACGATGGTACTCCGGAAGCGGTATCCTGACCGGACATGCTTCGGCGCAACGCCCGCAAAGGGTACAGGCATCGGGCAGATCGGGATAAGTCTCCATTCCCCACAGAAGAGGCGAGAGCACGTCCCCCATTGGTCCCGGATACACCGATTCGTAGGCATGTCCGCCCACTGCCCGGTAGACGGGACAATGATTGAGGCAGGCTCCGCAGTGGAGGCAGTGGAGTATCTCTCGAAAGGGGCCTCGGGCCAGAGGCGATCTGCCATTATCGAGAAGCACCACATGAAGCTCTTCGGGTCCTTCCTCTTCACCCTGCTTCCGCGGACCCGTTATGATCGAGACATAGCTCGATATCGGCTGCCCCGAAGCAGAGCGTGTGAGCAGTGTGAGAAACCCGGGGAGATCGGAAATCCTTGGAATTATCTTGTCGATTCCCACAACCGCTATATGGACGGGGGGAAGCGACGTGGTCATCCTGCCATTTCCTTCGTTTGTCACGAGCACGAGGGTGCCGGTTTCGGCAACGGCAAAATTCCCTCCCGTGATCCCCAGATCCGCCGTGAGGAATCGCTGACGAAGCGCAGCGCGGGCGGCGCGCACCAGATCCTTCACATCGAGGTCGGTCGGAGTACCTATAGTCTGGTGAAACAATTCGGCAATCTGGGCACGATTCCTGTGAATTGCGGGAGCAAGGACGTGGGAGGGCCTTTCGCCCGCAAGCTGAATAATGAACTCTCCGAGATCGGTTTCGGTAACGGTGACCCCGGCCCGCGACAGGGCTTCATTAAGGGAGATCTCCTCGGCAGTCATCGATTTCGATTTAACCGCAGTGCGAGCCCCACGTTCCCGGGCTAAACGCACAATAATCGCCACTGCCTCGGCGGCATCACGCGCAAAATGGACTTTCCCACCGGCCGCTTCCACCCGATCCGCGAATTCACGGGCATATTGCTCAAGCCTTCCCGATACTTCCAATTTGCGGGAACGCCCCCAATCCCGGAGTTCCTCGAAACCGGGGTAATCGGCGGTGCAGGAGGCTCTCCTGGAAAGCAGGCTATCAGCAGTCTTGCGGATGGCTGCCCTCAGGACTTCGTCGGTGACAGCCGATGCAGACGCTATTCGAAAATTGTGAGGCCTCTCATGCATCTTCCGAAAACCCTTCGCAACGCTTCCTTATCCGCGCTGTCTCACGTGATTCTGGTCCGTGCTTTTGCCTTCACTTCGTCACCACATCCGCCATGAGTTCGGCCAGGTGGAGGAAACGGATTCGCCCGAGACCGAGCCGCTCGGCACCGGCAGCAAGATGAGTGAGGCAGCTCAGGTCCAGGGTGGTGACCTGGGAAGCGCCTGTCGCTTCTATGTTCCGCAGTTTGTCAGCCATGAGCCGCCCGGATATCTCAGGGAGCTTGATGCTGAAGCTTCCCCCAAATCCACAGCAGGTTTCACTTTCAGAAAGCGGAATGAAATCATCGCCGAACATCCGCGCCAGGTATCCTTCGGCAACGCCGCGCAATCCGATGCCTCTCAGCGTTCGGCAACTCGAATGATATGTGGTCGCACAGGACCGGGGGTGTGCGGGAATACTTCGTAATTTTAGAATCTTATACAGATATTCACAGAATTCGAATGTCCTCTTGCCGACAGCTTCCATCCGGTACCGGAGTTCAGGAGAGTCGGGGAAGAGATCGGCATAATGGTTCCGGACCGTATCCGCGCACGAGGAACTGATCGCCACGACAGTGTCGGCATTCTCGAAGATCTCCAGGAAATGGAGGGCAAGGCGCCTCGCACCATCCGGATGCCCGGTGTTCAACCAGGGCTGGCCGCAACAGGTTTGAAGACGCGGGAAGTCTACTTCCACGCCCAAAGCCTCGAGGACCCTGACGCAGGCGAGCGCGGAGGCAGGGTACAACAGGTCGGCGGTACAGGTGAGGAAAAGGGAAACTTTCATGTTTTCAGCTCTATTGTGTTGAACCAAAGGCTCGGAGATACCAGAGTTATCGTCTACCGTCAGATCGGCAAAAGCCACCCGGCCAGAAGTTATACGGAGTTGCGTTCAAGATGAGTCTATCCCTAAATTGAAGATGCCGTTCAGAATTGACCCGTTCTACCCTTCGATACCTCAGGGCGAACGGGGGTATATCCTCTCGAACGCAGATTAGTATTAGAGCTTCTCGGGGACGGCTTCCCCCCGCTCACGCCCCATACACTTTGCACGGATAGCACTTGAGGGGCTCAGTTCGGCAAGGGCCGGGTCGCTCCGCGTCGAGTTGCCCCCGCGAAGGTTTTCAGAATGGGATGCTTCGCGCGCCTGGGCTTCAAACCAGGTTTTCGGGGCCTCCCCCATGGGGGACGCCAAGAAAGGACATCGAGATCCCTTAATGCATGAAACGGTCTAAGAGCGGCAAGGGTGGGATGCCGCGATGCGCCAGATGAATGCCGAAACGGTGGAGAAGCTTATCACGGAGCCGGCGTCTCAGTATACCCGAGGTTGGGAGGAATAGGCATCTTTAAGGATCTGGACTGCCGAGAACCCGGATTTCGAAAGCTCTCGGGTTCTTTCGACGGACAGCCCCTGGCCATGGCCCTGTCCCGTGCCCCTGAAAACCCACTCGTTATTGCCGGCATTATATGCAATTGTCTCCGGGCAGGATGGCATTTTCATCCTTAGCCGAAAGAGATCGCAGGGGACCTTCTCCTCCCCTTCCTCATAGTAGAGATGAATGGAAACAGCTCCGCTCCTCGTTCTTTCCCTCCGAATGTCGAGCAACGCCGATTCACCGGTGATTCTGGCCGCTTCCGGTTGCGGTATGCGCACCTCCCAAGCCTCGGCGCCTCCTTTTGAAAACGGCAGCCATTCCAGCCCCCGTTCGGCGGCAATATCGTCCAACAGGCGGATCAGTTCGAATCGAGTCTTTCCGCTCCGCTTTGACGGCTCACCATAGTCTCCCATGAACACCATGCAGTGCGTGGAATCGCAAACAGAGCGGGTTTCCGGATGCCTGAACCGGCCATGAATCGTGTTCCAGGCGATAACGGCCCGCATAGCCTCGGTTGCCTCACCCCCGAGGTCCCGTGCCTCTGATGAGAGCACCGCATCGACATAACTTTCCAGGTCGGTCTTGAGAACCAGCCTTGAGCGGTCCGGATTCACCTCCAGGATGCCTGAAACGAACCTCTCGGTTCTGCTTCCCTTCGCGGAGGAAAGGATTCGGAATTTCCCACGGGTGCTGACCTGATGCCTCCAGCCGTCCGGGCCGATTCTGTCAAACCCGGTGCTCTCGTTGATGATCTCCCAGGAATCATGAGGCGTCAGGGTCATGAGGGTAACCCTTGCGTCCGCCTCCCCGACGGGATGCACGGCAGACCATTTTTCCAGGAATTGCACGGCACGCCACAGGCTCGATGCACCGCCGCCACCGACTATGCGGAATACGGCGAGATATACCGGGTTTTCCGCCGGCCAGGCCACCATGAGATGACCGACGATGGGGTTCCCGCGTCCGTCGGATACCGTTCCCGTCTTTGCGATTGCGTGGAGTTTTTCGAGGGTTTTCCTGTCCCGGAGTGATTCCCGGTAGAGTGTGGTGCCTTCGCTGAACCCATTGCGCGATAGTCCCGGAAAGGCATCCGGGCGATAGAGAAGGGATGAGCGCATCACCAGGGCTAATTCGGGCAGATTCGCCTGAAAAGGGAAACCGCCCTCTTCATCCCGTTCTCCCAGGCAAGTCCTGATGAATTTTTCGTCACGAACGCTCTCGGTCCCGGCTCGCGCCTGGAGAGCGCGGAGAAGGTTGGAATCACCAGCCGGAGAGAGAAGCCGCGAGAATGCCGCCTGATCCAGCTTGCTTTTTCTTTCAAGAAGCTTGCCAGTATCACTTTTTGAGAGTTCGTCGGCAAGGGTTTCGTCCTGCTCACCACCGAGGGAAGCAGCATAAGGTATTTTCAGCAGCGACCCCGGAGGATATCTACCCTGCAAATCGCCTTTTGATTCAAGGATTCGCCCGGAAGCGACGCTGATGACAACCGCGCTGAAGATGGCATCAACGGGTACGGGTGGAGGCGAGACCAGCTTTTGGATTTCTTTCGAGATGGCGCACGGTTCCCGTGGCCAGCCATGAGCAGCGATGAGCAGCTTGAGGGTAAGCCAGGCACGGGCATCGAACGGCGCCCCGATGCGAATCTTTTCCCTTAGATGTTCCAGTTCCCCGGTGGGAATCTCGGCTGGCTGAGCGACCCCCGCAAGCTCTCCGCTGAAGTCGACGGCCGCGGCCTCCTCGGCCCACAACGGCAGCTTTCCGTAACAGGAACGAAAGCTGGCCTCATGCATCAACTCGTGCCGAAAATAGGTCTTCGGACCCAGAGTTCCCAGTGGATCGGGCCTCAACGAAATTACACCCGGCCGCCATCCACCTGCTTCCAGGTGTTTCAGATCCGGCCCATCGGCGGGATAAACCCTGATCGGATCGGAATTCGCGGGGACGCGATACCCAAGTGTCCGAAGCTCCCGGAGCGCCTCGGTCCCGTACAACTCGATCCGTGGATCGTGCATCAGAGAGCCGAAAAGTATAATTGCAGCCCCCATTTCGAACAAAAACACGGACCTGAAAACCGACCCGAGAAAAGACATCATGACAGGCTACTCCACGAGCAGCTCAATGGCCCCGGTATTCCCCCACAGGTCTTCATCATACATATCGAAAACACGGGCGGGTGGTATCGATGCTTTTCCCGAAAAGCCGACCTGCCACACCTGGTAGATTTTCATTTCACCGCCCGGGCGCAGCTCGGCGATTCGAACCGTCTTATCGGGATGGCGCTGGGTCTCCTTTATTGTGGACCAGTAGGTATCGTCCGCCGGCTGCAGCTTCGCATCCGCGAGGTATTTCTCATCTTCCTGCACTGCGTTCGCGAGAGAGGGCACGCCATCTTCAACCACGATGAAGTTGCCCGGATTGGAACTGGATGCGTCTACCCGCGGCCGGCGCACGCGAATCTCACTCACCACGAGATCTCCCCGCTTTAGGGGGCGCGAAAGATCGAGCATCTCGCTCCCTGCCGGCACTATCTTGAGGAAAGTCCTCTCGATGGTAATGCCGCGCGATTGCGGTTGTACGGCGGGAAAAGGGATGTCGGCAACGACTGTCGCACTTGAAACCTCATCGTCTTTCATGCCTTCCAGGCTGAGCAGGGACAGGTTCTCCAAAGGCGCGGGGTTCCGGAACGACCCGAAATACCCGGCCGGGATCGGGTTGAGCACTCCAAGCTCCTGCCCGTCCTTTCCCCGTACCAGGATGGTCCTGGATTTCGCCTCGCGTTCAGCGGCAAATGCGGCTGCTTCCCTGCCGAGCACCCCCTTGCAGTTCAGGATGACCTGGGCCGTATCAAAGGTGGAGCCCCAACGTCCGTTTTTCAGATATGAGAGGATGATTCGTTTAAGCTTCTTTTCCAGCTCAGGAGTAAGCATTCCGTTGTCATCCAGCGTCCCCATCGCGGCCGAGACGAGGTACGGAGCACCAAAACCGAAACCGAGGGCCTGGAGCGATTCCGTATTCTCTTTGGCAAGCCTTTCGAAATCCGGCGATTCAAGCTGCCCGAGTTTTTCCCGCAATTTGTCCGCCAGTTCCTGCTTCACCACCGTATTTTTGTACCTGACTGCGAACCGGCCCCAGTCGCGTTCTTTAGCCACGGCAAAAATCCTCATTCCGTAGATCAGGTCCGGTATCGCCGGGTCGGGGTCGGCCCGGAGCGCCTCGATGAACTCGATCTGCGCCGCCCATGGTTCGGGATACACCTTGAGTTCGGCCAGTCTCGAAAGACCGTATCCCCGCATCCAGGCTTGCTCCGAATATCCTTTCTCCACCTGCTCGGACAGCCAGTTAACGCCGCGGTTGTATGCCGTCTGGGCGCCCTCGACCCTGAGTTCATTGGCGAACTTGAGAGCATATACCGCGGTGACGGTTGCCGAGAAAGAAGGTGAGTCTCCTGGCCAGAGCCCGAAGCCACCATTTTCCTTTTGATTCAGCCTGATCTTCTTGATGCCGAGTTCCGCGTTCCTTTCGGCTTTTACCAGGTTCTCACCGAGCGGGCCAAGCTGAGCGGCCGGGATGCCGGCTTTCTTCACGATCTTCATCAGTACGAGGTTCGGAATCGTGCCGTGAACGAGCTGTTCGGTGCACCCATATGGATAAGCGACAAGAAAATTCGCGGCATTCAGGGCTGCTCCCAGAAGGCCGGGGTTAACCCGGACCTTCAATTCACGGGCAGTCCCGATCTCCGGCAGGGAAATCTCCAACCCGTTTTCCTTCTGCACGGAGGCAAACGTCTGGCCCGTGGCAGAGGGCTTTAAAGGAATTTCAAACTCCTCCGCCCCGCCGGTCCGCACATCGCTTTCCGCATCGAGACGAATTCTGAGATTCGCTTTTCCTTCATCCTTTTCGGCCCGTATGGTGAGCGGGCGAAGGTGCTCTCCTTTCTGGTCGACCGCCAACTCCGCGGTGAGATCGGGTTCATCGGTCGAGGCGCCGCCCGTGAGCTCGATGACAGGCCTTACCCTGATAGCTCTGTGCAGGTAATTGATTGTTTTGACGAAAATGGAAGCGGTCTCCCCCTGGCGCATGAACCGCGGCGAAAATACTTCGACCGAGGTGTCCGTGACAGTGCGGAACATATTCCTGGACTCACCGACACGTCCGCCCTTGTCTGTCGCAATCGCGGTAATGAGCCATTCCGTGACGTTCGCGGGCATTTCCAGGGTCACTGACGCACGACCGTTTTCGTCGGTCACAACGTGAGGGAAAAATCCGGCGGTGTCCCTCAAGGATTTCTTGGTAGGTTTGCTTTGGCTCTTCAGGGCGCTGAGTCTGAAATTCGGTTTCCTCAGTATATCGGCGTACCCGTATCCCTGGAGTTGATCCGAATAGAAGGTCGCAAGGTTCAGTTTGGGAAGAGGGTAGAAAAAGTCGAATACGGGCGGCCGAATTTCTGTCTGCACCGCATAAACCGCCCGGTCAACGACCGTCACGGCAAGCTCGGTTTGAGCCGCTGGTTTGCCGGTGGAATCCTTAACCTCAAGATCCACCCGAAATGGCTTTAGCGGCTCCGTTTCGTTCCGCTCGGGAGAGATCCCGATAGCGAGCAGTTTGTCCTGGGGAATGATTCTGAATCCGAGTGTCTGTTCCTTGAATTTCCCGCCCGCCACCGGAACAGTAACGGTATGGTAGAAGCCCGTCCCATATTCGGGCTTTGCCTCGACTTCAAACCACCGGCTTCTGCCCTTGAAAGAGGAGGATTTTGTCTGGTGGACCCGGGCGCCCGAAATGGTCTCCCAAACAGTCCCCGATTCGGATTTTCCCCAGCCGGCGGGAAGAAGGGCAAGAACTTTGGCCTTCTGTCCGGGGCCGAGGAGAGTGCCGTTAACATGCAGTTCAAGTTCTGTATTATCGACAATGGTCTCGCCCTCCGCCCCGCCGACGATCATCACCGCCGGTTTCGATTTGGCCGTGTGTTTCATCGCCTTGCCCTCCAGGGTTTCCAGAACGGCAACGGCCGAGAGCCTCCCCTTCGCGGAAAGCTGAGCGATGGGTACGCGGGTGACACCCATGTCATCGGTTTTGAAGCTCAGCTTCGGCAGGACCTTCGGCTCCCGGGCGCCCTCCTTGACGGTAAGTTCCAAGACGCCTTCCCCGTGGGCCGCCGGTTTTCCATCGGGATAGGTCGAACTAACCGCGATGAAATGGTCTTTTTCGCCAACTCCCGCGATGTTTGTCGAAAACTGAACCGCGGGCTGGGCTTCGGAGAGCGTGACGTACATATTTTCAGACAGTACTGCCTGGGCGCCGGCCTGGTCCAACGCGCGAACAACCAGCGTGTATATCCACTCGCCTTCACCAGCGCCCTGTTTTTCGAGCTTCGGCACATCGAATTCGAAGTAGGCTTCTCCCGTTTCATCAATCATCGGGGGACCCTTGCGCCCGCCCTTTTCCATCGTCTCCTTTTCGGATTCGGAACTCTCATCGGAATCCGCCTTCAAGCGCTCTTCCACCGAGCTGTAGATGCGTTGCGGCTCCGTAAGCGGCGCCGCCGATCTGGCCTTGCCGAAGTAGTCAATTCCCGCGCCCAGTCCTCCGCCTGCCTCGACCACCCATTGGGGCGCCTCGAATTTCTTGCGGTACAGGAAGACCTCGTATTTCACTGCCTTGGGGGTACCTCCGCTGTATCGCCTGGCGCGGAATTTCAAAAAGAACTTCTCACCCTGGATAACCGCCGGGCTCCTGTCCACCATTTCAAGATAGTAAACCGGCTTAATATAGTCTCGAACCCGAAACTCCCCCCCATAAGGCTTCCCGGCGACCTCGGCAACCAGCCTGTAGAGCCCGGGAGATTGGAATTCGTCGAGATCGAAGGTGCCGCTGAAAGAACCGAAATCGGTCATCGGAACATTTGTCTTGAGATCGGTGGGGGCGCCGTCAGCACGGATCAGGGTGATACGGGCCTCTTTCGCCATCGGATCGGGAACGCGAAGCTGACCTTTTTCCAGCTCCCGCACTATTCCCTTGAAGTAAAAGGTCTCACCGGGTTTGAAGATGGGCCGGTCCGTCACGATAAACACGGAATCACGGTCCGGGGCCGAAGGAAGAAAATCCGTATCCGTCAGTGCTTTTCGACCCTGCCGTGTCTGTACCAGGATCACCAGCTTCCCCTCGATCATGACGCCCGGGGTGGACAGGGCCGTTTCCCCGAACTGATCGGTGTCCTTTCCGAACGGAGCCCATTTGCCTTTGGAATCCCGATAGCTTACCGCGGCTCCGGGAACCGGGTTGAGTTCGCGGTCGACCACACGGACGAGGAGTTGTTCCGAAGACTGCTTTACCTGTACCGAGAGGCTGCTGACCTGCATGAGACACTGGGCCTCGGCCACGCCTTGCACGCCCTGGACCAGGTAAACCCCATCGGGCAGGGTTTGCAGTTCGAGCTGCCTGATCTTGTATCTGCCTTCGGACCAGTAGCCCTCGTTAAACCACCACCCCGGGTCGGTAACGCTGGTTCCACCCTGCTGGAGGTCCGGGTAGTACTCCCGCACGACCTCGTATCCCGCCGGAGGACCATGGAGGACCTTTTCGGGGGGCACCGCGAGGGGGCCTCTCCTGCCCTGTATAATCGAATCATGCAGCGGCGTATCTCTGAAGATCTTTCGAAAATCCGGATTGAGCATCCCGCGGAAGGCCATCAGCGGAGATTCCACCCGGTTCAGTCCTTTGACGAAATAATGACCCAGGTTGAGATCCGAGAGGGGTTCTTCATAGCTCCGGCTGATCTGGAACTGGCCCTCGAGCAGTTGTTCGAGGCTCTTTGGCCGAAGCACGCGAACGATCATCGGCTTGTCGGAATTCGTGTAGTCGATCCGTATCCGCGGCTTCTCGACGGTCGAAAAGCTTCTTTCCGCCGTCAGGTAAAAAGCGCTGCCGGCCCGGACCAGCGAGGCCGAATCAAAGATCGCAAGAACGAGGATAAAACATATCAGGCTCAGCTTAACCGGGGAAAACGCAACCTTCATCTGGTCCCTCCCTGCATGACCGTAAACCCTTTCATCCGGATCACGTTTGCCCCTGTGTCCGATTTTCCGGCAAAGGCGAAAATCGGAAAATCGCTGAATAGTTTCTCCGACTGCTTCTGCATCGCATTCCTTGCCTTTTCATGGTGAGCCAGATCGGAACTCAGGTCGTTCGCCTCACTTCTTCTCCCCCTGGGCGCCTCGTCTTCTTCGTCGTCCCGGCCACCTCCCGCAAGGGAGAGTTCTCGGAATGCAACCGCCGGGTTCATGAGCAGAACCATCTGGGCAGTTTCGTATGCGCCTCTTTTCGCTCCGCGCTCCCAGTCACGGATGCTGAGCGACTGGCCCGTGCACGATTCTTTCATGCGAGTCAGCAGGTTTTTCGAGGTCGCGGCCAGGAGCACAGTCCCCCCTCCGCATTCGCCGGTAAGGTCCCTGTCCCCGAAATATCCCGTCAGGTCAGCCGCTTTTTCAGGACTGGACTGATTGGCGATAATGACCCCAATTTCAGTGAGCCCGTCATCAGAATGATCCAGGTCCCAGATAAGGGCAATGCCCCCCTCCTCGGGGAGGGCCGGTACGCTTTCGCCCGGTCCGTCGCCGGCCAGTTCGCGCCAATTCTCCTCGGTCATATCCGGGGGAAGATGGAAACTGGCCGCCGCTGCCGCAAAGACGTCATGTGGGATGCCGGCGAATACGCCCGGGAAGACTTTGGCGCGGAGATGCCGGCCGAATTTTCCCGAATCGAACTCGATTACCTCTATGCCTTTTCCCGGAATGAGTCCGAATCCGGCCGTCACTTCCCAGGACGATCCCGATGTGATCACCGGAAGAAACCGGTTCAAGAAGGCCTCGGCGCGAACGGTAAGAACGAGAGGTGCCTCGGGGGCATTCGCGGCGATGGGATTATTGTTCTCGATTACGTTGAGAAGCGCTTCGAGCCCATTGGAGATGTAGATTCGCTCGCCGTGCTGCGTCAAAAATACACGATGGACCCCTGTCCTCATTTCCAGCACCGGTTCGGGCAGCTTCGACGCCGTGTAGCCGCTTTTGGCAAGCACTCCGCACATAACCGGCAGCGCCTTGGCGGAATAGGGACATTTTGCGCGTACGAACGAAAACACGAAGCCTTTTTGACCGCGAGAGATGTCATAGTGGAGTACGGCATCGGCTTTTAATGCCTCCAGGATAAACCGTCTCAAGACCGTCCCTTCAAGTCCTTTGAGATTGAGGTCCTCGGCCCTTATCCGCGATGCCACCACGAGATCGTTAAACAGTCCCCTGAAAAAAGGAGAGGCCAGAAGCCGTCCTTCGGCCCCCTCTTTCTCCAGCCATTGCGCGACCTTTTCCCCCTCGCGGATATAGAGCGAGAACGCGACGGGATTGCGCCTGACTACCCATCTGGCAGATTTTACGCCCTTTTTTCTGTGCTCTCGGAGTTCATACGGTCCGGGTTTATCCGGGGAGTCGCCTCCCACCAGTTCCTTCTTCTCGTCCGATGAGTCTTCGCTCCTCGGTGCTCCCGTAGCGGGAGAAGCCAGCCTGGTTTCTCCAGCGGGAATCGTCTTTCCTTTTCGATCCTTGAATTCGAGGTCAATTGCAAGGAGCGGCAGGTCTTTGCGCAAGTACGTGCTCAAGGGGGCTGTCTGCAGGCAGGCAGCGAGCCAGACAACAAGCATGCATGCGATTGCCGCCGCGGAAAAGATCGCGATCAAAGCATTTCTTGAGCGCCGGGTTTTATGCGGTTCCACTCGAAGACTCCCAAAAAGTGAGGGTTTCTGATGTCTGGTATCCATACGGGGTCGGGAGAGTCCATCAAGTCACTGACCTTGACTACGCTTACCCTGCCTTCATTCCCACCCGCGCCGTTATGATATACGGCAAGGTTCTCCCGGCGGCCTTCGACGAATATCATCAGGTGATAGGGCATCTCCATTTCGAGCCCTTTGCGGAAAACGAGGAGATCGCCATCCCGTGCATGGCGCAAATCTGGTCCCTTGTTTCTGAAGTTGAAGCCGATAAGCGTTTCCGCGTCGGCAAAGGCCCCGAATCGCGGGGCGGCATCCTTCTCAATTCCGGTTTGCCAAATGAGTGGATAGCTCCGCAACACTCTTCTGGATAAGTCCGAGAGAGGCGGAAGCAGGAGAGGCGATGGCAGCGCCAGTTTTTCCACCTGTCCGGTGGTGCGGCTTTCGATGGCCTTGGCATAGGAAAACCGGACCAGCCCGGCGCAGTCGCGCTGCTCCGCGTGCCATTCAGGGCTGATTTTCCTGGCCTGCTGGAGCGCGAGGATGGTCACGGCCTCGCGAAGGGCTTTCACATCGGGTGGCTGAAGGTAGCTATATTCGTCGTCATCGTTTGCTTTTTTCGGTTCGCCTTTCTGTTTGTACTCCTTCACTTCCGGGGGCATTTCGGATTCGGGATCGAGGTCTGGAGCGTATATTTTCGGGGGCTGTGTGTTGCCGGTGATCACCACATAGGCAAGTGTCTTTGTCTCGCCGGGGCGGGCCAGGGGACTCTGGATGCGTTTCCGGCTCTCATTGGGCAGGCCTTCGTTGCTGATGACGTCAAGATTTGCCAGACTGTGACGAACGGCCCCGCCCGGCCAATAGTTTACATCGATCCGGAAAACCCCGATCGGCGGCGCGGGATGTACATAGAGATACGGGCCATACCCGGCCAGGTCAAACGAGCCGTCCTGCTGGTTCAGGAAGAAGATTCCTCCGGAGCCGGACTCGGTCTTGCCCCAGTATACATGCGTTTTGTCGGGTTCATATATGTGAAGGTCGGTATAAACCTTGTCGGTATCGCACGTGAGCACGACTTTGAGCGGTATCGGATTGATCAGTGCCTCGACCGATGTACTGGCCCGGCCTGTCCCCGCTTTGTTCGCGCATTCGACTACAACGTTGTTACGGCCCTTTGCGGCTGGAAACTTCTTGGTGAATGCCCCGCCCTTTGAACGTGCGTAGTACCTCACGCCATTGATGTTGACGATAACGGGATCGGCCGTTTGATCGGAACAAGTCCCGGCGACCTCGATCTGCATACTGGTCGTCCAGCCTCCCTGAGGCTCGGAAAGCGTAACCACGGGCATTTCCGTGCCCTGCCCTCCTATAAGGCTGCCTCTGCGAGCCTGGACCTCCGGGTTCTCGGAAGAGGTCGCGCTGACCGGGAGTAGACAGAATCCATGCAGTGATGCCATCACAAACACCAGCAAACAGAAGATGCCTTTCATATTCGTCCTGTAGGGGATATGAGTGGAGGAGTGTTCAGATCAGTTTTCAAGCATGACTATATTGCGGTGGATTGTCTCAGAACAGACTCAATGCTGTCAAATCCTTTGCGAATGTATTGAACAACCCTTGATTCAGTAGAGACTGCAATTCGCGGTGGATGACCTGATGCTCCAGGCCGGGAGATGGCATTAGATAGCTCATACCGATCGTAAAGCTTCTATTCCCGAGAGATTTTCAATAGAAGGGGCAACGGCACCGAGATGATACTCGGATTGGGAACTCGCGTGCAACACGAACCACGGGAAGTCGAGGGAAGCTTCCCCAATACGGACGGTAAAACATCGAGAAGCTCGTATCGGAACTGGCAACCGTCCAAATCCCGAAGGAATGCATTTTCGGGATATTTGCATCTCTTGAGGCTTTATTGCTCCTGCCGGGATTTTCGCGGGAACATCTTGGGGATCTGCTGGCACATCATGTACCTGATGAATCAGCTCGAGAAATAGTTCCACGCCTGGGCATGGAAGACCCCCTATGAAATACGCAACATCGAGGTACGCTTGCGCCGTGGAGAAGGTCTGGGGCTATGACTTCAAGCCCCCGAAAAGATCGGCGAAAAGGAATGTACTGGAGGATATGCCCCTTGAATGTCGGGAATTAATGGCGTTGGTTGATTGAGCCGAATCGTCGCGCACCATCGGAGCTAAAATCCGCCGCTTTTCGACGAAACCGGAAGATCGGTATATCTGCTCTGCCAGGCGTGCGGCTTTACAGGCCGTGTGCTATAATGTATGAGAAGAGAATGGCCCGGAACCCGCTGACCTCACTGGGCCACGGTCATGAAATTCTCCATTGTGCGCGAGTAAGAAGGTGATGGTCGTTGCCCGATTTGAGTACCGGACTTCGTAGCGCCCTTGCCCGAACTGAAAATTGTACCTGGCCCCTCCCGAATGGCTGTCCGCCGCGATGACGATGACGCGCAACGCGAGGAAGCGGATGGTATCCAGGTGGAAGGTATCATGGAGGAGATATACGGGACATGGAACGGTTGCTGGTAGCGATTGACTGTATGTCGGGATGTCAGCAGATATTCCAGTACCTGGTTCGTGTCCTGATGGGTACCCGGAATTGCAGGTTTTATTTATTTCATATCCTCCCGACGGTATCGCCGGACAAGCTGCGGATGGATGCACTCCAAAGAATAGAGCGCATGCATGCGACGAGGCCGGACCTGGCGGGCTATTTCTGGAAAGAGGAGGATGAGAAGAGGATGGACCGGAATTTCGAACAGGCACGGGAAATCCTCATTGAAGGCGGCTTTCCCGAAGAGGCGATAGTCTCTCATTTCGGAGTTGAATCCGGGGACCTGGCGGACATCATTCTCCAGAAGGCGGCCGAACTCGGATGTTCAACCATCATACTGGGCCGCAGGCGCTACGGCAGGGTGAAAGAGTTCCTGCTCGGGAGTGTCTCGGGCACGGTACTCAGGCTGGCGCGGGGCACCTCTATCTGGGTCATCGAAAATTAGTCACAAGCATAAAGGAGAACGGGCATGGCGGAAGAACAGATTTTCAAGAATATCGGGTTTTGCACCGATTTTTCGGAAAATGCGGACGAGGCTTTCAAGATTGCCACGGACTTGTCGGTACGATTCGGGGCCACTCTCCATATCATCCACGTAATGGTGAGTTTTTCCCTTTCGCCACCTGTTCACGCAACCTACATGCCGATAGAATACGATCCCAACTTCATTGAAGAAGTGACGCAGGCGGCCCGGAATACGATCCGGGACAAGTATATCCACAAGACCCCGGAGAAGATCACCTGCGAGGTGAGCCTTCTTTCGGGATATGCGGCTACCGAGATATTGAGGGTCGCCCAGGAAAAGAAGCTGGACCTGATAGTGATGGGTTCCCACGGACTGACCGGACTCGCGCATGTTCTTTTCGGAAGCACGGCGGACAGGGTGGTGCGCAGGGCGCCGTGCTCGGTACTCGCCGTCCGCATGCGCAAAGAATAGATAAGGAGCATCTTTGGCTATGGACACTCCAAAGCCGGTACTCGTGACCGGCGTGGCCGGATTTATCGGTTTCCATTTTTCATTGCGCCTTCTGCAGGAAGGGAAGCCCGTCACGGGAGTCGACAGTGTAAACGACTACTACGACCCTTCCCTGAAGCTGAACAGGCTCAAGATCCTCAATGAGTATCCCGGATTTCGGTTCATCCGGCTCGGTCTTGAGGACGCGGCTTCCACGAGGCAGTTGTTCGCCGACCACGACTTCGACAGCGTCGTTAACCTCGCTGCCCAGGCCGGCGTGCGCTATTCATTGATAAATCCTCACGCGTATACTGAATCCAATATCACCGGTTTTTTGAACGTACTGGAAGGCTGCAGGGCCGCCAAGGTGAAACACCTCGTTTTCGCTTCCTCCAGTTCGGTTTATGGAGCGAACGAAAGAACGCCCTTTTCGACCCACGACAACGTTGACCATCCCCTGTCCCTGTACGCCGCCACCAAGAAGGCCAACGAGCTGATGGCACACACCTATGCCCATCTGTACGGCCTCCCGTGCACCGGACTCCGGTTTTTCACCGTCTACGGTCCATGGGGCAGACCGGACATGGCGCTCTTCCTGTTCACCCGCGCCATGCTGGCCGGAGAGCCCATCGACGTGTTCAACCATGGGCAGATGGGAAGGGATTTCACCTACATCGATGATATAACGGAGGCAATGCGCAGAATCATCGCAAAACCGCCGCAACCCGATCCCGCCTGGGATGGGCGCGCGCCCGATCCCGCCTCCAGCTTCACTCCGTACAGGGTCTACAACATCGGCAACAACAACCCGGTGCGACTCATGGACTTTATCGCGACCATCGAGGAATGTCTCGGCATCGAGGCGAAAAAGAACTTTCTGCCGATGCAGGCCGGAGACGTCAAAGAGACGTTCGCGAACATCGACGATCTTACCCGCGATTTCGGGTTCCGGCCTGAAACACCCCTGCGTGAAGGAGTCGCGCGGTTCGTGGAGTGGTACAAATCATACTACGGGGCTTGCGGGGTATGATTACGCATTAATTCACGATACGCCCCAACATATAATCTTTTGTCTTTTTCCAATATCAATCAGGGCGCGCGCTTTTCGAGCGGGTTTTCGCTCATAATCAGGGACCTCTGGTCGGGAAGAAAGGCCAAACTTTCGGTGCGGGTTGCGCGGGGTCACAAGGAGGGATTCGAGTCCGGTCAGGCTCGGGGCCATGAATCCGAAGGCCGCCGGCCAAGGCAGGCTTTCAGGGCGTTGTCTCTCGACCGGGCCAATCGGGTTCCTCCCCCTCGTCGAGGGGGGAGGAACCCGGGAAGTGCCTGTATACTCTGCCGGATCATGGATTGAGAATAAAGATGGATCTCATCCGGGCAGCCTTGTTTCAAGGGCCATTGCTATTTTTTTCTTAAGCTCCGTGAGATCAAAGCTTTTCACGACATAGAAATCAGCGGCGATGGATTTCATGTCTTCTTTGAATGTGTCGTAGGCAGTAGACAATATGACGGGCAAATCATAGAACTGGTTGCGTATGTCCTGTAGCAGGTCCAGACCGTTATAGTCGACCATCTTGATGTCCAGAATAACAAGATCGGGCTTTTCTTCTTCAATGGTTTCGAGCAGCTTATACCCGTTCTCCGCTGTTATGACTTCATAACCGGCTTCTTTCAACTCTTCCGAATAGAGCAACCGGATGTGCTCTTCGTCATCAACCACAAGGATCTTCGGCATCGGAGCTCCTTCCTCCTAGTTCCATACCTTAATAATATAGGGCTTGTTTTCTTCGAAAATCATACACTCATTCTCGATGTATTCTTCCGCCTGCTGCAGCGACATCCTTTCCGTCTTTTTGACAAATGAGAGTACTCTGCCAAGGTAAAGCGGAAGGAGCGCCTCCAGCAGGTTATCCTTTTCCGGTGCGCTCATGCGGCTGTAGGCAGCGGCCGCATCAAAAAGGATGGTCGCCCAGGTCTGGGATGGGAATGAGAAATGCTGAAAATCCATCGACCTGATCTCCTGGAGCTTTGGGACGACCATTTGACCAAATACCTGCTCCCAGGTGGGATAGAAACGGTCAAATCCCTGGATGAAACGCTCGTGGAGGCGGGCCGTGTTAATGTCCACCGGAAGCGGTGTCTCCATTTCCTGGAGGTCCGTGCCGGACAACGCGGTAGGTTTGCTCCACTTAACCTGCGCCCAGAAGTCATGGTATACCGCCATGAGATCAAAAATAGTGCTCACGGCCTCTCGAAAGAGCACCGTGAGGTGTGCATAGGGATCCTTTACCCTGTGAATCTTAGGCACTCCCATAAAGGCCTGCACCACGGGGACCCGTGCCGCGAGCGCGATGTTGCTCATCCAGATATCTATCCCGAAGCTCTCGACCGAAGCATTCCACAGCGGCGGGTTCAAATAGAGATCCAGCAGCTTGGGAGAGAAGGCACAGTCACCGACATTTGCCTGCCTGACCCGCCGTCCATAGAGACAACGGATAAGCGGATATATGATAGAACTCGTGAGGGTTGCTTCATACTTGTGGCGGACGTAGAGCGGGCAGGCGTATCCTGCCCCTTTCAGAATCGGAAGCGCCAGGTTGCGTATCCATACCGGTGCAAGGTTCTTGACATCGGCCTCGACGACAACCAGTGCGCGAGGGGAGAGTTCCCGCGCCTTTTCAAAAAAATTCCTCAGGTTGTGGCCCTTGCCCCGCACTCCCGGCGCCGTGGAAACATAGAGCCGCGGGATCTTTCCAGGCGCCGCGAAGAACTCTTCGCGCGTGCCGTCGGCGGAGTGGTTGTCAGAATTGATGATGGCGCATTTGAGATCGGGGAAGTGCTCCGTCAGCCCTTTGTCCACCTGCTCGGTGGTGCGGGCTATGCTTTCAACCTCATTCAAAGTAGGAATACAGACGACAACGTCCGCCCTAACGATCGCCTGCGGATTCTCCTCGTAAAATGCCATGCTTTCTTCTGCTCCTATTTTCTTGGCAGTCCGCCGGTGCCTTTCAGATATTTGAAAACGTCGGCATCAGTCGTGAGCATGAAAGAGCTGTTGTGATCAAAATTCCTGTAGAGTTCCAGGGTCCTGTAGAGGGCGAAGAATTCCGGGTTTCGACTGTATCCTTCCGCATAGATGCGGGTTGTCTCCGCATCCGCCTTTCCTCTGATTTCCTGCGCCTTCCTGTAGGCCTCGGAATTAATTTTCGCGAGTTCCCTTTCCATCTGGCCAAGAACCGCCGCGCGCTCGCCCTCGCCCTCGGACCTGTACTGGGCCGCGATACGTTTACGCTCCGAGATCATGCGCTCGAAAACCTTCTGCTGCACTGACTCCACATAATTGATACGCTTGACACGAATATCGAGCAATTCGATGCCGAATTCCGGGAGCAGTCGGGATGCATCAGCCACCATCTCACGCGTGATCTTCTCGCGGCCCTTAATGAGAACGTCGGTCTCACCGGGGGTCTCGAAGCCCGAAACAAGCACTGACTCGGCAAGTCCCGCTTCGCGCAGCTTCTGCTTGGCTTCCGACCAGCCCTCGCTGCGCACCAGCTCGACAAGGTCGTTATTCGAGACATGGTCGCGCACCACGGAGTCGATTATTCCATCCAGCCTGCTATTGGCCGTAGAGATCGAACCGACCCTCATCAGAAAGAGAAGCGGGTCCTTGATGCGCCAGCGGGCAGTGGTATCGACCCAGATGTATTTCTTGTCCTTGGTTGGGATCTGATTGGGCCGGCCATCCCACTTCATTACACGTTTCTCGAAGTAGTTGGCCTTCTGGATGAACGGAATCTTGAAGTGGAGCCCGGCCTGGGTAACAGGCTTTCCAACGGGGCGTCCCAATTGAGTGATAATCACCTGCTCGGTTTCGTTCACTACATACAAGGAGGCACCGGCGATCATCGCCGCGGCTACCAGAACTCCGATCAGTATTTTGGTCCCGCCCTGGGCCATCAACTTTATCCTTTTGTTAATTCATTCCGGTTTTCAGGAAGCGAAAATATCAACGGTTCTCCAACTGCATACACAGGGGTTCTCACGGCTGAGTCCGCGGTCCCGGCGCTCCAGCGGATTTTTCTCCCGCCGGCTTCATCCTGTTTATGTCAAACAGAGGCAAAAGGTTCTTCTGGCTCTCGTCTATCACGTACAAATGATCGATCCGCCCCATCAATGCCTCGAATGAATCGATGTACATTCTCTGCCTGGTAACCTCAGGCGCCTTTTCATATTCGGCGAGGATATCGAGGAAACGCTTGATCTCGCCTTCGCTGCGGTTGACCTTTTCAAGCGCGTAGCCTTCCGCCTGGGTTATTGCCTGACGGGCCTCGCCCTGTGCCTTGGGAATTTTTTGATTATAGGCCTGCTGGGCCTCGTTTATCATCCGCTCCTTTTCCTGGTTCGCTTCATTCACCTCGTTGAAGGCATTCTCCACGGGTTTGGGCGGATTAACGTTCTGGAGCTTCACGGTCACGATCTGAAGCCCCGTCTTGTAGAGGTCGATAATGTCCTGGATTTCCTTCCGTGCATGTTCGGTGATGGATGCCCGGCCAACGGTGAGCACTTCGTCAGCGTAGCGGTTGCCCACGATCCTCCGTATAACCGATTCCGAAATGTCATCAAGGGTGGCTTCCACCACACTCACACGAAACAGGTAGTCAACCGGGTTGTTGATCTTATACTGAACAGTCCAGGTGAGGTTTACCACGTTCAAATCGCCGCTGAGCATCAGCGACTCTTCCTCAAAGCCCTTCTCGACAAACCGCGAACGCACGTCGGGTTGAGAGGTGCGATAACCGTATTCACGCTGCAGCACGCGGCCCGTCACTACCTTGCGAACTGTCTCTATTCCAAAGGGGATTTTAAAGTGGAGCCCGGCATCGGCAGTGCCGATGAATTCGCCGAACCGCTGAATCACGGCTGTTTCCTCGGGATCAACCGTGTAGTAGGAGTTGACCCCTACCAGAACCAGCAGCGCCACGGCGATGATAAGCCAAATCGGGCGGCGTGCCGAAGATGGTGATTGCCTGTAGCGGTCTTTAAGCCACCTTACGATGTCTTCAAGGTTCTGCGGTGTTTCGCCTCTCTCAGGCGTCCTTCTTCCAGGCGGCTTTTCCCAAACCATGGCAACTCTCCCTAAAGGTGATCTCGCTTTCCCAAAGAACCTGAAGCTCCCTTCCTACCTATCGTCCCTTTTATGCAGGTATTCGAAGCTGTAAGCAAAAAATACCAGCACACCGGCGATGACGGCAATCAACCATTTGCCTGAAGCCGGGAAGAAGACGCGGGAAAGGAGAACACCAAACATCAATCCCAGAATAAGCCTGATGGCAAGAACCTGAATGCGCATTATCCTGCCCTTTCCATTCCGGTGACCGGAGAGAAGAGTCGGGGTTCTGGAGGAACTCGATCATTTTTCACAGGCTTAAACCATGTTATCCTAGTGAGGCCAATGGCAAAAGTCAAGCGCATCCGGGAATGGGCCGCAAGCCCAATACCCGGCCGGCTGGAAAGAGCCTCACCCGTTTTATGATCTTCTTGCCAGGATAGATCCGGTCAATGACGGCATGGTCATTTCCTCGGACGCGATTATACCGGGCTCTGTCCTGCTCGGTTTTCCCAACGCGGATCACTTGCCGTAGCCATGCCGATCACCAGGCGGGCATCGTCCATAATGGCGCGCGTGATCGATAAAAACGATTATCCGCGTGCCGCCTGCTCGAAGCCGCCGTGCGTTTTGTGGAAGAAGACTTATCGCAAAGCGCTCATTAGAAGGTGCCGGCAATTATCAGGGCCAATCCTATCTGAACACCCGAGGACAGGGCCGCGACGGAGAGGTTTTGGTCTACTGCAATCTCATAGTCGTAAGACGCCCTGGGCAGGAAGATGAGGCCGGCCAAAAAGCGAAAAAGCAGAAGGGCAAGGACTCCCGCCACGAAGTACAGCCCGAAACCCCACAGACCTGGAAGCCACCCGGCAAAAGGGCCGGCCAGACTGGCACGTAGGATGATGGCCAAAGCGATCAGCATTCCGGCTACATCCATGCCCGCCGCTGTATTTTGCTTCACTTCTATTTCTTCACAAATATTGCGGGGTGTGATCGCTTCCAGAAGATAAAACGCGATTACAAGGGCAGCCTGTCCAAGCAGGAAGAAACCCGCTGCCACAAGTATCCCTCCTCCGTCGCCGGAGAAAACACCGTGCATGATGATACCACTCGCGACGTAGCTTGCGAACTCCACTATCCCGACGGCGGTATTCCCCTCGCTTACCGCTTTGTCGCCGTCCACCATGCGGAGGATGACTTTGTCATTGACTATAAAAGCCACGAAGAGAAGGACCATGAGGGACACGCCAGCCAGGGCGAAGTTCACAAGGTCATTATACAATCCCTGGGATCGGCCGAAGAATGTACCGGCGAGCCCAAGAGCCAGGCCCAGGTAGATGCCGGATTTTCTAAGGCTGACAGCCATGTTATTGCCGCTGAGCATCAGTTCATCTTCACTGAACGGCGTGCGCCGATCGTCCAGAAGCTTCATTGCCCACATGAATCCTAATGCTATCACCGGGAAGACAACAAAGGGGACCGCGAGTTTCAGAATATATTCCATGTACTCCTCCTTATCCTTCGGGCAAAAGACTCAGGGCTGGTCCGGTAAGCAAAACCCTTGCGCTCACATCCGGCTTTTGGCCTGATTTGGCCGTTCCTCAATCGCAAAATCCCCGGCTCGACTCGACTGTGCCCGTGGTTAAGCTCAATCCTCTCGACCAAATCAGCCTCGAATTCCGGCGTAATTCCCAAAAGGCTTGTTCACGGACAAGCCTTTAGACAAAAAGGTGCGGTACAAAACGGTCGCCTTTGAACGTAATCAAGCCTTGAGTCTCACGGATGCCCATGCCGGCGGAATGGCCATTTATGATCCAACTGCCGAGAACAGGATAGTTCCCGTCGAAATTGGGAATATCGGCAAGGGCCTGGCAGATGTAGCCCTCCTGCCCGTAGGTCCCCTCGGTGCTGATCTCGTTCCCATCCCTGACAAGGGTGATGTTGGCGCCTTCACGAGAAAGTTTTGGCTTCCTTACGTAGTTTTTCATCCCGCCCCGTTGATCGAAGTAGGCCTCGAGCAGGTTCGGATGGCCCGGATTGAGTTCCCACAAGATGGGAAGAATACCTTTGTTGGAAAGGATCATTTTCCATATTGGCTCAATCCAGCACATACTTTCGTAGGTCTCGAGGAGAAAGGGACCGAACCGCTCGGCGATCAGCCACTCCCAGGGATAAAGCTTGAACATGTTCCGGATGGGAAGGTTGTTGAGATCGGCAAACTGGCGTGTAGCCGAGTCCCAGCCAATGTCCTCCATGAAAATCCGCTCGGTCGCAAAACCCTGGCTGTCAGCCGTATCCTGAAGATAGGTTATGGTAGTCAGGTCCTCCAGGTGATCGGAGATACATCCGAAAAAGAGTTTCCCCCGCCCCCGTTTGAGAAGGGAGAACCTCTGCCAGCCCTCCTCCAGCCTCTCGTGGATGGAATTAAACTGGTCCGCCTCCGGAAACAGCTCCTGAAGCCAGAACCATTGGACCACACTGGCTTCCAGAAGTGATGTGGGAGTATCCGCATTATATTCGAGCAGCTTGGGCGGGGTTGCTCCGTTGTATGCGAAATCGAAGCGACCGTAGAGGGACGGTTCATCCCGCCGCCAGGAGTCCCTGATAACAGGAACCGCTTCCGGAGGGATGGAGAGTTCCTCGAACCGGTTCCGATCGATAACATGCCGGACGGCCGCGAGGCAGAGTTCATGGAGTTCCTCCGTCGCGGCTTCCAGTTCGTCGATTTCCCCGGTGCTGAACTCATAGTAGGCGCTCTCGTCCCACCAGAGGCCTTCGTCGGTATGGTGGTAGAGCAGTCCCGCCTCTTTTACTTTCTCCCGCCAGTCCTTCCTCGGTTTGACAGATATGCGGTTCATGGGGTTAAGCTCCACCTCCGCTTCCGTGTGCCGAAGCCGAACTCCCGAAGCCACCACGGGAAGTACTGGCGGAAGCCAGATGCATCGAAGAAGAATGTCCGGGCGCCGAGTAGCCCCTGGGAGGGGTAGTGCTTCCCTTGCTCACTCTGTCGCCGACGTCGTAGCCGGATCCTCCATAATACCAGGAGACGCTGTCCCAACTACTTCCCGTGTAATAACGCCTTCTTGTCTCGTCATCATCACAGTAGTAGCTCTGAACCACAGTACCCGTTCTTGGGTCAATACACCGCCTTCTTACGCCGTCATCGGAGCAGGAAGTCAGGATGAGCGCGGACATGGCCACACCCAGAGCAATGGTCTCAGTCTTTCGACGTCTGATTTTCGGCTTCTTGGGCTCCATTCCTTTCTCCATGTTGAATGCTTGGCCGATCGAACGAAGCTATCTAATGCCGCCTGGACGTTCGTACTGAACGCCAAAAGCCCCGCCCACGCGCGATGTATCGCGCTCAGTCCAAATGCCATGCCTAATGCCGGTCGCGTACAAAATGGTATCAAAGAACCATTTCCAAAAGCATGGGAACCCGAGCCTCCCAAGCCCCTGTCACCGCTGCGCGGCTCGTTAGGGCACGGCCTCACGCGTTTGCGCGCGTTGCCCGCATCCGGAAGGGTGCGGGAATCCTTCCTCCGCTCTTTTGAACTCGAACAGTGTTATCTTGAACGCAAACGCGCATGGCAACCGGTGGAACGCGGCTTCTTATAAGCGGAGGGCTGTCCGGCTGGAGCCTGACCCGAGCTGGACTCACTATCGAACATCATTGCCAGGCGATGTCATAACGAAGAGGAACGGGGATCCCACGAATTCTCAAACGAGCGAGCCTTTTCACGACTGGCAGCCGGAGTTTCCACCCCGGTGCCAGTATGCTTCAAAACAGGGGAGTTGGCAATTGCGATGGAGCCACGGCATCAAATCACTTCCGGGATTTGAGAGCCTGTTACCGCATTTCAGGACAGTCGGGTAAGTTGAATCGGTGTTTAGAGGTTATCCATGCACCCATTTATGCTGAAATAGACCTCGTATCCACGGGCATCCGAAGCATTCCATGTAGAATATGGAATGCTTTTACCTTGCCGCATTGTGCATGCGGCTTATGCCCTTTTCCGTCGAACATCGCGGGCTCTTGCGTCATCTTCCCGGATATTTCCACCACATGGATAATATTGAGGGCGGGGAAGAATTTCATTTGATCCCGATAAAATAAGTCTTCAGGTAAGACTGGCCTTCCTCGGAGACAGCCCAGTCGAGAAATTGCTTCACATCCTTGCCGGGGGGGTCTTTTGTGATGAGGTACAATGGTCTCAATAGCGGGTATGCCGGGTTTGAGATGCTCGCCTCTTTGCCATCGGGTTTCACTGCCTTGACCCCCTGGGGTTTCTCGATCAGGAAGAAACTTGTAAGACCTATTGCCCCCCTGTTCCTCGCGACATAGAGCAAAATAGTTGGATCAGGCTCCAGAACCTTGGCTTTGAAATCGACGTCCTCCATCACGATTCTTTTGAAAAGATCATGCGTTGCCGAAATGGGTGAGGTGACGAGAGGCTGAACCGGTTCGTCGAAGCCTCCCACTTCCTTCCAGTTCTTTATCTTACCGGAAAAGATCGCTCTCAGTTGCTCAAGAGAAAGGTTCTCCGCCGGATTATCCTTATGAATGAGAATCACGGCGCCATCCGTTCCTATGCGAACAGCCTTTCCACCTTTCTCAAGAATAGCGGGCTTGAGTTCATTGGCTACTCCACCGATATCGCAACTGCCGTTGAAGATACATTCCTCTCCGCCCTTGCTTTTTGTCAACACATTGGAGGTAAAGGTGGCCTTTCCATAGACTCTATTGGCGATTTCGATGAATTTGGCTATAGCCGGAGAGCCTTGATAGCGGATAAGAGTGATCGAGTGGACGGTACCGGAAATAGCGGACAAAACCAGGACCACAAAAATTGCCGTGAAAACTCGGCGCACGGGACCCTCCTTTATCGCAGATCGTGTGAACGCTCTCGGTGCTTTGCGGAAGACGGTTTTGGCGAACCTTCGCCTGTTTTGTCGAAATCCTCCCAACCAAAGCGAAAGCCCCACCATTAAGAATCCACCGGTATCAGGCCGCCAGATTTCTTCTTCTTTTCCAGACCATCCGACCCAGGGAGATGCTCAATTCCTCCATGCCTTCTCCCGTCAGGGCGGATATGGGAAATATCTTCAGGCTCTCGTTGATGGAAACCAGTTCTTCGATAAAGGCGCCAAGGCTGAATTCCCGGTAAGGCAGCAGGTCTATTTTGTTCACCAACGCCACGGAGGCTTGTTTGAAGTCCCTGGAGTACCTGGCCGGCACGTCCATGCCATCGGTCACGCTGGTGACGAAGATTTTCAGATCGTCGCCCAGATCGAGTTCCTCCGGGCAATCAGGATTGCCGATATTTTCCACGACGACGACATCAAGATTTTCAAGCGGCAACTTTCGCAGAGCCTCGTTCACCTGGACGATATCCAGATCAAAACTGCCGCGAGTGTGGATCCGAATCACTTCAGCTCCCGAAGCAGCGAGCCTCGAGTCGCTATGAAGGCCGGCACGATCACCTTCGATCACGGCAAAACTCAGTTTATTCTTCAAGAGCGGCAGAATCTTCTCCAGCACTGTCGTTTTGCCTGCTCCGGGCTGCCCGATCAGGTTCACCATCGCCACACCGTTTTCTTCCATGAGTCGCTTGTTTCCGGCAGCATACTCTTCCCTGGTCTCTATTGGGCTCTTGGCTGAATCCGCTTTAGTCATGGCTGTTTCTCCGTCGTGAGAGTTACAAAATAGGTGATGATGTTCCACGATATCGTTTCCAGGCTATACAAGATCAGCCTTGTGCAACCCGTACTTCTGGGCAAGCCTCACTACCGTGGGCTGAGTGACGCCCAGGACCGCGGCCGCCTTGCGTGTGCTGCCGTATCGTTTTAGCGCCCAGACCAGCATGGACTTGTCCAACTGTTCCCGGGCATCCTTGAGGGAACCATTTTGGGAAATGCAGAAATCCTTCAGGGGAGGAACCTCATCCGCCTTGATGAGGGTGTGCAGGTCATGGACTTCAATCATTTCTCCCTGATTGACCAGGACCAGCCTCTCGATCGTATTCTCCAGTTCGCGTATGTTTCCGGGCCAGTTGTGTTCCCTCAGCCGCTCCAGCGCCCTGGCGCTTATGCTCTTATTGGTTTTGTGCTTCTTGTTGTGCTTTTCTATGAAATGCATTGTAAGCGGGAAGATGTCGTCCCGCCGGTCCCGCAGAGGCGGGATATTCAGGGGAATGACGTTGAGCCTGTAATAGAGGTCCTGCCGAAAAGATCCCTCCTCGGCCATGACCTTTAGATCCCGATTGGTCGCGGCAATGACTCTCACGTGCAGATTGATGGGCAGCACTCCGCCAACCCGCATGATAGTGCGATCCTGAAGGGCATGCAGGAGTTTGGCCTGCATCGCGAGAGGCAACTCCCCCACCTCGTCCAGGAACAGGGTGCCCCCCTGGGCCAACTCAAACAACCCCGGTTTGCCCTTGGCGCGGGCTCCCGTAAACGACCCCTCCTCATACCCGAAAAGTTCGGATTCCATTAACGTTTCAGGGATGGCCCCGCAGTTTACCCTGATTATCGTGCCATTGCCCGCGCTCATATTGTGGATGAACCGGGCTACCACGTCCTTGCCTACTCCGGTTTCTCCGGAAATGAGAATGGTTGCTTCCGAACCCGCGATCTGAGTTGCCGTCTCCAGCACCTCTTTCATCGCGCGGCTGCGAGCGATGATCCCGTCGCTTTCAGACTGTTGCTGTCGCAGGAGTTTGAGCTCGTCTCTGAACCGGCGGCTGCTGGCCTGGCTCTTTTCCAGTTCCTTCCTGTACCGGTCGAGTTCAGTAATGTCCCGGACATTGGATATAATGCGCCAGATCTTTCCATCGGGCCCAAAAACCGGATTGGCCGTAACCAGTGCCGCCTTCTGGGTCCTGGTCCTATAAATGATGGTGACCGGTTCACGTTGTTCGATGACATGAATCGCGGCGGAGTCCGTATAAATCCCCTCCGCCACGATGTCATGGACCATGCGGCCGATCACTTCCTCCCGCTTTATCCCGGAAAAGTCCTCCCACGATTTGCTTACACGAAGGGTCTTGCCTTCTCCATCCATGATCCAGATGCCATCGTGGGAGTGCTCGAGAATTCCCTCCAGTTCCCTCTCTTTTTGCTGGGCCTCCGCAAGTTGCTGCCTTATCAATCCATCATTGGTTATGTCGGTGTAAACACCCAGCGCACCGCACAATTCGCCGCAACTGTCCAATACGGGGCGATATCTCGCCAGCAGATGCCTGTCATTGTGATACTGGGGAATCGGCCCGGCGGGCTGCCGGGTTTTTAGCACCTCCGCCAAAGCGGAATCCATGATGGCGGCGTATAAGGGCTCTCCAATGGACTCAGCTCTGCCGATGTTGAAGAGATTCTCGGCAAAAGAGTTGAGCTGGATTATCCTTGCCGCGCAATCGATCATCACAATCCCGGCCTGGACTGAATCCAGGATAGTATCGAGAACGTTGATTCCCTGTCCCATGCCTGTCCCGCTATCTTTCAATCTCTTCCTCAAAAAGCTTCGGGAATAGAAATTGCGTCAATGCTGTCGCCAGTCCCCAGATAAGACCGTAAACCCAGTATCCCCAGCTATACCCGGTTGGTTGAGCCACAAGGACAACAGTCAAAACGAACAATATAATCCACGCGATAAGAACACGTGTAATCCTGGTTCTGCGCACCTTCATGAGGACTACTTCGCTGAAGCCGGGACGCCCGTATCTCTCCCGGGCATGGATCCTCCCACCATCAACCCGGACTGCGCGCCCAGCAACTGAAGTGAGAAATAGAGAAGCACACTGAAAATCGCCACGTAAACCGCGGACCGAACAACTCTTTTCCAAGGTTTCCGGCCCCTTCTATAAACATCCGCGTATCCCATTTTGTTGCCCCTCCCTGCCATGAACCACTACATGTTCTGTTTTGCCCGCTTCTCCCTGGCCCTCGCGAAAGCGGAGAAAGCCTTCTGGGCTTCTTCGTCCACCGTTTCGATCGCCTCGCGTTGCAGATCGACAAATCGCGAGGTTGTCAGGTGCTCGAACATACGCGGCCGGGGCAGGTCGATTTCCAGTTTCCTCTTGACTGTTGCCGGACCGGCCGTCAGGAAGTAGGCGACATCACCCAGGAAAATCGCCTCCTCCAGTTCCGCCGTGACGAATAGAATAGTTGTCCCCGTCTGCTCGAACAGCTTTATGATGTATTCCTGCATGATCCCGCGGGTCATGGCATCCAGGCCGCGAAACGGTTCGTCCATCAACAGAACCTTGGGCTGGTTGATCAGCGCGCGGATCAATTCCGCGCGTCTCTGCATGCCCCCCGAGAGCTGGCTCGGATACTTCTCCTCAAAGCCGGTGAGACCAACCATATTGATCAGTTCCTCGGCCCTGTCGGCAACCTCCCCCATCAGGTCCTTACCCTGAACCTTCGGACCATAAAGGGTGTTCTCCCAGAGCGTCATCCACGGCAGCAACGCGGTCTCCTGAAAGACAACCAGCCTGTCCGCTCCAGGTCCGTTCACCGGCGCACCGTCAATGAGGCATTCGCCCATATCGGGTGCCACATAGCCGGCCAGAAGGTTAATGATGGAAGTCTTGCCACAGCCGGAAGGACCGCAGAAACAGGTGAAGGACCCCTTTTCAACCTTGAAGGACACATTGTCCAGGACTTCCTTCCCCTCGCCGAAGGAGTAATAGACCCCCCTCATCTCCATCTCACCCGGTTCTATTCCCGTCATTGCATTTGTTGCGGGCAAGTTCATTGATCCTCCTTAGAAAAGGCTTCGCCAAGGCATTGCCTTGGTCGAGAGAAACCGTATGACTGTGCTGGAAAGGTACCCACAGGCCCCGATTATGAACATTCCAAGGATGATTCGGGGATAGGCGATCAGAATGTAGGATTCCCACGTCATATACCCGAGTCCGTAACCGCCGGCCACCATTTCCGCGGCGACCACCATAACCCATGCCAGGCCCATCCCCACGGTCATTCCTGTAAAGATCGAGGGCAACGCACCGGGCAATATGATGTCAAAAAAGACGTGGCGAGGTTTGGAACCCAGGGACAGAGCGCCCTGGATGTAGTCGGCGCGAATGCTTTCCACGCCCAGGAGGGTGTTCAGGACAATCGGATAAAACGCACCCAGAAACACAAGGAACACAATACTGTGTTCGGTCAGCGGGAACATTATCACGGACAGGGGAATCCACGAAATAACGGGAATCGGTCTCAAGCTTTCAAAAGTGGGGAAGGTAAAGTACTTGAAAGTTCGATTCCATCCCATGAATAAACCGAGCGGAATGCCTATTATGCACGCGACCATGAACCCGAGATAGATCCTGCCCATGCTGAAGATCACGCATTTGAGACAGTGCATGGTGGGGACAAAAGCGATCGCGTCTCTCCAGACCTCGATCGGGGTCGGCACGCGTGTAAAAGGAGGGATCTTGTAGGTGGTTGCAAGGTGCCAGAGGAATACGATAACGACAAGAGAGAGAATTTTTCTCACATTCGAGAAGTTAAACATGCTTTGGACGCTTCGCCGCAGGAACTTCTGGAACTCAGAGTATTCCGTATACCCCCCGATCCTGCTGGCCCAGTCCACTTCCTGGCTCCCGGTTCTCGCTCGATCCGCCTGGTGAGCTTCTTTGCCTTCTTCAACCTTCAATGCGGTTTCCAGTGCCACTTCGGCCCCCTCACTTTCCTTTGGATCCATTGAACACTCCAAGGTCTTATCTATTTGGCCATCTCTCGCTCACCCCGCTCAAACGCTTTCTGAGCCTCCTCGTGGACAGCGCCGAGAGCCTGATTACGGAGTTCTATGAACCTGTCCGTCACCTTGGTCTTCATATCCCGCGGTCTGGGGAGATCCACATCGATCATCTGCTTTAGCCGCCCGGGCCTGGTGGTCATTACAAAGACCTTGTCAGCGAGGAAAATAGCCTCATCCAGATCGTGAGTGATGAACAGAATGGTTTTGCCGGTCACATCGAAGAGATCGAGAAGATACTGGTGCATGACCGATTTGGTCATGGCGTCGAGTGCGCGGAATGGTTCGTCGAGCAACAGTATCTTGGGTTCGTTGACCAGTGCCCGCACAATTTCCACCCGTCTCTGCATCCCGGAGGAAATGTTCATCGGATACTCATCCTCGCAACCCTCGAGGCCCGCGATCTTCAATATCTCCCGGCCCTTCTCGATGGCCTCCTTCCGCGGCATCGTCCCTTGCATTATCGGTCCCCAGCACACATTTTCCAGCACGGTTCTCCACGGGAAGAGCGCCCCGTGCTGAAACACCACGACCCTGTCGGGGCCGGGAGTGAGATGGGTTGAGGGAGAGGCGATAGTGACCCCGTCCACCGAGATTTCACCTTCAGTGGGAGTATCGAAGCCAGCGATCATATTCAATAAAGTAGTCTTACCGCAGCCCGAGGGTCCGACGATGGCCAGAAAAGCCCCCGCCTCGATCTCGAAGCTGCAATCCGCCACAGCAAGGACGTTCACCCCAAGCGGGTCATATACCAGGCTCACGTGCCTGGCTACGACATTACCATCTTTTGCCTTTGCCATTGTCGTCACCCCTAACCTGATCCTGTTCAGTCAAAAACGGTTTGCCTTACGTCCGCGAAGTCCATGCGTTCCCCCCCCCGGCTTCATGCCGTCCCGAGAGCCATATGTTCGGTCCCGGCCCGCATGATCTAGGCCGTATAGACTTTTCGCCACGCCAGATATTTGTTCGCAATGCCGCGCAGGATAGCGCTGCAGGCGTATCCGAGCACACCGATGCTGGTCATGGCCAGGATCACCTCCGGAAAGCGGATAAGGCTGTAACTCTCCCAGGCGAGGTACCCCAGCCCGTACTGTCCGGCGATCATTTCCGCGGCTACCACGGTCTGCCAGGCAATACCCATGCCGAGAGCCAGCCCCATGAAAATGGAGGGTAGAGCTCCGGGCAGCAGGATGTGGCGAAAAATCTGGCGCGGATTTCCACCGAGGCACCATGCGGCCCTGAACAGTGACTGATCGATGGATTCGGCGCCAAGCTTCGCGTTCAGGGCCACGACGAAAAAGGCTCCCGTGAACGTAATGAATACGATGCTGTATTCCATATTCGCGAATATGATGATCGAAAGCGGGACCCATGCCACGGGCGGAACAGACCGGAAAAGTTCGAAACCCGGCATTGTCATGTCCCTAACTATGCGGTTCCACCCCATCATGAGCCCGAGTGGGATAGCCAGGGCGGAGGCGGTGCAGAAACCGAGGAGGACACGAAAGAGGCTGTGGTAGACGCTCTTGTAATACCACGGGTCCGAAACGGTCTTGATGGATTGGACCAGCGTGTCCCATGGACTGGGCAGCTTATCCATAATTGTCTGGGAACAAACGTACCAGACGAACAGGAAAGTCACCCCGCCCAGGAATCCCGTGATCACCTGTTTTCGTTTCTCTTTCTTCAGCTCCTGGCTCTGCTTGAAATATACTTCCCGGTAACGGGCTTTAACGGATTCACGCATGTGACCCGTAATAAAATTATCTTGTCCTTGTTTCTCCTGTGGCGAGCTGGACATTCCCTGTTACTCCTCGGCTCTGGAATTCGAGTTGATTACGCCGGCCCATGCCGGAGAATGGATAATCCCCGGCATGGGCAATGCCGGTCTTCATGACCGCCCGTACCCGCAGGGCCCCGGGCGGTCGCGCGGAGCTAGGCTTTAGTGGGAGTCCACGGCTTCGCTTTCAAATCGATGTTCTCGTACATTTTCCAGCTGTGAGGCTTGACCTGATCCGGGCGGGCCTCTTTCGGAAAGCCGGGCAGCACGTCCGAGGTCCATTGTCCCTGGGCCTTCAGCTCCTTTATGGCCACGCGCAGATACCTGTCGTCCGCCCATTCATCGACGAACTTGTCCGGATCTTTCGTCCGGGCGCTTCGGATGATGTCGATCTCTTTCCACATGCGCGCCACGGCCTTGAGATGCTTCCTGCACTCAGGCGTTATCCTGCCGTCCCACACCATCATGTCCAGAACCACCCGTATTACCGCGGCGTGGATCTCGGAGATGTCCGACGAGATATAGTAGGCAGCCAGATCCCGATCGTTCATGAGAAGATCGCGTGCTTCTTCCTCGGATTTCAAAAAGGCCATGATGATATCCGGGCGGTCCCTGAGCCATTCATGGATCGCGAGCAGGCTGCCCACGACCCTGTACGTGTGGTCCACGGCCTCGGGATTGTACTTCTTGCACGTACAGACCATGTCCTGTCCCGTTAGCCATCGTTTCGCAATCCCGCGCTGCTCCAGCCAGCTCGGGTAGGGCTCCCAGGTAACGGCAGCCGCGATGTTCTGGGCCCTCAGGTTTGTAATCTGGAGTTCCGTCGATTGATCCAGAACATTGGTCTTAACACCCGTCTGGTCGGACCATGCAAGAATCTGCCTGTGGGAAAAGGACCCCACGGGCGTTCCCACATTCTTCCCCGCCAGATCTTTCGCATCCTTGAACTTGCCCTCGTCCAGCAGTTTCTGTTCGATGCATATGGCGCCGGCTTCACCGACGTCGTAACCCGTGGCGGATATAAGGTCGCATGGCACGGTGTCGCCGCTTCTCATGGCCGGGGTCTCCGCCATGTACCCCAACTGGTTCTTGCCCGCGTACATGTTGTTGTTAATGAGGGGACCGGACAGAGACCGGAACCATACGACATTGCTTCCCTCGGGGAGGTATTTTTTCCAGAGCTGAGCTTGCTTGTTAATAGAGGAGGTCCAATAGGGAGTGCAGTAAGGTTGGTATCCGACGGTCAAGGTAACCGGCTCCCCGATCTTTCCGTACTTGCCGGTCGGCTTTCCATACTTGTTCGCTATTTCCAGCAGCTCATCGGAGACCTTTTTCTCCGACTGCG
>JBDKTY010000079.1:0-67095 GCA_039679945.1 Syntrophobacter sp. | reverse complement strand
GGTTCCTGTAATACCTGGGGCGTCAACTGTTTTATCGAATTACTTGAACAAATTATCAGCAGCGGACGCATGGCATCCGGAGATCCGTGCCATCAACCGAGTCCTGGTCAGAAAGCTGGAAAGTCGGGCGCCAATGAGTTAGTGAGCTGTAATAAGAAAGCGCATCTCTGTCTTCGCGGGTGAAGATCGCTCGATATAAGCTGGCCCTTCCGGACCGCCAACTACCGGGAGTCTCTATGACGATCGTTAAAGAAATGGAGATGGGATACAGGTCCGGAACCTGCCTGCCTGGAAAGCCCTTAATGGGGGATGCCGGATATCGGCCCCGGCGAGCAGAGATCCAATACCTGTTCATTTTAAAGTATAGCACGGGGAGGTTTCAAAATAGTTACAAAATACTATCATAAGGACTTGAGCTTTACCGCGGGGAAAGGAGAGGTTTGATTTCATACGGAGCTATGGAACACAGGAAGATTTTCGCGATCGGAGATATCCACGGATGCAGCCGGAAACTCAAGACTTTGCTGGGTCTGCTGCCCTTTGACCCGGAGTTGGACCTGCTTGTCTTCCTGGGAGACTATATTAACAGGGGACCCGACTCTCTCCCGCGCGGGTGATCGGGGTATTTCTTGGCCTGGTGAGCTTTCCTGTTATTTCAGGGCCTTGTCCCCAACCAGGATCTTGTTCACGGCGGTTGCCAGGTCTTGCATGGCGACAGGCTTCATAAGAAATCCTCTTAGCCCGAGAAATCTTACCCTATTCTCATCGATCGACTCACTGAATCCCGTACAGAGGATTATCGGGGTATCGGCACGGATCCTCAGAATCTCTTTCGCCAGATCAATACCTGTCATATGAGGCATCGTCAGATCGGAGATGACCAGGTCAAAGCTCTCGGGCTGAGCCCCGAAAGTCTGGAGTGCGTCATGGCTGCTATATCTTTCGGTAATGTCATAGCCCAGGCGCTGGAGCATCGCTTTCAGCATATCGACTATGGGTTTTTCGTCATCAACCACCAGAATATGACCCTTTCCGGTGGGAAGATGAACGGATGCCGCGACCGTTGGCGCCTGAATCGATTTGGTCCTCGGAAAATAGACATCAAAAGTGGCACCCTGACCCGGTTTGCTTCGAACGGCGATTCCTCCGGACAGGCTCCTGGTGATTCCGTAGACCAGCGCCAGCCCCAGGCCGGTTCCCTCGGAGGGCCCTTTGGTAGTAAAGTAGGGTTCAAAGATACGTTCTTTGGTCGCCTCGTCCATGCCGTGCCCCGTATCGACAACCGAGAGTCTCAGGTAAGCTCCGGGCTCCAGATCCGCGATTCCCGTTCTGGCGCCTGACTCTATATCCTCATTCCTCAGGGCGATAGTGAGCACGCCGCCTTTCTCGCGCATGGCGTGAGCGGCGTTCGTGCACAGGTTCATCAGCACCTGGTGGATTTGAATCGGGTCAGCCATAACAGTATTGTCGGTTGCATCCTTATCAAGTTCCTGGCGGATTTCGATGGTGGAAGGCAATGATGATCTAAGCAACTTAAGCGTTTCCTTGATAAGGAGACTGACTTGCACCGGCCTGGGTGCTTGTTCCCCTTTTCGACTGAAGGTGAGGATTTGCTTTACAAGTTCCCTGGCACGGCTCCCGGATAGGAAAATCTGTTCCAGGTTATAGTAGAGTTGGCTGCCTTTGGGAGCATCATTCAGCGAGATCTCGGAATAACCGAGTATCGGCGTAAGGATATTGTTAAAGTCATGCGCGATTCCTCCGGCCAAAGTCCCTATCGCTTCCATTTTTCGAGCCTGGTTCAGTTGAGATTCCATGAGCTTGCTATCCGTGATGTCCTGAACGGTTCCCTCCAGATGGATAATTTCCCCATCCATGTCACGAACGGCTCGCGTGCTGAGAGTGATCCAGGCAACACTCCTATCCTTCCTGTAAATCTGCGCCTCAAAGTCCTGGACCAATTCCCGCTCTTCGATCTGTTGGAGCAACTCGGTGCGGTGCGCGGGATTGACATAGTGCTGTCGAGATATGTCGCTCACCTCCTTCAGGACATCTTCCGGGGAATCATAGCCAAGGATGCGGGCAAAAGCCCTGTTGAGTTTTAATAAACGTCCCCGTGGGGTTGATTGAAATATGCCCATCAGGGCATTTTCAAAAATGCTTCTATATCTTGCCTCCGCCTCCACGATAGCTTCTTCCATGACCTTCCGTTCAGTGATGTCGTTGCCCACGCAAAGGACTTCCACAACCTGCCCTTCTTCATAACGAATGGGCTTAAAGGTCCAGGCAATCCAGACCCTCTCGCCGCCGCGGCGCACGTTTTCGTTGACGTTGCTTGCATAACGATCCGGGTTCATTGCGATATTCTCGATCATCAACCGGAGGTCCCGCCCGCCCGTCTCAATGGGTGGAACAATTGTCCCCACCACATTCCTGCCGAGTATCTCATCTTCGCTGTAGCCGAAGAAACGCTGTGCAAACTCGTTTATGAAGGTCACGTTGCCAAGGTTGTCCATTCTCAGGATGATGCTGTTGGCATTTTCGACCAATTCGCGATATTTCTCCTCGCCGATTCTCAGTGCTTCCTGCGCGTGCACTTGTTCGGTGATATCGCGGATGATCTCGATCGCTCCCAGGCGGTTTCCATTTGCATCGAACAGCGGCGCGGCGGTCGCGAACACATAAGCCCCGTTACCTCGATTGAGATAGGGCACATAAGTCTGTGCACATAGAATGTCACCTTTTCTCACGATATGCTGGTAACGTGATTCGAGTTCTTCATCGCGGACATCGATGAGATCGAACAGATACAACCGCTTTTCGCAAAGAAAAGGGGCGGTAAAAGTATCTCTCCGCTTTCCTATCACCTCCTTCCTGCTTACCCCGGTCATATCTTCGATGGCTCGATTCCAGGCTATGACCTTCATGTCCATATCGATGACCAATGTTGCATCCGGCAGGAACTCGATGATGTCATTTAATTGCCGGTTGGCGGAAATCAGTACATCCTCGGCCTCCTTCCGTGCGGTGACATCTTCGAGGGTCTCTATGGCGCCGACGACAATCCCCTGGGCTGCCACTCCGGAGCCGGATTCCTCCTCGGCACTTCGGAGTTCCACCTTGGTCCGCTCCCGGTCAACATTCCCCGCCATCAGTAGCATCGTGCAGAGTGCGATCCCCAGAACCGATAAGCTCCCAAATATATGAAGATTTGCCGTCTGGAGGATCTCGTCCTTGGGGATACCGATAATCAAATATAAATAGGGAGCTGAATTCGCACCGAGGCGCAATCGTTGAAATGCACAGATGCGATTTATTCCATCGGCGCCCGTCCGCTCCAAAGTGCCGTGATCCAGGTCTCCGGACACAAGCCGCGGAGTCTCCGGGGCATCCCGCATGCCGGACGCGGCGACGTCGTCACCGGGTAGACGATACAAACGCGATCCCCGATAATCCAGAATCGTCATCGAGCATCTTTCGGGAAGATCCATTTTCCCCGGAAACCGGGCATACTCGTTCAGCTTGGAATCGGCGACAATTACGGCGATAAGCTTCCCATTCGCATCAAGAACGGGGTGGGCGTAGTTGAGCGACGGGGCATCACTGACCTTGCCCGCGTCAGACACACCGGCCGAGAAATCAAGCGTCCGTATTGCATCCTTGATGTGCGTCTGGTCGGAGAGATCGATACTTTCGGGAGTAAGAGGCGTCGAAGCGGCGAACAGCTTCCCATCCGGGGTGGCCGCGGCAATAGTGGAATAGCAAGGGTTCCGATTAATTAAATCCCGGAAAAGATTGTTGCAGGCACTCGCATCCAGGTCTCGCACCATCGGAAGGAAGGCCAGGGCACTGAGCAATTGTCTTGACCCGATGGCTGCCTGCTCCTGCTGGGCGGCCATGCTCTTCACGAGAAGCAGGACCTTGTTTTCCGCTTCCCGGATCGCATTGTTTCGTTGCTTGAAGCTTGAAGAGACAGTGATGACGCAAGCGGGCAGAAACAGGATCAGTATGAACAGGATCAGTTTTCTGGAGATGGACCAGGGGGGCGGGATTCTGAGACCGGACATGCTCTTATTCCTTTCTTCCGGTTTGGACAACCTGAAGAATTGATCACAGTAGCAGTTACGGAGCTTCAAAACCAAGTGCCAGATTTATGCCACGTGGGCGTGAAACCGCCTTCACGGTAATTTCAGCCCACGATAGCAAAAAGCCTCCATCGGCCATCCAAATGGGGAAGCGCCCCTCGCGAAGCAAAACCTGAGCTGCTCGCCAGGAGGGAATCAAAGCGCAATGGCGGCTCCCTGCATAAATGCATCTATGGAATAACGGATTATAAAAATTCTACCACTAATATCCGTACTCAAGAAATGAATTCCGGATAGAACTATTATTATTTCAGCAGTCCCTTGTGAGGTTTAAAATCTTCCGGTGAGTGAGCGGATCGGCGGGCGGAGTCCATCTCCGACTGATTGTGGCGGCGGGTCTCGCGGCGTTCATGCCGAGCGGTGTTTTATGGTTCTGGTAACGGGGCATGCCGAGGTCGGACGCGCGGAAACATCCTGATCAAAAGCATGCCCGGTTTTTCAAGTTTGACTTCAAGCGATCCTCGTTGCTTATCATGTCGGGTCGCGTTCAAGATGGTATCGAAAGGTGCTTTCCAAAAGCGCGGAGCTACGGCCTCCTCGCCGCGGCGCCCGCTCCTTTGAGCTTGAAACGCAACGCGTTGAACACAACGTCGTATCAATTATTATTTTCGACATCGGCAAACCGACCAAATAACCCACACTAGACGCGGTAAAAGGATAGGAGAAATGATCCATGTCATCCGTAGGCAAATGAGGGGCAGGATTCCTTATGCCAAACCGGCACATGTCGTTGCCCGATAACATGGAGGCGGGAAGGTCCCGTACGATGCGGATGTTTATAACACGATAATTTCAGGCGCGGGATGGCATGGCCTCCTTTTTGCCGCCGTCCAGCCACTCGGGCCGGGGATACCTTCTGTCCGCCTTGCCTGCCTTGATTACCTGCCCCGGGACTTCGTGCCCCACGATTGCCGGGAGGCCGCAAGCGATGTCTATCAGTCGATCGAGGTCCACGCCCGTCTCGTACCCCATCCGTGCAAGCATGTGTACCGTGTCCTCGGTGCATATGTTACCGGAAGCCCCCGGTGCGAAAGGGCAGCCGCCGAGGCCGCCAAGCGATGCGTCCAGGTGGGTAACCCCTGTCTCCAGTGAGGCCAGAACATTGGCCAGTCCCATCCCTCGTGTATCGTGGAAGTGCACCGTGAAATTCAGGTCTGAAAAACGCGCCATTACGGTATCGCACAGCTCGAACACCTGCGCCGGATCGGCCATTCCCGTCGTGTCGCACAGGGTTACCCCGGTAATGCCCATCCGCGCGCATCGGTCAACAAGGTAAAAGACGCGATCCTGGGGAGTCGGTCCGTCGAACGGGCAACCGAATGCGGTGGAAATCGAGGCATTCACCCCCACGGGCGCGCCTTTGGCCACCTCCATAATCTCGGCGAACTGTTCGAGCGATTGCTCCGGACTCATGCGCAGGTTTGCCCGATTGTGGGTCTCGCTGGCCGACATCACCAGGTTGATCTCGTCCACCCCGCGGTTGATCGCGCGTTCGCATCCCCTGACATTTGGCACCATCGCCGTATAGATCACCCCGGGTATGCGCTCGATCCGCTCCATGACTTCTTCCGCATCGCGCAGATTCGGAATGGCCTTTGGCGAGGTAAACGAAGTCACTTCAATTTTGGCCAATCCCGTCCTGCTCAGCAGATCGATCAGCCTGATCTTCTCCTCGGTCGGAACGAAATCCGGCTCGATCTGGAAGCCATCGCGCGTGGCAACTTCATTGATGTACACTCGCCGCCTGTTCCCATGTTGCATCGCTTTCCTCCCCTCACCCATGCCGTCTTAAACACCCGTTGGCATCAGATGATGCCGCGTTCGCGCAGGCGACCGCGCTCTTCCGCATCGATGCCGATACCGGCGAGCACTTCATCGGTATGCTGGCCGAGCGTGGGGCCGGCAGCGCCGATTCTGCCCGGGGTGCCGCTCAGTTTCGGCAAGACAGCGGGGACCTTCAGGGGTTCGCCCGATGGCAGATTGATTGTTTTGATCATCTGTCTGGCCTGGTAGTGTGGATCAGCAACGATATCGGCCACGGAATAAGGGTATCCGGCCGGGACGCCCGCGCGGTTGAGATCACGCAAAATATCGACCAAATCATGGGACATGGTCCATTCTTCAATGGCGGCATCCAGCAACCCGGCTTCCCCGGCGCGTCCATCGTTATGCGCGAAGCGCTCGGCGTCGCCGAGATCTTCCCGCCCGATCAAAGTCATTAGCCGTTTGAAGATGCCGTCTCCATTGCCACCGATCAAAACGTATTTCCCATCGCGGGTGCGGTAGGCGTTGGACGGCGCTATGCCCGGCAGGGCGCTGCCGCTGGGTTCCCGGATGTAGCGGAAGCGGTCGTATTCAGGTACAAGGCTCTCCATCATCCCGAAAACCGATTCATACAGGGCGACGTCGATGCACTGCCCCTCGCCGCCGTGCTGGTTGCGATGATTCAGCGCCAGCAAAGTGCCTATAACCGCGTACAGGGCCGAAAGTGAATCGCCGATACTGATGCCGCAACGCACCGGAGGACGTCCCGGCTCTCCATTCAGGTAGCGCATTCCGCCCATCGCTTCGCCGATTGCGCCAAAACCCGGCCGGTCGCGATACGGACCGGTCTGACCGTAGCCGGAAACACGCACCATGATCAGCCCGGGATTTAGCTCATGGAGCCTCTCCCAGCCCAAATCCCAATTCTCGAGAGTCCCGGGGCGGAAGTTCTCGATCAGTATGTCGGTATCTTTCAGTAATTTGAGCAATATTTCACGAGCGTCGAGACTCTTCAGATCGAGGGTTACGGATTTCTTGTTTCGCGACTGGACATGCCACCACAGCGAGGTTCCATTCTCCAGCTTTCGCCACTTGCGCAGAGGGTCTCCTCCATTCGGCGGCTCGATCTTTATGATCTCGGCTCCAAACTCGCCCAACAGCCTGGCGGCAAATGGCCCGGCGATCAACTGCCCCAGTTCGATGACCTTTAATCCTTGCAGGGCCATCTCTTGATTATCCGTATTCTTAACCATTTCGCACATCCTTTAATCCGCATGCCCGGTTCAATCCATGTCCGAATAGGTAAAAAGTGAAAAGTTCATTTAGAATATTTCCTTCGGCCGATCATCGTGGCTTCCAGTACATTGCTTCTCCCGGGTTCCCTCCATGAGGGCAGCGTAGATTTGAAACACAATTACGTCAATAGAATGTTCAATGGATGGCGTTTTCCGAAATCCCGAGGCAGCGATGAACACGCATAGAGTGGTCTCAACCGTGTTATTGCTCGCAACGATTCATTTGGTTTCATCGAGAGAGCGATATGAAGCACCCGGCGTTTGTCCCGCAGTCTTGCCCGGGGCGGCGCCGCAACGTAATACCGGGCCGCGAGGCGGTGATGGGTGTGAAGAGGGCCGCGCGGCCACGTTGTTGGACGTGTGGAAACCCGCTAAAAATTGAGAAGGCCCAAAATGCTCTTCACGAACTGTCCCCGCCCTTCATCGACATAAAGCCCCATTTGGGCGACAAGCGAGTAGGCGATTGCGAACTGAGCGAGTGCGTAGCCGGCAATGGTAAACTGGCTGATGCTGAAAAGGCCGATGCCGAATTGCGAAATGGTCAGGATTCCGCAGGCAAACTGCCCGATGGCCACTATCCCCTTTGCAACCACGGGAACTCGGTTCTGCCGGTATTTGAAAGATATGTGGAGCAGGGGCAGCCCCATGAGCGTAGCCTTGGATTTGTACTCAAAACCATAGCCGTCCCATTTTTCCCTTGCGGGATACGGGGCCCCGCATTCGGGACATGCGACTGCCTGCTCTGAAACCTGGTGCCGGCATTCTCGACATTGTTTCATGTTCTCGGTACTCCGGTATAACCTGGTGTGTGCGATTAGCGATCCATTGCGCGATATCGGGTACTTTCCCGCGAAATCCACAAAGAATCCACAATTACAGCAATAGCAAAGCAGAAATACTGCATTGACCCGATATCAAAATAGACAATGAAGTCATACATACTTTCCAATGTATCATCGACCGGTAATGTAACCTCATATGCCGCCGTGGTCCATAGGGTAGGTTGGATTCTATAGTGATATGGTAGAGATTATATGGCGCGCGGCTTCCACGCCTGCTAAGCAAAATCGAGTTATCCTAATAGGATGATACTTAATAAGTATTACTAAAACCGATATATGTATGCGCGTCTATTAGGGTGTTAAATAAACACAAAGCAAGGAGAGGAAAACCCATGGAATTCCGGAAAAGAAAAAGTCTTGTCTGGACCCTGCTCCTGGCGATCACGGTTCTGATCGCATTGGCCGCGGACTCATCAAGCAATTCCGTTCAATCCAGGAACAACGCTTATGTCGTGCTGGCCTGGAACAATCTCGGCATGCACTGCTATAATCCGGATTTCAAGGACCTTGCGGTCCTCCCGCCATTTAATGTCCTCTGGGCTCAGGTCTACAAAGTCGGTGATCCACCTCAAGCGGTCACGAGCGGGATCACCCTGCAATACCAGATCGTGGACAACACCTATTCAGCGGGAAAAACAAACTTCTGGACCTATGTAAAGCAGCTATTCGGTGTCCAACCGCCCGTGAACATCGGACTCCCAACACAATCGGATCCATCGGGAAAAGGACTCAGCGGCACAATGGATCTGGTCAATGATCCGGACCTCGGGCCTCATTTCGAAGCGGCCGGTATTCCCCTCACCGAGTATCTGGATGGGGACAGGCGGTTAAAGAGGCCCTATCCCTATCAACTGGCCAAAATCACGGTCAGGGATGCCTCGGGAAATGTAGTGGCGCGAACGTTCGCCGTCGCCCCCGTGTCCTCCGAACTCCAATGCATGAACTGTCACGCGGACGATGGGGATGCGACCGGCCGGCTTCCGGCGGAGATCAAACCGACCGGAAATGTAGACACCAACATATTGGTGCTGCATGACTGGCTAAATGGGAAATACAATACTCCGGAAGCATTGATGAACAATCGTCCCGTACTTTGCGCCAATTGTCATGCCTCGAACGCACTGGGACTTCCCGGAACAACCGGGGTCAAAAGCCTCTCCGCCGCGATGCACAATCATCACAACCCGGGCAATGCACCCGACATCGCTCCCGATACCACGGCGGGGTGCTATAATTGCCACCCGGGCCCGAAGACTCAGTGCCTGAGGGATGTTATGTCCCAGAAATTCGCCCTGAACTGCACGACCTGCCATGGGAATATGGTTGATGTGGCCGCCTCGGCGGACTCAGGGCGTGAACCGTGGGCCAGGGAACCCAGGTGCGACAGCGTGAGCTGCCACGGCGCCGGCTACGCACTGGATCAACCTCTTTATAGAAATTCCCGTGGGCATGGCGGCACCTATTGCGCCGGATGCCACGACAGTCCGCATGCAATCGCGCCAAGCCGCGAGTACAATGATTCCATCAAATTTACGCTTCTCCAGGGCCACCCCGGTCCCCTGCGGAAGTGCACGGTTTGTCACCTCACGCAACCGTCCCAGGCCTTTCGGCATGCCAGGGGAAACACCCCCCTGACTCCACCCTGGGTACAGTGATAAGCAGTGCCCGTTTGTTTCGTCCAAAGGTCTTCCGGGGGGGGGCATATTCCTGAAACCCTTCTTGCTCGCACTCTATGTGATGATTCAATACGGCTGCTTCCGCGGCCAGGACAGGGCGGTACCTGCGTGGGGGGCTTCGGGAGCGAACCCTGGATAATGAAAGAAACACAAAATCTCCTGGAAATCGTCGAGATGGAGCCGGATGGAGCCGGATGGAGCCGGATGGAGCCGGATGAAGCCGGATGAAGCCGGATGAAGCCGGATGAAGCCGTACGGCGGTCAGGCCCAGTTCTCCGCGCGCAATCCGGGGACTCTTTGGAATTCTCGGAGGTTGTCCGTTACGAGGGTAAGGGGAATGCTCCGGACATGAGCGGCAATGAGCAGGTTCATCGAGCCGATGATGTTTTCGCTTTCCTCCAGGCCGGCCCTGATATCTCCATAGAGGCCGGCTGCGTTTTCATCGAAATGGACGACCTCCAACGGAAGCAGAAAGTCCGCCCCGGTCCGTTATGTCCGGGTGCCAATCCATGCGGAACGGCACCATGAGCAGCCCACTTCCCAGATGTTTGACCTCAAACATAGAACTGTATGTGATATACATTATTCAGGTGTGAATAAAAGCTGTTAAAAAAAGTCCGCATATTGTTGTCATAAACTATGCCCTATCTGATGCCTATAAAATACCTCAGCGAATCATTCTCCTATGGCTGGCATATCCGATTGGAGTCTTAATTCTTTCAAGTTTATCGTTGTCCGGAACACACAAACGTAACGCCGCGGGCGGTCTGATTTGCCAATATGTGATCGTGGAAGAATACTCTGCGGCTTCCCGTATATCCGTTTATGAAGCTCTGGTAGAATATAGACATCAGATAGGAAGTAATGCCTGACAACAGATGCCTGCTTAAACATACACTCTATACCTTATATGTTGCTTCGCTTTTTCCTTAATCTAGGTATCATTATGCCTTAAATGGCATAATGAATTGTGGTATATTGCTGAGGTATTCGATAATCATGAATACAACTGCCAGGAGGGTAAAAAGGTTTTTTGGGTGTTATTTGTGACACAACGGTTCGGTTTTAGAACGAAGGAGGGGGAAGATGCGGAAGTTCAGTATGTTGGTTGCAGTCAGTGCGCTTATGCTTTTTGCCGTTATGATATCGACCGCGACAGCAGCCTATCATCATGCCGGGGAGTCTGAAAAAGACGCAACAATTTTCCTCAATGTTTATCCCGATGCAGCGGGCACAAAGCTTGACAATTGTGCTCTTTGCCACGGCGGGGGACAGGACCCGAACACGGCCAAAACATCCATCCTGGGCAGTTGCCAGTATTGCCACGCCGTGTCGCAATACGGGGCCGTGACAGGTAAATACGGCTCAACTCTCAATGCTTACGGCGCTAAATATGCGTCAATAGGCCGAACCGAGGCATCACTGAGGTCAATAGAGGGGGATGATTCCGACGGCGATGGGTATTCAAATCTCGCGGAGATTATCGCGCTCCGCTATCCGGGTGATGCGAAGGACGATCCATCCAAGGTGCCCGCTCCCTCCAGGGTTTTTACAAAGGCCAAGCTTGAAGCAATGCCGCAGCACAGTCAGTTCATGCTCATGAACACAACCAAATCTGGTGACTACTATACGGAATACTCCGGTGTCCGTATGGACAAGCTGTTGAAAGCGGCGGGAATAAGATCCGAAGCAACCAAAATCACGGTCTATGCTCCCGATGGCTATTCAATTTCTCATCCTCTCGAGGACGATCCTCTGAATACGGGCGCGACCTATGCTCCATACGTGAAGGGCAAATATCCCCAGGCAACTTATTATTATGATGCTGTTGCAGACGCAGCGGTAGTCCAAAACCCAGATATCAAAGGGTGGTGCGATTACAGTTCACCCGGGACCACGGGCCTCGGCAATGGCGATCCGATTTATGTTCGTGGCGGCCTGCGGATGCTGCTTGCCCTGCGGGCGGAGGGCAAGGACTTGGTCCCCGGCTATCTTGATTCAACCAATAAGCTGGCGAGTGGAACGGAAGGCCCGTTTCGCACGGTTACGCCGCAAAAATTAATTGGCCCTCCTGATCAGCCTTCAAACAACAGTAATTCGTCATTGATCTGGCCGTATGATAAGAATGCCGAGCACAACGCCGGTTTTTCATCCAAATCAGCCACGATTATCAAAGTCGAGCCGCTGCCGGAAGGGACCACCGATATCGATGTCATGGAGGCTGGTTGGAATTACGTGGACACCGGTAAGATCGTAATTTACGGGAATATCGACCCGACGCCGAATATTCTTAACAAACTCGCCGACCTCACTTCCGTCGTCTGGAAAGCCGACAGGGGCGATTTCAAACGCTTGAGCTACAAGCTGGCTCTGCTTCTGAAGATTCAAGCCGTGCGGCAACAAGTGGCAAGGAATCATTATAAATCAGGTCTGATGGAGTTGCAAAGAGACATACTGCCTAAGATCGAAAGCTGCAACCAGACGGGGAAACGCGTCGCCAACAACTGGATCAGCGACTGCGATCTCCAGCAAAGCCTCTATTGGTCGATACAGGAGATCATAACGCTTCTGAATATAGTGGTTTAGTCAAAGCCGCCATGGTCCGGTTTTATCGTCAGGTCTCCGAGGGGAAGGTGATTACCCGCGAGGAAGGCCCGGCCAGGGGCAATCTTCAAATGCGTGTAGCGAGGCCGTCATCACATTGATGGCGCCTCGCCACGCTTGCCGGCGCCCGATCGGCGTTTGCCCCGGTTAGAAAGATATTTCGAATCCGCGTGGCGGGTACCGACCGGGAAGCGGCATTTCAACTCCACGCAGAACCCCCGGTGCCTCAGCCCTTATCGACTTCCCCCGCGTCCTTGGCGGCAAGGCGCCCGATTGCCGACCAGTCGAGCTTTTCTCCCCCGTGCGCCATCAGCGTCAGAAAGCGGTCGCGCAGAAGGCTCGCCAGGGGCATCGGCACGCGCAGATTCTCCGCCGCGGCAAGCGCGAGACGGATATCTTTCTGCCCGAGAGTGGCCGCGAATCCAGCCGGCTCGAATTTTCGCTCGGCGATAAGTCCTCCGTAGTTCTTGATAAAGGGCGCATTGAACAGCGGGATGGAAGTCAGGATGTCCATATATTGCCTGGGGTCGAGACCACCTTTGCCGACCAGCGCCATGGCCTCCCCGAGTGCCTCGATGACCGATGCAATCAGAAAGTTGCCGCTGAGCTTGACAAAGTTCGCCAGGACCGGGTTGTCGGAAACGACGAGAACCTTCTGCCCGACTGTTTCCAGCAGGGGGCGGGCTATTTCGACCGCACTGGCGGTTCCCGCGGCGACCACATACAACTGACCCGCGGCGGCGGCGTCGGGGCGACCAAAAACCGGGGCGGACACAAAGCCCTGCCCCGCTTCGGCATGGGCGGCCGCGAGGCGCTCCGCCAGGGAGGCGCTGATCGTGCTCGATGAAATATGGACGGCCCCCCTGGCAAGGCGCCGAAGGATACCATCTTCGCCGAATACGGCATTCTCGACTGCGCCATCATCGGCGAGCATCGTGAATACGACCGCGCCATCGCAGGCTTCCGAGACGCGTTTTGCCGTCTTTGCTCCCTGGTCCCGCAAGGGGTGCGCCTTTTCGGGGGAGCGGTTATAAACCGTTACCTCGTGGCCGGCCTTGATCAGGTTTGATGCCATTCCGGCACCCATGCGTCCCAATCCGATAAATCCTACTTTCATGATAAGAGCCTCCCACGGTTGATCATTAGATCTTTTCGACAGGTCTGTTGTGTTGCGCGACCGCTCACGGCGTCATGGGCTGCCATTGAATATGCTCAGGCGCGGACGAACGTGACGCCCGGATGCCGCCGTCCGGCTTTCGGATCGAGTCAACATCCGCGACCATGGCGGTATTGTTCCATGCCCTATTCATAGAGTATGAGTGCAATGACCTCCAGGTCGGTGGTCCCTGTATTCTCCAGGCCGTGGCTTTTGCCCACCTCGATCACGCCCAGGTCTCCCTGCCTGACCGGGTTTTTCACTCCTCCATCCTCATAAAACATACCTTCGCCTCTGATAACGTAGTAAGCCTCAAAGTCCCCTTCATGCGGGTGCATTCCGATCGAGGTGCCGGGCTTGAGAATATTATGGGCGAAAAGTCGTCCCTTGTTGTGGAACTCCTCTTTCTCGAGGATATGGATTACCTTTACTTCGCCCTTCCCGCCGCGCATCTCCTGGATCTTTTCCGATCGCAACTCCCGAGCTTGTCTGACCATCGTAAATCTCCTCCCGGCTGAACCGGTATATTTTACAAGGCATTCCAAAGGTAAATTCTTTTGTCGCACGAAATCGTCACTCTTCCGCGATGATGTTGAGCCAATCTGGCATCCTCGCGGGGCCGGCACTTTCGACGGGGGTTGGATTACACCAGACAACGGCAGTGCCGGAAAAGTGTTTCTTGCCAGATTACAGGTCTGTAAAATCGATTACTTATAGTTCCGTACTCGAGCGATTCACGGGTTTTCCGACAGTATCAATAATATTCCCGACCCAACAGTATCCCCGTACTCCCGTTTGGTTGCTCAAGGGCTTATTTACGGACAAGCCCCGAGCCTGGAGCCGCGATGCATACAGATGATATCGGTGGCTAATCGGACTGTACCTGGTGCAGAGTGACATTCTCCGTTTCCAGATAGTTCATGTCCCGCTCATTGAAAACCATGTCCGTTATCAGTGCATCCACGAGATTGATCGGTCCGATCTGGGCGAACGCCCTGATTCCAAACTTACTCTGATCGGCCAGGAGGACTCGCCTGGAGCCGCATTTGAGCATATTCCGCTTCAATTCCGCATTGTCGAGCGTATGGGAGCCGAGCATGAAATCGCCGCTGATCGATGATATTCCGAGGAAGACCGTTTGCACGTGGATATCGGAGAGAAACTTGCGGGCCTTAGCCCCCGTCGATCGGGCGAGTTCCTTTTCAATCTCTCCCCCGATGAAGTAGAGCTTTCCCTCGGCGTGGCAGAGTTCCATGGCGATATGCAAATCACTTGTTACTACGTGGACACCCGGCATCGCTTTCAGCAGGGACGCCATTTCGAAGGTTGTGGTGCCCGCGTCGAGGAGAATGGTATCTCCGGGATCTATCAACTGCATCGCCTCTTCGGCTATCTTGCGTTTCTGCGATGTCCGGATGAGCTTTTTTTCGTCGTAAGCCCTTTCTTTCAATAATCCGCTGATGAGGACTGCGCCGCCATGCACCTTTTGCAGTATCCCCTGCTGCTCCAGTTTCTGCAGGTCCCTGCGTATTGTCATCGGGGTTACGTCGAGTTCCTCGGCCAGATTATTGACAAAGACCCTGCCTTGTCGATTGAGCCTTTCGACAATAAGCGCTTCCCGCTCGGCATTAAACATTGCATGCCCCTCAAGTCCGTCATAATTATCCGCCAGCACAACTATTCATATTTTAGGATGTGTGATCATGTTTTGATTGTCAATGCTATTTGCCACCATTCAACTGGCTTCCATCGGACCCGCCGCGGATCAGGTCCGCGATCTTTCGGGGCGAAAGCTCCCGCAGGGAATTTACAATGAGATGAGCATGGCCCAACTGCTCCGCGGTGTTGGTACCGGTGAGGGCTATGGCGCGCATTCCCGCGGACAGGGCTGCTTCGATGCCGGCGGTGGAGTCCTCTATGACCGCGCAGTTTTTCGGTTCAGCGCCGACGCGTTCCGCGGCAAGAAGGAATACCCTCGGATGAGGTTTTCCGATAGTCACGTCGGCGCCCGTGATAACCGCCTGGAAGGATTGCGCCCGGCCAATCCTTTCAAGCGACAGCATTACGTTCGCGGGGGGAGCCGACGACCCGACCGCAAGCAGAAACCCCGCTTCCTTCAGAGAATCGACCAGTTCCACGGCACCCTCTTTCGGGTGCACATCAGTCAGGAGCCTTTCCCTGAAGAGTAATTCCTTCCTGTGATACATCCGGGCAAGCATTTCCTCGGAAAGTCCGGGGCCCCACAACTCCCGGATGATCTCGAGGGAGGTGCGTCCGAAGGTCGATGGGAATATGGCCTCGGTCACCCTCGTTCCATATTCCTTTCCCAGGTCGAGCCAACTCAGAAGGTGAGCCCGGAAGGAGTCCACGAGCACTCCGTCCAGATCAAAAAGCACGGCCGGCCTCATCGGCCCGTTATCAGGCATTTCAGTCACTCCCGCACCTCTCCGCCGAATTTGAAACTCTACTGCTTTGCCGCGAGCAAGTCCCTCAACTCCCGTGCCTTATCGTAGATGCCGTTCGATGACAACGCCGTATAGAGAGCGTCATGCAGGGAGAGCATTTTTTCGTAGATTTGATGATTCTGTTCGTCCGGTGTCCTTCTGTTGTGGGCATCGAATGCAACGGCCGTTGACAGGGCCGATTCGAGGTCAGGGTAGAGCCCGATGCTCGTCGCCGTCAGGATCATGGCTCCCAGCGCGGAGGACTGCTCGGAAATTCCGCGCAGAACCGTCTTGCCGTAGACATCGGCCTGAATCTGGTTGAAAGTCGTGGATCGGGTCGCTCCGCCGGCCACACGGATTTCCGTGATCCCCTCCGTGAGAGACTCGATTATATGGATGTTTTTGTTAATCTCGAAGCATATCCCCTCGAGTATGGAACGAATGACCTGGGAGCGCTTGTGGCCGAGGGTTATCCCGAAGATGAGTCCCGCCGCTTTCGGGTCCCAGTAGGGCGCGGCCGATCCCGTGAAGTGGGGGATCAGAAGAATGCCTCCGGCGCCCGGGGCCGTGTCCTTCATCTCGCTGTTGAGTATGTCGTAGGTGTCGATGCGCAGTTCTCGGGCGGCATTGTTCTCGATCATCGCGAAATTGTCGCGGAACCAGCGGTACACCGATCCGGAAGTATAGATACCGGCTTCGATGAGCCATTTCCCGGCAACCGCCGCCGCGGTGCAGACCACGCGCTGCTTCTCATCGAAGGCCGGGCGCTCGGAGTGGGCAAGAATAAACGAACCCGTGCCCGTGTTCACGCACATCAGTCCCGGCATGACTACGCCAAGGCCGACAGCCGCGGCCTGCTGATCGCCGCCGATTGCCACGACGGGTATATCGGGCGGCAGGTTGAACTCGGTCCGAAGGGATTTTTTCAAGCCGCCCACAATGGTGCCCGGAGGGACCGACCTCGCCAGCATCTCCATTGGGATATCGAATTCGTCGCAGAGTCCGGCATCCCACTCGAGATCGTTGATATTGAACAGCATTGTTCTCGAAGCCTGCGTCCAGTCGGTTATGAACTCTCCGGTGAGATAATTGATAATGAGATCGTGGACCGTAAGGATCTTGAAGGCTTTTTTCAGTGATTGGGGTTTGTTTTCCTTTATCCACAACAGTTTCGGGAGCGAGAAATAGGGATCGATCCGCAGCCCGGTTTTCTTGTAGACACACTCGGCGCCCAAACGTTCCCGGACATGGTCCGCCTGGGCCGTCGCGCGTTTGTCCTGCCAGAGGATTGCGTTGTCCAGGGGGGTTCCGTCCGTATCAACCGGCACGAAGGTGGCGCGCTGGGAGATTACGCATATGGCCGCGATGTCGCTTGAATCCCCGGGGAACCTGGTGAGCGCCTTGCCAAGGGTGTTGTGAACCGCGTTCAGCCACGTCGATGGATCGTGATCTATCCAGGTCGGTGAAAGGAAAATGCTCGTGTACTCTTCATAGGCCTCGCTGATCAACTTGCCATGGCTGGAAAAGATGATCGTCCGGCAGCCGGTCGTTCCCACATCGATGCACGCAATATACTTTACATCGGACATGCCCTTCTCCTTCGGCCTGACTTATGCCGTCTGATTGCGGGTGTAATACTTTTTCGCGTTCAAGATAATACATCCCCCGTTCGCCCTGAAATATCGAACGGTAGAACGGGCCAATTTACATCGACATCTTCACTTCCGGGGCAGATTCATCTTGAACGCAATTCCGTATAAGGCGTTTTTTCGCGTTCAGGGTGGTAGCTCTGGACGCTTTCTAAAAGCGTGGAGAGCTTCGCCCCCCCATGGGCCTGTCGCCGCTCCGCTGCTCAGTTCGATATTGCGGTGGCGCCCCGCCAGAGGCGGGACAATTGCCGCGAGCGCCGGGCGCTCGTCCTCACGCACCCGAGTGAGCGCCTCGTGGAGCCTCGTGGAGCCTCGTGATAGACGGGGGAATCATTTCCCCGCTTTTGAGTTCGAAAAGTGACCTCCAGAGCGTCACTTCGCTTCATTGACCCTGGTAAAAATCCGGATAAATGACATCACTTCCTCGACCATCGCCCCTTCGGCTTCCCGAAGCAAATCGGAGAGGTGCCCCGGTTTTTCTTTTGCGCAGAGTGTTTTCAGGCGGGCAACCGCGGCGTTGGATACCTGCGTATTGACGTTGATTTTGGAGATACCGGTCCTGACGGCACGGAGGATGTCTTCCTCGGGAACGCCGGAACCGCCGTGAAGGACAAGGGGGATGGAAACTTTCGCGGCGATTTCATTTAGCCGGTCGTGGTATATTTTCGGTCTCCCCTTGTACTCTCCGTGAGCGGTTCCGACCGCCACGGCAAGTGCGTCCACTCCCGTCTCCCCGACGAAGCGCACGGCCTCATCGACCTTTGTCAGGTACTCTTCGGGAATGTCCGTCTGGGCGTGGTCGAACGGCACGGAGCCCAGTTCGGCTTCGACCGTCACATCCACACTATGGGCGAAATCGGCCACCTTTTTGGTTTGGGCGAGATTCTCCGCGAAACCAAGCTGGGAACCATCGAACATTACCGATGTAAATCCCGCCTGGACCGCCTTGTATATGACATCGATCGACTTGCAGTGATCGAGATGCAACACCATCGGCACGGTTGTGCGTCCGGCGAATTCCCGCACAATCGCGGCAACAATCCGGATGTTTGCCACCTCTATGTACTTTTCCCCGAAAGCGAAGATCACCGGGGAAGCGAGGTCCAGGGCGGCGCGGTACACGGCTTCAACCGATTCCAGGTTGAAGATGTTGAACGCCCCCACACAGTATCCGTGTTTTCTCGCCGGAATCAGAACCTCATTGAGATTTGCCAGCATCTTATACTCCTTGCCTTCCCGTCCCGTTCCACACCGTGATGCGTCTCGAGAAACGGCCTTCCGGAGTCAGCAACAGGAACGAGATGCAAAACTGTTTGGGGCATCCACCATTCGTCATCCGGAAACGGCCGGTACTCAGTCCCGTTCGCCGCAAGGTATCGCGGGTGGAACGGGCCGGTGACTGGCCGCCGGCAGGCTGGAAAGCCTGGCCCTTGCCCTTGGCTATTTGATTGCATGGGAAACGGCCACACGCCGCATGCACTTGCCCTCTGTTCCTTGCCCGCGCCTTGCCGCCGCATGCGGACTTTAATCCGCTCGGGGCGAGCGGGAGTGAGCGCCTCGGTACCCCGGGAGGGAAAAGAAGTCTCCTGACGGGTACCGAAGCATCAACGGGTCTTATCGCTACCTCAGCGAGGATAACCATGCTTTCGCCTTGGGATGCTCAAGGACCTCGGGGTTGAGAATGAACTGAGGCGATCCTCCCGCCAGGAGCTTATTGACATCTCTTACGAGAAGATAGGGAGAATTGCTCAACGCCTCGGCGGTCGTCCCCGCGATATGGGTGGTCAACGTGATGTTGTCCAGTTCGAGCCACCTGCTGTTTTCCCCCAGGGGTTCCGATGTGTGCACATCCAGGGCGGCGCCGCCGATCCGCTTTTCTTTCAGGGCTTCATAGAGCGCATCGTCGTCGATCAGTCCCGCCCTGGCGGTATTGACCAGAATGGCCGTCGGCTTCATGAGGCTCAGCACTTCCCTGCCAATCAGGCCCCTGGTGTCTTCGGTGAGTCTTGCGTGGATAGAGACAAAATCCGCCTGTTTGAAAAGTTCTTCCTTGGTGACTTTGACGGCGCCATAGCCGGTGATCGCTTCCTCGGGAAGAAAAGGATCGTATACGAGGACTTTGAGTTTGAACCCCGCCAGTTTCTGGGCGACAAGCCTCCCGATATAGCCGAAACCGACAAGCCCGAGCGTTTTGCCCATGACCTCCGGAATGAACTCGGAGTTCACGAACTTCTTTCGCCAGGTCCCCTGTTTTATTCCATGGTGCGCCCTCGCAATGTTGCGTGCTTCGGCGAAAAGCAGTCCGATGGCAAAATCGGAGACCGCCTGGGCATTTCGTCCCATGATGTTGTGAACGATGATTCCCCGCTGGGTAGCCGCCGCCACGTCCAGGTTTTCCTGACCCGCGCGCGCGGCCCCCACGAGGCGCAGCCCCGGGATAGCGTCCAGCGCGCCGGCCGGAACCGGAGCATAAAGGACCAGGAGCATCTCGGTGCTCTTGTCGGCATTTTGGATTATGGGCAGCACGGGTTCCGCGTCCGGTCCCTTCTTCTCGATAGCCATGCGACGATTCTGCAGATTAACGGGGTCGCTTTCCCAGTCCAGGACGGTAATTTCCTTTTGTTTTACTGCCAGTTCCTCGCAGGCGTTCCTGAAATTCTCGCCCGGAATCATCGCGTCTCCGATGCACAGTATCTTCATGGCCGATTTCCTTTTGACATGTGAATGTTCTCTTCTGTTTCTTTATTGATCTTGCTTTTCTGATACTAACGCGGTCTAGCCGACTATCTTGGCCAGTATCAGAAGAGCGATGAGTGAGAAAAACCCGGCGATGGTGGTCGAGGCGGTCCATGTCTTGAACATGTCAGTGACCGACAGACCGAAGAACTCCTTCACGATCCAGAATCCGGAATCATTGACATGTGAAAAACCGATGGCTCCACCACCCACGGCCACGCAAACCAGGGCCGGGTCGAGGCCCGGATAATTTCCAAGCACGGGGAGAATGATCCCGGCCGAAGTCATCATGGCCACGGTCGCCGACCCGACGGAGAACCGCATAACCGCGGCAATGATCCAGGCCATGACAAGAGGGCTCAGGGCCAGGCCCGTCAATACGGCTTCTATATTCTTGCCCATGCCGCTGTCCAGGAGCACTTTATTGAAGGCGCCGCCCGCTCCAATTATAAGCAGGATTCCGGCGACCGGCCCGAAGCTTCCTTCGGTAAATTTCAGCAGGTCGTCCTTGGTGAGCCCCCTGGAAAGACCCAGTGTCCAGTATGATACGAAAACCGAAATAAGCAGGGCGGTGATCGGGTTGCCGACAAATGCCACAGCTGGCATCACGGCTGAGTCCTTGGCGAGTGTGAGTTCGATGATGGTTCTGCCAACCATGATGATGAGGGGCAGGAGAATGGTTATAAGGGTCGAGCCGAAAGGCGGGAGCTTCTCATCGGGGGTCTCTTCATATTTAAAAAGACCTTCGGGCGGCTTGAGTTCCATCCGCTTGGCCAGAATGCTGCCGTAGATAGGACCTGCGATGGCTGCCGCGGGAAAACCGCAGATCAGGCCGTAGAGAATTACCTTGCCCACATCGGCGTGCAGGGTGCCGGCAATCGCCATGGCCGCCGGATGGGGTGGAACGATGCAGTGGACCGTAATCAGGCCCGCGACGACCGGTATTCCTATTTTGACCAGCGACATCCGTGCCGTCAGCGCGACACTGAAGACCAGCGGAATGAGCAGGACGAAACCTACCTGGAAGAAGACCGGGATGCCGCAGATAAAACCGACTATCATCATTGCCCAGTGGGCCTTGTCGCGGCCGAGGGCATCTATGAGGGTCCGGGCGAGACGCTCGGCCCCTCCGGAAATTTCCATCATCTTACCCAGTATCGTTCCCAACCCCAGAATAGTGCCTAGAAATCCGAGGGTCCCACCCATGCCGGCCTCGATGGAGGAACATATCTTGCCGAGCGGCATACCGGTTGCGAAACCCAGGAACATGCATGCGAGGATCAGCGCAAGAAAAGCGCTCATCCTCACTTTCATGATCAAGACCACAATCAATGCAATGGAAATCAGTAAAATTCCCAGTGAGGTAAGGCTGCTACCCATGGCTTGTTCTCCTCGCATTCCTGTTTTGAAGGTGGTTGCATTTGGGAAAAATACTCGTTCGGTCGTTTCTGGATTTAATGCGTTTGATTTCTTGACGCTGTAGGTTCGATTCAGTTGTATTATGTTTGTATATGTTCGTAATGTCAAGCCGGAAATTTGCGGGTTTGTTCTTTTTTGCCAAGGAGACGGTCATGGACCCCCATGACTCTTTGCGGCGGTGACCGCCGCCGGGATAAAACGCATCCGCGGATTACGTGGAATTGCCGCTGGTTCATTCGTGGTTGGGTTCAGGAGGCTGCTATTCGGGATCAAGATGAGCGCGGGGCGGATCGGGTCGAGAAGGGGGAGGCCGAAGATCCTCCCCCCAAAAAAAGAAAAACTAGAATCGGTGTCTGATCAGCGAGGCAAGGTATTCGGGCGGGTAGATAATGAGTTCGTTTTTCAACAGCTTCTGAAGAAAATAATCGTCTGTCCGGTAATGAAGATTCATGTTTTGACGATTGATCAGGCGCAGAAAGGGCCGGAATTCGGGAGAAGGTTTGCCGAGAGGACCGCTGAAGCACGAGAGATTGAAGGTGGAAAACTTCAAGTCATGATAGGTGAGGAGTGTTCGATGGATGCCCTCCGCCATCGCCTGGATGTCGTTGTCGTCCCATTCAAGAAAACTGGACGTGCGCGGCCACACCGCATTCACCTCATTGACCCCCAGGGGGGAAAACGCCGTGAACCACTCGCTTGGGCCGATTCCGCCCAGCCACCTTTGTCCCGATTCCCTTTCTGTCTCAAGGAGATCCAGCCAGTAACACGAACCGGTATCCCGGTGGTAGGCAAGACTCTTTTCCAGGAGCAACTGATGGTGGGTCCCGGGAAAAGGTGACCCGAGTACCTGGATGTGAGGATGCACCACGCTGGCCCCGGCTGGAGGCATGAAGTTGACATTGATGGTAAAGAATCGGGCTTCGGGGTCGGATTGGAAGCACCTCCGGATGAACTCCAGGGACACCGACAAGGCGTCGGACAGAAGCGACGCGGGAAAATCGTCCAGAGTACGCCCGTGCTTTTTTCCGATCACGACAACAGCATGGTAGGATGCCAGGGGAAAAAGGTTGGGGAACAGGACGACCTCGCCTTTTTCGAGGATCCCCTCCGGCAGCAGGCGTTTGGGATAGCGGGGTGAGGACTGGCGCCACTTTCCGTTACACATGAAACATTGTTCCCTGGTGTCGTCGATCCTCTGGGCCAGGTATGCGTAGTCCGTTTCGGGGAACAGGATCGAGGCCTTTGCTTTCAGTGCTCCGCAAAGGATGCTCTGATGCCCCGTGAGCGGGTCCACTCGAATTTCAATCTCCTGCCTGTCCAGTTCACCCTTCCTCAGGGGATTGTGGAATTCAGATACCTGCTGCCAGGTCTTGAAGGAAACCCTTGCCATCTTCTACCCCCTCGACAAAGTTGCCGGCGGTCGCCGCCCAGGCGCCATGGCTTCCGCCCAAATAAGAAAGGAGACTCCCGCGCCAAGGTCACACTATTAAAGGTTTGCCGTGGCGGACCAAAAGTTACGTACTTTCGCGGGTATTTACCAGGAAAAAATGACAATCGATGCGAGGGGGCGGGGAGCGGAACAGAGTGTAACATGACATTCTGTAATATGTGACATCCATACCCTTTCGCGTCTTCCGCTCTTTCCCCATCCGGTGAAACCCATAGCCATGCGCCCCCTCGTTTGCCATGGATTCCCGCATCCCGTGCCTTCCTGGTATGGTCGTTGATAGGGTTGAGTGGCGGGGATGGTTTGAAGCTGAATTTATGGGGTCGGCACCTCGCCCGCGTTTCGATGTCCCGTTACGAACGGGACAGGCCGCGACCGTCCCGGACTTCGGCTCGCGGCACGGTCCGGCGTGTGCGCGGGGAGTCCTGACTCTAACCGCATTTCGAATCTGCAATCTCAGGAGGTTGATGTGAAGAAATGGCTTACACTCGTACTGGTCCTTTTTGCGACATGTGTCATGGCGCAATCCGAGGTGAAGATGACTTCAGCCCAGAAGCAAAATCTGGATACGTTCTTCAGCAATTTTTCGGAAGCGGGCGTGGCCAGTTTCAGGCAAGACTCCCTGTCCGATGAGGCTTTGCTGGATTTTGCGCTACGGCACAACCACATAAACAAGCTCAAAGCGCTACAAAAAACGAAAGACGGATTATCCGTGCTTGTTCCCGTGGAACTGGTCGATAAAGCGGCCATCAAGTACTTCGGCCGGAAGGTGGGCAAACACGCAAAGCAGTCTTATACGGTTCCGATGGCGGATGGCGAGGCCTATACGTTCTCCCAGATAGATCGCCTGGTGAGCCTTGGGAACGACCGGTTCCAGGCCGAAGGGGTCATCTATTCCACGGGTTCGGGCGGTACCCCCAACCCTCACGCAACACCGGCGGAGTGGAAGAAAAAGGGCGAGGATGTAAGCCGCGCCGGGACTTTTTCCGCGGTCATAAAGGCGGAATCCGAACGGTACATTCTTCTTGAATACACCGTAAGTTAGCTGGGGTGTTGTGTTCCGTCCAAGGACGGCCTTCCGCGAAAATCCGGGCATGCGTGAGATGGGGAGTGGATTCCTGTTCAGTGCGAGGTGGAAACGCTGACCCCGGGGGCCAGACCAGAGGCATACGTCTCTGCCTCGCAATATCGGTTATGAAATTGCGGTGGCCTCTGGCCCCGTATAATCCGATTCAAACGATTCCTTGTCCACGAGATGGAACGGTGGCGAATAACGTCTCCGCCGTTTTACTTTTTGCGCGGGCAAGGGCGACTTATACTACTTCGCGTTCAAGATGGTGCTGAGGTACCGAAGGGCAGAACGGGCCAATTTTTATCGGCGTCTTCACTCTCAGGGTGGATTTATCTTGAGCGTAATTCCGGATTACTTGTCCCCGGCATGAACTGGTCCGCTGAATCGTGGCCCGGGGACCGTCATCCCCCGCGCCGCTACCACAAAGCGGGGGCCGCCGGCTTTTCGACCGGCGGTCCCCGTGACCCAACAGTCTATGTTGAGCTTACCTGTTCCCTGACGCATTCCGGCGTTACTTCAAGGGCTCTATTTTGATAAATTGATCCAGCGAGCCACGTCCATGTCCGCCCTGGCTCACCTCGACCGTCACTTTGACTTTCTTGCCCTTGTACTCCGCCGGCATCTCTTTTTTCTCATCCCACTTTTCACATACGGGAGTCGAACAAATGCCTTCGTTTTCCACTCCCTTCGCGTCCACGACGGTCAGTACGCATGGCTCGCCCTCACAGTCAAAACCGGATAGAACCCCCGTGATTACTTTGGTGGGTACGGCGGTCCCGGACTTTTTGGCGTATGACATGCCGGGGATGATAAGCGACAGGGAGACGAACAACAGCAACACCTTCGTTTTTGACATTTTGCAGGGTTCCTTCCATAACGATAAAGAATATGAATTTCTCTTCCCAATTTCACAAAGGAATTCGCGAGATCCGCGAAATCCCGGATGAGCCATCTAGCCAACATTATTCATGAATCGCGGCCCGCGCCCGTAAAGCCCACTAAGGATGCGATGCTCAGGGCTTAGAGGGATTTTGGGCCGATAGCACACTGTCAGTCGAAGTTGAGGTGGAAAATCCAGCTAACACATGATCTCTACAGGGCTTTTTATGCTTCTTCTCGGAAAGCCATGAATAACGCGGGCTAATTGCCGGTATTCAGACGTCCGGGTTTAAATGAACGGGATACCCGCGCCGCTATTTCATCGTATTTCGACTTCTGATCCGCCTGATACTCGATGAACAGTGTGTTGATCGAGCCCTTGCCGACCCAGGTTTTCTCATAGCGGACTTTCGTGCCGTCAAAGCCGGACAGCACGAACCAGTCCCGTCCCTTGCTCTTGTAGGTCACTCGATCCATATTCTCTATCCCGGCGCTCATCAGGCTCTCGACGGTGTCATCGAGGACATTGTTGATACCGCTCGCGCTCATTGTGAACGCATCGCGATCACGGAGACTTATGCCGTCGTTATTGGCCGGGGGCGGGTCTTTCGTGAGGGATGCGGGGTATTCGACACAGAAGCCGAATCTGGGATTGCAGTACTTTGTATAGCCGTCCGAACCGGCCGACGGGACCGCATGGGACAGGAACAGCACGAACGCCAACGGTAGAAGGAGCAGATTCCCACTCTGCTTCAGCGATAAGAGCAGGGAACATGGACGGAATAGGCTGTTTCTCTTCATGGGACATCCTTTTTCAGTGCCGGAATAATTTCGCCTGATCAGTGACGGGATTCTGCATTCTTGTGGCGCCCCGCGCGCGCTGAACCGGGAATGCAATGTCACCGCGGGGCAGCGGATGTTTTGTCATTGATGCTCCCTATAGGTGTTGTGCCGGCCCTTCGGCCCTTCCCGTGCCGGGAGGGTTTCTATCGGGATTGTCCTTGCCATGCGCTGTCCAATTCAACATCCATACCAGAGGGAACCGTTATGTGACCGGCGACGAAATACGGCTTCATCGTTGAGGATCGGGATCGCGCCGGTTGAGCGTCCCGGCGGGAGGAGATACGCCGGGTTGTCACATGTCACGTAGTGTCACGTGACAGACTGTAACGGGAGCTGTCCGGTTACGTCGGAGGCCATTCGGGAGGAAGCTGATCGAATGGGCTATTTGGATGCATGGCGTGCATGGCAATGCATTATTTGATTTGCTTTGCATTAGGAGATTCGTTATTAGATAGATGAAACCCAATTCTAAATCAGAGTCTTTTCGCCTCATCCTCGTGAACCGCGCGCATAAGATCAACTCCATCGAGCTTCTCGATCTGTACATCATAACTGGCGGCATGCGAAGACAAATACGCAAATCGTCCGCCGAAATGCAGAAGCGCGCTCAAAGAATTATCTTTGAGTCTTTCAGAAAGGAGAAAATCATGGCTTCCGAAGAGAGATCCTATTTTGAATCGTTCAGGAAAGTTTTGAAGGCGGTGAGTTCCACGTTGTCCCTGGAAGAGGTATTGGACATGCTGGTAAGAAATGTTACGGAGGTCATGAATCTGAAGGCCTGCGCGATTCGCCTTTATTCCTCCGAGAAGCAGACCCTGGAGCTGGTGGCCTCTCATGGTCTGAGCGATCGGTATATTCAGAAAGGTCCCTTGAATGTGGACAAGAGCATCTCCGAATCCATGACGGGAAAAATAGTGACGATACCAAACATCGCGAAGGACCCGAGAGTCCAGTATCCAAAATCGGCGGTCGAGGAAGGAATCGTCAGCCTGGCTTCTCTTCCGCTGCCCCTCAAGGGGCGGGTGATCGGAGTGATGCGGATCTATACCGGGGCGCCTCATACCTTTTCCGAGGACGAGTTGAATTTTGCGGAAGCCCTGGCGGAAATGGGGGCGATCGCGATTCAGAATGCCAGGCTGTACGAGGGGCTGAGGGAGGATTTCTATAGAACCGTGGACTTGTATGTGGCTGAGCTTAATTCGTGATCCGGGAAGCCATCTTCCCAATCGGCAACGCGAAACGAAAGGGGTTTTCCTTATCGCCAGGCCTTCGAGACAGCTCTACGGCCATTCTTCCGCAATGGAGGACTCGAACCTGTTTTGTCTCAATGGCAGGAGGATTATGAATTTCGATCCTTTCCCCGCTTCGCTTTCAGCCCTGATAGTCCCGCCGTGGCGTTCGACAATCTTGCGGCATATTGCCAGGCCAATGCCGGTCCCATCGTACTCGCTCCTGGCGTGCAACCTTTGGAAGGGCTTGAAAACAAGCTCTGAATACTGCTGATCGAAGCCGATCCCATTGTCTTGAACAACAATTTCACACAAAGCCCGAGCGTCGACCCTGCCATAAATCCGGATGCGAGGACTCGCGCAATCATTGTATCTGAGCGCATTGCCAATCAGGTTCTGGAAGAGCAGCAGCATTTGGCTCTCATCGGCCTCAATGGCGGGTATATCTTCAATCTCGATGCCGCAACCAGTTTCCCTGATTGATGCTTCGAAGACATCCGCGGCCTCCCGCACTATTTTAACGAGATCTATCGCCTTGAACGGTTCAGGTTTCTCCGCCACCCTGGAAAACTCGAGCAGGTCATGTAACAGTTGCCGCATACGGCTCGCCGATTTGACGACGCGGTCCAGGTAGTCCCGGCTGGTATTGTCCATGGAAGAGGCGCATCGGTTCATGGCGAGGTCACAGAAAGTCTGTATTTTACGCAGGGGTTCCTGCAGGTCGTGGGCGGCCACAAAAGCAAACTCCTGAAGCTCGGCATTGACCAGCTCGAGCCTCGCCATATTGGACCTCAGAGTCTTTTCCGCCTCATTCCGAAGCTCAAGGGCGCGTTCGCGCGCCGACTCGTGTTTACGAAGCAGTTCGGCCGCGCGCGAAATGGCGTTGGCCACTTTGCTGGTTTCCACGAGTTCGAAATGACCGGGTGAGATAGTCTCGCCCCGTCCAAGGGCGAGGGCCGGCGCGATCAAATCCTGCACGGACCGGGTTATGATCCGTGCGATGACCAGGGCCAGTGCCAGCCCGAAAATCACGAGCGCGCTCAGACCCGCAATCATCCACCGAAGCCACTGCCCAAGCTCATCGGCGATGACTGCCTCGGGAATGCTGACCAGCACCGTCCACCCGGTCATTTCCGAACGTCGGAAACTGATACGGGAGGGCGCCCCCTCTATGTTGGGCGCCTCGGCCATGCCTTGCTCCGAGGCAGCCATCAGCTTTAGCAGGGGGGCGGATGCGATCCGCTTCCCGACATGCTCTTCCTGCGCCCTGGACCTGGCAACAATGGCGTTATCACTGTCCAGTATTGTGATGAGCCATTCACGGGGCAGTTCCTGGAGACGGAAAAGAGCGGACACATGATTGGCGGGCCGTGTCATAGCCAGATCGTAGCGCACCTGGCCGTCCAGGAATACGGGAACATCGACACCGATGAGATAGCGCCTGGTGACCGCGCCTTTGAAGACGTTACTGATGCTGGACCGGCCCGTTTCGAAAATATTGGATACGGTGTCCCGGGGGCTGCGCCTGGGCAGAACGCTGCCGAATGGCCTGAAGGAATTAATGACCTGCTGGCCGGTCTCATCGGCCATGATAATGTCCGACTCCGGAAAGTTCTTGAGAATGTCGAGCGCCTGGGCATGGAAGGTGGCCATGTCTCCGGATGCGATCGCCGGCGAGGTCGCCAGCGCTTCCAGGGTTGATCGGGCGATCGCCAGGTCACGGTCCAGCGCCGCCGACAGGATATTGGCGGTAGCCAGCAGGTCCTGGTCCAGAAGCGCTATTCTATATCTGTAGGAGGAGTGAACCAGATACACGGAAGACAGGCAAACCGGCACCAGGCACGACAATACCAAAGCCGTCAGGTAGGACCGTATGCGCAGTTGTCTGGAGCGTCCCGGGCGCGTACCGAACATAGTCAGGTTCTCGTTTGTCTTGTGCTTGTCAGGTAGTAAACATATCCGCGAAGAGCGCGTCGGGCATGAAGGTTGCCGCAAGCCCGCAAGCTATCGCCGGACCGGGGATTTTTTCGATTATATGGCCAATCTGGAATGAATAGTCCAGTGCCCTTTGCTCTAATAATAAAGCAGCGCCGATGTGCATCCCGACGATTCCGGCGGCCCGTTCCGTATGAACTCGCTCAGGTTTTCGCCGCAACCGCCCCGCCTTCGCGAGGCGCCGCCGCGGCGCCATAACGAGCCGCGTAGCGGCGAAGGGGGTGCAGGGGGGCGTAGCTCCCCGCGTTGTCGGAAAGCATCTTTCGATACCATCTTGATCGCAATCCGGCATGGAACCGCGCATGGGCGGGCTAAAGCCCGGGAAGGCGGGTCGGGCCTATGGTAACAAGCGACTCTCCCTTCCTGACCACGGTTGATTCGGAAATGTTGAGCCGGGTCCCCGCGGACGAACTGATTCCGATCGCGAGGTGCCGCTTTTCCCGGCAGATCCTCACGAGTTCCTCGAAATTCGCGTCCCTGCTCACCTTGGTGAAATAAATCTGCTGTCCGTCACGGGCGCTCAAAAGGTCATCGATGACTTCCTGTACGCCGGGGTTAAGGAGTTCCTGACTAAGGAAATGGGCATCGAAGCGGGATGTACAGACGATCCTGTCGCAGCCGGCCTTTCTGAGCAGTTCTTCCGAGGCGGGGTCCACGCATTCCACTACCGTATTCGCCTTGCGGTTACGCCCTTCAATGGCGAGTGCGATGGCAACATTGAGATTGTCCGATGCCGGGTCTCCCGGATTGCGGCACAGGATTACGGCATGGCGGGCGTGATCGATGCCGGCCCGCGAGAGGGTCTCATCCCGGACGGGATTTCCCCGTACATAATGAACTCCCCGCTTCTGCAATTCCTGCGGGAGTTCATCGAGGAACTCATCAGCGAGCACGATGGGAATGGATCTGCCGAATGCCGGGTCAAGGAAAAGCTCGTCGAGGATGCGTGCAACCTTGCCAAGGCCTGGAAAATTAAAGACAATCAGGTGGTTCTTCAGCTCAAATGAGGACATGCCCCTTATTTCCTTGCTCTTTGACGTGATGAGGGTCGCCGCGATGACAGACAGCGCGTAGCCGAGAAGTCCGATGCCGAAGGCCATCACCGGCCATCCGACAAGAAAACGCCCGCCCGTCGTTTTGGGGAAGAAATCTCCGTAACCGACGGTGGTCATGGTGACTACCGTGTACCACAGCCCGTCGGACCACCTCAATTCCGGATTCTCCGAAAGCTCGAAGTATACGAATCCCGTCGTTCCATAGATCAGGACCGCTCCCAACAATATGATGATGCGCATGGGGACCGGAGGGTTCTTGAAGATATGTTGGAAATAGTACTGGATGATTTGGATCATTGTTGTGAACGCCCCCGCCATTCCTGAATGAGGGCCAGGGCTCGCGAGGCTACCTCAGCGTTGGCCCAGAGGCCGCGCCGTCCGGCCTTGGCCAGTTCCTGCTCGCGCAGGTAAAAGGACATCTCCGGAAACGGATAGACAGTATAGACCATCGCCAATCCCTCCCTGACCAGGTGAAGTCCGACGTCCTGATCGTCGACGTAGAGCGTCGCGATATACCTTCCATACCGGTCCTTGGGGGTGGAATGGAGCAGCACGCGCACGGGTTTATTTGCCATGAGCCGCTGCAGCGTATCGACCGCCGCCTGGCCGTAAGACGCAACGATGTCCTTTGCGATGTTCGCCTCGAAAGCCTTGATGCCGAGGATACGGATGGAGGCGGGCTGCTGCCCTTCCTGGGCAGCTCTTACCGTGTCGCCGTCAATGACATTCACCAGGGAAACGATGCCGCCGCTGTCGACTTTGCCTTCGCTTCTTGAGATGTCGCGCCGCATGCTCTCGGCGTTGTAGCCGTAAAAAAGCGACGCGCCGAGCAGCAGGGTGATGCAGCCCCAGAACAGAACCGTGTTTATGTCTTTTTTCCAGGTCATTCTCTATCCCTTCCCTCGGCGCCGGGGGGACATTGCCGGATCGGAACCGGACCAGGCTGTCGTCTCAATTCAGGTTGAACGACCGGGCGCTGAAGTGAATCCGATCAACTCACTCAATGTGGCGTTATGGGGTAAATCGCCAGACCGTGCATGTCTCCCGAACTCAACTCATCGATTGGGAATTTTCTGTGTATATGAGTGTATCACAAGTTTTACCATGCCAAAACTTCTACATTCCCGGCTGACTCGTGGGTGAGACGGAATTGCGTCCAAGATGAATCTGTCCCGGGAGTGAAGATGCCGATAAAAATTGGCCCGTTCCACCCTTCGGTAGCTCTCGAGAAACAGCTTTTGAGAGTGAGCAATATCGAAGGCTTACATAGCCTGTGGAGATCCGGGTCGCGCCAATCCGATACAGGAACTTCCCCCCGTTCGCCCGGAGCGTGTCGAAGGGTAGAGCGGGCCGGAATCGAGTGGACACAGATTCCTGGCTGCGCCTTGCCACGCGAATGCGGGGCTTACTCCCGCTCAGGGCGAACGGGGGATGTATCATCTTGAACGCGAATTATTATGAGACCCTGTTGTGCAAGAGAACACCGTTCCTGGCGGTATGCGCGGAAGCATCCGGGCTGTCCTGGCCCCGGCTGGATAATTTTTGAGAGTTCTGCTACTTGCGCTGTGTTTGAGGGGCTGCCGCATTTTTTTCAGAGTCTGATATCGAGGCTCGACACTTCGTTCCTTCGTGTTCGTATCTAAGAGTATATGATTTATTCTGCACGGGCAATAAAGATATTGAAGTCTCGCACCAGGATACTACACCCAGGACATATGACGAGTATTTGATATTGCACTTTAAGTCTTCCCCGGCGGGTATTGGGATCGTCTTTGCCTTCTTATCATCTGTCAGTTTAACAGTCGCCAGAAGGGCGGGTTTTTCGAGTTTGGGATTGTTCCTGTAGATGTCCAGTTGCAGGCTGTAATCCATCAGTAAGTATGGCCTGGATTTGTTTATATTTTCCGTTGTGAATGTCAAACTGGCCGTATTCTGGTTCGAGCCGTCATCGGCGGTGTACTCATGAACGAAATGAGAACAGCCTGCTATCCAAACTACTAAAACCATTAATATCGCGGTCTTACAGAGTCGCATTTTGTTCTCCTCAAGGCGGAATGTCGTGGGATTCCAGGAGGATAGCAGACTTATTCGCCGAACGCAATTTTAGAAGCACGAAAGATGATACGAATATGCGAAAGACAGTCTTTAGCCCGCATTATTCATGAATCGCAGTCCGCGCCCGTAAAGCCCAATAAGGATGCGACGCTCAGGGCTTGAAGCGATTTTAAGCCGATAACACACTGTCGGTCGAAGCCGAGGTGGAAAATACAGCTAACACATGGTCTATACACGGCTTTTTACGCTTCTTCTCAGAAAGTCATGAATAATGCGGATTAGGATGAGCAATGGCCGGACGAGTGCTATTTCGAGCCGGAGTTGGCGTGGGATGTCAAGCTTCAGAGAGTCTTTTCAATCTGCTTGGACTTCCCTCTTTGAAACTAGTGCTTGATAATAACTGCATTCTAGAGTAGGTTATAATCAAGGTTAATTCTAATTTGCCACGAGCCGACAAGGGCGGACATAGTGCCCTCCGCGCTTAACGAGCTGTTGCTGATCAGGGCTGAAGCATTTCTGCATCGCACAAAAGAGGTAACACGATGGTCGGAGAGAACGGCTTGAGAATGAGCTGTGCTCTCCCGGGCTGTTTGGCTCTCTCCATTTAGGGACGAGCCGAAATTACTCATGAGACGGGGTGTGCCGGAGACTCCTGGGGCTTCTCCGGGCGAGAGTGTCGACTCGGTGCATCCTGCTGGAGAGGAGTACGCAATGTCCATCGGGAAACGTGCATCAGCGGAGTTTATCGGTACCTTCTGGCTCGTTTTCGGCGGTTGTGGGAGTGCCGTCCTGGCCGCAGCATTCCCCAAGGTCGGGATAGGATTGTTGGGGGTTGCTTTTGCATTCGGCCTGACGGTTTTAACAATGGCTTACGCAATCGGCCATATTTCCGGTTGCCATCTCAATCCCGCCGTATCGGTCGGACTGTGCGTCGGAAAGCGTTTTCCCGCCTCCGATTTGATCCCCTATATTATTGCGCAGGTTTGCGGAGGAGTCGCCGCGGCAGGTGTTCTCTACCTGATTGCAAGCGGGCAGACCGGTTTTGACCTGAGTGCCGGCTTCGCATCCAACGGCTATGGCGAGCACTCTCCCGGCGGCTACCCACTCCGTTCGGCCCTCGTTGCGGAAGTGGTCTTGACCTTCATGTTCCTCATGATAATACTTGGTTCAACCGACAGCCGCGCTCCACAAGGATTTGCACCTATCGCGATCGGCCTGGGGCTGACCCTGATTCATCTCATAGGCATTCCGGTCACGAATCTTTCGGTCAATCCGGCGCGCAGCACGGGACCCGCCTTGTTTGTAGGGGGTTGGGCGATCGCCCAGTTATGGCTTTTCTGGGTAGCCCCCATCATCGGGGCCGCCCTCGCCGGAATTATCTATCCGGCCCTGGCGTCCGAACCCGCCGCCAAGGTTGCGACCGACGCGCCGGTGAGCGGAGCTTCAGGCTTGTCTGAAACTCCGAGCACGTAACCCGCGAAAAGAATCTTCCACGGCGGTCCGATCCGGCCGCGGGCTGGAAAGAATGGGTCCTCGGCCGGGAGGTCCGGTTACGGCCTGCTCTCCATGTAATGTGGACAGCGGAGTATTCGTACGAAGTTGTGCGCGAGAAGCCATTTCGCCCGACTGTTCGCGCCCGGGGGAGTGTGTCCCGTGCGTTCGCCTGGCATGGCGCGGGTAAAGAAACCTCGTGCACCTGGGACTATTCGCTTTTCTGCGCTTGAGGAAACGTCATCCCGAGCGCAACCCGATAGCAGCAGTAATCAGTACCAACCCCTGGCCCATGCAGGGCTGACGGAATCGGAAAAGCTTGTGTCCGTTTTGCGACCCTGTCCATTCATCCGTTGATGAGCAGCTAGATCCATGCTTAATTAACAGTCATTTATCTCCCGGCAATTGAACCGAAGCGCAGGCAACACAGGATTCATAATATGAAGCAAACCGTGCAGCGTTTCTTTTTCGGCAGGTATTTCCTGATCCCCGCCGGCCTCCTGCTCCTGTACACACTATTGGGATTTCTGGTCGCCCCCATCGCGCTTCGATGGTATCTGCCCAGATTCAGCCAGGCGCATCTCAACTCCCGCGCGGAAATTGGCGAAGTGAAGATCAACCCCTTTCTGCTGACTCTCGAAGCACGGGAATTCAGCTTGAAGGGACCGGACGACGCGCTTCTTGCCGACTTCGGGAGGCTCTTTTTTCGTCTCAGGCTCGACGGTCTGTTCGAGAAGACGGTGAAGTTCGGGGAACTATCCCTGGAAAACCCGAACGTGCATGCCGTAATCGGCCGGGATGGCGCCCTGAATTTCGCCAGGTTAGTTCCCGAGCCGTCAGAAAAGCCTGTCGTGGATGCTGCGAAATCCCCCCCGTCTGACCCGGTCAGGATGATTCTGGAGAGTTTTGCCGTAACAAACGGGCGGATCACTATCACGGACCAGCGGCAAAGCCCGCCTGTCGCCGTGGCGATCTCGGATATCTCCCTTGATTTGAAATCCCTCTCCACGATTCGAGACAAGAATGGCACGTATTCGCTCTCGGCCAAGACTTCAGAAGGGGAATCCGTGCAATGGCGGGGGGAGATCAGCCTGATTCCATTTCGATCCAAAGGCACACTTGCCTGTTCGGGGATACAGGCAAAAACCGCCTGGGGATTTTTACGCGATACTTTAAACCTGGATGCCCCCACGGGGACGTTTAACTTCAGCACGGATTATATTATCGATTCGAGTGATCCCTCTTTGCGGTTATCATTGGAAAATTCGCGGATGGATCTCGCGGGATTCTCCCTCAGGCTCGCGGGGACCGAGGAATTCTTTCTCGAAGTCAATAAGCTCGACGTCGAGTCCGCGAAGTTCGATCTGACATCCAGGAGCGTTTCCATCGGAAAGATACTGCTGGATGGCGGCAAGGTGCGGCTGCACATCGACGATACCGGGCGCATGAATGTAGAGCGGATAGTTCGAAATCCGGGACAGGAGCCAAAGGAGCAGGCAGTCATCCCGGCGGCCGCCGAAGGGCCTCGGGTTCAAACCACGGATGGCGCCTGGAAAGTGGACATCGACTCGGTGGGAATCAAGAATATTGCACTCGGAGTCGAGAATCTTACACCCGCCGCGCCTTCGTCCGCGGACATTGCAAGCTTTTCGATCAGTTCAAAAGTCAGAATCGAGACAGGTCCGAATTCCCGGGTTCAACTCGCTGAACTCCACTCGGAACTGGCGGACCTCCGGCTGGAGAGCAAACAGGCATCCGCGCCATTGTCAGCGCGGATCGCAGGCATCTCGATAAAGGTAAATGCCAATATTGAAACAGGCCCAAATTTTCGAGCCCAGCTCAGTGAAATCAGCTCGGAACTGGCGGGTTTGCGGCTGGAGAGCAAACGGGCATCTGCGCCTCTGTCGGCGGATATTTCCGGCATCTCGATCAAGGCAAAAGCCCAAATCGAGGCAGGAGAAAGTCTCCAGGCTCAGATCGGTGAAACCCATGTGGAACTGGCGGGCCTGCAGCTGAGGGACAAACAAGGCTCAAGCCCGGTGTTCGATGCCCAGCGGCTGATATTCGAGGACTGCGGGCTGGACTTGGCGCAACGCAGAGTAACTGTCTCCCGGGTACAGTTGAACACGGTTCATCTCGATGCGGGCCTTGAACAGGATGGAAGGCTCAACCTGGAGAGGATCTTCGCGGGTAAACAACCCGATGCCAAAATTACAGCGGTTGCCGAAACCAGGTCAGCCCCCGGGGGAGATTGGAAGTTCCTCGTGAAGGCTTTCGAGTTGAAAGATTTCCGTTCGGCCATCTCCGACTACAGTGTTTCGCAAAAACCCCTGTACAGTATCAAGGGACTGAATGCCAAAGTCACCGATATCGACGGCAAGTCCGCGATGCCGTTTGAGATGAGTCTCGGAGTGGAGCAGGGCGGGAAAATGTCGTTCCAGGGTAAAATAGATCCCCTGACGCCTTCGGCCGAGGTCAAGGTCAGTGTGGGTGACCTGGTCCTTACCCCGCTGGCGCCGTACCTCGCGCCCCATATAACCCTCACCCCGCAGTCCGCGGCCGTATCGACGGAGGGTGTTTTCCGGTACGGCATCCCAAAGTCGGGGGCAAAACTCACATACGAGGGAATGCTGAGCGTGGACAGGCTTAACCTCACTCAGCCCGGATCGAAGGAGACCTACCTGGGTTGGGGCTCCATGCGGTTCTCGAAATTGAAAATGGCCCTGGAGCCAAACAGCCTTCGGGTGGAGGAGGTCAGATTATCGAAGCCTCTCGGCGAACTGATAATTGCCGAGGACGGGACTGTTAATCTCACAAAGATCGTAAAGGAACAACCTGCCGGTAAGCCACGCCCGGGAACATCCGGGGCATCTTCCGGACAGCGTGTGAGGAAGCCGGGCCAGGCACGGACGCAGCAGGCGAAAGGCGGGGATGCATTTCCCTTTAAGATCGATACAGTCCGTGTCGAGGAGGGGAATATAGTTTTTGCCGATCTTACCCTTTTCCCCAAGTTCATGACGCGGATACACGACCTCAAGGGCACGATCACGAATCTTTCATCGGAAAAGGGCGGGTTGTCCAAAATACAACTGGCCGGTGGTGTCGACCGTTATGGATCGGCAAAAGCCGAAGGCACCCTGGACCTGAGTGATTACAAACGCTCCACCGAACTCAATATAGTTTTCCGCAACGTGGAAATGGCGAGTATGACACCCTATTCGGGCAAGTTCGCCGGTAGAAAAATAAAATCCGGCAAACTCTCCACCGATCTCAAGTATACGATCAAGGACAATAAGCTGGCGGGCGACAATAAAATCATAGTCGACAACCTGGTACTCGGGGAGCGCGTGGAGAGCCCCCATGCAACCAACCTGCCGCTGGATTTGGCCATTGCTCTGCTTTCCGATTCCAATGGGCGGATCGATCTCGGACTCCCCGTGAGCGGGGATCTCAATGACCCGCAATTCAGCATAGGTCCCCTGGTGTGGAAGGCGATAACGGCTCTTCTGACCAAGACCGTCACCGCTCCCTTCAGGGCATTGGCCGGACTGTTCGGCGGCGGCGAACAGAAATTCGACTTGGTTCAATTTGACCCGGGAAAGGCGGAACTGATGCCGCCGGAAAAAGAGAAGCTGAAGAAGGTCGCGGATGGCTTGAAGAGCAAATCTCAGCTTATGGTGGTCGTGCAGGGCCGTTTCAGCCCCGAAGTGGACGGAAGCGAACTGAAAGAGATGAATCTTCGCCGCCACGTTGCCGGAAAGCTCGGCATTCAGACTCCTCCGGGCACCGATCCGGCGCCGCTTGACCTTGGCGATTCAAAGGTCCTGCATATCTTGGAGAAGTTGTACTCGGATCGGTCGGGGGAGAAGGCCTTGGACGAGCTTACCCGGGCAGTCGAGAAAGGCGAAATCGCCCCACGCGAAGGTAGCGCCGAGGCCAGGGAGCGCGGGAAGAACAAAAAACGCGGTTTCCTGACCAGGGCGGTATCCGCCGTGAAGGTCCATAAGATAGTGCCGGGAATGAGGAGTCCCGAGAAATCGGAGCTTTTGGCCGGGGAGCTATATTTTCGGCTCATCGAAACCGGGTCGCTGCCCGAAACCGACCTGCTGGAGCTTGCCACCCAGCGCGGCCAGGCAATAAGCAATGAACTCCAGGGCGCCGGTCAGCTCCAGAATAACCGCGTGCAGGCCGCCGCTCCCGAACCATTATCGGGTGATGAAGGGGTCTCCGCGAAGCTGTCCCTGGAACCCCAGGCCGCATCCGCAAGCGAACCGCCTGTGAATTAGATGGTGGTCAGCTTCTTGGTCAAGGATCACTCATACTAATTTGCTTTCAAGAGGATATACCCCCGTTCGCCCTGATCGAAGGGTAGAACGGGTCAATTCTGGACGGCATCTTCAATTTAGGGATAGACTCATCTTGAACGCAACTCCGTATCACTTAGGGCTTTCAAATATACGAAGTAATACTAATTTGCTTTCAAGAGGATATACCCCCGTTCGCCCTGAGGTATCGAAGGGTAGAACGGGTCAATTCTGAACGGCATCTTCAATTTAGGGATAGACTCATCTTGAACGCAACTCCGTATAACGCATCATCTCTCCAGAAAACGGATGTTCGCTCATGACCTGAGGACGCCGATAGCTGTCGGATTACTTTACGTTCGCTAGGATATGTCGATATCTAATCATGGCCTGGATTTACAGCCGGTTCAATAACATTGCATGTCGAGTTCTATTACATTCTGCGTCTCTAAATTGCCGCTGTGGTTGCACACAAGTGATCTTCACAACAGCAGTACAAAAATAAGAATATTGCATATTACATCTCTTGTGTTATATCTAGATGGCGTGAATAGCCTTAATGCCGCTATTGTGCATTAATATTGCATATCCATCGATGCAAGATTACTGAGCTTCATAGCAGAGTTTGTTAAAGTAAGTAAGTCTCCGATGGGCATTCAAGATTTGGTATTATTTGCAAACGTGTGTTGAGTCGTAAATCCCACTAAAGATTAGTTCACCAGTTAGAAAAATTAGTATCCTGGCAGAGGGTAGTAGTTAATAATCCATCACTGCTTTGTGGAGGGGATCGAATGAAGGTACTAAAGATTATATCTCTTGCTTTCGCACTGGTCCTTTCGTGGGACTTTTGTGCCTATGGCCAGGCTTGGGTGCTCTATGACAACTTTGATAAAACGAATATCGATCGCGCCAAGTGGTCGGGAGATGAATATCCTGGCACCGGCATGCTTTTCTATGAGAACACAAGGAGAATCGAAGCCGATCCTACCCTTGGGAACAGGCTTCATCTGGCAATTCGCAACTATGGACCGATATCCGACCTGGCGGGGGCTGTATGGAGCCAAAACCGTTTCAACTTTTGTAATCCTGAGACGATCAAGGGGATCAAGGCAACGATTTGGGCAAACAGCCTCAAGGCAACAGGATGCAGCGCCAACAACGGTACGAGTTCGGCTTATGCGCGTATTCTGGGCTATTTCTTCAATACCACCGGCAATACCGTTGAGGGGAGCTATGATGGTAACGTTTCAGCCCAAATACGGCTCTTCCGGATGTCAAACTCCAAAGATCCTGCTGGAGTGCTCAGGGTCAACTCGGTTGTCCTGCTCTGCCTCGACGACGCTTGCGACAACTCGAGCGTTATAGCTTCCAGTGATATGGGACGGATTTCTTCAGGCCAGGCAGTAACACTTTCAATCCTATGGGACCAAGAAAATAAGCGCTTTATCGCAAAAAAGGACAGTAATGCGCCGGTTTATCTCAGCTATGATGGCAAGGTTCCGACCGACCAATATGCTCCCGTAGTTGACGAGAAGCGTCTCACAGCCTCATGCGTTCCCAGTAGGTGCCCCGCCGGAGCTGCCATTCCATATGCCGTTGCCGACGTATATATTGACAACGTTTATGTGAAGTACCTGGATAAGTGAGGTTGCATCCCGCTTGAGACGGAATTGAAATTTTCCTTCACATGAGTTTACTGCTCATGCGCGGAGGCAATCAGTTAAAGAAGCGCAAGAATTATATGCCCGAGAAAAAGTCCCGATCCTGAAAGAGCATCTCCTGGAAAAGGTCCCGGTATCGGACCCATGCGACCGCTTCGGTCTGCGCTCAGCCGTGTTTTGCGGTGGCGGAAGGAGTTTTTCGAGAAAGCCGCCAGCGCCGTCAAGGCACATCAAGATGTCCCGTAAGCCCAGATGGAAATGAAGGTGGCGGGGCTTGAAGAGAAGATCACTCGAAAAGACGAAGTCCTCACCGAGTTAATGGAAGACGGCGATGCTCCATGCTCATGTCCGCGATCGCGGATCGGCCGGAGTTCGTAGCGCAGTTGACGGAACAGACTGATTGCGGTCGGAAATTCCCGTGAGATCGGTCTGTTGTCTGCTCTTCACGGCTGTTGAGAGTTCTGCGGCTACCTCATTGGCAAAAGCGAAAGGAGGAAGAACTGGTGCGAAGAATCAATAATACCTTTATAGTTTACACATGGCGACTTTGTTTCATTGTAGTTGCTGGTTTTCTAGGCTTTAGCCCGATCGCCGCGCATTCCGCCACTTGAAAAGCTGCTCCCCCGTTAGGCACCGCGCGTGATCAGTTCGCCGGTGGTGTCATAGACGGTAAGATTATTGTGGTTGGCGGCAATTGGTATCCGGACGGGAAGAGTTTGAAGTCAACGGAGACATTTGATCCTACTCTGGAACTATGGGCATACAAGGCGGATAGCAATGATAATGGTGGAAAAGGTGTTGAGGAGTGCTCAGGCGCGGTGGTGAATGGCAAGTTTTATGTCATTGGGGGATATGGGGGAGGAGATTCCCCTGAAGACTTTAATCTCGTCGAGGAGTATAACCCCGCAACCAACGCTTGGATATCAAAAGCCCCAATGCCCCCCCGATCAGTTCCCACGCCTGTAGCCTACAATGATAAAACCTGCGTCTTTTGGGGTAATGCCGAGGATGCTCCCACGGATGTTGTCGAAGTCTATGACCCGGCCAATGATAGCTGGGAAACCGTAACCTATATGCCAAAGACGCTCATGGGTTTCGTTGCCACGGGTTCCGCTGTCGCGGTCGTTGCCGACAAGGCGTATGTGATTGGCGGCGCATCCAAGTCCGAAGGACAGATGGTTAGCGATGTCAGCCCCATCACTTCCTATGTGGTAACCGGAAAGGAGTTACGGCATTTGGCACCAAGAGCCCCGTAAAGGTGACAGGGCTCAAGAGCGGCAAAACCTGCAAGTTTACGGTAAAGGCCGTTAACGCGGTAGGAGCCGGCCCCGACTCGGTTGAATCGGCTCAAATCGTGGCGGGGAAGAAAGCCGGCACACAGGCTGGCAACGTGCAGTCAATTGATGATGATATTTGAATTTCAGGGGGTTCGGTTTGGAGAGGCGTCCGGGGGTAGAGACTCCGGACGCCCGTCGTTCGTCGGCTGAGCTTGTTCCCGTATCAACAACACTTCGTGCGGTTACGATGCTGTTTCCTGCTTGTGCCTCGCCGAGCCGGGACCTTCACACATCGGACTATCTGCTTATACGGCTAATGCCAAGGTGGTGAGGGCCGACTGACCGTGCTCGGCCACTGATCCTTTTTAGATCAACCCAAGTAGCCAAGCCATTTCCGACCCTGCTCCATGACCTACGATCAGTACAGCCCCTTGCCAACTTTTGCCGGTTCAAAACAGAGACCGTCCGGGATGACCCGAAGCACCGGGCCGGATAAGGGAGTGTTCGATCACATCTTCGAGCCACGTTCGATTCCGCGCTACCAGCACGGCTGGTGCTAAGCGGCTTCCTTCGGAAGATCTTCCGCGAGAGGAACCGTTTCCCGCCCAAGATGTCGCCGCATTCGTTCCACGTCGAGTTCATGATCCAATTTCGCGACTATAATCGTGGCGACGCCATTGCCGATCAGGTTGGTGAGCGCGCGGGCTTCGGACATGAAGCGGTCAACGCCGAGGATCAGCGCCAGGCCCGCTACCGGCACCGCGCTTACGGAACCCAGCGTTGCGGCGAGCGTGATGAAGCCGCTGCCGGTGATGCCGGCCGCGCCCTTGGACGTGAGCATGAGCACCCCGAGTATGGTCAACTGATCACCCAGTGTCAGCGGGATGTTGGTCGCCTGGGCCACGAACAGGGCTGCAATCGTGAGGTAGATCGAGGTGCCGTCCAGGTTGAACGAATATCCGGTCGGAATGACCAAACCCACCACGGATTTCGAGCACCCCAGGTTCTCCAGCCTCATCATCATGCGCGGCAGGACGGATTCCGAGGATGACGTTCCGAGAACAATCAGCAGTTCCTCCTTGATGTACTTGATGAACTGCCAGATGCTGAAGCCGCCATAACGGGCGACCAGGCCGAGAACCACGAAGATGAAAAGAAGGCAGGTGAGGTAGAAGGTCGCCATCAGCTTGCCGAGTGAAGCCAGGGTGCCGATCCCGTATTTCCCGACCGTGAACGCCATTGCTCCGAAGGCGCCGATAGGCGCCACCTTCATGATCATGCCCACAATCTCGAACAAGACGTGGGACACCTGGTCGAGGAGACCCAGCAGGGGCTTCCCCTTCTCGCCGTAAAGAAACAACGCGAATCCGAAAAGCACCGAGAAGAGCAGCACCTGTAGAATCTCGCCCTTGGCGAAGGCGTCAACCACGGTGTTCGGAATCATCTGCATCAGGAAGTCAATGGCGCCGTGCGCCTGGGTCTTGGCGGCGTAGGAGTAATCCGCGATGGCATTGGCATCCAGGGTGGCGGGGTCCACATTCATCCCGGACCCGGGTCGGATCACATTCACCACCACGATACCGACGGCGAGAGAGATAGTGCTGATCACCTCGAAGTAAACAATTGCCAGCAACCCGACCCGGCCGACCTTTTTCAGGTTCTCCATGCTGGCGATACCGACCACGACGGTGCAGAAAATGATCGGTGCGATCAACATCTTGATGAGCTTGATGAACCCATCCCCCAGCGGTTTCATTTGCGCGCCGAGTTCAGGATGGAAGTGCCCCAGAGCGATACCGATAGCTATGGCGGTAAGTACCTTGAAGTATAGATGTTTGTAGAACTTGCCCTGCCTCATTATGCTACCTTCCGAAATTGGGGACGCGCCTGCCGTGCGCTCTCATCGGTGACTTCCCCTGCCTTGATATCCTATCGGGAGGTACTGCGGTTCGATGATGCAGCCGCGTTCATTCAGGGAGGCGAGGGGGCCTTGCCCCCGACACCTCCGGCTGGAGGTCCATTATGCGTGTTGCCGGCAGCCCCGTGTGCGCCGCGCACGGGCGCAACGAGATTGCCGGCTATTCCTATAGTCCTCACCGTCCTGGAGTGCAACGATAATTGTGCCATCGGGCGTACCGATCACCCGCGAAATGCCGCGATTTAGCGCTTCGGCACGAGGTCCGCCCACTGGCGGCCCTTGAACCAGTAATCCTGGCGTTCTTTGATCCAGCCGTCCTGGGTGCGGACCATGATCCAGTTGTTGAAAAAGTTCAGCGAGTCGACATCGCCCTTGCGGAGGGCGAGCGCCCTCAAGTTCACGCTAAAAGGTGTGTGGATGGGCTGGAAGATGGCGCCGGGATGGTCCATGCACCAGAAAGTCGGTCTCGGTTCCCCCGAAAGCACGGCGTGTGCCTTGCCGGACAGCACTTCCTGAAGTGCCAGATCGTCATCGTCGAACTCGATCATGGCTGCCCTGGGGAATGTCTTGCGAATCAACTCGATGTACGGGGCCGCACCGCGCCGAACCGCGAGCTTGACGCCGGGTTTGTTGAAGTCTTCGATCTCCTTGAAACCGGCGGCAAGCGTTTTGCTCGCCGCCAGCCCCACTCCGTCCGTAATATAAGGGGCCGTGAAGTTTACACTGAGGTTCCTGGCCGGGGTGATTATCATGCCGCTTATGATCACGTCGAATTTCCCGTGAAGGAGAGACGGGACTATGGCATCCCAGGGGGTCAGGACGAGTTCGGTCTTAACCCCCAGGTCCTCGGCGATCTTGTTGGCTACATCCACGTCGAAGCCGATGAGTTTGCCGTCCTTGTCCTGCATCGCGCGGGGCATGAACAGCGAAAGACCCACCCGTATAACACCCCGGTTCCTGATCTGATCGACGACCCCTCGCGAGGTCTCCTGCGCCGGGGCTTTCGCGCCAAATCCGATCAGGCCCAAAAGAGCGAACCCGCAAGCAATCGAGAGCATTTTGCGGCGTCTCATCACACCATCCCTCCCCCGAATAGATGTCGTTCTCAGTTCTTTATCGGTGAAAATTCGACGGGCGCCCAGATGTAGCCGCCGGCGCCATTGGCCAGAACCCGGCCGATGCCGGGAAAGGGAAGGTGCATTCCCGCGGCCAGTGCCTTTGATTCCGCAAGCTTTTTGAAAAGAACATTCCTTACCGAAATAGCCTGTTTCGGGTCCGTATCGAACACGAAGGAGACCTCCGGGCGCGAGAACTGTACGGCCATGCTGTGGACCGTGTCGCCCAATACCAGGAAGGACTGATTGTCCGAGCTGATCTCGAAGACAGTGTGCCCCGGGGTATGCCCGGGCATGACGGTGGCTTGGATGCCCGGCAACAATTGTCCGCTTTCGAATGTGCTCCATTTTCCAAGAGTGGAGTATACGGCCGAAATGGTGCGGGCCAGCTCAAAGAACTTTTGCCGGTCGGGAGTGGCTTTCCGCGATTCGGCGCTGGAAAGCCAGTACTCGTTCTCGGGTTTTGAAACCAGAACGGTTGCCTTCGGGAAAACCGGTTTTCCCGCCGAGTCGAGCAAGCCGGGTATATGGTCGCCATGCATGTGAGTGATCAGCACGTAGTCAACCTGATCCGGAGTGTATCCCGCGGCGGCGAGGTTCTGGGGGAGTCGTCCGAGTGTCGGTCCCATTGCACTCCCCGATCCGGCATCTATGAGTATCAGCTTCGAACCGGTATTGACCAGGTAGGCATTGACGGAGATCTGTATCTTGGGGGCGACGAGGGACATGCGGTCGAGAAGTGCCCGGATTTCGGTCTCCGGAGCGTTGCGCATAACATTGATATCCATGTCGATAAACCCGTCGGAAAGGGCCGTGATTTCAAATTGTCCAAGCATCATCCTGTAGAAACCGGGTGCCTGGAATTTGGCCATGGGCGCTTCGGCCGACGCGTTGCCCGAAAAACCGATAAGAAAAAGGCCAAGCACGGCAGTGAGGAAAAGCGGGTGATGAAGCCGGGACCCGAAGTTCATAATGACTGCTCCTTTTACAGTAGCGGCACAGGTGAGTGGCAGGCACAATAGAGTCAGGTTCGATTGGTAATGGTTCGCCCACGACCGGCGGCGAAGCGTGAGCGCTAGCATAAGGCGGCTTCCCGAGCGTGAATCCCGAGATGGCTCACATCTTGATACTACGGTTCAATCCTTGTCCCCAGCACCCGCAGGAATTTGGCGAGCCAATCGGGATGAGCGGGCCAGGCCGGAGCGGTGACGAGTTTGCCGTCCACATTTGCCTTGTCGACAGGGATGTCCACGTACTTGCCGCCCGCGCGATTTACATCCGGTCCCACGGCGGGATAGGCTGAGCATGCCTTGCCCTCGATGACTCCGGCCGCGGCAAGCAGTTGCGCGCCGTGGCAGATCGCCGCGATAGGTTTGTCGGCATCCGAAAAGTGTTTTACTATCTTCAGCACCGTCTCGTTCAGCCGAATGTACTCGGGTGCGCGTCCGCCCGGGATGACAAGCGCGTCGTAGTCTTCGGCCCTCACCTCGGAGAAGGTGGCATTCAGCGTAAAGTTGTGGCCGGGCTTTTCACTATAGGTCTGGTCCCCCTCGAAATCGTGCACCGCTGTGCGCACTGTCTCGCCCGACTTCTTGCCGGGGCAGACCGCGTGGACCACATGGCCCACCATCAGGAGCGCCTGGAAGGGCACCATCACTTCATAGTCCTCTACAAAGTCTCCCACGAGCATCAGAATTTTCTTCACACTCATACTAGACTCCTTCCGCTGGCTTGTGTTTCGTGGATCGCCCTGGTCCAGGGCGCGGTTCTCCGGAATGATGTCCCATAGTACGGCATCGCCCGGACAGTATACCACCATGCGCCGGGACTAACGAAAGGACAAATTCCAATCCTCGGCCGGTATGGATCAAGATACAACGACAATCTTGCGCACCGGCCGGGATGTTGAAGAAGTAACCGGGACGAAGGCCGGTCAACAGCCGCGATGGCCGATTGGCATTCAGGCGTCGGGCCGCCAGGCTGACTGGCCGCTTCCTCAAAGAATTGTGTTCACTAAAACTGGAATAATTCCGAATACCGAACAGTATCACAAAGCATCTGGGAAATAGACCCCGGATTGGAAAGAAAAACGATGGCCTTCCGCCTATGACCGGGGTGAATGAACTCTCCCGGGTGTGCGGCGGGAGAATACCGTGGGAATACGAGCGCTCTTCAGGCGCCAGGTCTCCAATACTGTCCTATCCACCATTCTGATTGCCGTTGGTTTTAAGGAATTGGCGGGAAAGAGCGCGACGTACATGGGCGAATGGCTCTTTAACCGAATGGAGAATAGTCTTCCCTGGATCATCCAAAAATGACCATAAAGGAAAGGAATACCTGTGAGCGTTTCAAGAAGGGAGATTTTGAAGTACATCGTTGGTTCCGCGGCAGCCCTTGGGCTGGACCTTTCGACCCTCGGGAGCCTGGAGAAGGCACTTGCCTCCGGAGAAGACCCCGCCGTGATCAGGAGCCTATTGAACAAAATAAAGACGCCCACGTACCCGATCGCGACGGATGTCTATACGACTCTTGAAAAGACGGTAGCGAAAACCAACCCTGACGCCGTGACTCTTCAACCGTGGCAGGTATCTGAATACGCGGATAACAACTACGGCAAGTGGAAAGACGGCGACCCCTTCTATTACGTTCGCCCCGACCTGCAGACCGGAGTACATGTCGAAACTGTACCAATGACACCCCAACCGACGGCGACGCTTTTGTCTTTCTTCACCATAAGCGACATTCATATCACCGACAAGGAATCCCCGGCCCTGTGCAGCTACCTGGGCTACACTTTCCCCGAGCCCAAAACACCGGGACCGGATAGCCAATCCGTGGGCAATTCCTCGGCGTACTCGGCAATCATGCTCTATACGACTCACGTCCTCGATGCCGCCGTGCAGACGATCAATGCCGTGCACAAGACGATGCCGTTTGATTTCGGCATTTCTCTTGGCGATGCCGCCAACAACACTCAGTACAACGAACTCAGGTGGTACATCGACGTCCTCGACGGCCGCAGGATCGTTCCCCGGTCCGGACTCAACAACACGGACGAAACCTATGATTATCAGAAAACATACCAGGCCGCCGGACTGGACAAATCGATAAACTGGTACCAGGTCATCGGCAACCACGATCAGTTCTGGATGGGCTCCGCCAAAGTGAACCAGTACATCAAGGACACCCTTGTCGGACCGAACATTCTCAACATAGGCCCGATACTCTCGTTGCCCCCCAATTTCGACGCACTCTTCAACGAGCGCGGCTGGTATATGGGCGTCCTTGACGGTTCGACGGAGTACGGCACGCTCGTCGGCGGGGGGCCGTTAGCTGAACCCCCGGCGCAGATCGATGCCGATCCGAATCGGCGGTCACTCTCGATGAAGCAATGGATGCGCGAATTCTTCGATACCAGGACCAATCCGGTCGGCCACGGATTCACGCAGGAAATGGTGCAGAATGAATTTGCATGCTATTCTTTCCATCCGAAAGCGGATATTCCGATCAAGGTCATTGTCCTCGACGATACAGACAAGGTCCTCTGCGGCGCCGCCGCCGCTCTCGATAAAAAACGCTACAAGTGGCTTGTAAGAGAGCTGGACGCGGGCGAGGCAGCGGGTCAACTCATGATCGTTTGCGCGCATATCCCGATACATGCCTATGCGCAGTGCCCCCCGACAGATCCACCTTCATACCTGGCAACCATGTCCCCGTTATCCGCTGTCACTGAAGAAGAATTGCTCGAAAAACTCCACACCTACAAAAACCTCATTCTGTGGCTTTCGGGGCATGTGCACCGCAACACCATCACTCCGCAGCCGGCGCCGAACGGCGATCCCGTGTACGGTTTCTGGGAAGTCGAGACCCCCTCGTTGAGGGACTACCCTCAGCAGTTCCGTCGTATCGAGATCGCCCGTAACAGCGACAACAATATTTCAATCTTCGCGCTCGACGTCGATACCGCGGTCAATACGGAACCGATGACGGACGGGGCGAACTCGCCCGCGTGGATATCACGTTCGTATGCGATCGCGACCCAACAGATATTCCAGAACCCTGTTCAGCAGGGACCGAACATGGATCCTGTCTCGGGCGTATATAACGCGGAACTCGCCGTAACACTGAGTCCCAAAATGCGGGCAAAGATAGCCGGCATCAGGCCGGTTATCAGTTCTTTCAAGATCAACAACGGGGCCGTGCAAACCACGAGCCGCGTTGTCACCCTGAACAACACCGTGGCGGGCAGCACTCCCACCCACTACAAGGCCAGTGAATCCCCCACCTTCAGTGGCGCCGTTTGGCAGCCCTACTCGAAGGCCCCGTCGTTCACCCTCGGCCGGACCACCGGGGCCGGGGGCAAAACCGTCTACTTGAAGGTCAAGGATGGTTTGGGGATGAAATCAGCGGTTGCGAGCGCCAGTATTCTCGGGTGACAGAGATATAATCGAGCTGTCCCGGAAGTCCATGGCCCTTTAAACCTCGCACGGGTGGGAGCGTTCTCGACAAACAGATTCGAGATCCACCCCATTCGATAGAAAGAGGAAGAAGATGATGAAACTGTCACGGATACCGTTTCTGGTGTCGCTGGCCCTGGTCTTGACCTTCAGTCAGACCGGCCTGGCCGCGGAGAATCCGCCTGCCTTCAATTGGACCGGACCCTACATCGGCGCCCACATTGGCTACGGCTGGGGCAATGCGGATACGAGCTTTTCACCGCTGCCCACCGCCGACCAGTTCAATAACCTGGCGCCAACGAAGCTGAGTCCGGGCCCGAGCGGGGTCGTCGGTGGTCTTCAGGCCGGTTACAATTATCAATTGGGATGCTTCCTCGTTGGAATCGAGGCCGACTTCTCGGGGTCGGGAATGAGCGGGAGCCAAACCGTCTCCCCAATTGCCCAGAACAACGGGGCTCCATTCTCGGGCGCCCTCACCGCTCACCAGGAAACGAACTGGTTCGGGACATTGCGCCCACGGCTGGGCTACACGGTGATGCCAACATTGCTCGCCTATGGGACCGGCGGCCTCGCCTACGGTGATGTGTCCTACTCGGCCAATACGGACTATCGGGCGGGCGGAGGTGTATTTTATCCCGCGTCCTTCAGCAAAACGAGAGTGGGCTGGACGGTTGGCGGGGGCTTTGAATATGCCGTTTCGAAAAACTGGACAGTCAAGACGGAGTATCTGTACATGGATCTTGGAAGCGAGTCCGCTGTTGCCAATGCCAACATAGGAATGCCTCCGTTTCAGGTTGGATACAGTTGGAAAACGACGGCCCAGATCATCAACATAGGCCTGAACTACAAGTTCTAGGATGTGAGGCTTATCGTACCCGGTTACGTTCGGGATAATGCTCGTGGAGCATCGAAGACGAGGTGTCTTTTCGTGCTCCGGTATCTCTCTCAATAAGCAGCTTTCTGGAGCCGGTAATAGCAAGACCTACCTGGCCGGCCAAATCATCCATCCCGTCAGTTCGGCGGGAGAATTCACCCGTTCACCCTGAGCGTGTCGAAGGGTGGAACGGGCCTGGAATGAGCGGCTGCAACGCTGCTTCTTGCTTATGCCCTGCCATGCAATACGGAGTTTGCTTCGCGCAACCAGCACCCGGGGTCTGTTTCGAAGGGGCTGCCGGTGAGGGCATGGGAGAGGCATCTCAGCCCGCCACGGCATACATGGGCAAAAAAGCACATCCGGCATCCATCGCAGACCCGGTCCCTGTCGCGCAAGGCGTGCAGGAGTTGGCTTTCGTGGTAGATCCTGGCAAGGGGAGTTTCTAATACATTGCCGACCTTAATTGGCATCCGTCGGCAGGGATAGACGTCGCCACCGGGCAGGATCGAGATCAGGCTGTCACCGGCCGTGCAATGGTACGGCGCTCCGCCTCCCACCAGGAACTGCAGCCCCCTGCGCATGCTCACCTCGGTTTTACGCAATCGGAACCAGTTGCTCCTGGTACCTTTGTCCCTTGCCTGGTGCATGAGACGGAAGAATTGGAAAGTCTCGGTCGGGCTGAGGGTGCGGGGTCCGTTGCCGCCGGTTGCGCATGAGGAATCGGGTGCGGGAGGAATGAAGCGGTCGGCCCAAACGCGCGCTGCCTTCAACTTCCGGGCAATGTCCGCCACGACCGGAAATTCCAGGTAATTATCTCCATGGGCCGTAAAAGATATGAAGGTGCGGATGCCTTCTTTCACCAACCACTGGACGGCCGAGACGGTTTTCAGGAAAGCGCCGGGGCCGCGTATGCGGTCGTGGGTTTCCTGCCCCCCCTCCATGCTCACCTGCACGAAGGATGGTCTCAGTTTCCCGAGCCTCGAAGCAACGCTCTGATCGATTAAGCTGCCGTTGGTGAGAATCGCGAAGCTAAAGAGGTTCCTGTTTACAGAAAAGGTGTGCAGCAGGTCCATGAAGTCGGAGCGGAGAAAAGGTTCACCTCCCGTTACGGTTAAATGGCCCCTGACGGTGACAGGGTCCTTTTGCCTCCTCCAGGAGATCAGCAATTCCTTGTACTGTTCCAGAACCGCGAGAAGTCCCGCATAATCCGGTTCATAGCCCGCGAAGGAGTCCTGATAGCAGTGAGTGCAACGGAGGTTGCACCGGTCCGTTATGTGCCACTGGAGGAGCAGACTGCCGGGATTATACAGGGCGGCCATAACGCCTAATCGCCTCCTCCGCAACCCCCGCAGCCTCCCCCGCCGCCGCAGCCCCCACCACCACCGCTGTCGCCCCCGGCCCCGCCGCCACAGCCGCCGGAAATGTCAGAGGAGCTATCCCAGGAGGAGGAAGAATGGACATCGCCCAACATGTCCGTGTACCCGGCATAGGCTGTTCCGTGGAGCGCGCCAAAACCGAAGAGCGCTACGAGGAGGGCGAGATCGGGTCCTGGGTCCATGATTCCCGACAGAGGGGAGATGGTATCCTTTTGACCCCGCATCTTAACCCGGAGCCGGTTGAGATATTCCCGGCCCCGGTTGCTGAGCAAGGGCGCCCTGGTTACGCCGAGGGCACATATCATCCCCAGAAAGCCCACAATTATCAGAAAGATAACATTGGTACGGCCCCGCGACAGCGCGATGAAAAGTTTGTAGCCGCCCAGGAGGAAAATAACGGACAGGAGCACTCTCCTCACCAGCCGCGCCCTGTCCAGCATATCCCGTGGATTGAGGAGCCGGTCGTTAAGCAGACGCTGTTCCAGGGGAGAGCAAAGTTCCCTGAACCTTGAGGAAAGCCGTTTGCTGACGCTGCGTATGGTTTGCGGGGTGGTCAGTTCCTCGTATATGGATCGTTCCATTTCGGTCATTTCCGAAGACCCGGAGAGGGGGGCGACCCTCATCAGTTTGATCCCCCTGCCTGCGGCTATCAGTTTGCCCGCCTGGATCAATTTGAATGTGGCCAGCTTTATGACTTCCTGTGCTCCTCCCCGCAGGTATGCCAGTTCCCAGGGATCGGGATTGGACGGCGGCGGGGTGAGTTCCCGGCCGGTCGAGTCGGCGCTCCGAATGTAGAACCGCCCCAGGAGCAATGCCGCGACGGTAGTGATGACATAAAACAGCAGGAAATCGACGCCTTTCATGTTCGCGATGAAATTATCAGTGAGCCATCCCATGCCTTCGTGTTCCTCTTTCCCGACTCCGGTGGATGCCCGCGTAGCTTCCACGGGTGCGTGATAATCCACCTTTTGCAGTAACATCTCCGTCTCGGTTACGCTCCTCCGGTTCGATTTGATAATCTCGATACTTCTGATAAGGCCTGTTCTTGGAGCAAGCCAGGAAGTAACCTCGTTTACCGTCTCCCCGCCTCGTATTATCGACTTCATCCTGATGCAATGCTTGAATTTGCCATAAGGAACCGACACGGTTTCATCCGTATCTTCGATGGAATATGTATAGTGCATGCTGTTCGGCGCATTGCCGCCGCCTGGAAATTTGACATCCGAGTCGAAAAAAACTCCCCGGCTGATCGGCGCCTTCAATACGGGGATTTGGGCATCGAGCTTTGTTGAGGCATCACCAACCTGAGAGGCAACGATGTACAACCCGTCCGCCCTGTGCTGGATAAAGCGGGTAATCGGAAACTTCAGGTCCGGGCCCGAGACCACGGAGGGCGTTACCTCGGACCCGTTATGCATGCGTGGTCCCTGAATTGTAACTTGCCTGGTTATCGAACCGTTTGTCCCCTTGGTCGAATGCTCATATGTCATTACTCTCGGAGTCAACGGGTAATAATCATCCGGATTCAAAGGGGGGGGTGCCCCTTCACTGCCGCCTGCCAGGCACGACAGGAATAGGAAAGCGATTATCCAGGCGAATAGGGATTGTTTCATGGTCTATCCTGTGTCAGATCCGGGAATATCTTCACAACGCAATGACTCCGACCGGCACGGAATGCCTTAGTACCCTGACGGGTCCGAAGCCGTGACAATGATTGCCGGCTACAGGGCGGCGGGAGCTCTGCTCACATTGCTCCCATCCCAATCGCTTTCACGATAGGCAGCCGCCGCAACCTTCGGCTGGCGCCGTATGAAGGTGCAAGCACCGTGCCGATGCCCGAAGCGGTGTGACACTTATCAATAGTAGAAGCACCGGCAATATCCGGCGTGGAAACATTCATACTCCTCTATCTGACCTTCATCTCGATCGAAGAGATTCGGTCAACGGCAACCAAGGCGTCATAGAAATCTTTCTGACTTAACCTGCCGAGATGCAGAAGGTTGCCTTTGACGTCATTAATCGTGCCGGTAATCGTCTGGCCCGAAGCCAGGTAGATAGTCACTGCTTTGCCCTTGAGCGTCGTGAGGTTTTCCACCATGGATGTGTTTACATTGAACTGTGCTGTTTCTTTATCGGCGGCCGAGACATACCTGTCTGTCATCGGGCCGAATGCGAAAATCGCGGTGAAAATGAGCAGGGCAAACAGAGTGCATTTTTCCATCGAACTTTTCATGCCTGTCCATCCTTTCTCGTTAAAGGTTTTCTGAAAAATCAGCATCCCGACTGCCACGGCGGAACTTTCCCGGCCTTCCCGCGTGAATCCCGAATCGAGCCGGATAGAGCGCCGCAATCCGGGAACCCAGAAGGGACGGATTCCGGTTTAGTGATGAAAGATTCCTGCAGTGGCACGGATTTCAGTAATGAGTAGCGGCAGAATACGATCACACAATAAGGGTGTCAATCAGTTGGTGATCGATACTTCTGAAAGGCTGTGCCGGATACATGCTCTTCCCGGACCGGCGGCATCTCTTTCGCTTTCCCTGGACGAACTTTTTGTGCTTCAGTGATATCGGACGGTATCCGATGAGGTGTTGGTGTACGTGATTGTGAATCAGGAGGAGTTGGGCGGAGTTGGTGGTGCAGGCGCGGTTATTCATTCATTGCTCGGGAAAGGAAATCAAGAATGGGCTGGAAAGCGTTCCGATTGGCGGTTCTTCTGGTGGCCGCGGCGAGTGTGGGGCTGAGTGGTTGTTCATCGATGAAAGCCAAGCCTTCTCAAGGGGTCGGCTTTGTTCCCATGGAGGAGATGGCCAACAGGACCGACTATCCCTTCAACAAGGCCTGGGTCAAGTCGGAGGTTGACTGGGACAAGTACAAGACCATCTACATCAAGGAAGTGAACACCGATTACCTCATGGAAGCAAACTGGTGGCAGCAGAATTTCCGCCGCCAGGATATGGAACAGGACACACGCACCATCGCGCGTTCCATGCAGGAGAAATTCAAGCAGGCTTTCAAGAATGATCTCAAGAGACTCTATCGAGTCGTGGAAACACCCGAACCGGGTTCACTAATCCTGGAACTGGCGCTCACTGAACTCGTTCCCAGCAATCCCGTCCTGGAAGCGGCGGCCATGGCCGGTCCCTACGGTTCCGGCATGGTGGTCCGGGTAGCGGCGAAGGAGTCAGGGGCGAAGGCTACCGTGGCGTTCGAAGCAAAGGTCGTCGATACGGACACGGGCACGGTATTGGTCATGGCGGCGGATCGGGAACAGGGAAAGGTCGCGCCTGTCAACCTTAGGGCACTCACCTGGTATGGGGAAGCCGATGTCATTCTCGATGAATGGGCCGAACAGTTTGTCCAGGTCGCTAACAAGCATCCGGGAGATATCGTCAAGCCCGCCAGTCCGTTCACATTAAAGCCATGGTAACCGGAAGACAAACGGCCGGCTGAGTGACAGCGCGCAATCGGCTCTCGCGCATCGGTCACGCCGAGCGGTGAGGATCGATACCTGGCCGCCGGGCGCCGAGCCACGGTTAATAACACTATGATATTTTTCGGGTTCATAAGGAGCGGGGGAACGATTCCTTCGCTCCTTCCACGATTTCGCCCATACACACGCGGAGATGGGCGGATTCCCGGGCCCGGATCAGCCAATTTCGCCCACACGGGTGCGGGAAGCCGAGCCTGGGAGCTGGTGGATGGGCACGCGGACTTTGAAGGCGCACGCGCGCGGGCGCGCAAGGTCGAGCGCTCGGTGTTTCCGGCGTTTGTCACTCGGTTCCGCGCTGGGCCACACCGAAAGTCTACCCCGAACCGCGAAACGTGGACGGGGGTGTGAGCGCCGTTCTCCACGCTTTTACAACACCTGTTTTCGATGCCATTTTGAAGGCCACCTGAGTATCAGTTGGAATAACAGTATTTACAGGATCACGGGATGGACCATCATAACCCGCGCTCGCCGATTACATCCGCCGCTTTTTAACATCACACCTAAAGAGTTCGACAGGTATTTCATTCATTAACAATCAGTGCTGTATTTCATGCCAACTGTGTTCCCATACGGGCATGAGAAGTCGAATATGGTTGAAGATAATGACAATGGACCGGGGCTGATCCGCCTGATTTCCATGCTGGCAGGGGCATTGATAAAAAATAGTGTGCTTTCAATAATAGGATGTCTTATCATTTCAATGTCGGATTGCCGCCAAACTTATTCTTACTGATTGGCTACTTTCAGACGCTGGTGTACACATACGACAGCTACATGCACCCCCCTCGAATGTCCGGCTTAACCAGAATCGCAAAATACTTATCGGATCTCACTACTATCCGGCAAGTTTCTGAACAATGCACTTGCTGACTCGCATAATTGTCCGGATTCATCAAAAATGAGTCGGACAGGATCGCCGATTTGAATTCAAATCGAGAAAGCAAAGGCGCTCAAAATAGCTTTAGAAATCGGATTCTTAACGGGATAGATTCGAAATGGGCCGGTCAGTGGTGATCGAAACTCTATAGCCATCGAGCATGGAGGTGGAAGATGACCAGATTCTCGATCCTTTTGGTGGTTGTCATTGCACTTCAAGCGTTAAACGGATGCGCGGCGATCAGGGGGGCGCCGCCCAGCTTCCCGAACTCGGCGGAGGCGCTCAAACAGCTCGATCCCCAATACGACGAAGTACTAAACGCATACTACCTGCCCGGAGCTGATCAGAGGGCCATCCGCAACAGATTCATCGAAACACGCCTTGGCGCCATAGACGCTCAGTATCTGTCTTTCAAGGAATCCCTTTATACTCAAAGTGTTACCTCAAATATACTGGTCGATCTGACTACCATCGGCCTCAACGTGGCTGGCGTGGCGACTCCGGGCAGTTCAGCGAAGACGATTCTTCATGGTGCATCGGGTGGTCTCATAGGAGCGAAAGCCGCGGTCGATAAGAATGTTTTCTTCGAAAGGACGATGCCCGCGCTTCTTTCCCAGATGGAAGCCCTCCGCAAGACTGTACGGGCAAGAATACTGGAAGGGCTGGCCAGGAATGTCGATGCATATCCGCTGACGCAAGCCGTATCCGATCTTCAGGACTACTACGTGGCGGGGACCATTCACGGGGCGATCGTGGGCGTGACCAGGGACGCTATTGTATCCGACAGGAAGGCCGACGAGGAAGTCGACAAAGCACTGAAAAGCGCCGAGCAAATCAGGACGGAGTTGACCAGTCAAGGTTACAGCCCCGTCATCAAGCCGGTGGTCAGTGGAAAGGAGCGGGATGCCCTCATAAAGTATCTGAAGCCGGATGGAAAGAACTACGATCAGGCACGCATGAAGATCCTCTCTGAATGGCTAAAGAAGCAGAAAATCCAGCACACGGTCATGTATTTCCTGAGTGCTCCGGATTATTCAAAGGAGAGACAGTTGGCGATAGATTACCTTGTGGAAAACGGGTATCTGCAACAACCATGATTTTTGTAATGAGCTGGAATGTTGCCGCCGGTGTTTGATACGGATTTGCGTTCAACCGGTATGAAACGGTAGCGCGGGTGTGACTGCTGGAAGAATCGCAAAGGCATGAGGAGGTCGCAAATGTTTAAAGAGGCTCTTCAGAATCTCACCGAGGCCGAGGCCGATGACATAATCGCGGGCTGGAAAGCGGAGGGATACCAAAGTGTAAAGATTCCTCAGGATGACGGCCTTTGGACAGTCATGACCGTTGAGTATCCCGCGCCCGAGGCGGGCGGCCGGACTGAACCCGCGGCGGCGGGACCGGCTGAGTATGATTCCGAACTGGGGGCGCTTTCAAGGAAGTACGAGAGCAATGGCGATCCAGGGATCATTGGACAGGATAAAACCGGTGGATACTCATACGGGCAGTACCAGATCGCCACGAGAACCGGCACCATGGAAGCTTTTCTCGTCTTTCTGGCGAAAGCCAATCCGGATTTCGCGGCCAGGCTCGATGCGGCCGGCGGACTAAAGGGCGCCATCGAAGGAACGAAGTCCTTCCAGGCGGCCTGGAAGGATTTGGGGAAAATGGAGGAATTTGCCCGAGTTCAGCATGCATTCATCCAGACGACTCACTATGAACCCTTTGCAGCCAACCTCAAGCAAATCGGCCTGGAGTTGAAGCCCCGGTCCAAGGCCCTGAAAGACGTTGCATGGTCCGTGGCAGTGCAACACGGACCGGGCAATGCGGTTTTCAAGAACGCACTCAAGGGCAGGGACCCGTCCACCATGAGCGATGCGGAGATCATTGAAGCAGTGTACATGGAGCGGTCCAAAGTGGATGTCTATTTTTCCAAAAGCAAGACCAGTGTCAAGGCCGCGCTGGTCGGCCGCTTTGATCGCGAACGGCGGGATGCCCTTGCATTGCTCGGAAGTGGCGTGAAGTAATCAAAATTCGGCGGGATACCATCGCGTTCCAGTCGGCACGGTCTTCGCGCAAATACTGCTTTCCCGCCCATGCCGGGAGGCACGGGCGGGAAAGTCCATTCGAGGTATCAATTCCCCGAGGTGTGTTGTTCGTAAAGGGCCAGATGCTTCTTGAGCATCTCGGGAATGGGAAGACCGTACGGGCAACGTGACATGCATTCCCCGCACTCGGTGCAATTCCGGATCGACTCCATATTCTTGGCCGCGAACCCCGCTCCCTTTGCGCCGGACATTCTGCGGGCGATTATCGGGTAGTTCATCGCCGCGGTGATCATAACTCCCTGTTCACAGGGCTGGCAGTACTCGCACCGGCGGCAGAAGTGCTGCCCCAGTTCCTCTCGATATCTCTCCATGGTGGCAAGGTCTTCAGGCAGAACCTTGTTCTCGGCATCGTACAGGGCTGTGATCTGGTCGACCTGCTCGACGGCGTCAAAACCCGCCAGCGGGATTACGTCGGGGTACTGGCGCAGGAACTTGAAGCATAGTTCGCCGTTGTCCAGGGCGCCCCCGCCAAAAGGCTTCATGGCGAGTATGCCCATTCCCCGTTGCCGGGCGCTCGGATGCAGTTCTTCGACGGGCTTGTTTTCGATGAAATTGAAGGGAAATTGAATGGTGCTGAAAAGCCCGGTACTTATCAGTCTTACCGCCATCTCGATGCTATGGGAAGTTACCCCGATGTGCCTGATCTTGCCGGCCTGTTTTGCACGGTAGAGCGCCTCCATGACCCCGTTGGGTCCGGTTGCCGCCTGGTAGTCATTTTCCAGGGAGAGTTGGTGTATTTGAAAAAGATCGATATAGTCCGTTCGCATGCGCTTCAGACTCAGGTCGATGTCTGACTCGGCGCCGGCGGCGTCGCGTTTTATCGTCTTAGTGGCAAGAACCAGGCTGTTTCGGATGCCGTCAAATGCCTGCCCGATCTTTTCTTCGCTGTCCAGGTACATGTTGGCTGTATCAAACAGGGTTATCCCTCTATCATATCCCCGCCTGAGAACTTTTACCGCCTCCGTGGTGGACAGGCGGATGATCGGAATACACCCAAAGCCCATTTCCGAGATTTCGAGCCCTGTTTTTCCAAGTACCTTGTATCGCATTGCCTTACTCCTCCATTCATCGCTGAAGGTCCCGTTGACCGAAGCCCCCGCCTCTTCCGAAGGGGTGAGTTATAAAACTGCTCTCTTAGGGTGACAGCCTCGGAGCCATTCGTCAATAATTCTCAGCCTTTTATTGCCTCTACCTCCTGATAATCAAAAAGAACCCGGGAAACCAGACCCGATCACCCGTGCCTCGTATGAAATTCCGCAATTCCGGAAGTCGTGAGGCCCATCCAGCTTATTGAAATAATACCCTTATCTCTGTTGTGCTCCACGATTTGGCAGCATCCGGACAGGACGTTCAACGGCGGGGATCTGCCGTCTTCAGCCTGGAAGTCGTGAGCGACGGAAATCACGGGAACGTGGAAGGATGGAACCGAAAGATATATCGGGCATCCGGGCTTCGGTTCGGTACGCTCCGGCAAATATGGTTATTCCAGGGTGGAAGTCAGACAAACTTTGTGGGCGGCCTTACAAAAATATCCTCAAGATAATCGTACGGGGAGCCGTTATGATCGACTGACAAGGATAAGTATGCGTTAGTTGTCGGGTGCGGCGGGCAGGTAGGAATGGATATCTGATTTACTCATTTACTCCAGTCTTACAAAAGGCCCGGAGTCTACCATGGCGCGCGTACCATAAGGGATTTAACTGCTCGTGACTTGTTGATAAATACCATTGCTGGCAACATGACATTATTGTATGCTGCCGAAACTTCCCAGCAACCAAAAAGATCTGGCACCGGGTCGCGTATCAGGGTTGTCGCCCCGACATCCGGGTTTGAAATACCGAGGGGGCGAAAGCACCGGGCGAGATCCCCTGCTCGATAGCCCGACAAGAGCGGGAGTGGGTCTTGGCTCGGGTGAAAGGCCTGTTTCCCCGTGATTTGCCGGAGTGCAATGATATCCGTCCAGGATCGCATGCCTCGGGAGGGGGCGGGTCGGACCGGCGGCTTCCCGAGCGCTGTTCGTGCCACATCCATTGGAAAGCAGCACCATGACCTCAGAACACCCGGGCGGAGGGTGAACCGGCGCTTTTCGAATTCATTGCATGTTCATCCTCTTCTTCAAGGCGTTACTGTCGATGCCCGCTTGAGGTGAAACTTCAGGTTTCACCGGCGGGCCGGCGCCTTACCAGGCTAAGCGATCGTTATTCGGGAATACTATTGTCATGGGCCATGGCGAGTAACCGTGCCGTGACATTCCCAGAGACTTCCGGAGAGGTCGAATTCAATAATTGCATAATTCGCGGTTCACTTTTGTAGAGCAAAGGAGAAAACATGAATGGGGGGAAAGTGTTCAGACATGTTTTATGCTGGCTGACCGCTTTGCTTATGGCTGCCCCGCTCGGGGGTTTCGCCGCCGGTTCCGGGAGCGGCAATCCTTACAGCCAGGAGCAACTGGAGCAAATGATCGCGCCCATTGCGCTCTATCCCGACGCAGTGCTTGCACAGGTGCTCATGGCGTCGACCTATCCCCTGGAAGTTGTGCAGGCGGACCGATGGGTCAAGCAGAACAGCAGACTCAAGGGTGATGCCTTGAACGCGGCCCTTGATAAAATGGACTGGGACCCGAGCGTCAAGGCGCTCGTGTCGTTTCCCGACATCCTCTCGATGATGAACAAGCAGCTCGATTGGATGCAGAAGCTGGGAGACGCTTTCATCGCGCAGCAAAAGGATGTCATGGATACGGTCCAGAAGCTGCGCGTCAGTGCCCGTGCCCAGAATAATCTCTATACTACCAGGGAACAGACGGTCATTGTCGAGGATAAGATTATTCGCATTGAACCTGCTGATCCCCAGGTAATTTATGTCCCGTCCTATGACCCGATGATTATCTACGGCGCGTGGCCGTATCCGGCATATCCACCCTACTACGTGGCCCCTCCCGTGGTTGCCGCCGGTGTGGGATTCGTTGCCGGGGTGGCAGTTGGAGCCGCATGGTCCGGCGGCTGGGGCTACTGCAACTGGGGAGGCGGCACGATCAATGTCTATCCGGGACCGGGACCACACCCTCCCGGACCTCCGGGGCCGCATCCGCCTGGACCTCCAGGACCACACCCACCAGGGCCTCCAGGACCACACCCTCCAGGTCCGGGACCTGGCCCACATCCACCGGGACCGACTCCGGGTCCTCATCCCCAGCCTGGTCCGACTCCGGGTCCACAGCCGCCTCATGGGCGGCAGCCCGGGACGCCTTCCGCGCAGGGGCAAGACTGGCAGCATGATCCATCCCATAGAAAGAATGTTCCGTATAGGGATGATGCGTCGAGACAGCGCTACGCCCCATCCACTCCGACGGACGCCGGCCGTGATTATCGCGGCCATACCCCGGAAGGCGGGAGGAGTGGAATGCAGCCGACCGGTTACGGCACTCCCGACAGGATGTCCGGAGGCGGATACTCGTCGTCTGGGCGTTCCGGCCAGTACAGTTCCGCATTCCAGGGGATGGGCGAGGGCAGGGATGCCATGCGGCAATCCGAGCGCGGCCGTTCGAGCCGTGAGAGCGGGTTCGGCGGTGGCGGCTTCCATGGAGGAGGTGGTGGTTTCCACGGAGGCGGAGGTCATGGCCGGAGGTAACCACTTCGTAACCGTCGGCTATCTGGTGCATGAAAGGGATGTAATGATAATGAATCATGGAGGTCGATCATGCTTTGGTCCATCAAAGGCAATCGAAAATATATCCGCCGTCCGGCGCTGATATTCATGCTGGCCGCGGCCCTGTTCCTGGCGGGTTTTTGCGGCGACGGCTCCGCCGCGGTCAAGAAGTCCGGCCAGGAAGCCTTCAGCTCTCCCGAAGAGGCCTGCACCGCGTTTTTTCAGGCCGTAAAAGACAAGGATCGCAACAAGCTCCTGGCTGTCCTGGGGGCGGATGCAAGGGACCTGATCGAATCGGGCGACCCCGTGGCGGATGCCGAGGGCGTCAATCTCGTGACCCGGCTGTATGAGGAGAAGATCCAGATCCTCAAATCGGGAGACCGGAAAGCAGTCATTACGGTGGGTTCCGACAATTGGCCGTTTCCCCTGCCGGTGGTCGAGAGGAATGGAAAATGGCGATTTGACACGAAAGCTGGAAGGCAGGAAGTCCTGGACCGCAGAATAGGAAAAAACGAGCTAAGCACGATCCAGGTCTGCCGCGGCTACGTTGCCGCCCAGCGTGAGTATGCGGCTCAACCTCATGATGCCAGCGGCCTGTTGGCCTATGCGCAAAAGTTCTTCAGCGAACCGGGCAAACAGGACGGTCTTTACTGGCAGGTCAAGGAGGGGGAACCTCCGAGCCCGGTGGGTATTTTCATGGCTGCCGCCTATAAGGAAGGTTACCGGGAGGGCAATAAGCCCAGCCCCTATCACGGTTATTTCTTCAGGATACTGAAGGCGCAGGGAAAGAACGCCCCCGGGGGCGCCTACGATTATGTGGCTAACGGTAGAATGATCGGCGGTTTTGCCCTCATTGCCTACCCGGCAAAATACGGGGTGTCCGGCATAATGACTTTCATCGTGAACCAGAACGGCGAGGTCTACGAGAGAAATCTCGGGCCGAAAACCGAATTGGTCGCGCAAGCCATAAAACTGTTCGACCCCGATAAAAGCTGGCGGCAAGTCAAGTAATCCCGGTATAAGCGCATACCCCCGGCGGCCGGTTTCCAGACCTGCCGCCGGGGAGCATTGATGAGGCCGCATTCGAGTTTGCGCCCGGGATGTTGCTTTTCGGATTCAAAAGAGCGAGGGAATGATTCCCCCGCTCTTTTTCGTGGAGAGCAGTCAACCTCGGTGCGGCTGTCCCGGACGGGAACCGGCGTTGAAGAACGCATCACGTGGAATTGGGCTGTAACCTGTTCGCCCTGAGCGTCGAAGGCTGGGACGGGTCAGGAATGCATGAGCGCGGTGCTGTTTCCTTTCCGCATACTGCCACGCGAATGGGGGAGGGTGAACGGGTTTTAGATGTCTCGCCCCGGAACGACGGGATGGATGGCCTGACTGACCATGTAATCTGTGCCCTCAAGAGGACACCTCCGTTCGTATTGAGATACCGAAGCATGAACGGGCCTATGACGATCTGCGTGCCGGGTTTTTCAGCGCGGATTCATCTCGAACGCAAGTCCGTATAAGCCCTTGATAGCGGGCAGCCCGGATACTCATTATCCGGGCGGGAAGCGCAAGAGGCTATTATGAAGCAAATAGCGTCGCCTTCAGAATAGCTGTTTCTTGCGGGCAAGGTATCGAAGCATGTGCCAGCGCGCGGAAGCGAGCGGTACCACAGGAGCCGTGGTTACGCAATCGGAGAGATCGAAGCATGCGCGAGCGACACATGGGCGCTCAGAGCTGGCTATCGATCGGAATAAGGCCCATGAGAGACCGCAGGAGGAGCCGACCGCGGCTGGAACCGGGCTCGTGGGTCACGACGGTTCGCCTGCCTTCTTCTTCGGCAATCCAGGCCAGGTCCCGAGTTTCTTTCCTGTCCTTGAGGCCTGGATCGCATTCGGATGCGAGGCCGACACGCCAACTGTTTTGTCCCTGGAGATCGATTGCAACCGCGGAAGCAAGCTTTTGCGCCAGTTCGGGGCTATGGACCAGTACCCCAACCTCCGTGTTGATATTTGCCGAGCGCTGGTCAAAGTTGAAAGTCCCTATGAAAACGAATGCGCAGTCCACCACGGCTGCCTTACCATGCAGCCCCATCACGGAGGCGGGTCCGCCCCCCGCGATGTAGAGCGCCCTGGATTCGGCATCGGGCCGCATCTCGTGAAGCTCCACCCCCCCTTCTACCAGGACTTCCCGATACTTCGCATACCCCGCGTGGGCCGAAACCAGATCAGTCGAGCCCAGGGAGTTTGTGAGCATGCAGGTTGCAATCCCCCTCGACCTCAAATTGGCAAGCATCTCCCTGAGAGCACCGGAATCAGAGGGGACAAGATAGGGCGTGACAATCAGGACCTCCCGCCTGGCGTTTCCCAGAAATTCCTTAAGCATGGCAGTAATCCGATGCGAGCGCGGTTCTTTGTTCTTGCCGGGTGAATCGGCCGCTACTTTGGCTTCGGCCCATACCAGCTGGTCACGGAACCTGTTCAGGATTTCGAGCTTTTCCGAGTGCCCGGCGGGACTTTTGTAAGGGTACTCGGGATGGGCTGCAATATGGACTTTGAGCTTGCTGAAGGACCCAGCTATTTCACTCGCCGAAGGCCGGGAAGAGTACATTGCCCGTATGGGTATAGCCCAGGCACTGTTCCAGTATTCGTCAAAAGAGGCCGAAAAGTCACGAACCACCGGACCCACGGAAAAAAAGTCAAAGTCCCGGAAGTTGTATGCGGGATCGGCTCCGAAATAGGAGTCGGCAATATTGCGTCCCCCTATGAGCGCAACCTGGTTGTCGGCGATAAAGAGTTTATTGTGCATGCGGTGGTTCAGGCGGTTGAAGGAACCAACGAACTCGAGCCCCCGCCCGAGCTTCGACATGAGGTGCTTTCCAAAGGGATTGTAGAGCCTCACCTCGATGTTTGGACAGGCATCAAGGGCGCGGAGGCCGAACTCGTATCCCCCCGCATTGAGATCATCGATCAGGAGGCGCACGCGCACACCACGCCTGGCCGCCTCAATCAGGTGTGCCACCAGGATGCTCCCGGTCATGTCGGGCTGCAGGATGAAGTACTGGACGTCCAGGCTGCGCTCCGCCATGCCGGCCAGGGCCATGCGGGCCAGGAAGGCGCTCCTGCCTTCGTTGAGGAGTGAAAATCCGGACAGCCCCGGATGGCCGGAGGCAGGACTCTCGCCGATCTTTCCCAGTGCGGTTGCATGGGTGTGTTCGAGGGCAAAAGATGCCTCACGTTCGAAATGCCTCGGCACCGTGGCGCACCCGGTGAAAAACAGGCCAAGTGATAAAGCGGCAATAAGAAGCGGTAAGAACCGTCGGGCATTTCTCTTCATCGGCGAGCTCCTCAAGGCGGGCTTTTGCGTTTGTCCGCGGTCAGGTGCGGGTTGCTGGATCTTTTGCCGTCGATAGTGGGATTGGCGGACCATCCCATGCATGGTCGCATTCAAGATGGTATTGTACAAACGCGAATAGAGAGGGAAAACGATTTCCACCCCCACACCGAGCCGCGAAGCGGCGATGGGGAGCGGGGGCGAAGCTCCCCACGCTTTTAACGGTATTTTTTCGATGCCATCGTGACTGCAACTTCGTACCAATTATTGCAGTCAAAAGCTGGTGTTCGGACACGGTAATGGCCTTTGAAAATCGGAGCCAAGGCCTCACGGCCCCGATCGCCTATCAGATGGCGTGTGGTTATGCCGAGCCGGGATGTTATCGGGAAAGCCCTTTTTGTGAATCTTAGATTGTTTAAAATCAACTGGTTATAATTCGGCGGAACCGAAAACCGGGGGTTTTCCGACACTATCCGCCGAATAAATGAGCCACATTCTGGACCTTCTCCAGGTTGAGAGCGGCCCGGAGGATCGCTTCGACTCTGTCTGTACTCCAGGAGTGTTCCGCCAGCCGGCAAAACTTGGATACCAGCTTTTCATCGTCGAGCGGATTTTCCGGGTCCCCCATGGGGAAATCGGTCCTGGCGGAGTAGCACCGGCCCGAGTCGTCAACTATCTCGACCAGGGCGCCCCATTTTGCCGGGTGAAGCGATTCGATTTCGTCGTCCACCAAGAGACGGACGCATCCCGCCAGCCGGCGGATCTCGGGATTACGAAGTGATTGCTCGGAAAAATCCTCCAGCCCACAACTCCCCCGCACCAGGGCGAGTGCCGCGCAGAAGGGGAGGCTGAATTTGGCGGCGAATGTCGAGCCGGGTTCCGGGTTGCTCGTAATGTCGAGGGCTGTGCGGTAAGTTCTGACGGTCACGGACGCGACCTCATGGGCCTTGATACCGTTGCGGGCGGCAAGATCCAGCACGAGGTCTATCGTGGGGTGAGTATGCCTGCAGGATGCATGGAACTTGAAGGAATTCTCCTCTATCTTGAATGGCGGCTTCCCGAGGCCGTCCGTGATCCCTGACAGATCGTACGCCGGGGCCATTGCCCGGCAAAAGCCTCTTTGGCCGTCGATGATGGTTGTGGAACCGGTAAATCCCTCTTTCGCGAGCAGGGCGGCAAGCAGCCCATTGTACGCCGCTTTCCCCGCATGAAGGTGTTTTGACATGGCCCCCTCGCTGATGAACTCCCAGAGGCCCGCTGCCTGGGTGCCCGCGTTGCCTATGGCCCAGATCAGTTGATCGCGCTCCAGCCCCAGCAGTTTTCCCGCGGCGGCGCATGCGCCGAATGTGCCGCAGGTGCCGGTGGTGTGCCAGAAGTAGTAGTGGGAGGGGGTGACGGCTTCTCCGAGGCGGATGGCTGTTTCGTATCCGACGACAATGGCCTCGATGAGCCCGCGCCCGTCCGCGTGGACCATCTCGGCGGCGGCCAGCGCCGCCGGGATGACGACCGCGCCCGCATGTAAAATGGAGCCCCGGTGGACGTCATCCAACTCCACGATGTGGGATGCAATCCCGTTCGCGAGGGCCGCGTTGAGGGCCGACGTTTTTTCACACGAGGGTAAAACCGTTGCCTGGGGCAGGCCGCCCTGTGCTTGAACGACAGACAGGGCCATTCTGGCCGGACTTTCCGCTCCGCCCCTCAGGGCTGATCCGAGCCAGTCGAGGAAGGCCAGCCGCGTCATGCGGACCGTTTGCGGCGGAAGCTCTTCAAAGCGAAGCGTACGTATGAAATCGGCGATTTCGCGGCTAAGCATGGGGCAACCTTTTCCTTTTGTCAGTATTGCGGCCACGCATCCCCGGCCCGTTCACCCCTTCGATATCCCATGTAACAGCAGGTTCCAACTTGTGTTAAACCAATGAGGGCAATCCTACCCTAAATCAACGCAATTCCAAAGCGGGATGGTGTGATGCCCGCTGTCTGACGGTCAAAAAATCACCTGATGGCTTTGATTTTCGCTGTTCTGTTGAGCGCTGCCGACGGGGAGCTCTACGAAGCCGAGACTTCAGGGCGCAACCGGGTGAAAAGCATGGTGGATTGATTTTTCCCGTGCAGGGAAGAGAGTTGCGGGGTCTCTCATCACGTGAGGTTATTCGCTAACGAGAGCGGCAAAGGACTTATCACACCGCAATGAGAGGAAGTCTTGATCCTCGAACGCCCTTTTCTTAGTGGAAGGATCATATTCCATGGCTTTCTTCAAAGCTGTAAGAGCGCGTTTCTTCTGCCCGAGTAATGCATAAAAGCATGCCATGTTATAAATACCAGTCCCAGCCTCCAGTTTCTCTGCCTGCCTTGATTTTTCAAGGGCGGTTTTCAACGTTTCAACACGTTGTTTGCCACTTTGAAGATATGAAAGCTGCCCAAGTGCGTTGCCCCAGTTGCAGAGGGATTCGTGTTTATCGGGTCTGATCTCCACTGCCTTGGCATACTTTTCAATCGCTTCTTTCAGGAGGGATTCTCTCTCGGCCTCCTCGCGCAGATGGTAGAGATCCACGAGGGCGTTGCCCCAGTTGCAAAGTACTTCGTGCTCATCGGGTTTGATTTTCACTGCTCTGGCGTACTTCTCGACCGCTTCTTTCAGCAGCGATTCTTTCTCATCACCTTCGCACTGGTCAGCGAGGCCTATTAGGGCGTTGCCCCAGTTGTAGAGTGTTTGGTAGTCATCAGGCTTGATCTCCACCGCCCTGGCGAACTTTTCAATGGCATCTTTCAGCAGCGATTCTTTCTCGGCCCCCTCGCGCAGCCGGGAGAGATCTATGAGGGCACCGCCCCAGTTGCACAGTGATTTGTAGTCATCGGGCTTGATCTCCACTGCCTTG
>JBDKTY010000078.1:0-3959 GCA_039679945.1 Syntrophobacter sp. | reverse complement strand
CGGAGGCCGGCTTCGATTGGGTAGTGCGCCGGATCAGATCATCCGCAGTCCAAGTTGGCCGAATTGATTGCGCTACTTAAATACAGCCACCCTTGAGAAAAGACTAGCAGGTTGTTGAAAAACACGTCATCTTCGACTGCTCTTTGAAACGCTACTATGCTATAGTTCGCGCATCCTTGAAGAACCCCAGGAGGCTTGCGATGCGCGGGATCGACGACAAAAGAGACGCGATGTTCATCTACCTGTCGCCCGAGGATTTCGTTCCGGCGGATCACCCGCTGCGGCCGATCCGGACGATGGTAGATGCGGCGCTCGAGGGCTTGTCGGCCGAGTTCAATCGGATGTACTCCCACACGGGCCGGCCGTCGATTCCCCCGGAGAAGCTCCTCAAGGCGCTGATCCTGCAGGCCCTGTACTCGATCCGCAGCAACCGGATGCTCACCGAGCAGATCGGCTACAGCATCCTGTTTCGCTGGTTTCTGGGCATGGCCCTCGATGAGCCGGTCTGGGACCATTCGAGCTTCACGCAGAACCAGCAGCGGCTGATCGGCTCGGAGGCGGCCGGCCGGTTTTTCCAGCGGGTCCTGGAGCAGGCCCGGAAGAAGAAGCTGCTGTCGGCCGAGCACTTCACTGTGGACGGCACGCTTTTGGAGTCTTGGGCCTCGCTGAAGAGTTTTCAGCCCCGGGACGGGGCGCCTCCTTCGACTGAGGGTCGCAACCCGGAGGTGGACTTCAAGGGAAAGACGCGCACCAACGACACGCATGCTTCCACGACCGACCCTGAGGCCAAGCTGATGCGACATGGCCTGGGCAAGGAAGCCAAGCTCTGCTGGATGGGCCATGTGCTCACCGAGAACCGCAACGGCCTGGTGGTGGCTACCAGTCTGACTCAGGCCAGCGGCACGGCCGAGCGGGAGGCGGCCGAGCAGATGCTCCGGGAGACCAGGAAGCGCAGCCGCATCACGCTGGGGGCCGACAAGGGCTACGATGTCAAAGCCTTCGTGGAGACACTGCGCAGCCTGAAGGTGACCCCGCACATTGCCTGCCGGGAGAACCGAGGCTCCTCGGCCATCGACGGACGGACCACCCGGCACGCGGGCTACCACATCAGTCAGAGAACGCGCAAGCGCATCGAGGAAGTCTTTGGCTGGCTCAAGACCGTCGGCGTCTTCCGCAAGCTCCGCTACGTCGGTCAAGAAAAGATCGCCTGGTACTTCACGCTGGCACTGAGCGTCTACAACCTAGTTCGGATGCGTTCCCTGGGAGTGGCCGCACCCTGAGCCGCCGCGAGCGGCCCGGGGCTGCGCGAAAGGGCAGCCACGCACTATAAATCACGCATGTGAAAGAGCGAAAAATCTCAACATCCGTTGCCGAATCCCTCGTTTGATCCATCCTTGGAGAACAAACGAGAAAAAGAAGTCAGTTTTTCAACAACCTGCTAGAGAGTAAGAATTAGTTACAAATGCCACACTAAACCAGAGTCAACCACTCTCGAAGGTCAACTCTGGCCAGTGTATCGTTACTTTGCGTTAATATTTTTATTCTTTCATATCGACTACATCTATGCGCAGTACTGACATTTCGTTTCTTGAATTTACACACCACATACTTTTGTGTTCGCCATGGAGGAAGCATTTATACGCAGAACCTTCTGGATGCTGTCCTTCCACCTGATCCTGGGATCGTCCCTATACGTGGAATAGAGTTTCCCGATATATTGGTCTGAGAGAGACTGTAACAATTTATCTGCTTTATCCCGAGTCTCTTTATTATTGTGTCCATTCAGGGATAGGCGACTCTTCAGCATATTCGGTTTCCCTATCCATACAGTCTCCGTCACGTAGGGGAGCACCTGTTCAATAACATCCTGGACATTGTTATCCAGCATCGGTTCGCACGAGACGATAGAAAAAGAGACAGCCCATTGCTTCGGGCCCGCTCCGAGGATGCAGGGGAGGGCATGACCGTCACCGAGCAAAGGGGCCAGGGGGGAGATGGGCAGGGTTTAAATCCGCCATTGAAGATTAATGAATATCCCTAGAATAGCCAGTCCTTGGGACGGCTATGAATGCGGAGTGGGAGCAAGGAGGACGCATTCCCCCTCCTTGCCTTTTCTGGATGCAGGATAATGAGGGTGGAAAGCTAATCAGGCGCCTCCGGGAATATCACATTCTACGGCTGTTCTTTCTATGGTTCATAATCTTCCCGAGCGCAAAATGCCGACGAGCAGCCATATACCCAGGATGCTGGCCACGAGGAAACCGGCAAGGCCGAGGAGGGGATAGCCAAACAGCTTTGGGCCTGCTCCTGTTTGGAACACAAGGGATGAGCCGATAATGAGGGCGGCAATGATCACCGCAAAGCTCAGACGGTTGCTGGATCTGTCCAGTTCACCGATAAGGCGTTCAAGTCCCCGATGTTCAAATCTGATTCCCAATTCATCCTTTTTCAATTTTGCAAGGATTTCCCGTAAGTCGGTCGGCAATTTCTTAAAGAATATGGCAGTCTCTCCGGCCAGTTTGGAGAATTCCTTTAACTGCCTGGCGGGATCCAACCTTCGTATCATAAGTTTCTGAACATAAGGTCCGGCATGTTCAATAATATTAAATTCAGGATAGAGCATCGTGCCCACACCTTGATTCATCACGAGCGCCTTTGCCATCATGACCAACTCCGGAGGAAACCGCAGCCCGTGACGGCGGACAAGACCCATCAGATCGTCGATAATTGCCTTGATGATTAATTGCTGCAAAGGGAGCTCCTAGTAGCGTTCAAGAAAATCAGCCAGTTCCGCCCTGAAGGCTCTTCGATTCATTGGTTCCGGCGCCGGGCTAACGCTCAGGAGAACATTGACCAGCATATCTGCATCCTTTTTCACGATAGCCGTGAGCACAACGCCCAACTGGTGAACGATTTCCTCATCGAGCATCCCTATCATGCCGAAGTCCACGGGTGCGATCACGTTATTTTCAAGGACAAAGATATTTCCCGGATGGGGGTCGGCATGGAAGAAATGAAACTCAAAGACCTCCTTGAGAATAAAATTTGCTCCGTTAATGGCGACGGTCTTACGGCCTATTCCGGCCGCCTGCAGTTGTTCCAGTTCGGATATCTTGATGCCATGGATATATTCCATGGTCAGTACTTTCGGTGCGGTTAAATCCCAATAAGTCTTGGGGATGTAAACGGTCTCATCATCGGCAAAGAATTTCCTGAACTTCTCTATATTTCGACCTTCCCTGATAAAATCAAGCTCACGACGGATCGTTTTAGCAAACTCATCTACAATCTGCACAGGCTCATAATATCTGCTTTCCGGCAGATGCCGCTCGCACAGCGCCGCCAGGTCGCGCAGGATGCGGATGTCCGTCTCAATAATGACCTCAATCCCAGGTCTCTGAACCTTGACTGCCACCTCATCGCCGGCCTTTGTCCTGGCGCGGTGAACCTGGGCAAGGGAGGCGGCAGCCAAAGGCTCTTCCTCGAAAGAGTCAAATACTTCCGTGAGGGGCCGCCCGAGCTGGGCCTCGATGAGGGCCTTGGCATCCCCGAAAGTGAACGGCGGAACACTGTCCTGAAGTTTGCTTAATTCCTTGACAAATTCCGTTGAAAGCACGTCCGGCCGACTGCTTAATACCTGTCCGAACTTAACAAAGGTAGGTCCAAGTTCCTCAAAGGCCAGGCGCACACGCTCAGGCGCGGAGAGGCTTTTAAGAGCCCTTGCCTCTTTCGTGAACATCCTTTGCCATCCTGCATGACTGACCTTCAATCGCTGCAGGAGATCTCCGAATCCATACCGGACAAGAACGCTGACAATGCGGCCATACCGCTTCAGTTCCTGATAGTTTTCATGACCCTTAAAGATGGACCTACTACAGGGTATCCTCATTTCTATTTCATCCAGCCTTTTCGAAATCTCCTCCAGATCCTTCTTCGTGGCCAGTCCGATTTTGGTTATT
>JBDKTY010000077.1:0-61788 GCA_039679945.1 Syntrophobacter sp. | reverse complement strand
ATACGGAGTTGCGTTCAAGATGAGTCTATCCCTAAATTGAAGATGCCGTTCAGAATTGACCCGTTCTACCCTTCGATACCTCAGGGCGAACGGGGGTATATCCTCTTGAACGCAAATTAGTATAAGTCCTCGATATTGCTCACTCTCAAAAGCTGTTTCTTGAGAGCGTGCCGAAGGGTGGAACGGGCCTGGAATGAGCGGCTGCAACACTGCTCCCCGCTCACGCGCGCAATTGGCGGCGCGCACTGGCCCTGTCCACCTGAATGAGGCAGGCGCCGCATTCGCGCGGCTACACTGACAAGTACCGCGACTGGACCTCCGTATTGGCGAGCAGGTCCTCTTTCGTCCCCTCGTAGCGAATCATCCCCTTGTCGATCACGTAACCCCGGTCTGAAATGCCGAGGGCAAACCGGGCATTTTGCTCCGCCAGCAGGATGGGCATCTCCGATTTGATGCCCACAATCACCCTTCCGAGTTCTTCCACGATTATCGGCGCCAGGCCCTCGCAGGGCTCATCGAGCAGGAGTATCAGCGGGTTTCCCACCAGCGCCCTTGCAATGGCAAGCATCTGCTGCTCGCCCCCGGAGAGATTCCCGCCTTTTCGGTCTTTCAGACGGGCGAGAAAGGGCAAGACCCGGTAAACCCGGTCGATGGTCCAGGGCGTCTGACCCGGACGGGCTGGCAACGTGGCCACTTCCAGGTTCTGTTCGACGCTCAGGCCGGGAAAAATCCGCCTGTCTTCCGGCACGAAAGCGATCCCCCTGCGCACGTTCCGATAGACCGGGGCGCCGGATACCACTTTCCCCTGGAACACCACCCGACCGGCCCTGGGCGCATTGACTCCTACTATTCCACGCATGGTGGTGGATTTGCCTGCCCCGTTTCTGCCGAGAAGGCAGACTATTTCCCCGGTCCGGACCTCAAGCGATATTCCCTGCAGCACGTGGCTGTCGCCGTAGTAAACGTGGATGTCACTGACCTGGAGCATCGAGGCTTCCTCCCAGATAGGCATGTTTCACATCCGGGTTGTTCCGGATCTCTTCGGGGGTCCCCTCGGCGAGCAGGCATCCCTGATTGAGAACAAAAATCCGCTCCGCGACCGAAAAGACCACCTTCATGTCGTGCTCGGTGATGAAGAAAGTGGTATCCGAATGCTCCGAGAGGTCCTTAATGAGATGGATCATGCGGTCGGTCTCCTCGGGATTCATCCCCGCCGTGGGTTCGTCCAGGAGGACAAGGGTTGGACGACGAGCCAGGACGATGGCGATTTCGATCAGGCGTTTGTCCCCGTAAGCGAGCGTGGAGACCACATGATCGGATACTCCCCGCAAACCGACTCGCCCGAGTATCCGGTCGGCTTCCTCGGCCAACTCCCCCTGCTTCCGGATGGATTTCAGGCAGGAAAAACTCATGCCGTGATGGACCAGCAGTGGAACAAGGACATTTTCCAGCACTGTCAGCGCGGGGAAGATATTGGTGATCTGAAACGACCGGAGCAGCCCCATGGAGACCAGCCGGTGACTCGGCAGGCCACCGACCTCCCGTCCCTTGAAGAAGACCTTGCCGGTGGTGGGACGGTACCGGCCCGAAACAACGTTGTAAAAAGTGGTTTTGCCGGCGCCGTTCGGTCCGATGAGCGCACAGAGCCGCCCGGTCTGGATGGAGAGCGACACGTCGGTCAGCGCCTGGAACTTTCCAAAGCTTCTGCTGATATTGCGCACTTCGAGGATGGGATCTTGCGTCATCGCCCGCCGCCTTTCCGGAACCGGTCGATAAAATCGACGGCGCTTCCCAGCACGCCTTTCGGGAAGACCAGCACCAGTACAATCAGGATCATCCCAAGAAAGATCATCCAGTTTGTGGTGTAGGCCGTGATGGAGTGCTCGAGGACGAAGAAGATGGCGGCCCCCACGGCGGGACCAAGGAAGACGCCCGATCCGCCGAGAATGGTCATGAGGACAGCCTTTCCGGAAAAGGCCCAGTGCAGCATCTCCGGGGAGGCGATCCGGTTGAAAAGGGCGAAAAGCGCCCCCGCCAACCCCGCCAATGCCCCCGAGACAACGAAGGCGAATAGACGAACCGAGCGGACGTTGGCGCCGACGAAGGAGACGCGGTTACTGTTCTCGCGGGTGCCCCGGAGCAGGAGTCCGAACGGAGAGCGTACCACGCGCAGGAGCAGCAGCGCGCCGGCCGCCGCGATGAGGAGAACAAGGAAATAGAAATGCCTGGGATTGAACAGGGAAATGCTCCACCCGAAAAGATCGAGTTTCGGGAGGGTGAAATTGCCGAGCCCGTCGCTGCCTCCGGTCACGGACCTCCAATTGTGAGCCACCGTGAAGAGCATCATCCCGAATCCGAGTGTCAGGATCGCGAAATATATCTCGTCGCGCCTCACGCACAACCAGCCGATCGGGAGCGCCAGCAGGGCCGCCCCCAGGAAACCCGCGGCGAGCGCGGCCCACAGCGACGCGGGTCCATGCAGCAGGGTCAACACCGCGCAATAGGCCCCCGCGCCGAAAAAACCCGCCTGACCGAACGAGAGCAGCCCCGTGTAGCCGAAAAGCAGATTGAAGCTCATGGCAAAAAGACCCATCGTCAGGATCTCGGTCAGAATCATCACCCAGTAGATGGAGAGGATAAAGGGGGCCGAGATAAGCGCCCCGAAGAGAACCAGCCCCGGAATCAGCGGAAATCGCGGAAGGATCTTCATCTATCAGGCCTCCTCTCCGAAAAGTCCGCGCGGGCGCGCCAGCAGGACTATTGCGAGCAGGATATAGGGAAGGGCCATTTGCAGGTCCGGGGCAAACGTCGTCGCGAAGGAATTCAGGAGCCCGAGGATAAGTGCTCCGACAAAGGCGCCCGGAAAGCTTCCCATGCCTCCGATCACCACAACGATGAAGCTCTCGATGATGATATACTCTCCCATGGCCGGCCCCACGCTCTGGTGCGGCGCGGCCAGCGCTCCCCCCAGGGCGGCCAGCCAGGCGCCAAAGGCGAACACGGCTGTGAACATCACCGGCACGCGCACGCCGACGATTTCCGCCATCTGCCTGTCCATGGCCGCCGCCCGGAGAATCTTCCCCCATCGGGTAAAGGCGAAAAAAGCCCAAAGTCCCGCCCCTATCAATGGTCCGAGCACCACGAGAAAGATGCGGTAGACGGGATAGCTCTGGGAGAAGAATGGAATGACGCCGGAAAGAATCTGGGGCGGATTGACTACGTGGTAGGCCGCCCCCCAGATGAGCCGCACCCCGTCGTCGAGGAAGAGCATCACCCCGAAGGTGAGCAGGAGTTGGAAGCTCACGTCCCTGCCATACAGAGGCCGGAGCAGAAAACGTTCGATAAGCACGGCGAGTGCCGCGACAATCGGCGGACCGATAAGCAGCCCAAGCCAGAAGGAACCGAACCAGCGCATGCACTGCATGGCCAGGTAGGCCCCCAGCATGAAGAGCGACCCGTGGGCGAAGTTCAGCACGCCCATTACGCCGAACACCGTGGTAAGCCCCACCGCGATCAGGAACAAAAGCATGCCCCAGGATAAACCGTTAAGGACGTTGGCTAATATGCCTTCCAAATGAAGATACCTCCAAAAAGAGCTGATACAGTGTTGCTTTCAAAAAGCCGCTTTTCGACCTGCCATCCCCGGTCCCTCTCAATAGAGAGCCCGCTCCGAGTAGCATTAAACCGCCAACTATAAGTCCACTCACCCCCCCGTTCATCCTGAGCATCGAAGGGTGGAACGGGGCATCGGGTGATCGACGGCGGGCTGGAAAGCCTGCCCCACATAACGCATGCGGCTGTCCCCCGTATGTCTTGCCCACGCCCCGCCACGCGCATGCGGGACTCAGGTGTCTTTAGATACCCTCCCTCGGATCTGGTTCCGCCCCGCCACGCGCGTGCGGGACTCAGCCCGTATTGTTCATGAATCGCAGTCCGCGCCCGTAAAGCCCAATAAGGATGCGATGCTCAGGGCTTGAAGCGATTTTGGGTCGATAACACACTGTCGGTTGGAGTTGAGGTGGAAAATCCAGCTAACACATGGTCTATACAGGGCCTTTTACGCTTCTTCTCGGAAAGCCATGAATAATGCGGGTTGATTCGCTCGCAACCGAGGGGGACTGCCGCTCCCGAAAAACAAGTATCCGGCATAATCGGGAGTGGGCATGGCGGTTGCCCGGCGGCGCGGCAACCGCTCCCACCATGCGTGATCAAAGGGACCCTCGTGTCACTGCATCTTGCAGCCGGTCTCCTCCACGGCCGGTGTGATTTCATTACCCGAAAAATGTCGCATGGGCTTGAGGATGCGTATCGGAATACCCGGGTCCGCCGCTGTCCGGCCCCAGGTGCCGTCGCTCACGGCCTGGTGATCCCCGGCTCGGATGGTGGTCTTTCCGATAGGCAGGTCTATCGTAAGTCCTTCCAGGGCCTTGATGATCTTTTCCTTATCGACCGAGCCGGCCTTAGCGGCCGCGGCGGCGTATACCTTCACGGCTGCGTAGGCGCCGTGGGCGTTGTAGGATGGGTACACGTCGAACCGCTTCTTATAGGCCTCCACGAAAGCCTTGTTGGCGCCAGTCTCATTAGCCTGGAACCAGTAGCGTGTTCCCACCCAGACACCCGTGGGCATCTTTTCCTTGAGCGCGTAGAGCACTTCGGTGGCCGCGCCCAGGGTCATGAGCACCTCGCGCTTACCGTCAAAAAAGCCCACGTCGGAGGCCTGGCGCACGAAATCGATGAGATTACCGCCCCATAGCGAGATAAGTACACCGTCGGCCCTGGAATTCATGACCTTGGTGATGAAGGCTGAAAAATCCGTGGTCGCCGTGGGCGAAAAGGCTGCCTCGGAGTCGGGGAGGAAGGTCACATCCGGTCTTTTCTTCTTGAGATATTTTTGGAAATATTCCCAGGACTGGTGACCGAACGAGTAGTCCGGCCCGACCGTCGTCCAGACCTTGGCTTTGGCCTCGGAGGCTATGGCGGATGCCATGCCGACGTTCTGTTCGATATTGAGGGAAACCCGGAAGGTGTAGGGATTGCAATTGGAGCCGGTGACGTCGGGCACCGCGGCGTGCGTTATGATGAGCGGCGTCTTGAGTTCCTTCATCACTGGCGCGACCGCTGAAACCACGCCGCTGGAATCGATGCCTATGATCGCATCCGCCTCGTTTTCATAGACCAGCTTGCGGACAACGCGAATACCGACGTCCGACTTTCCGGTGTCGTCCTCGAAAAGCCCCTCAACCTTTCGGCCGTTGATGCCCCCCGCCTTGTTGATCTCATCAATTGCCAGGTCCGCTCCCTGCTTGGCAAACTGCCCATAGGTGGCGGCGGGACCCGACATGATATAGACGAATCCGAGCTTTATCGGTTTGTCGGCTGAAAGTCCGGACCCTGTAACCATCAGTACCATCAACGAGACAATAAGAACAGGTAACCACTTTCTTTTCATAACGACCTCCTCTCATTTGCACAGTTGTTGACCAATCGGCCGAAAGGCGCTCCCCCGCATGGGGATACCGCATGGGACAGTGATGAGTAGTGATGATGTTGCGGTGAAACGAAAGTCCAAAGCATTGAGACAGAAACAAGAGGAGTTTCAGCGGGAAGAGAATGAGGTCTAAGAGTATGTCAGCTTTTCAAAAATATAAGTACCATGGATATTCAATATGATCAAGGCTATTTGCCGTTATGACTCTTTTATTTATATCCGGGCTGTTTATATTTAATATAGATCTGATAGATAGATCAATGTTAAAGATCATAATATGCAAGGAGATTAGGCATTATTCACCTGCTAAACTGCGTCAAGATGACACGTTCTCAACAATTTTTCTATATCATATTTCTGAAAAGTTGCTGTAATGGTTTAAACTATCGGCAAACAACCTCCTCATCATCCAGCCATACACTAATCTTAGCGGCAATCCCAATAAACCATCCGACTTCAGCTACAGGTTTTGGGATTGGGGAGCCCGGCAAGTCTCCTGGCTCCCAGCTTGATTCCTTCGGGGAAAAGCTGTTGCAGTTCCAGGGCGCTCAGGCCCGTCCCACCCTTGAGTTGGTGATTCAGTGGGCTTCGTCCGTGATAAGCGTAGAACTCACGTAGAAAGCGGACCACCCGCCAGTGCTGCTCCGTGACGCAGGCCAGACCGCTCTCTTTCGCCAAAACCTCGAACGCCTCCTCGGACCAGTCCCAGAAATCGTTGAAGAAGCCTTCCTCGTCGAAGACGATCTCACGACCCGCAATGCACCGCGCGCGCAGGCCCGGGGCAGTTTCATCCGGCGTTGCGTTCATTTTTCGCCGTGCCGCGCGGCCAGTAGCTCCCTGATCCTGTCCGGCGTGGCGGGGAGATCGCGGACCCAGATTCCAGCGGCATTCTTTATGGCGTTAATCACCGCGGGCGCGGTTGGGACCATGCACATTTCACCAACGCCGGTGCCCCCCATCGGTCCCTTGGGACGAGGCGTTTCCCGGATTATCGTCTCTATGTCGAAGCTGTGGCGTATTGTCGGGAATTTGAAGGTGAGCCAATCCCGTGTTTCGCCGGCGATGTACTGCTCCCGCAGCGCAAAGCCGACCCCCATGTCGATGCCGCCTTCCAGTTGGGCCGTGAGATTACGGGGATTAATCACCCTACCGGCATCCACCGCGGTCGTCATTTTCAGCATTCTGACCTCGCCGCTTTCGGTATCCACTTCCAGCTCGGCCATCTGCACGGCATGCACCTGGGATTCGAAGGAAGGCCCCTGCCCGGTTTTGGGATCGAGTGGACCGGCATCCTCATTCTTTTTGCGGCCAAGGTATCGGGCAGGTTTTCCGGCCGCGGCCAGGGCTTCGGAGTTTTGCGCCCCCGTCTCTTCCATTGCGCTCCGCAACTGTCTGAGCGCGTCGAGCACGGCATTTCCGATCATATAGGTGATGCGGCTGCCGGCGGCCGGACCACTTGCTGCCGTGTTGTCGGTGTCACGGGTATGGAGGCGCACCTTGCCGAATGGCAGGCCCATGAACTCGGCGGTCAACTGAAGCAGCATGGAATCGTTGCCCTCGCCGGGGTCGGCCGCGGCGGCGTAGACGCTGACACCTCCGTCGGGGTCGAGTTCCACGGCGGCCACGGACACATCCCCCGGTCCTCCTATACCGAACGACCCAGTGGCCAGTCCCACCCCGCGCCGGATTTTTTTGTCGTGAAACTCCCGTGCTTCCCGCAACGCACGCTCGTAATGGGGGCGCACAGCCTCCAGCAGTTCAGGCAGCGGCCATTCCGTCACGGTCCGGCCGGTGGACTTGCTCTGGCCCGGCCGGAGTGAATTCTTCAGCCGGAATTCCAGCGAGTCCATGCCGAGCTTGTCGGCCAGCATCTCCATGGCGCATTCCAGCGCGAAGTTGACCTGGGGCGGACCGGCGCCCCGGGCTGCGCTGCCCCATGGGTTATTGGTATAGACCAGCCTCGCCCTGGCATCCACGTTGGGTATATTGTAGGAACCGGAGAGCATCAGCAGCGAGCGCATGATCAGCACATGCCCAATGGAATAGTAGGCGCCCTTATCCACCAGCATGTCGTTGCAGTAGGCGGTGAGATGGCCGTCAGCGTCCGCTCCTAGCCTGACGTTCATTTTGTAGGCATGGCGCTTGGAGGTCATCAGCATGCTTTCGGCCAGACTGGGGATGTAGCGCACCGGGCGCTTGAAATGAATGGCGGCCGCGCCTGCTATCCCTTCGGAGATGATATCGAGCTTGATGCCGAACTGCCCGCCCGAGTAGGCCTCCCGGTAGCTCATGTTCTCCCATCCGAGCGCCTCCTGGAGCATACCGAGGTGGTAGTGGATGTTGATGCTCCGGCCGATGATCACCAGCTTGGCATCCTCCCCGGCCGCTTCATCCTCCCAGTAGGCTACCGTGGCTTCGGGCTCCAGGGGCGCCTGATGGTTTATCTGGGTTTGGAACCGGGCTTCGACTACCGCCGCTGAATCCAGCAGGGCCGCTTCCGCATCGCCTTTTATTTGCGGCTGATCGAGGCAGAGGTTCGGGAAATCATCGTGGACCTGCGGAGCATCCTCCGCCAGGGACGCCTCGGGGCTGTCGAGCACCGGCAAAGGGGTGAAGTCGACCTTTATGGCGTCCAGGGCAGCCTCGGCCTGTGCCCTGGTTTCGGCCGCGACCGCAATGATCGGGTCGCCGATATAGCGGACCTTGTCGCCGCAGAGTACCGGGCGGTCGGCCCTGAGGTATTTCAGGATGTTGGTCCCCTTGATATCCGAGGCCTTCACTACACCGGCTACCCCCGGCATCGTCAGCGCCCGCGAAGCATCTATCGCATCGATGCGGGCATGAGGTATCGCACTGCGCAACACCGCCAATTCCAGTGCTCCCCGCAGTTTGATATCCGCCGTGAAATGAGCGGTCCCACAGGCCTTGGCCAGGGCCGACGGCCGCGGATGGGAGACACCCAGTATGCCCTCGCCCAAGCCGAGCCGCACAGCTTCGGGAGTTGTCTCGCCGCGCAGGAAACGACCCGCGAGTTCAACAGCCTCGACAATTTTCTGGTAGCCCGTGCACCGGCAAAGATTACGGCGCAGGGCCTGTTTGATCTGTTTCTTTCCGGGATCGGGATTCGCGTCGAGGAGCGCCTTGGTCGCCATAATCATTCCGGGCGTGCAGAATCCGCATTGGATCGCTCCCGACAGCACGAATGCCTCCTGGATGAGATGCGGATTGTCCGGGGTACCCAGCCCCTCTATGGAAATAACACGGGCTCCGTCAAGAGAGGCGGCTTTGGTGAGGCAGGAAAGCACTGTTTTGCCGTCAACGATCACCATGCAGGCGCCGCACTGGCCCTTGCGGTCACAGGACTGCTTGGCTCCCGTGAGGCTCAGCTCATCCCTGAGTATATCCAGGAGCACCATGTCTTCCTCGACGATGAACTGTCTTTGCACGCCATTCACATCCAACCTGATGCTCTTCATTTTCCCTCCTGTCGGGGCTCTTTTCATCAAGCGCGAACGGCCGGAAAAAGCGGCTCCTCCAATGCAACCTCGCGGGCACTCTTTTTGAGTCTATTTTCTGTTTTGTGCTCCGGCGATCATGGTCATCGCCTCGATGGCCACATCGATATCCCCCGGCGTAGTGAACGGCCCCGGGCTGAAACGCACTCCGCCGTGAGGATGGGTCCCGAGACCGGCGTGCGCCAGGGGCGCGCAATGCAGGCCGGCGCGCACGGCGATGCCGAAATCCGCGTCCAGGATGGTTCCAACATCCTGCGCGTTCATACCGCGCACGGTGGCCGTCAGCAGTGCGACATGCCTCGTGAGATCGTTCGCGCAGTAGAGTTTTATCCCGTCCAGACCGGACAGACCGTCCCGCAGTCTTGTCAGCAGCGCCATTTCCCGGGAGTGGATCACCCCCTGCCCCTCGCGCAGGATATAGTCCAACCCCTCGGACAGGCCAATGATGCCGAGAAGGTTCAATGTGCCGGCTTCCAGCCGATACGGGTAGGTTTGCGTGTGTACCGGACTCTCCGAGTCGATGCCGGTGCCGCCGAATCGCGTGGTCTGAACGTCCAGACCCGGTCCCAAAACCAGGCCGCCGATGCCCGTCGGCCCCATGAGAGACTTGTGGCCCGTAAAAGCGACAGCCGCAACCCGCCATTTTGCCATATCGAAAGGAACCACCCCGGCACTTTGGGCCGCATCCACGATCAGCGGAACGGAGCGTTCGGCGCACACCCGGCCGATCTCCCCGATCGGCTGTACCGTGCCCAGAACATTGGAGGCGTGGCTGACCACAACGGCCCGTGTATTGGCCCGAATCGCCTCCGCGATCTCATCCGGGTTCACGAAACCGTCACCATCAAAGGAAACCAGATCGTAGTCGATGATGCCTTTCCCGCGCATGTGGTGCAACGGCCGCAGCACCGAATTGTGCTCCAGGCGGGTCGACACGATATGGTCGCCCGGCCTGACCAGACCCTGTAAGACGATGTTCAACGCATCGGTGGCATTCCCGGTGAATATGACCCTGTCGGCATCCCGTGATCCGAAAAACCGGGCCACCTTGCGGCGGACTTCATTAACAAGGCTATCGGCTTCCACCGCCAGGTCATACCCGCCCCGCCCCGGCGAAACCCCTCTCTCGATATACGTCGACAGCGCCCTCTCCAATACTGAAGGTGGCTTCGGGTAAGCCGTGGCGGCGTTATCCAGGTAAAGAACCGGAACCCCCATCTGTTTATGTTCATCACCCATGGATGCAGTCTCATCCAGTAGGACAGTAGATTCCTGATATGTGTTGTATGGTCCGGATAGCGGCTTGGTGATTTTGATTATTGTGACAAAAGCAGGCATCCGGCGATTGTTCCGAGTTGATATCGGTCCCCACCTGCCGGAAACAAAAGCATTGTATCACTCTTGATACAACGATGTCCAGCAGGCAATGAATAAGGGCCGTACGAGGAGCAATATAAAGAAATGCGAAGCCCGCATTTACAATATTTCCGGATAGCGGATAGAGATCCGGGCCGTGGCGGGGGTTCTCTTCCCGGATAATCCCATTATGGCGCAACGCCGGCGAATTGATTGATATTATGAAACCGGACCCCGTAACAAGACTGCCGGATATATCATGGGTCCACCGTGAACGCAGATTTCCGCATGGTTATCGGCTTCGTTTTTTGGGAGTTTAATGCTACACTTTTTTCAATCCCATGCCGTTTTTATTATATGGAATGAAACCACCCGGGTACATCGTATCAGCGGGGACAGCTATCGAGTACGGTCGTACCCTCGTAAGGAAAGAAAATGAAACACTCCAAGGCAGGTGCGTTCCTGGCGCTCCTTATTACGGCGTGTACCGCTCTTCTTTATTCGGCCTATGTGGATGTCAAGAACAGGACTATCGGGCAGTTGAACAGCCTGCAGTTTACCCTGGCCAGGCAGGCCGCCGGCAGTATCGAGGACTCTTTTGAGAAGCTTTCCGCGGGCCTGTATAATCTTTCCCGGATCGATCATATCGTCTCCATGAATGATCGCGGCAAGGAGTTGATGCAGTTCTTCCACTCCATGCACACGGGCGAGATAGCGGCTGTCACGCGCACGGACCCCCAGGGAAGGGTCATCCACACCTTTCCCGCAAACCCGGCGTTGATCACGCTGGAAAACCACGAGCACATACAGGAAATCATCCGGACCCGGCGGCCGGTGCTCAGTGATGTTCTCATCACCCTGGCAGGCAGTGCGAGCATCGCATACCATGTGCCCGTCTTCGAAAATGGAAGCTATCAGGGGTCCCTTGGCGTGGCGATCCCTTTCGACCTCCTGGCCAGACGGCACCTGGAGGCGATCAGGATCGGAGATGATGGATACGGGTGGGCAATTTCCCGGAAAGGAATCGAACTGTACTGTCCGGTGCCGGGGCATGTCGGCAAGACGGTTTTTGAGAACTGCAAGGATTTTCCCGATATCCTCCGCATGGCCGAGGAAATGGTTAAAGGCAACCGTGGGGAAACGACCTATGTTTTTGATAGAATCCGCGGCGAAACCATCGAACGCGTGAAAAAACATGCCGTCTATATCCCCGTGCGGCTGGGCGACACGTTCTGGTCGCTGGTTGTCGCCACGCCGGAATCCGAAGTCATAGACTCCATTCAGGGTTTCAGGGACAGATGGCTCCTTGTGGCCGGAATTCTGCTGATCACGGTTGCTCTTTCAGTCTACTACCTCGTTCGTGCCTCTTTTATCATCAGGGAAGATGCCGAACGCAGGCTGGCGGAAGCGGCGCTCAAGGACAATGAGCAACTGCTGCGAAGCATTATCCAGACCTCACCAATTCCAACCTTCGTGATCGGGCGGGATCACCGTGTGATTCACTGGAATAAAGCCCTGGAGGAACTCACACGGGTCAAGGCGGATGAAGTGGTCGGCACGACGGAACACTGGAGGGCGTTCTATAGCGAACAGAGACCCTGCTTCGTGGACATGGTGGTCGATGAGGACCCCGAGGCTTACGGACTGTGGCGTGCCGGGCATAAATCCGGGTTATCGGAGGATGCATACGAATCAACGAATCATTTCCCCGGCATGGCCGGTGGAAGCAAATGGCTCCACTTCACCGTCGCCACAATCAGGAATTCCCAGGGGCTCCCCGTGGGAGCCATCGAGATTATCGAAGACATTACCGAGCGGAAGCGCTCGGAGGAAGCACTTCTCGGATATCAACAACAACTGGCCGATATAATAAACTTTTTGCCCGATGCGACACTGGTTATCGATAAGGAGGGCAAAGTCATCGCATGGAACCTGGCAATGGAGGATATGACGGGCATCCAGGCCGCCGCCATTCTGGGCAAGGGGAACTACGAATATGCCCTGCCGTTCTACGGGGAGCGAAGACCGATCCTCATCGATCTCGTTTTGAAGCCGCAAAAAGAAGTAGAAGCGGCCTACAATTACGTGGACCGAAAAGGGACGGTCATTTCGGGCGAGGCGTATATGCCGGGGCTCAGGGGCGGTGAAGCCTATCTTTTCGGCAAGGCAAGCGCCCTGTTTGACTCGAAGGGAAATATAGTCGGGGCGATTGAGTCCATACGTGATATTTCCGAGCGCAGGCGAGTCGAGGAAGCCCTCGTGCTGGCGGAAGAAAAATACCGCGGTATTTTCGAAAACGCCATGGAAGGCATTTATCAGAGTACCCTCGATGGGCGTTTCCTGAGCATTAACCCGGCATTGGCATATATGCTCGGCTATGATTCACCGGAAGAGACGCTGAACACGGTAACGGATATCACCCGTCAACTTTATGTAAACCCGAAACACCGGGTCGAACTGTTACGCCTGCTCATCGAACACGGCGTCGTCATCAAGCACGAGATCCCGTTTTTCAGAAAAGACGGAGACATTGCATGGGTTGCGCTCAACGCCCGAGCCGTCCGGGACAAAACAGGCAGGATCATCTACATGGAAGGCACGGCCGAGGATATCTCGGACCGCAAGGCCCTGGAGGCCCAGCTCGTTCAGGCGCAAAAGATGGAAGCGATAGGCACGCTGGCGGGAGGGATCGCCCATGACTTCAACAACATCCTCACTCCAATCATCGGCTATTCCGAACTCGCCCTCCAGGAAATCCCCACGGGCACACAACTCCACAACAACATGGAACAGATACTCCGGGCCGGCTGCCGCGCGAAAGACCTCGTCAAACAGATCCTCACCTTCAGCCGCAAGACCGAACAGGGACGCGGGCCGGTGCAAGTCGGTCTCCTGGTGAAAGAAACGCTCCAGATGCTGCGGTCGACGTTGCCCTCCACCATCGATATACGAAAGCACATCCATAAAGATGCAAGGTATGGCACCATCATGGCCAACCCCACGCAGATCCATCAGGTGCTGCTGAACCTGTGTACCAATGCGGCCCATGCAATGCGCGAGAACGGAGGGGTCCTGACGATCTCCCTGGCCAGGGTTGATATCGCCTCCGGTTCCGGCGCGGCGGGTCCGGGAGTCGAGGATGGGCCTTACCTGAAGCTCTCGGTGTCCGACACCGGGCACGGCATGGATGAGGGAGTGAAACAGAGAATCTTCAATCCCTATTTTACCACCAAGGGGCCGGAGGAAGGCACCGGCCTTGGTCTGGCGGTCGTCTATGGGATCGTAAAAGGATTAGACGGAGAAATCACGGTCATCAGCAATCCGGGAGAGGGCACCACCTTTCATGTCTTTTTCCCGGTGGCAGAGACCGTCGAGACATTTCCGGAGGCCGCTCCGCAGCTCCCGCCCATGGGCAGCGGCCGGGTACTGGTCGTTGACGATGAGGAATCCGTCGGCAAGATGCTGAAAATAATGCTTGAGCAACTGGGCTATGAAGCAGTCCTGAGATACAGCAGCGCTGATGCGCTGGAGGCTTTTCAAGCCCGGCCCGAACACTTCGACCTTGTCATCACCGACCAGACGATGCCTCACATAACCGGCATCGATCTGGCGAAGGAAATGCTCAAACTCCGTCCCGATATCCCGATCATCCTCTGTACCGGGTTCAGTGCGATGGCTGATGAAAACAGGGCCAGAGAGATCGGGATCAGCGCCTTCCTCATGAAACCGATTGTCTTCCAGCAACTGGCGGAAGAGCTTCACGGCCTCCTCCACTACTGAAGACACCGTCCGCCCCTCGACGCAAGGGCGAACTAGTCCTCCCGGTACTCCAAAATATCCCCCGGCTGGCACTGCATGTGGCGACATATTGCATCCAGCGTTTCGAGGCGTATGGCTCTTGCTTTTCCCGTTTTTAGTATCGACAGGTTCTGAGGCGTTATCCCTATCAGCTCCGCCAGTTCGTTGGATTTCATTTTGCGACGGGCGAGCATGACGTCTAAATTGATTGTAATCGGCATTTTTCTATCCATTAGATTGTAAGGTCCTGTTCCTCTTGAAGCTTCCGCCCTTCCTCCATCACCCAGGCGATGACCGCAAGGACGAAACCCACCAGAAGAGCCGTGATATCCATCGACCGCAAGCCTATCACCAGGAGCCGCTGCCCCGGCGGATGATGGAGCGTCAACGCGATGCTCAGAAGCGGGGAAGTGAGGAAGACCGCCGCGCACCAGACCATCAGTATGCGGGAAATGTCGCGAAAACAGCGCACATTCAAATCGCTGAAGATCTGTCCCATCTCGTAGAGACGAAAGAGGCGGATCAGGACCCAGTTGCCGTACATGGCAATGCCGGATGGGATCATCACGATAATGAACCCGAGCAGCCGCGCCTCCGCCGGCAGAGGTAGCCGGGCATAATGCGGCAGTATATTCTTCTGCATTTCGTCCGGCATCTCATTGACAAAGATCCACACCAACGCGTTTATGATCGGAATCAAAAAGAAAACGGCGGTAAATACCAGTCTCAACCGGCGGCTCGCCCGGCTGATGTTCGATGAGTTGCCCATGGCTCCGTGCCTCCACTTTGCATTTGGATTGTCTAACGCTCCTGCATCAGTGGACTGGAGTATAGAGGCGGTACTTATCGTTTGTCAATAATTTATTACTATATAACAGCTATTAATTCTTGAAATTCGGCTATTCACAATGAGTCATCGCTTCGGGCATCCACCTGGCAAACCATCCACGCGTCTTGATGCCGGGAAGATAAACGGAAGCCATGCGGAGAGGGCGTGGGACCGGGGGGGGGACGGGGCGGGATCGAAATCCAGCCCCGGACAATTTACGCGAGATTAGAACCTGATCTCAAACCCACCTGGCACCAGGTTGAAAATGGTATCGGAGGATACTCTCCAGAAGCGTGGGGACCCGAGCCCGCCCACACCCCCTTCGCCGCTTCGCGGCTCGGCATGGCTTCGCGGTGGGGAACCGCTATTTGAGTTCGAAAAGCCGCATCATGAGCGTAGACCCGTCTGACCGGATCAGCCGTAGATCGACATGCCCCTGGTGCTGCTGCTGAATACATCGCGGGCAACCATGACGTTGATGCAGGCGGGCTTTCCGGATGCCCTGGCCCGCTCCAGGGCGGGTCTGATCTGGGACGGCTCCGTCACGTTTTCCCCGTATCCGCCCATCACCTCGATAAGCCTGTCGTAGCGAAGAGGCGAGAGTTCATTAGCCACCCGGCCTTTCTCCGGTCCATACTTCAGAAGCTGCACAAACCTGACCTGGTTCCAGGCGGCATTGTTTGCCACGATCCCGATCACGGGCATATCGAACCGAACGAGGGTGTCGAAATCAAAGCCCGTACAGCCGAAAGCGCCATCACCGAAAAGCGCCACGACCTCGGTGCCGGGAAAAGCGGCCTTGGCTGCTATGGCAAAGGGCGTGCCGACTCCGAGCGTTCCCAGAGGACCGGGATCGAGCCACTTGCCGGGCTTTCGCGTACGGATCACATTCGCCGAAATGGTTACAACGTCCCCGCCATCGGCAATGAAGATGGAATCGTCTGTCAGAAAATCGTTTATTTCGCGTGCCAGCCGCATGGGGTGTATGGGGGTTTCGTCCGAAACCATGAACCGGCTGTCGCGCTCGATCGCCTCGTTTTCCTCGGATCGCAGTCGCCCCCGCCAGTCGCCGAGGTTCGGCCCTCCGCGCACGGTCGAAACAAGGTCCTCCAGCGCTGACCCTATATCGGCACGGATGGGAACGTCCACATCCCGGTTGCGGCAGAGTTCCGCATAGTCGAGATCGATCTGTATTATTTTCGCTTTCGGCGCGATGCGGCTTCCGTATCCGAGCCGGAAATCGAAAGGAGTTCCGATGACCATGACTACGTCGGCTTCCGACAGCGCTGTTCGCCGCGAGCGGGCAAACAGGTACTCCGAGTCGGGCGGGAACGATCCCCGGGCGGCGCCGTTGAGATAAACCGGAATTCCAGTCTTTTTCACGAATTCCCGGAGTTGTTCCGATGCCCGGCAGTGCCACACCTGGGTACCGGCAAGGATTGCCGGACGCGCCGCCCCATCCAGGAGTTCGGCCGCAAGCTCGACATAGCGGGCGTCTCCACGCTCCCTGCCCCTGGAACGATAGCTTTCGGGGAACCTGACCGCTGACTCCTCCGCCTCGCCCTCGAGCACGTCCGCCGGTATTTCGAGAAATGATGGTCCGGGACGACCGTTGTAAGCTTCCCTCAAAGCTATGCTCATGTACTCCGGAATGCGCGTCGTGTCGAAGACGGTGGCGGAAAACTTGGTGATGGGCTTCATGATATCGACATGGTTGATCTCCTGGAGGCCGCCCTTAAGAATACCCTTGAGCGGCGCCTGCCCCCCGATCAGAAGCATCGGTATCTGCGCCCGGAAGGCGTTGGCGACCCCAGTCACCGCATCGGTAACGCCGGGCCCGGCGGTAACCGCGGCAACCCCCGGTTTCCCGGTGAGCCGCGTCCAGGCATCGGCCGCGTGCGCCGCGCTCTGTTCGTGCCTCACGTCCACGACCCTGACGCCTTCCTCAAGGCAGCCGTTGTAGATATCCATGATGTGTCCGCCGCTCAGCGTGAAAAGAGCATTTATTCCCTCGCGCGCGAGGAATTTACCCACCATTCGCCCACCCGTAATCTTGACAGTCATTGGATGCTCCTTATGAGATTTTGTGCCGATGACAAGTTGCATTGAAGATGGCTTTGAAGGGACACTCATTAAAAGCGCGGGGAAACATTCCCCGCGCTCCATTTCGAGCACATCCTCGAATGAGAGGGATTCCCCGTGGTTCCATCCAGCGAAGCTTCAGTGCGCATTTTCATACGAAGCCCCGGGACATTCATGGCCCATGTCAATATAAGCAGTATGCATGTCACTTCCGACCACACGGTCCCACCTGTTCCGGTAAGAAAAGCACCGAGGGCGGAAGGCCCGTGTGAAGCGATCGAGGTTGCGTGTTTTCCCCGGAATGGCCGAGCATGCCAATCCGGCAATATGTACGGCGTCGAGTACGGTGGTCTTATCCTGGAAGCCCGGCCCATTCACACCTTCGGTATAGATTTTGCTAATAATTCAATAACTAGTAGCTAATAATGATTTTTAATTCCCGCATGACTGTCCCCAGGGACAAGGAAATCACCCTCATGTTTCATCGGGTATTGATATGCTTGATCACGGTTGGCTGTCTCGCATTCAGCGGCATCGGTTCATCGCGCGCGCAGAATCTCTCGGATACCGGGAAAACTCTCGATGCGGTCAGGCTCCAACTCAAATGGAAACATCAGTTCCAGTTTGCCGGCTACTATGCGGCCATCGAAAAGGGCTATTACCGGGATGAGGGGCTGGCGGTCGAACTGTTGGAAGCTCGTGATGAGGAAGAACCCGCCCAGTCCGTATTGAAGGGACGAGCGGACTTTGGCATAGCCACATCCGATCTGGTGCTCCTAAGGAGCAAGGGGGAACCCGTGGTGGCGCTGGCCTCCATTTTCCAGCACTCCCCCCTGGTTATCGTCGGATCACGCAGGGCAGGGATCGAGAATGTCCATGACCTGGCGGGCAAACGTGTGATGATCGAACATCATGCGGCCGAGCTATTCGCGTATCTCCAGAGGGAGCAGGTATTCCAAGGTCAACTTACCCTGCTCCCGCACAGCTTCGACGCCCGATCGCTTATCGCCGGGCGAGTCGATGCCATTTCAGCGTATCTGACGGATGAACCGTTTGAACTGCAACAGGCGCATTTCGATTATACCACGCTGACACCGCTGTCCAGCGGAATTGATTTCTATGGAGACACACTTTTTACAACCGAAACAGAGATAAAGAACCATCCAAACCGCGTTGCGTCCTTCGTCAGGGCTTCCGAGCGGGGCTGGAGGTACGCTCTTTCCCACCAGGAAGAGATGGTCAGCCTCATTCTGACCGTGTACGGCACGCGCCACAGCCGTGAACACCTCCGGCATGAGGCCGGCATGACACTGCGCATGGTCATGCCGGACATTGTCGAGATCGGGTACATGAACCCGGAAAGATGGCAGCACATCGCCGACATCTATGCCGAGGCCGGCCTGATTGCGCCGGGTTTCAATATCAGCTCTCTGCTCTATGATACCAAACCGCGAATGCTTTGGTTCTATTTGTCCCTATCGGGAGCATCCCTGCTGCTCGCCATTGTCTTCCTGGTCGCCTTGCGGTTCTACAGGATGGCCGGCACCATTCGACGGCAGATGGCGGACCTCGAAAATGCAAGCTCCAACCTGAAAGCTGCGGAAGAACGTTACCGCTTCCTGACGGAAAATGCACCTTTCCCTATTATGATTACGCGACCGTCCGACGGCACACTGCACTACCTGAATCCCCTAGCCGCCCGGCAGCTTCATATCGCCCGCGATTTCGCGCTCGGGAAACCCGCTGTCAGCTTTTACAGCAATCCGGAAGACCGGGAACAGATCTACGAAACGCTCGAAAAACAGGGTTTTGTGCGCGGGCGGGAAGTAAAGATGAAAACGGCATCCGGCACCCATTTCTGGGCGAGTCTGTCACTGAGCTTCATCGATTACGGCGGCGACCGTGCCGTGGTTTCGTCGTTCATCGATATCACCGAACGGAAGCAGTCGGAAGATACCTTGCGGAAAGCCCATAATCACCTGAACGCAATTGTCGAGTTTCTCCCGGACCCTACCTTCGTGGTCGACACCAGCGGCAGGGTCACCGCCTGGAACAAAGCCATGGAAGAAATGACCGGCGTTTCCAGGACCGACATGATCCACAAGGGAGATTATGCCTACGCGATTCCCATTTACGCCGAGAGACGGCCAACGCTGATCGACCTCATCCTTGCACCGGACCCTGAGCTGGAGGCGTCCCGGTATGAGTACATCGACCGGCAGGGAGACTTGCTCTACGGGGAAACCTATGCTCCGGCCGTATTTGGAGGCAAGGGGGCATTCATCTGGTCCTCCGCCTCGGTACTGCGGGATAGTAATGGCGCGGCGGTCGGAGCCATACAGACGATCCGGGACATTACCGAACGGAAGACGGCCGAGCAGCAGAGACTTCAGTTGGAGCAGCGGTTGCTGCGGGCCCGGAAGTCCGAAAGCCTGGGCCGGATGGCGGGCGCCATTGCTCATCATTTCAATAACAAGCTCATGGTGGTTATGGGGAACCTGGAGCTTGCCCTCAATGGGGTACCCGCCGATTCCAACGCGCACAAGTATCTTTCCCACGCCATGGAAGCCTCTCGTCAGGCAGTCGATATCAGCAGGATGATGCTTGCGGGCTCCGATCAGACCATCGAGCGAAAGGAGACTCTGGCGCTGGGAGCCCTCGTCTCGGAAGCGCTCTCTTTTCTGGGTGCTTCACTGCCCCCCAATGTCGAGCTTCAAAAGTCGATTCCGGATGAGGAACCGCTTATCCTCGCGGATGCCGGGCACATAAACCGGATTCTTGCCAATCTTGTCCTCAATGCTTCCGAGGCGATCGATACCGCGAAGGGGCGCATCGCCGTCGAAGTCTACGAAGCGTCCAAAAGAAACACAAACGGGTTGCTGCTCCTTCCGCACGGTTGGGAGCCGAAATCCGAGGGCTATGCCTGCCTCTCCGTCACCGATAACGGTTGCGGCCTCGATGCGGACACACTGGAAGCCATTTTCGACCCGTTTTTTTCCACCAAGTTCGTGGGCCGCGGTTTGGGATTATCCGTTGTCATGGGACTGGTAAAAGCCTACGAGGGAGCGATAGCGGTGCAGAGCGAACCGGGCATTGGGACTGTTTTCCTGGTGTTCTTTCCCCTGGCAACCGGAAAAAACGGCGTGGCGGCAGCGCGGACACTCCAGTCGGCCTGATACGGAATTGCGTTCAAGATGAATCTACCCTGAGAGTGAAGATGCCGATGAAAACTGGCCCGTTCCACCCTTCGATGCTCAGGGCGAACGGAGGGATGTATCATTTTGAACGCGAAATAGTATGAGACCCCGTATCCGCGAGGATCGGGCCGAGCTGCCCTCCTACCGAAAAGATTGTCTCGCTCCCCCGGACCCCGGCGATACCGGCAACCCCGTCCGGCTCGGCGGAAGGGACCGCGTGGTTCTTTTCCGATTCGTGGATGGTGCGGGAAAACCCCGTTTTTTCAGCTCCACTGAGCTGCAAGTAGTTGATTCTACAGAACCGTAAACTAACTGAAAGGGATTTTCCGACGGTGTCTCGTAAACCACAACCCTTTTTTCTCCGGTTTCCTGCTTTCGGAGTAGGACTCAACCCGACAAGAAAAATAGATACTCTCCGACAGATAATAATCTATCCCCCACTATACTGGCTTCAGGGAGAGGGGTGTTCCTCCGGCCTCCATCCCATCGGCTTGACTCAAGCAGAGGAATAGGCATATGCCCGCCGAAGAGACTAAAGTTTTCTCGATGGAAAAGATTCATGAGATTATTCTGAACAGCATTCCAATAGGTATATTATTCGCCACTCCCGACAGGGTCCTCAGGTTCATCAATAAGTGCTACGCCGATTATCTCGGGATAAATCCGGATGAATATATCGGAAAGCCGATCACGGAATGCATTCCCGAGTCCAGGCTCTACATCGTCATGGGGTCGGGCAAAGCTGAAATGGGAGACCTTGGCCCTATCACGACCAGGAAGGGCATGATAAATCTGATCGTCAACAGACTGCCAGTCTACGGTCCCGACAAAACAGTCATCGGCGGCATTTCTCAGTCGCTGTTCGGCGATCCCGGTGAACTGAAAGTCGTCGCGAAGCGAATCGAGGCATTGGAGCGCAAAGTCTCACTGTGCAAGCTCAAGATCGGCAGCGCCCTGTCCGCCAGGTATACCCTGGCCGACATTAAAGGGCATAGCACCGGGATTGTCAAAGCCAGGGAACGCATCGTCAAGTATGCCCAGACGGACTTCCCCGTCTTGATCGCGGGACCGACCGGCATCGGCAAGGAACTCTTTTCCCATGCCCTGCACCAGGAGAGCTACCGCGCGGACGGTCCATTCGTGAGCATCAACTGCGCGGCGATACCGCCCGATCTCCTGGAGTCGGAACTTTTCGGATATGTGCCGGGCGCATTCACGGGCGCCCGCAAAGAGGGCAAGATTGGCCTTATCGAGCTGGCCGACAAAGGGACTCTCTTTCTGGACGAGATCGGCGACATGCCTCTGCCCGCCCAGGCAAAGCTTTTGAGAGTCCTGGAGGAAAAAGTTGTATGCAGGCTCGGAAATACGCGCTCCAATAAGGTCGACTTCCGGCTGGTGGTAGCCACGAACCGCAATCTCAAGGCAATGATTCGTGAAGGCTCCTTCAGGGAGGACCTGTATTACCGGTTCAGCACCATGGTGATAAATATTCCGCCTCTCAGCGAACGAAAGGAAGACATCCCTGTCCTGGTGAAGCATTTGCTCGAAAGATGCGGCAGGAATTATATCTCTTGCTCGGACCGGGCCAAGGAAGCCCTGACCCGGTACAGTTGGCCCGGCAATATCCGGGAGTTGAAAAATGTGGTCGAAGGCTCGCTGAGTGTCTGCAAGAATAACACGATCGATTTCGACGATCTCCCCCCGGATATTACCGGCATCGCAAAGACGTCCCCAGCCGAACACTTCCGCAACGATCCGGGCCGTGTGGAACAGGTCCCCCTGTCGCAGTTTCTCAACCGGGGCGAACGCCTCCTGATCACGGAAACGCTGGCGGCAAACAATTGGAACATCGCCAGGTCAGCCAAACAATTAAAGATTTCACGGGCAACGCTTTACGAGAAATTGAAAAAATTCCAGATAACGAGAGAGAAGTCTCCGAATACAAGCTTCTGAAAACCAGGTTGCGACCGGTGTGCCCGCATCTCGCCGCATGCCACGGTCCCGCCATCCACCCGCTATCCGGTCATGAGGCTCCTGTTCATTCCGAGCAAGGCAAGTCTGCATTCGCGTGGTACAACACAGGCAAAAAAGCGGTATTGCCGCCGCGCGTCTCCGGTCTATCCCACCCATCGGCTTTCCAGCCGATCGGAAGGGCGCGGCGCCGCCATGTCCCCATCTTAGTGTCCGGATAACCTGACATGTCCGGACAGCCAACACTTACACATTGTCTGTCCATACACCACAAATCCCGGAAAGCCCAAACCATCTCAGCCCTGCCCGCCATCGCCCATTCATGAAAAACCTTGATGGTGGCCGCTCTCAAGGCTTTTCACCAGCTTTTTGACGATTCTCCCCCGCCCGGGGCCGGGCAGGCACAACCGGTGCACTATATATCCGCCGTCTCCCGGCACGAACCAAGGCTAGCTTGATAAGGAGGTTTAATGGCAAAGCAAATACTGGTGATAGGTGGTTCTGCCGCTGGTATGAGGTCGGCATCTCGCGCGCGGAGAAAAGATCAGGGCATCCAGATCACTGTACTTGAAAGAGACAGTGATATTTCCTATGCCGCCTGCGGCATTCCCTTCTACATCCACGGAGAAACGGGAATCAGGGAACTTACGTCTTCTCCGATAGGGATACAACGCAGTCCCGAATTCTTCAAGAACGTCAAGGATATCGACGTCCATATCCGCACGCTGGCAACCAAAATAGACCGCGGCAGCAAAACAGTTGAAGCCATTCACCTGGATACGCGGGAAACGGTCGTCTATCCCTATGACCAGCTCGTGCTGGGGCTGGGGGCCACGCCGATAGTCCCGCCCGTTCCCGGCATCGATTTGATGGGTGTCTCCTGCTGCCGCAACCTGGAAGATGCGGCTTCGATCATCGAGTGCATGGGCACAAGCGGCAAACGCGAAGCCGTTATCATCGGCGGTGGACTGATCGGCCTGGAACTGCTCGAGCCCCTCCTGTCGAACGGGTTTGGCGTGTCCGTGATCGAAGCAAAAAGCCATCTTGCCTCCTCGATTCTCGATTTCGACATGTCCGAACTGATCGAGGACTATTTGCCGGGCAAAGGGGTGCGCCTGTACCTGGGCGAGAAGGTTTGCCGGCTGTCAGGCAATGACGGGCGGGTGGAAAAAGTTATCACGGACAAACGGGTACTCCCGGCCAGCCTGGTCATAGTATCCGCCGGCATCCGCCCCAACGTGCTGCTGGCGCGTGACGCGGGCCTTGCCATGGGTTCGCTCGGGGGCATCACGGTCAACGAATTCATGCAGACTTCCGACCCGGACATCTATGCCGCCGGCGACTGCGTGGAAACCCATGACATTCTCACCGGTCGAAAGGTCCTGTGCCCCATGGGGTCCGTGGCCAACAAACAGGGCCGGGTCATAGGCGACAATCTCACGGGTGGGAGGACGGCATTTACCGGAGTCGCCCGCACCGCGGTGGCAAGAGTTTTCGACGTCAATGTGGGCAGAACGGGACTGGGCGAGGAGGAGGCGCGGCGCCTCGGGTACGAAGTGGAAATCTCGATCAACCCCAATATCGACAAGCCCCATTATCAGAAAACCGTCAAGCACTTCATCATGAAATTCATAGCCGACCGCAATACTCGCCGACTGCTGGGCATGCAGGCAGTGGGAGGCGGGGAGTTGGTCAAACGCATCGATGTCACGGCAACAGCCCTCTTCTGCGGCGCTACCGTGGACCTGGTGGCGGACATCGATCTGGGCTACGCCCCTCCCTTCAGCGCCGCCATCGATAACGTTACCGAAACCGCTAACATGATGCGCAATAAATTCGACGGGCTGGCGGAGACGATACATCCGTCGGTCGTGAAAGAAAAACTCGACAGGGGCGATGACTTCATCCTGGTCGATATCCGGCCGGACTTTGAAAAGAAGATGGAAGAAGCCCGCATCCCGGACCAATGGGTGGACATTCCCTGGATCAAGAGGATCCCGCTGTGGGACCTGCGCAAGAGGCTGGATGAACTCGATCGCGACCAGGAGATCGTCATTTTCTGCCGAGGCGGGGTGCGCACCTTCGAAGCCTACAGAATAATGAAAGGCGCCGGCTTCAACAGGGTCTACATCCTTGATGGCTCCACGGACTTCTGGCCCCAGATCTTCGTCTATTGCCGGAATGTTTACGAGCAGCGCTCCGGCCGGGCAATAGCTTCCGCCGTCCAGGCATAGAGAAGGAGTTACAACGTGTTTGAATCAAGAATTTACCTGATGCCCCCCGTAATCCACTTCGGCTGCAACGCGGCGGCAATGGCGGGCCCGGAAGCCCTGCGCTTCAAAGCCCGCCGGGCACTGCTGGTCACGGATGCCGCCCTGCTGAAAGCGGGCACCCCGCAACCGGTCCTGGACTCGCTGAAATCTTCGGGAATCGATGTGATCGTTTATGACCAGGTGATCACGGAACCAACCCTGGTCAATGTGGAAGAGGGACTCGCCCTGTTGCGCGGGGAGAAGTGCGACATGGTCATCGGGGTGGGAGGCGGAAGCTGCATCGATACCGCCAAGGCCATTTCAATCATGTCCGCCAATCCCGGTCAATTCGGCGATTACAGGGGGTTCGACAGGTTTCCGTCCCAGGGGCCGCCGATCATGGCAGTTCCCACCACGGCGGGAACAGGCAGCGAGGCAACCTGCCAGTCCGTCATCACCGATACCGTGCGCAACGTCAAGATGAGCATAGGGAGTCCGCACATGATGCCAAAAATCGCATTAGGCGACCCCCTCCTGACCATGGGAATGCCGAAGCGGCTGACCGCCGGCACCGGCGTCGATGCCCTCACTCATGCCATAGAAGCTTATGTATCGGTCAAGGCCCAGCCCATGAGCGACATGATGGCCCTGTCGGCCATCGAACTCCTTGCCGGGTTTCTGCCCCGCGCCTGGTCCAATCCCGATGATCTCGAGGCACGGACCTGCACTCTGCTGGGAGCGCTCCAGGCCGGCAGCGCTTTCGCGAACGCCTCCGTCGGCCTGGTCCACGGGATGGCCCGCCCGGTCGGCGCTTTCTTTCATGTGCCGCACGGCCTGAGTAATGCCGCGTTGCTGGCAACCATAATGGAGTTCTGCCTCGCGGGAAACCCGGAGCGCTATGCGCGCATAGCCCGCGCCATCGGCGTGGATACCGCCGGCCTGACCCCGATGGAGGCTGCCCGTGCGGGCGCCGGGCGAGTGAAAGAACTTGTTTCCGGTCTCGAGATACCATCATTGAGCGGCTTGGGCGTGGAGAAAGAAAAGCTGCGGATGAATGCACGCGAAATGGCCGAGGATGCAATCCAGAGCGGCGCCGCCGCCAACAGCCCCCGCGTCGCGACGCCCGATGAGATAGTGGACTTGTATATGGCCGCGTACTGAGTGCAAAGGCGTCACAGCCAGCCGTATTGTCTACCGTGCCGAGTCATGAATGAGTCGTGAGAAAAAAGGAGCAAAAACCGCAATGAGCACAGATTCGAAGTTCGTAAGGGTGAAAAACTTTCTGCAAGGCGAATGGGTGGAGAAGGGCGATCGCTTCGATCCACTCTACAACCCCTCCACGGGTGAAGTGATTGGCGAGGTTCTCATTTCTTCACGGGAAGCATCGGCGGCGGCCGTGGAATCCGCCCATGCAGCCTACGCATCATGGAGCAAACTGTCCATCGGCAAGCGGGTTTCCTTCCTCTTTGAAATGCGCGCCGCCATGGCGAAGCACCAGGAAGAGCTGGCCCAGGCAATCGCCATTGACCAGGCCAAACATATCAGCGAAGCGCGCGGCGAAGTCCAGCGCGTCATTCAGCTCATCGAAACCGCGTGCTCCATTCCGACCCTCATCCAGGGTGATACGCTGGATCAGATATCGGGAAATATCAATGGAAGGGTCATCAGACAGTCCCTCGGCGCCTTCGGAGGTATCGCACCCTTTAATTTTCCCGCACTGGTCTTCGGCTGGTTCGTTCCCTTCGCAATCGGCGTGGGAAATACGTTCATCTTCAAGCCATCCACGCAATCACCCCTGTTCATGCAGAGGATGGGAGACATATTCAATGAAATCGGATTGCCTCCCGGCGTGGTCAACATCATCCACGGGCATCGAGATGTCCCCGAGGTCTGGTACGACCATCCGAAGGTCTCGGGAGTCTGCCTGGTCGGGTCCTCGCCGACCGCGAAAAAGATAGCCGCCAAATGCGGCGCGGCGGGCAAGCGGACCATGCTTCTCGGCGGAGCGAAAAACTACCTCGTCGTGATGGAAGACGCCTGCATGAATGTGTTTATCGAAAACTACATCCATTCCTGCTATGGCTCCGCCGGGCAGCGTTGTCTGGCGGGCTCGATAATCGCGGCAGTTCCTGAAATCTTTGACACGGTCGTCGAGAGAATCATGGCCGCATCGAAGACTGTCAAGGTCGGCGACGCCCTCGACCCGGATGTTTACATGGGACCGGTCATTTCCGCCGAGGCGAAGCAAAAGATCGAGCGCTACATCGAGACGGGCGTCAGCGAGGGCGCCAAGCTCATCCTCGATGGCCGCAATCCCCCGGTTCCGGAAAAGAACAGGAACGGGTATTTCGTGGGACCAACAGTGTTCGTCGATGTCGATCCATCCATGAAAATCATGCGGGAAGAGATCTTCGGACCCGTGGTCAGCGTTATCAAGATCAAGAATCTCGATGAGGGTCTCGCGCAAATCAATGCACAGCAGTTCGGCAACGGCGCCTGCATTTTTACCAAGAACCTTTACTACACTGAAAAGTTTATCCGTGAAGCGCAAGTTGGAATGGTCGGTGTGAATGTGGGGGTTTGCGCTCCTCATCCATTCCTGCCCTTCGGAGGAATAAAGGACTCTCTTATAGGAACGGACAAGGTACAGGGAAAAGGAGGCATCGACTTCTTTACCCAGGCTAAGGTAGCCACCGTTCGCTTTGACCCGCCGAGAGGAGAGGAGGCGACCGAGGCCGCGAAATGTGGGTCTGTCAGGAGTTGCGTTGCACAGTAAACTATCTCGCCAAGGAGATAAGAACATGGATCATCACGACAAGACGATGCTTCGACGTGTTGTGGCCGCGAGCCTCGTCGGAGCAACCATCGAGTGGTACGATTTCTTTCTATATGGTGTAGTTGCCGGTATCGTATTCAACAAGTTGTATTTTCCGACATCGGACCCTCTTATCTCGACTCTGCTCGCATACACTACTTTCGCGGTGGGCTTCCTCACGCGGCCCCTTGGCGGCGTCATCTTCGGTCATTTCGGCGATAAAATCGGCCGGAAGCCCTTGCTCATCCTTACCCTGATGATCATGGGATTGTCCACCATGCTCATTTCCCTGGTGCCTACGTATGCTCAAGTCGGCATTTGGGCGCCCATAATCCTGTGCCTGCTACGCATGGGCCAGGGAATCGGGCTCGGCGGTGAATGGGGCGGGGCAGTCCTGATGTGCTATGAATACGCTCCGCCGGAAAAGCGTGGGCTTTACGCCAGCCTGCCGCAGATCGGCCTCTCTATCGGCCTGTGCCTGGCATCCGGCGTCGTGGGGCTCATGTCCTTCCTGCTGACCGACCAGCAGTTTCTGGCCTGGGGCTGGCGCGTGGCATTCGGGATAAGCGTTGTTCTGGTGGTTGTGGGCTTCTGGATCAGGCTCCGGGTCATGGAAACACCGGAGTTCCAGAAGGTTAAAAAGCAGGGCGCCCAGGCACGCATTCCGTTCGTGGACATGTGGCACGACTACAAACTGGACATCCTTGCCGGAATGGGCGCCCGCTACATAGACGGCGTGTTCTTCACCATGTACGCGGTTGTCTCCATTGGGTACCTGACCGGGACCGTGAAGGTCGACCGGACGACGGCCCTCACCGGGGTAATGCTGGCGTCGTTGATCATGTGCCCGTTCATAGCCGTGTTCGGCCACCTCTCGGACCGTCTCGGGCGGACAAAAGTCTATGCCTGGGGCAGCCTTATCACGGCCTTCTCAATATTTCCCTCCATCTGGGTCATGAACAACAGCGGCGGCAACTCGATTCTTATCTGGCTGGCAATAATCATCCCCTTCGGGATTTTCTGGGCATCGGTCTACGGACCGGAGGCGGCGCTCTTCGCCGACCTGTTCGAGGCCAAGGTCCGCTATACCGGAATTTCCTTCGTCTACCAGTTCGCCGGAATCTTTGCCGGGGGCATGACGCCCATTGTTGCCACGGCTTTGCAGAAGCAGGCGGGGGGCGACATGCACCTGGTATGCATGTATGTGGCACTGGTTGGGGTCATCAGCGCCGTGTCCGCCTGGTGGATCGGCGTGAGGAAACAATCCGTGGCTCAGGTGAAAGCAGAGACGAAACCGGCTGTTATTTAAGGGCCGTCAAATCACTTACTGATCACGATCGGCTGTTTGCCATCCGGAGGGGAGGTGATTGGCTCTTATCGAGGACTTTGGATGACTCGTCATTGAATCCGGGACACAGAGAAAACAACAAAATCAGGGAGCACTCATGAAACGCGTGAATTTCAGGAAATCAGTCTTTTTGCCAACCGTTATAGTGTTCTTTTTAACAGCCATGTTCGCGGGCGCATCCCTCACATGCGCGCAGCAAAGCCCTCCCAAGCTCTGGTCCGAAAAGGAACTGAAAGCCTTCCTGGACAAGCCCTATACCGCCGAGGAAAAGGCAAAAATGGGCGACGTTGAAATCGAAAAACTTGTTCCTCCCCTTGTGTACGGCAAAAACCTTACCCAGGAGCAACTCTTCAATAACGGGATGCACTACTGGATGCCGGTAATGCTCCAGTACGGCATCGACATGAACTCGAAAGATTTCCACAAGCTCTGGATCGAAAAGGAAGGCTGGAAGAATCCCAAGATGATCCTGGTCGATGTGCGCCAGGAAGGCGAATACAACGCGGCCCACATTCCGGGCGCCATTCGCGTCGATACGGGCCTGTTCTACTGGCAGTCAGCCAAGGTCGGCCTGTTGCCGGACTCCGACGCGGACTATTTCCTCTGCTGTAAGAGCGGCTATCCCCCGGATGGCGGAGTCCGCGGCGCACTCGTGAAACTGATGATGCTCCAGATGGGCTACTCCGGGAAAATCGTCAATATTACGGACGGATTTCGTGGCTGGATGGAAAATGGATACCCGGTGGAAAATGTGCATGGCCTGTTCACTTTCGTGAAAGGCACATTCCAGAAATCGGATATGTACAGCAAAAAGTAAAACTTCCCCGTCTTTTTGGTGAGGGGAGGAGACCGGGGCTGAACCCCGGTCTCCAAACAGGCACGCGAAATCCCTCTCTTCAACGTCTCGAACGAGAGGACCGGGAGACGAACTGGTTGTGTTGAGCAGGGGGATTTCGCGTCTCTTTCTTCAATATTGGAAGGAATACCATGAAAAAATGGACATATGCGCTCGTGGTGATCTTGTGTTTAGCACTGGGGACCGGACTATTCTGGGCCGTCTCCGGGTCATGTCAGGTTGAAAAGGGCGCGGCCGGGCAACAGCCGGCCGCCAACCCCGCGGGCGACAAGAGCACGCTTCAGCCCGCAGCCAACACGGATGCAAACCGGGACCAGAAAGCGGCGCAGGCCGAGGATCCCCGCAAAGCAGCCGAACCCGCGCCGGCCAAAAAAGCTCGCGGGGCGTTCAACCCTACCGAGGGATGCTGATAGCTCGTCAGTGGCTCATGCTCGCGGCATCGGGCAGTCCACGGACATCTCTTTCAATTACTTTGATTGGAAATGGCGCGCAGTTGCACTCGGGAAGTTTCCTTGCCGCCTGTCGCGCCGGGCGAAATTCGCGGCGCATTTGCGCGGCGACGCACAATCAGGAAGCAAAGGGCAGTCGCACACGATGCGTCGCCCCGGCGAAAGCCGGGGTCCAGATCTTGGCCGTGCGGGAGGCGAAAAGACACTGGATTCCGGTTTTCACCGAAGCGACGTGGATAGTTGATCCGACTGGTGAGGCAAGCTCCTTGATATTGCGAATTTCAAGAAGCTGTCGCTTCGGACGAAACGTTTCGCATAACCCCCTCCTGTCCCGGCAAGCCATGGACAGGAGCACACCGGGATACACATTATGAAATCAGCCCGAATAACACTCCTGCTTGCCACCCTGCTCGTCTTGCTGCCTGTTCTTCCCGTGGCGGCACAGGGGAGCGACCCCATTTCCCCCGCCTGTGAACTGGCCAGTTCGGGCAAGAGCTGTTCCGAGAACCAGTCGGGGACTTCCGTCGATTGCGACTTCAAGGTCGGCCAGGATCTGCAGTTCAGCATTGTCGGAATCGGGCAGCCGGACGTGAAGGTTATTTTCTCCAATTCTTCCATCAATGGGGATTATTACGCCTCATTCAGCATCCTGGAAGGCTGCGTGGTTGTCAAACACGGCAAAAAAGGCGTGTCCTCTCCCCAGGAACTGCGCAAGATCATGAATGACGTCGCCCACATCTCGCCCAAGGATGCAAATGTCTACAAGACATGGGAAGAGTGCCTGGCTTCCTGGCAGGCGAGCCTCAGTCAATAGGAACGCGCGGGGAACCGCGCCCCGGGCATTTCAACCCGCCGGGGTGACGCCGGGTCGATAGCCTGCCCGTTTCTCCCGGAGTCCTGACTATCCGTATCATACCATGTGGCTCCTCCCTTGAAATGCTTCCACTCGAAAGCCGTTCACGAAAATTATATCCCTTACCAGGCGCGAACCAGGTAGAATCGGCGGCGCGAATAGAAAGAGGCGCCTCCGGGCGCTCCAGCCGAAAAGCGTGTGCTTCCCCGTGCAGCTCTCGCCCGAGGCGGCCGCGCATAATCGCGCCTCTGATACCGTGTTGCGCCCAAGATGAATCTACCCCGGAAATGAAGATGCCGATCGGAATTGGCCCGTTCATGCTTCGATACCTCTCAAAAAGCAGCTTTTGAGAGTGAGCAATCTCAATGACTTACGAAACCTGCTTCGTCATCGACTTTTCATCAATCCGGCGTATGCTGTTTCTTCCGCTACGCCTTGCCACGCGAATGCTGGGTTTACTCCCGCCCGGCACGAACGGGAGGGAGTGTCCCGTCTTGAACGTATTTCGTATTGAAGGAGTGCCTGAAAATGTCGGTTCTTTTCGAAAATATCTCGATCGGCGCTATGTCTTTGGCCAACAGATTCGTACGGGCGGCCACATATGAGTCCCGTGCCGATGATAACGGCGGAAGCACCGTCGAACTGGAGGACTTCCTCGCCGAAGTCGCGGCCGGCGGAACCGGACTGATCATAACAGGACACGCTTACGTACTCAGGAATGGGAAAGCCGGTCCCGGACAAACTGGTATCTATAGCGACGATCTTGTCCCTGGCCTCCGAAGGATTCCGGAAAGGGTGCATGAACACGGGAGCATGGTTGCTCTGCAGTTGTCCCACGCCGGCGCGAACAGCAGGCCCGAAAAGCCGTCGGGCCCCCTGCTCGCGCCTTCCGAATTCAGGGGCATGCATGGAGAGATGGCACGGCAGATGAGTGAATCCGAAATAACCGGCATAATCGATGCGTTCATAATTGCCGGCGCGAGGGCCAGGCAGGCAGGGTTTGACGCGGTTGAGCTCCATGCCTCACACGGACAGTTGTTGCATCAGTTCATTTCGCCCTTCTGGAACAGGCGCACCGATGCTTATGGCGGAAATCCGGAGAAAAGGTCGCGGGTGCTCACGGAAATATGCGCCCGGATGCGTTACGCGCTCGGCGCGGATTACCCCATTATCGTGAAGCTCAGTTCCGAGGACTTTATGGATGGCGGACTCAAGATCGATGAATCCGCATGGATTGCCGGGCGGCTCTGTGAAGCGGGAGTCAGTGCGATAGAGGTTACGGGGGGATCCAGGTACCCGGGGGACGTACCCCATATTCGTCCCGATATCGCCTCGGAAATGGATGAGGCCTATTTTGCGGAAAATGCCTCCCGGATAAAGGAACAGATAAACGTACCGCTGATTCTCGTCGGAGGGATCAGGTCGTTCGATGTCGCGGAGGGGCTGGTGAAAAGCGGTCGGGCCGACCTTATCGCAATGTGCAGGCCCCTTATCCGGGAACCTCGCCTGATAAACAGGTGGAAATCCGGAGACCGTTCGAAAGCTCGCTGCAAGTCGGACAACCGTTGCTTTTTCGAATCCTTCAAGCGGCCCCCCTTGAGGTGCATAATGGCTGAAAAGGAGGAAGAGCCGGTCTGACGGTCTGTCATTTCACCTCTCCCTTCCGTTTTCGCCTTTGCCGGGAAGCCGGAAATTCTTCCCGAGCATCACATCCTTGCCATCGAACAGGGTCATGAAGCGATCGCGCGCAAAGCCAACCTCCGATTCCTTCCAGCAATTTCAGAGCGGTTTTCACTCCCCCGCCCAATCTGCTACCGCCAGCGGGTCGATACAAATGTGCCGGTCACGGCCGCGTTCACACAATCGCTCAGGGTACCGAAACAGTATTGCGGCTTTCCCTTGCCGGCCAGGAGCCTGACTGTTTTAAAGCTGTCGGTGGCTATTACCTTTTCCGGTCCGTACATATCTTCTATCGGCAGGCTGAATGGGCACAGGTCACGCGTGACATAGGCCCCCGCCTTTTCAATCGATTCGATGAGCCCCATTTCCTCGGCCAGGTGCCATGTGGTGAAATCGGTATGGATGAAGAAGAGAATCCCGTCCTTTATCTTTTTTCCGGATAGCAGTTTTGCCGCTTCCTGTATTTCATAAATCGTTTTGAACGGGCAGCCGGTCGAGACGATATCAACATCAAACTTGCGTGCGTTCGTCAGCTTCTCATAACCGGCCCTGATATCCTTCATGCTTACGTGCTGTTTCTCGGTTCCCGGAGGAATGGGACCTCCGAAGGCAGCCCGCACCGTCGGGGCCTCCGGGCTGATTCCCACCAGCAGCATGAGCGCCGTGGTCAGGACCGGACCGCAACAGGCAAACATCGCCTTCATCTGTTCGTTCGTGAGCAGGGGAGGCACCCCTTCGACCACCGGGATCAGGTCATAGCCCAAGTCGGCAATGGTCATCCCGAGCACGCCCAGGTCGGCCGTACTGCGTCCGGGACCGATCAGTCGCGCCACAAGGCCCGGCTCAATTTCCACCAGCCTCTGCCCTCTTCTCTTCCGCGGGTCGAGAAGTCCATGCATGGGAATGCGTCCCGCAATCCCAGCCAGCAAACAAGTTATGCTGTTTTCCCGGTTCCCGCGCGCACCAGTTACGCTGTTGGCCCACGCGGTAGCATTTCCTTCTATCCAGGCCAGGTTTTCGCCGAATCGGGGGACGTTTTGCGTGAAATGGTAAATGCACGAGTAGCTTAGACAGAGATCCATTTCACGCAGTGCATTATTGATCTGGATTTGCTTACCGGGATACTCGGGCGGCAGATTCAGCCTGGGCCACAGGCGCAGGTCCATGGAGATTGGCTCGACGGAGGACCGGACCCGCACTTTAGCGCCCAGGTCCGCATACTTCCTGTAGAGCTGCAAGCCGCCGTCCCCGATAGTGTGGTAATCTCCGAACACATGGCAACTGTGAAGATCCACCATTTCTTCAGCCTCGAAGGCTTCGCCGAGTTTGACCAGATAGTCCATGGCCTCCCGCACGGCAACGCCTTCTTCGCCATCCAGCTTCTTTCTATCTTCATCGCTCAGCTTCATCAGCACTCTCCCTGAGAGATTCACGGGTCGGCATATGTAGAAGTTCGGAACGCCGCGCGACCTCGCGGCGGCAGTCTCGATCGGGTTCTACTTCCTGGTGACTTCTATCACTCCCCGGACCGCATCCACTTTCACCCAGTCCCCGCTCTTGATCAACTCACAGGGGGTGCCTTCCCGGATCGCATCCATGGCGGGTACTTCGCAATAAATGGCCGCCCCGCCCGCTATATTGTGCATCTCGCGACAGATCAGCGCGGCCGGGCCGGTTTTATAAACACTACATTTGGTGTAGAAGCTCAAAGATGCCCCGGTGGAAAACTGATCCGTGTCGTAAACAACAACTTTATCCTTCACACACTTCCCTTCCAGTTCATGGCCGTGAATCCGTACGATGCCACTCTCATTGGCAATAGCCGACGCCATGAAACTCAGAGGGCCCCGGCAGACCAGGGCCTCGCCTTCCGCGACACCCTTGGAAATGATACGTCCATGCAGTTCCAGCTTCTGTGCCATGATGTTCTCCCCGAGAAGTTGACTTCTATCCCGGCGGCGCCCTTTTAGCGGAAAAGCCAGCCTCCTGATGGCGCCGCTCCCTGGTCATGCGCTTACTTTCAAATGGGCATGCATCGAGACCGAATTCTCTCTTTAGTCTTCTTCCATTTCCCGCGCAATGGGTCTTCGGGCAGTGCTCCCGCCACTATCGGGAACACCCGGGATCCCCGCATCCTCACTTTGCGCCTCCAAATGCAATTTCGCGCCGCCGCCGGCACTTTACCAGGGTGAGCGGTGCATGGGTCATGCCATCCATTTGCGCGGGGCCCGCAATGCCGGAGAGGTCCCAAGTATCTGGAAACATAAACCGAAGCGCGATGCGACAACCGGGAATGTGCGACGACCGATGGGGAACCGAGTGTATTGCGGCCCGGACATGTCTGTCTTTCTGGAAACGTCCGGATACCGTTGCAGGGTTGCATGAGGCGAGACAGCGGACCTTTTGCCTCGCGGACGGCCCAAGATGATCCCGTGCCACGGCTTTCGCCGAAATGACGCCGGCTATGACCGCTCGCCCCGTCGCCCTCCGAAAGAATTCGTCCTCCCCGGATGAGCCCGGATCTCGGAGCAGCATGGTGGAAAATAACCACCATTCGCCCGTGGGACCTATGCCCCAGCCCGCGGCAACCATGCTTACTTCCATTAATCCTACCGTACGGGTAGGACTCTATCCGACATAAAAAAAGGAGCCCTGCTGACAGATATTCTGTTTTAGGCAACTATAATCTTCCGGGAAGCAGAGGGTTTTTCTAATTTTTCCATCCCACGAGAGAGGAATCGCAACATGAGCGAAGCTGTAAAGGGCGCTACCCCCACCAGCCTTGACGGCGTGAGAGTGGTATCCCCGAAGGAAGCCAGGAAGATCCAGGCTGACGGGGGACTGCTCATCGCCTGCTATACGCATATGACCGACTGGGTCGAATCCAGGCCGGTCGGTGCAATGCACATCACCATGGATGTCCCGAAAGACCATAAACGCACTGACTTTGACCTTAAGGATGCCCAATTCGACGTGTCCGCGCTGCCCGCGGACAAAGCTCTCCCTTTTGTGGTCTTCTGCGCGGACGATATGTGATGGAAGTCCTATCATGCTGCCAGGTTGGCAGTTGAGGCGGGTTATACAAATGTTAATTGGATGAGAGTGGGTATCAAAGGCTGGAAAAAGGCCTTTTATGCGACGGAATCCGATTCCAGGATGTTCATGCCTCTGATCGACCATAATCAGAGCAATCCCGCGACATGGGTCATCGATGCCGGTCAGATCAAAACTCTGAAAAAACCCACGCTTTTGGATATGCGCACGGCCGAGGCATTCGAAAAGGGCCACGTTGAGGGTGCGATCAATATCCCTTACGCGGATCTGTGGACGTTCGAGAACCTGGAGAAACTGAACAAAAGCAAAGACATCGTCGTTATTTACGATAACCCGGTGGTAGCCGGCGCATTTGCCATGAGCCTCAGGATGCTGGACTACAAGGCCTTCATTCTGAATTAAGAATTAATCTTTGCCTGGAATAGTTCCGATATTCTTGGCAGAGGCCGGTTGGCCATTCGGCATGCAAACCCTCTGCGATTCCAGTGACCGCAATTCCTCCTTCTCCGGATCAGCCCGGGGAGGGAGGAATTGGCGCGGTCGCCGCGGAGGTGAATGGAACGGGACGAGAATACGGAAAGAGTTGAGACCGGGATGTCAGGAGCCTTGACAAAGCGTGGTCCGGAGAGATGCACAATTTCTGAGGGGGTTTTTTGCACAGATTCTATACTAATATGGTATAGAATATTTATTGACTCCTGATAATCCGATGATATGATATTTGTAAAGACTGATTCGCGAATAGTTTTAACATATGGATGGCAAGGGGTGGAGAATTGAAGGGAAGGGAATGGACAGTGCGTTCGGTAAATGGCCAAACGAATGCACAATGCCCACCGAGCGGGGCCTCGGTCTCCCGGTCCGGGCAGCAGCCTGTACCTGATGTATCTCACGGTGCGATTGTTGGTCCGGTAACGTAGTGTCACCGGACATCCGAAGCGGAAGGTTTGACACGTAACATTAGGAGCAGGGCTCATGGTTCCGAAGAAAAAGAAGCTAATCCTGGTGCCGGTGGTTCTGGTCGCGGTAATCTGGTTCGCGGCAACTTACCTGAACGGCAGCCAATCCGGTCAGTACGAAGGAAGAGTGTTCGTCGCCGGTCACGGGGGACATATCGCCGACGCCGATGTCGTCATAGACCCGACGGCTGAAAACCCGATCACCATTCCTAAATACCTTATCTGGACGGGAGACAAACTCCATTTCATCCCGCTTGGAGAAGCAGCGGACCACGCGACGCATGATGTAAGAATTGACAACCAGGACCCCAATACCGCTTTCTGGTCAACCTATACGGCCAAAAGACCCGCTGTTATCGTGGGAAAGGCCGACCTGCGGACCAACAAGTGGATAATGGAAAAATCGTATGACCTCCCAAAGGAGGTGCGGGATTTTGGACGCACCGAGATCAAGACGCTCTACTGCGGTTCAGGCCAGACGGAGAAGCACTACCTTCCGGTGTTCATGGGCTATCCCGGATTCATTGATGTTTTCGACAAGAAGAACCTCGATCTGAAATTCCGCGTAATGCTGGCAAGCAACCCGGAACTTCCCGTCAATTATTATTACAGCCATGGCGTAACCAGTCCGGACAACAAGTACTTTTTCCTTGTCATGAACGATTCCGAACAGCCTTTCGCGAAGGCGACCGGAACACAGCACTTCTTCCTCCTCGATCTTCCCGCCCTGACCGACCGGGGCGAGATAAAGATCCTGAAGAAGAACACCATTCCATTCCCCAAGGGTACCGTCAGCTTCAGGGCGACCTACACTCCGGACGGCAAGAAGATCTTTCAGTCCGCGAGAACGAGGTCCCTCGTCCTCAAGGCTGATGATCTGACTCTTATCCAGGAGGTCTCCATCCCCGAAGGCATGGAAAACCACGACATGGTCCCGACACCCGATGGCAGGTATGCAATATCCACCGTTCGGGTTCCCGTTGAATACGAGGGGGCCAAGGTTGCCGACGGCACGATCTGGTTGTATGACGTCGAGAAGAACAAGTACCTCGGCAAACCGACATCCACCTGCAGGCATTGCCACGAGAAGCACGTCAAACATGCTCCCCTCACATGGGGACTTGAGTTGGCGGGGTGCACGAGATGCCATTTGGATGAGCGCAACTCGATGCATATTCTCGGAGACAATATAATCTGCGGCGCGGATGCCCTTCTGAAAAAGAAATAACTTGCAGCGGGCCGGGGAGGGATGGCGCCTTTCTCCGGCCCATGCATTCTTTTCAGCACATTTGGAACACTTTTTGCTTGGATAGCGAGAGAAGGTTAACTGCCATGAAAACGCTCGCTTTCTTTTTCCTCTTCGCTTCCATAGTGCTTACCGGCTGTACCGAGAAATACGGACAGCCCGCCGATACCGGCCTGCCCGAAATCAATGTGATAAAAGCCTTGACCGACCAATCCCTGAAGAATAAGGAGGTGAACATCCAGGGAAGCATCCTCATCGAGTGCAGCTCGGGGTGCTGGTTCTTCCTGAAGGATGGGACAGGACACATTCTTATCGATCTGGCCCCAAACAACTTCACCATCCCGATGAAGGTGGGAAAGAAAGCCAGGGTCAGCGGAACGCTTACCGGAGAAAGCGGTGAACCCAAGATAATTGCAAAGTCGGTGGAGATATCTTGAATCCATACGTCGTGCTTGCATGGAAAAACATCCGGCGCTTCCGAACAAGGAGCGCCCTTACCATTTTTGCGGTGGCATGCTCCGTTGGAGTTCTCTTTTCCATTCTGTCGTTTCATCTCGGCTTCGAGAAGAATCTGGAAAAAGAGATCGAGAAGACCGGCCTTGATTTCATGGTCGTTTCCAAAGGGTGCTCCTTTGAGGTGGCATCCCTTGTGCTCTATGGCGCCGTGCTCCCCAAGTATCTCGATGACGGGCTTCTGGTGAAAGTCAGGGAACCCGAGGGCGTTGAATTCGCCACCCCCATTCTTGTCGGCCAGGCGCCGAATCTCAAGAGCGGCAGGGTCGATGTCGTGTACGGCATGGATATGGCCGACATCGCAACGGCAAAACCGGAATGGGTGATCGAGGGAACGGCCCCGAAGCATTTCAACGAGGTTCTCATGGGCTATCTCCTTGCCGAACAGTACAAGCTCAAGGTAGGTGATGAGGTCAACTACTTCCAGGAAGGTTCCAACTTCCGAGTCACCGGGGTGCTCAAGCGGCTGAACAGCCAGGAAGACAGCGCCATGTTCATGCCGATTCACGCGCTCCAAAAGATTCTGGGCAAGCCGGGGGCAATGACCTCCATTGGCGTCAAGGCCAGGCATTTCATGATGATCGAATCCATACGGGACGATTTGACCCTGAAGATCCCGGGCGTCCAGATAATCACGATGGGCCAGGTGAGGGAAAACATCTCGGGTGTCGTCGCTTCGTCCAGAGCGCTCACACTCACGATCGCCATCGTCGTGGCGATGGTCAGTGTCATAGGCGTGGTCAACTCCATGCTCATCTCCGTTTTCGCGAGTAAACGGGAGATCGGCGTTATGAGGGCCATAGGGGCATCCAGGCAAGACATCTTCCTCTGGACGCTCTATGAAAGCGTCGTCATTCTGGGTTTGGGGGGAATTACCGGAATCCTCCTGGGCATCGCGGGATCGGGACTCGCCGAAAGCATGGTGAGAAAAATCATCCCCTACGTGCCGATGGGTGACACGATCCATTCCGAACCGCGGCTTGCATTGTCCATCTTCCTGTCTTCCCTGCTGATAGGTGTACTGTCAGGGCTTTACCCGGCCTGGAAATCCTCCAGGGTCCGTCCGATCGAGGTGATAAATTGCTGAACAAGTGCCCGGTGGTGCGTCTTGAAGGAGTCGATAAGGTCTACAGGCGGGGGGCGGAAGAAATCCACGCGCTGAAAAACATCAATCTCACGTTTTCCGCGGGCGACTATGTGTCCATTATCGGACCGTCCGGATCGGGTAAGACCACCCTGCTCAACATCATCGGATGCCTGGACAAGGCGTCCAGGGGCAAGGTGGAAGTCGGCGGCCTGGACACAACCTCCCTGCGGGAAAAGGAACTCGTTCGGATCAGAAGGGAAAAGATAGGTTTCGTGTTCCAGCAGTTCTACCTGTTACCGGGACTCACCGTGCGGGAGAATATCGCCCTGCCGCTCACTTTCAGCAAGCGACCGGTTGATGAGCAGCGCATGGAGGAAATACTCAAGCTCGTGGGGCTCCAGGGCCGGGCCGGACATAAGCCCAATCAACTGAGCGGCGGGGAAATGCAGCGAACCGCCATAGCAAGAGCCATCGTAAACAATCCATGCGTCATACTCGCCGATGAGCCGACCGGCAATCTCGATGTAAACTCCAGGGAGCGGATATATGAGCTTCTCCATGATCTGAACGGGAAAGGGCTGACAATAGTTCTCGTCACGCATGACCTCAATGCGGCGGAGAGGACTCAAACCACTTTTGCCATGACGGACGGCATGCTTCATCCTGTCGATGACGTTGCCGATTACTTCTGCCGCATGAAAGCCGTATAATACGGTATCGAGGGGCGAACACCCGTTCATGCTTGAACGCGATTTTCGTACGGAACACGGTGCCTCGCACCGAACCAACCCAGGGGCGTGAGCCGCGCGGCCCTTCCTCCGCCCCCGGCATGGAGACACAGAGTGATTACGAACCTGCTCAAGTTGAGTATCACAAATCTGCTTCGATTCAAGACGAGAAACTTTCTATGTCTTGTCGCGATCGCATCGTCCATTGCGGTATTCTTTTCCATTCTATCGCTGAACAAGAGCTTCGACGCGGAAGTCAAGCGGGATATGGACAGGATAGGGTTGGACTTTGTCGTGGCGCCGGGCAGTTGTCCCCATGAGCTGGCCTCACTCCTGTTCCACGGCTCCGTGCCTCCCAGCTTCATGGATGAGTCCATTGTCCGAGAGGTAAGAAAGACCAAGGGGCTGGCCTATGCTTCTCCCCTGCTCATCATCGATGTGCCGTCTCCGGAGAAGGGCGACAAAATACTTGTCTACGGTTATGAGATGCCCTTCATAGAGCAGCTCAAGCCTGAATGGAGGGTTGACGGGGAAATACCCATCGGGTGGGATGCCATTGCCGCGAACAAAGTCTTGCTGGGATGGGATTTTGCCCAAAAGCACGGGCTGAAGATCGGCGATGCCATACCTCTTCCGGAAGCGGGGAGGACTCTGTCCGTAAGCGGGATCATAAAGCGCACCTACACGAAGGATGATGCCTTCATACACGCCCCGCTCCTGGTTACGCAGCAGATAGCTCTCAAGGTATCGGGCAAGATGGTCGTCGTATCCGAAGACCCGGTCTGTTCTGTCCTGGGCAAGATAACCCCCGACCCGATAAGCGCCGTCGCCGTCAAACTTGATGATCCGGCGCAGATTGTGCCTGTTTCAGCCGAACTCGAACAGAAAGTACCCGGCATTCAAATCGTCACCATTTCTCAGGCCACCAACAGCATTTCCAATCTCATCGCCTCGGTAAACGCGCTCGGTCTGTCAGTATCCATAATAATCTTCATAGTGGCCTCCGCCGGAATCATGAATTCCATTCTGATGACTATTTTCGAATGGACATCGCAGTTGGGGATGATGCGGGCCATCGGCGCGTCGAGAGCCGACATCTTCAACATGGTGGTGCTGGAGTCAATCATATTGACGGCACTGGGGGGAATAGGCGGGATCGCTCTGGCGCTGTGCAGTTCCTCCGGGATCGAATGGCTCATCGCGCGGATTCTTGTCTACGCTCCCGGCGGCCACATGATCGTGTTCGATCGGTTGATTACCCTGTGGTGCCTCCTGCTCTCCGTCTCCATGGGTGTCTGCGCGGGTCTCTTCCCGGCCTGGATGGCTTCACGGGTAAATCCGATCGAGGCGATACGCGGCAACTGAAGCCTGCCTCGACTCATACCCCGACAGATGAGATCCGATGGCCTCCCCGTGAGCAAATGGCGCGCGGCAGAGCACCATCTCCCGCGGAACCGGCTTTCCATCCCGCCGGGGGCGGCTTCACCCCCCGCACCCCTTTCGCTGCTACGCGGCTCGTCATGGCGCCGCGGCGGCGCCTGATTCTTCGTGAAATCGACCGATCTTTGTGTTGCCCATCCCGGCTAAATCAGTTATTTGACCAAGGGCTCGATATTTCCAGCCCGGTTTCGGATTAACGGCATCGGATGATTTGCCGACAAAAACTTGTACAGATGGGGTTGCGGATGAAGATCGGTTCCTATTCCTATGATGATTATCTCGAACTCGTCAGGTCGTTTCACGGAAACTTGGCTCCCGGGCTCGTTGTAGGCGGCTTCATGGTTGAACTGGCCCTGAGGAATATCCCCGAGGGAGTCCTTTTCGACGCTGTCTGCGAAACCCCGAAGTGCCTGCCGGATGCCGTTCAACTGCTCACGCCCTGCACGGTGGGAAATGGGTGGTTGAAAATAGTGAACCTCGGCCGCTATGCCCTGAGCCTTTATGACAAGTACCAGGGAAAGGGGATTCGGATCTTTCTCGATCCCGTAAAGTTGCGTGAATGGCCGGAGATAGAAGCATGGCTTTATAAAACGAAGAAGAAGTCCGAACAGGACAAGGACGTCCTGCTGGCCCAGATAAAAGAAGCCGGTCCGGGCATCTGTGGAATTCAAACTGTCAACATCCAGCCCCGGTACCTGGGAAAGAAGAGCCGTGGAACGATTGCCGACTGCTCACTCTGCGGAGAACCCTATCCCAGCGCTGATGGGAGCATCTGCAGGGCGTGCCAGGGCGAGGCGCCCTACACCGGCTTCGAACCTCATACGGTTCCCGAGTTGCCGTTCCTCAAGGCAGTCTCCGTGGAGGAGGCCGTCGGCAAGACAGCCCTACACGACATGACGGCCATTGATCCGGGAGAATCAAAGGGACCGGCGTTTAAACGCGGTCAGAAAATCGGCGCCGGAGATGTCTGCCGCCTCCAGAAGATGGGTAAGCACAAGATCTACGTGGAGGAGGAGAACGCATCCCGTGAAGACTGGGTCCACGAGAATGAGGCGGCCATTGCTTTTGCCAGGGGCATGGCAGGGGAAGGCATCACTTACGCGACCCCGCCCCGTGAAGGCAAGATCGGTCTTAAGGCCGATCGCGACGGATTGCTCGTCGTGGAGGAAGACAGGCTTGAGCGGTTCAATATGGTTCCCGGAGTTATGTGCGCCTCGCTGCGAAGTTACACCCTTGTAAGATCGGGAAGAAATCTTGCCGGTACGAGGGCCATTCCGCTCTTTCTCCCCAGGAGGGATTTCCTGCACGCCATGGGCATCCTGGAAGAGGGAGACCTTTTGCGCGTCCTTCCCATGCGCAAGGCACGGGTCGGCATCCTGGTCACCGGAAGCGAAGTGTTCCAGGGCTTGATAGAAGACAAGTTCATCCCCATCATATCCTCGAAAGTGGAGAATCTCGGCTGCGCAACCGTCAAAACCGCTATCGCGCCTGACGACCGCAAGGCCATAAGCGGGGCGGTCAGGGAGATCCTCGACGCCGGAGCAGACCTTCTGGTAACCACCGCCGGCCTGTCCGTGGACCCGGATGACGTTACCCGGCAGGCGCTCGTCGATGCCGGCGCCAACGACATGCTTTATGGAGCCCCCATCCTGCCGGGCGCCATGACTCTGCTCGCACGAATCGGTACTACCCAGGTAATGGGGGTCCCGGCTTGCGCTCTCTACTTCAAGACCACCAGCTTTGACCTGCTCCTCCCCCGTTTGCTCGCCGGATTGAAAATCACCCGCCGTGACCTCGCAAGGCTGGGACATGGCGCCTTCTGCCTGGAATGCAAGGCGTGCACTTTCCCTAAATGCCCATTCGGAAAATAGCGGCCGGAATTCTCAGTTCGCTGAGTCATTCCCTGCCCGTCCAAGGCCCGGTAGGACTCCATCCGACAAGAAAATAGGAGTTTTACTGACAGAAATCCCTTAGCACCGGGAACTATAATCTTTTTGTAGGAATTGACCGCATTTCCTAGTGAGTTAGTATAGTTTCCACCTAGGGGAGAGTCACTTTTATTTTCCGGCTAAGCACAGTTGAGAGGATGGATAGCAAGGTAGTCTGTTCCGCCCTCGCTACCCATTCCGTTTTGCATTCACCCGGTCAGTATCATTCGAACACGCAAGAAGAGTGAGGGAATCATGGGAGTAACCCGGAGAGACTTTATCAAAATCGCGGGCGCGGCGGTGGCGAGTAGTGGAATGGGAGCATGCCAGTTGACACCCGCGGCACTCGCGGCGCAGGCCGGCTCGGGACCGGCGGAGACCTACGTGGCCACCAATTGCGAGATGTGCCACTGGTGTTGCGGCCTGATCGCGAAAGTCGTGGATGGAAAGGTAGTAAAACTCGATGGCAATCCCCTCCATCCCAACAGCAGGGGAAAACTTTGCGCAAGAGGCAATTCCGGAATAGGCCTTCTTTACGATCCGGACAGGGTAAAGACCCCGCTCATCAGGACCGGAAGCCGCGGAGACGGCAAATACAAAAAGGCCTCCTGGGATGAGGCCCTGAATTACGTCGCCGAGAAGATGCTGTCCATCAAAAAGGTCTATGGACCGGAAGCCATGGCGCTGTTTGCCGTGGGGTCCTGTTCGGCCCACCTCGCTCCCCTGATGGCCGCGTTCGGCAGCCAGAACTTCGGGAAACCCTCCTTCGCTCAGTGCCGGGGGGCGCGCGACGTTGGATATGAGTTGACATACGGAATCATACCCGGTGCTCCGGAGAGAGTGGACCTCGCCAAAAGCAAAGTGACCGTCCTGTTCGGTTCCCATCTTGGCGAGAACGTGCACAACTCCCAGGTACAGGATTTTGCCGCCGGGATCGGCGCGCAGGCCAAGCTGATAGTCATCGACCCCAGGTATTCCACGGCCGCGGGCAAAGCCGCATACTGGCTTCCCATCAAGCCGGGAACCGACATGGCCCTGATGCTTGCCTGGATCAACATCATCATAAAACACGAACTCTACGACAAAGAATATGTAGAGCAGTATACAACCGGTTTCGAGGAACTCAAGGCCGCGGTGGCCGATTGCACCCCCGAGTGGGCGGCAAGGGAGACCGATCTCCCAGTAAAGCAAATCATCGAAACGGTGATGGAAGTCGCGAGGTATCGCCCCAATGTCTGCATCCATCCCGGCAGGCATGCCTCCTGGTACGGCAACGATGTGCAGAGATCGCGCTGTCTTGCCATACTGACGGCCATCCTCGGGTCGTGGGGACGTGAAGGCGGGTTGTATCTGCCGACAAAAGCATCTCTCAAAAAGTCACAGGGTAAGGAAGATTTTCCCATTCCCGAGAAGAAGCCCATCATGGATATATGCGGCTATCCCTTCGCGAGTATGGCCGGCCTTACCAATGGCTCAACCACCGGCCTGAGGGACGCTACCATCACGGGCAAGCCTTATCCCATCAAGGGCTGGATGGTCATGGGCACCAACATTCTCAAGGCCATGCCCAACGAAAAGGAGACAATGGATGCGATCAACAACCTGGATCTCCTTGTAACGGCCGAGGTAATGCCCCTGGATACGGCCATGGTGTCGGATGTCATTCTCCCGTCCGCTTCTTACCTCGAACAGTTTGACGATATCGGAGTGGAGAGGGGATACCATCTTGGGGTAACGATGGGACGGGCGGCGGTACAGCCTCTTTATGAAAGCAAGGACGGCTATACCATCGCGCGGGAGTTGGCTAAAAAGCTCGGCCTGGCCGACTACTTCCCGTGGGAAAGCCTGGAAGCCAAGATCAAGTCGCAATGCAAGCTGTGGAAGATAGACTATGATGAATTGAGCAAGAAAGGCTTCATGGAGATGGAGGGCACCGAAGCGCCTTATATAACCGCCGAAAATCAGCCCGTATTCAAAACGCCTTCCGGCAAGATCGAGTTATACAGCAAGCGGTTGGAAAAGGCCGGATTTGATCCCATCCCCAAGTACACACCCGTTGAGCAGCCGAAGGAAGACTACTTCAGGCTGATCTACGGCAGAAGTCCCGTGCACTCTTTTACAAGGACAACCAATAACCCGCTGCTCCATGATCTCTTCAAGGAAAATGAAGTCTGGATCAGCGCGAAAAAAGCCAAAGCCCTGGGCGTAAAGCACGGCCAGTACGTGACGCTTGTCAATCAGGACGGCGTGAAGAGCAATCGGGTAAAGGCCAAGGTCACCCAACGGATCAGGGAAGACTGTGTGTACATGGTGCATGGTTTCAGTTCCTCCTCGAAGGACCTCCGGAACGCTTACCGCAAGGGCGCGGATGATCAGGGGCTCATAACGAGGTATGCCGTTGACCCTATCTGCGGCGCCACTGGAATGAGGGTTAATTTCGTCAAGGTAGTCAAGGAGGTCTAAGATGCCCAGATACGCAATGGTGATCGATCAGCGACGGTGTGTGGGATGCATGGCGTGCGTTGCCGCCTGCAAGACCGAGAATAATGTACCCCTTGGCAGCTTCAGGACACGAGTGGTGGAGGTTGTCGGAGGAGAATTTCCCAACCTCAGAATGGAACTGAGGTCTGAACTCTGCAACCATTGTGAAAACCCTCCGTGTGCGTACAACTGCCCAACGGGGGCCTCCTATAAGGAAAGCGACGGGACGGTCCAGATCAAGCGCTATAAGTGCGTGGGCTGCAAGGCATGCATAGCGGCATGCCCTTACGAGGCCCGCTATATAGATGATAAGGGCGTCGCCGACAAATGCTCTTTTTGCGAGCACAGGATCAAGCAGGGGAAAGAGCCCGCTTGTGTGGCAACCTGTCTCGGCGGTTCCCGGATCTTTGGCGACCTCGATGATCCCAATAGTCCGGTCAGCAAGATACTGTCGGAGGTGGGTTCAAGCGTTCTGCTCAAGGAAGCAGGTACCAACCCGAAGGTCTTTTACATAAGAAAACTGAGCAAGCTCGAATAGGAGGCTCTGATGGAAATCACCATAACCGGTGCGAATGAACTGACCTATCCAACCCTGCATATCTGGAACTGGATGGTCTCGCTATATCTGTTCCTGGGAGGCGTGACGGCCGGGTTGCTCATCATGTCCGCGATCGGCAATCTGCGAGCCCGGAACCTGAGAACCGAGGAAAAAATCGACGTCATCAAGGCGGCGATGTTTGCTCCATTCGTTTTGATGGCCGGCATGTTCTTTATATGGCTGGACCTCGAGCGAAAGCTCAATTCCTACTGGTTCTTCCTCTCCTTTTCGTTCACCTCCCCCATGTCATGGGGTGGGTGGGGTCTGGGGCTGATTCTCCCCTTGAGCATGCTGTATGCCTTGTCGGTAGTGCCGGAAGAATACAGGCACTGGCTGAAATTCGACTTCCTCAAGAACCTCTCCAGATGGCTCAATCCACACATGACGGCGCTCGCCAGGACGGTGTTCGCACTCGGGATCTTTCTGGGAATCTACACGGGTATCCTCCTCAGTGTATTTGTCGCCAGACCCCTGTGGAACTCCTCCCTGCTCCCGGTACTGTTTCTCACGTCGGCGCTGTCGACCGGCGCCGCCCTCATTATCATAATATCCAAGAAGAAAGCGGCGCAGCTTTTCTTCACGAAAGTCGACATCTGGCTCATTTCGGCCGAGATCATCATCATCGCGCTCTTCTTCCTGGGCCATCTCACATCCACGGCGCCTCAGAGAGAGTCCGTGATGCCGTTTTTCTCCTATAGCCATGAGTATTTTGTGTTTGGTTTATCATTCATACTCATTGCCTTTTTCTTTCCGCTCGCGCTCGTCATGAAACTTATGCACGTACAGGAAGAGCATCACGAGCAAATATCGGGCGGGTCCCTTTTCAGGATGAAGCTCAGTGCGTACATGGTGCTCGCGGGTGGGTTTATCATCAGGCTCGCATGGGTTTATGTCGGCCAGATCAGCAAATTGTCATGACGTATTATCTTGTATAAATAACCCTCAAAGAGTTATTCATACTGGATTACGTCAGTGGTTGACAGGATACCGGATTTTGGCTTTCGAAGGAGATGGGAAATGGTGGTTTGCAGGAGTGGAGAAGAACCGGTGCGCGGTACTGTCTCGGACGGCGTGCACGAACTGACTTTTGACATCCCCGAGGACAAGGGAGGGAAATTCGCGGGATTCCAGCCTTTTTCCCTCATCGAAGCTTCCCTTGCGGCCTGTATCAACGTTACTCTCAGGAAATACGCGGAAACGCGGGCCATCAAGCTCTCGGATGTCAGGGTCAAGGTCTCGATAGACCGTGAGGCCCCCGAACATCCCATAGTGAGCCAGGAAGTGCAGCTCATCGGCGAACTGAGCGACAAGGAAAGGAAGACCCTTATCCAGGTGGCGAAACAATGCCCGGTCAAGAACGCACTCTCGAAAGGCTTTGTGTTTCAACTCGAGGAGTCTCTTTCCGACGTGACCACGTAAGCGAGTTCCTCCGGCGGCGAGTGATCTGATCGCCCACGGACGCCCGAATTCATGTGGGGAGGGTTCTTTCGGCCTGTTCTACCGGTACTCTGCCGGCAGGGTCGAAAGCCCGCCCCATATTTGCTTTTTGGAGGGGCTCACCCGGCACATCAATGGCTGAACCCCTCTGCATTAGACCAGTGTTGTGTTTTCGAGAAAGGAGGAAACCGTTCCCGGAACGGAGAGCAGTAAATGAAAGAACGAAACCGAATACTCATTGCCATGTCCATCGCCATGGCCTTGGGGTATATGCCCTGGTACAATTTCTCGGCCGTCCTCAAATATATCGCGGAGGAGTATCGTCTGACACCCGCGGATACCGGAATGATTCTTTCCGCTTTCCAGGCGGGTTATGTGGTGGTTGTCACCTGCATAGGCTGGCTGGCTGACAGGATGAGCCTCACAAGGATTCTGTTTTTCGCCACGCTCAGCACCGGGATCTCCTCGACCCTTTTCATATGGGGCGCCCATGGGAAAATGAGCATACTCGTACTGAGGCTGCTCATCGGTATCTCGGCCGGAGCGATCTACATCCCCGGCATCGCCCTCCTCACAAAATGGTTTCCCTCGAACAAGAGGGGAGGCGCCATAGGCTTTTACACGGGCGCGCTCGTCATGGCCTATGCGGGAGGCTACCTGGTTGCTTCGCACCTTTCCGTGACATGCGGCTGGAGAACGGGAGTTTTCTGGACTTCAGTCCCCGCGTTTCTGGCGGCGGGAGTCATCTATCTTTTCGTGCGGGACTGTCCGCCCGATGCGGAACAAACGGCCACGGCCGAAGCGTCCATGGGAATCGCGGGACCAGCCCGTGTCATCAACCCGCGTCCGGAACTGGCGCCTCGCAAAGTTCTCACCGCCCCGGAGGGCGGATATTCCGGCCCCACGTTGATATCATCGGGGTACATGGGGCACATGTGGGAACTCTATGCGTTTTGGGGATGGGTCGGTCCTTTTGTGTTGTCATCTCTTCTGTCCGTCGGAATCCCTTCGGACAAGGCCGTAGGCTGGGGAGGGTCCATCACGGCCGCGATAATCCTGCTGGGAGTCCCCTCGTCATGGCTCTGGGGGATCGTCGCGGATAAGAAGGGAAGAACTTTCGCGATTGTCATAGCCGGGATCTGCAGCGTGGCGGGGGAAGCCCTCATCGGCCACTTCTTCGGCCACTCGCTGGGGCTGGTGGTGATGATAGGCGCATGGATAGGCTTCTGGGGTATCGCGGATGGGTCTATTTACAAAACCGGGCTCGTCGAGATGGTAAGCCCCACGCTTCATGGCTTTTCACTCGGACTGCAGTCGGCGGTAGGGTTTTTCATGACTATCATTTCACCCGCCGTATTTGGACTTGTCCTGCAGTGGTATAATGGACCGGTCGAACCCAGCCGGGCGACCCTGTGGAACCCGGCATTCATGGTCCTGGCACTGGGAGGGCTCCTGGCGCCGATAAGCGCTCTTGTGCTGCGGCGTCTCCCCCAGGCAAAGCTCATGGGCGGCGGCAGAATGTAGAATCTCAACTTCAAGAGGTCATACTTCGCAATGAGTATATCCATACGCATCACCGGCCGGGATAAACCGGTCATAGTGGAAGAAGGGGCAACCCTGCTCGATGTTCTTCACGCGGCGGGATATTCCGTTTCCGCGGATTGCGGCGGAACCGGGAAATGCGGCAGGTGCAGGGTTAAAGCAATCGAGGGCGCCTCCAGACTGCCGCTTTCACCGGCTGAAGAGACACGAATCGGGAAAGAGGAAGCGTCATCGGGTGTTCGCTTCGCCTGTCGTCATGAGGCCGTTGACGGGCTCGTCCTCGAAGTGATCGAGGAGCTGTATCGGCAGGAAACCTACAAACGGCTCGGGATTGGCATGGGTCATCCGCTGCCCTTGAACCCTGCTTTCAGGATGGTTCCTCTCCCCTCTCGTCCCACTGTTGAAGAGGCCCTGGCGGACGCCGGCCTCACGGTTGATGTGGATTGGTCCGCCTTGCTTCCCGACGCCTCCGATCCGAGATTTAGCGAGGAACAGTCCTCCCGCGCGCCGGATTCCGGTGAACGGAAATATGATCAGACCGCGGTTGCAACGGATTCGGGCCGCGTAATCGCCCTTATCCGCGAGCCCATGCCTCTTTACGGAATCGGAGTGGACCTGGGGACCACAACGATTGCGGCATACCTGTGCGACTTCCAGACAGGCGAGATCCCGGGCGTCGAAACGGCTCGAAACCCGCAGGTTTCGTTCGGAGCCGATGTCATGAGCCGGATAGTGGCCTCCCGGAACAGCCAGGACGCGAAAAAACTGAAAAGCCTGGCGTGCGAGACGATCGCATCCTGCATAAAGACCCTGTGCAAACGTTACGACGTCCAACGGGAAAAGCTGATGGATGCTCTCGTGGTGGGGAACCCCACCATGATCCACCTGCTGGTGGGGGCCCCGGCAAGGGGGATCGGAGTGGCTCCCTACCGCCCCCTTTTCCACGGAGGTCTCGAGCTGCGCGCGCGCGACCTCGGTTTTCCTCTCCACCCGGGAGCGCTCGTCCGCACCCTGCCCCTCCCCTCGGCTTTCGTAGGAGCCGACACTCTGGCCGCCTGGCTTTGGGCGGAACGTACCATTGACAGGGAAGCCTCCACGCTCATGCTCGACCTGGGGACAAACGGCGAAATGGTACTCTCCGCCAATGGGCGTCTTTGGGCCACATCCTGCGCGACCGGCCCGGCCTTCGAGGGTGCAACCCTGACGTGCGGCATGCAGGGGACACCGGGAGCCATCGAAAAAATCGATTTCGAGGATGGAAAGCCCGTTCTGAAAGTGATCGGCGCTTCCCCAAATTCAGATACCATCCCGAGGGGCATTTGCGGGTCCGGGGCAATGTCGGCGCTCGCGACCTTCCTGAAAGAAGGGCTCATCCGGCCGGATGGACGGTACGACCCGGATTCAGGCTCGGAATTTCTCCGCAACAATGGGACGGGAGTGGAATTTGTTCTCTACTCGCCGGAAGACGGGAACCCCAACGGCCTCAAGCCCGTGGTCCTGCATCAGAAGGATATCCGGGAGCTCCAGTTCGCCAAGGGGGCCGTTGCATCGGGTATCAGGTTCCTTTGCGACGCGGCGGGAATCGAGAAGCCGGATAAGATCCTGCTTGCCGGCGCATTCGGCAACGTCATCCAACCCGAGGATGCCCTGACCATAGGGCTGATTCCGCCGACAGACCCGGAGAACATCACCGGGATCGGCAATGCGGCGGGGCTGGGCGCTTGTATGGCGCTGCTTGATTCCGCCGCGAATGATCGGGCAAAATCGCTCCTGGAACAAATCGAGGTCATAGAGTTGGGCGGAGCGCGGGGGTTCAGAGAGATTTTTTTTGCATCCCTCAAATTCCCCGACCCGAGAAGCGGGAATCCCGGCGCAAAGTCCTGAACGAGTGGGCCGGCATGACGGATTTTTCCACACAACCCGGCAATTGACGGAACGTCAGGCAGATATGAAGAAAGCCTTTTCCATTAGCCTTCTCTGTCTTTTGCTCCTGGCATCGCAGGCGGCAAGGGCCGATTACGACGCCGGACTCAAGGCCTTTGAAAAAGGGGATTTGGCCACGGCATTGGCCGAATGGACGCTCGCCGCCGAACAAAACGATGCCCGGGCGCAATACCGCCTCGGCGCCATGTTCGACAGGGGCCAGGGAGTGGATCAGAATTCCGGCGAAGCGCTCAAGTGGTACGGGTTGGCCGCGGAGCAGGAATATGCCGACGCCGAGTACAGCCTGGGCCTTATGTCTTATTTCGGTCAGGGAGTACCCCAGGACTACAGGGAAGCTACCCGCTGGTTCCGCCTTGCCGTGCGGCACGGCAAGGAAGACGCGCGGTATCTTCTCGGCCTGTCGGAAAAACTATGTGATTATCCCTAGTGCGGATCTCCCGGCCAATGTATTCTTTCGGCGATATGGTTACCCCGGCCGGTTTCAAACCGCTGAAGAAACCGAATCATCCCCGGCCGGATTCCAAATGCTTCATGACCAGGATGACTGCTTCGGGTTCAAAGCGGATTCGGTCAACTGACTGATCATCGAATGGGCTGTTCTGGGGGCTGACACCCAGGTAGACTCTCTTCACCGTAGACATTCCCTGGTCGCCATTCGATTCTCAATCCGGGCCCTTCCTTGGGTTCATAACATGAGATACAAGCGGAAATCCATTTATTGCCGGCAAAAACAGATCCCTGAACCCTACCTGCCCAGTCAATCAAAATCACATTTCGACAAAGACCAGCCAGAACGTGGCAAGCACGATGGTTATCAGCATCGGCACGCCGGCCACTTTGATATACTCCATGAATGATATGGGATAACCGGCACGCTCCGCCATTCCAACGGTAACGACATTCGCGCTGGCGCCGATCATGGTACCGTTTCCTCCAAGGCATGCACCCAGTGCGAGCGCCCACCAGAGCACCCCGCCCTCCGCCCCCGGGATCTCGGCCGTAAGATAGGCTACAATCGGAAGCATGGTTGCCGTGAAGGGGATGTTGTCTATGATTGCCGATGCAATGGCCGAGACCCAGAGGACCATCACTATGGCCGCAACCAGGGAGCCTCTCGACATATTGTTGACCCAGTCGGCGATGACCTGGATGAGCCCGGTCTGCTCGGCCCCCGCCACCACGATAAAGAGCATGATAAAGAAAATGAGTGTCGGCCATTCGATCTCATTCTCGAGTATCTCGACGATGTCTGTCCGCGAGACCGCGAGAAGTATCGCCGCCCCTGTCATCGCGGCTATCCCCGGTTCCATATGGAGGACTCCGTGGATGATAAACAGAAAGACAGTGATCCCCAGCAGGATTCCGCTCTGAACGAGCAGGGTCCTGTTGGTGATCCGATACTCCTCCCTCAGGTGTTCGATCATCAGCCGGACATCTCCGACCTTTGCCTTCAGGTACTCCTTTTTGTACCAGAACAGGAAGTAGATGAGCGTAACCGCCAGGCATATGGCGCAGATGACCGTGAGGTTCTGAACAAACTGGACAAAAGTGATCTTTGCATAAGATCCTATCATGATATTCGGAGGATCGCCGATAAGGGTCGCCGTTCCACCCACATTGGATGCGAATACCTCGGGCATGAGAAGGGTTAGCGGGTTGATCCCGAGGGTAAGCGCAATCTCCACCGTCACGGGGATGATGAGAAGCATGGTTGTGACATTATCCAGAAAAGCCGAGGTAACCGCCGTGACAACCATCAGGATGGATGCAAGCGCGAATATGTTGCCGCGGGCAAGTTGATACGACTTGTAAGCCATCCACTGAAAAACCCCGGTCTTTTTGAGGACGCCGACGATGATCATCATGGCCATGAGGAGAAATATCACGTTCATATCAATCGCATGCATCGCATCCTCGAAACCGAGGATGAAGTAGTCGGGGTTAAAGCTCCCCGCCGTGTAGGTTATTGCGAGCAGAACCGCCGCACCCAGGAAGGCGGCGAGAGTCCGGTGCATGATTTCAAAGGCGATCAGAGCGTATACCGCGGCCAGAATCAGGGCCGCAAGCCAGAATGCGGGCGTGATCGAGCGGATGAGCCGGAAGTTTTGATGGGCAAGATAACGTGCGGTGCCGTCCTGCCCGTCTCTTTCCTTTACGATCCGCTCAAGTCCGATATGATCCGAAAACTTGTAGGAGGGCTTCCGGGCTTCGATTTCCACCTTCGCTCCGGTCAAGACCCCACGGGGGCACAACAGTTCCGCTTCGTATCTTCCGTCATTGGAAGACTTGACCTCCTCCACCGGCGGGACCTTCTGTCCATTCACGAAGAAGGCAAGCTCGACTTCCTTGATCGGCTTGCCCCGAGCATCTGACACCGTCCCGGTAATGATGAGGATATCGGAGGGACCGCTTTGCGCTATCCCGGATTCAGCACGAACGGAAGAAGCAGCCGCGAGGGCCGTCAACAGCAGCGCCAAAAGGCAGAAATGCACACGTCTCATGGGGATTTCCTTTCCGCATAACTACGTTTGGGAATCGAGCCAATGATGCGGAAAACGGGAAGCCGGGCGTATTCACTTCGAGATCAACCCGCACAAACGCGGCGTCTGCAAACGAGAAAGGCCGTCACCCCTGTTTCAAATCAGGGATAGCGGCCTTTTATTGCTCTCTTTTATATATTAACGGGCCGCTGTCCAGCACACCACTGGCTGGACAGCGGCCCGACTATCCAATATCACCCTCCGGAAATACGATTGTATTCCGGACCCGTAATCACAATCAAATCGTTCATGCGGGAAAAAGAATAGCACTCCGGGCAGGATATCTCTATCGGTGAATGCCTGATTATAATGTCGGCCAATTCCCTACAGACTCAAGACACTCTGGCCGCATACGCCCGGTGGGGTCATTTTTTCCCGCAAGGTTCCATCAATGAGCGAATAACTTCGAAGCTACAATAGGGTGATCCTCTGTGCCGATCACAATCACTACCCCATAGATGCCGGCATCATAGCGATGAGCACCCTTTAGTAAATGCATAGAGGGATCTGACCCCTAAATCTTAACACTGCATGCGGAATCCGCAAGAGGTCCAGGGATTCACACCAGAACCGAACGCCACCGGAGAGGAGGATAATTACCCGGTTGGGTTCAAGATGGCGTCGGGGAGACCGCCTCCTTAAGCGTCGGGAACACGCCCCCCCACGACCCCATTGCCGCGCGCGGCTTAGCGGGTCGTTGCGGCGGCGCCCCACAATAAAAGATGAGGGACCGGTTTTTCAATCGGTCCCTCATCCATAAGGCGGTCCGAGGAGGATCGGACTCGCGGCGTCCGGTTGGAGCTTGCAATATCAAACGCACCGGACTGGTATATGCTTCTTCACAACAACTGGTGTCACATAACGTGACTTGCCGCTACATCTTGCCGCTCGCGCCAAGTACTTATTTTATTCTCGGAGCGGCGCTCCGACCGTTCGCACCGACGCAGCAAAGCATGAACGGCGAGAGGAGTCCGAGGGTTCGCCCTTCTTTACGGCGAACAGCGTGACCGCCTGACGCACTCCCGGGCGCCGGGCTAATAGCATTTCAGCAACAGGTTGAGCAGCTGGAGGTCGGCGGCCTGAATCCTCTGCGCCATAATCTCCGTGCAACCCAGCAGTATTTCATACCCAAATTCATGATCTTCCTTGCATTTAGCCGCCATCCACTCCGCATCGAGAACTATTGCCCTCGTTTTCTGCATTACCCTGCAGTTGTACCAGTAGCGGTAAGGGGGGTATGCCCACGCATAACCGACGATCGAGTTGGCGCCGGAGGTCATGAGTATCCAGGGATCCTGCCCCGGAGCATTGAGTTCCAGGGCAACTCTGCCTTCCAACAGCAGAAATTGTTTCCTGGCCTGTTCCCTTTCACGAAAAAGGTAGCTCCCCTCCTCGAATTCGGCAATCGTTGCACACTGTTCCAAGAGTGCAAGATGTTCGGGGCTGAACCTTTTGAGATAGGGGTGAGTTTCGGGGTTTAATGTGGACTCGGCTGGTGACATGGCAACCTCCGTACCTGGTGGTGAGTTGGAAAACAGCCTTGCGGGATGTTAGTCTCCCTCCAAGGCGGTCTGCGGGCCATCATTTACTGGTGACCCAAATCTTCTCTGCGATCTTTCCCCCCAGGCTGATAATATGCCGACTTCTGCTGACTTGTGCAAGACAAGAGGCGGGTCCGATGCGGCGAACTTTCATAACCGATCCGAGTTGTATACCCAGAGCGGCTATCCGGGCGCACAGGTCGTACTCCCCGCGGATCTGCACCACTTTCAGAGGCTTCTTGCTGGGCGCTCTGGAAAGTGGAAAGGATTTATCATCGGTCTCCCTCGTCTTGATTCCAAAGAGACCTCCCGCTGCTGTGCTGTGCCTTGGCATGGAACACTCCCCCCTCTTCGAGAACCGATCAACACACCTCGCCTCTTGCCGAACACATGGTCACGGAAGAGCTGTAGATGCCATTCCGAAGCCATTTTTTCCCTGCCGATTCTAGGATAGCCCGCCCCATACTGAAATGCTGTCGGCCTGAGACTGATTTTTTTATAGGATTATCACCTATCTTCCGGTCAGCTTTTATCCTACAAGAAAGAAAGGGAGCTTGTAATCTCTTATGGAATAGTACTGCTTATCATTTTTATTCATATATTTATGCAAATTAATCGCAACTAGGTCTAGTTTGCCGAGTCAATCCATGCTAACATTTTTACGATTATGCATTGATCGGTTTGGGCCTTTTTAATACGAACGCGGTGTTGCCTCTTTCTTCTCCAGCGGGTCTGCCTTCAACCGCACCCCTGCCGGAAGGGAAGCAGGACCATCAGACTGACATCCTCACTTTTCACCCCTGCCTTTTCTTCTCTGTTCTAAAAGGAACGGCAGCCGGAAGGCATCCAAGATGCGGGGAATGCAAAGTGATTTCGATGAAGTTCCAGTCAAAATGATACAGAGATTATTGCGTTATTTTTTGCCCCTCAACTTGCGCAGCCGTCTGATCTGTCTGGTGCTTATTGCAACGCTTCCCTCCCTGGGCATGGCCTACTACACCGCCATGGAAGATCTCAAAATCGAGAAGACCCAGGAGCAGGCCAACACGCTCCGCATAACCCGGCTTGCCGCCGGCGACATAGCGCAGGTAGTCGAGGGAGCGCGTCAGCTTCTTATCGGGCTTGCCGAACTGCCGGAAGTACGGCAGGGAAATTCGGCGGTTTGCACGGACCTCTTCTCTCACCTTTTGAGGCAGTACCCCTATTATGTGAATCTCGGAGTCATCGACTCGGAGGGCAATGTAATCTGCAGCGGCCTTGAATCGGGCGTACCTATAAATCTCGCTCACCACGCCTATGTCCGGCGCGCTTTCCGAACGCGCAGTTTCGCCATCAGCGGCTACCAGGTCGAATCTTCGACCGGGACCCCCATGATGAACTTCGTTTACCCCGTTCTCAACGGTTCGAACCCCGTCAAGGCCGCCGTATTTGCCGCCCTTGACCTGGCATGGTTCAGGCAGCTTGACCTGGCCACCCAGTTGCCCGATGACGCGGAGCTTCTTGTCCTCGACTACAACGGTGCTATTTTGGCGCGCTATCCCGATCCCGGCAAATGGGTCGGTGAATTCATGCCCGCCGAACTGGTAGTCCTTGCCGCCATGCGGGAGGGTGAGCGCTCGCTGGTGGGAATATCCAGCCTCGATTCGATAAGGCGCCTGTATGGCATCACTACCATACGCGCGGCCTATGAGACGGAGATCTACGTCAGCGTCGGGGTCTCCGAGGGTGCGGTTTTCGGCCGGTTAAACTCGCTCTACGCCAGAAATGTGGCCGGAGTGGCCACGGCAATGGTACTCGCGCTCCTTGCCGCATGGTTCGGCGGGGATGCGTTCATTCTGCGGAGGGTGAAAAAGCTCGCGAGCGCGACGCGGCGCCTTGCGCGTGGTGACTTATCCGTTCGCGTCGGCCCCCTCGAAGACCGGGACGAACTCGGTATGCTCGCCCTTTCCTTCGACGAGATGGCCGAGTCTCTCGAGCAGATTACCATGAAAGCCCGCCAGGCCGAGACCAAGTACAGGACCCTGGTGGAACAGATTCCGATGATCACCTACATCGCGCCGCTGGACCGGACGAGCGGTACATTCTACATAAGTCCTCAAGTGGAAACTATTCTCGGATTTTCCCCGGTGGAGTGGATAAATGACCCGGAGCTGTGGTTAAAACGCCTTCACCCCGAAGATTGCGAGCGGGTCCTGGCGATGGTTTTCCGAAACTCCGCCACTATTGCCCAGACAGGGTTCCGCTGCGAATACCGGATGCTGTCCCGTGATGAGCATTTACACTGGATTCGTGATGAAGCGCTGGTGGTGCAGAACGAGTTCGGGCAGGCCCAGTTCCTTCAGGGGATCTTGTTCGACATTACGGAGAGGAAAAGGGTTGAGGAGGAGCTGAAGAATTCCCATGAACAACTGCGCGATTTCGCGGAGCATATCGAGGTAGTGCGCGAAGAGGAAAGAATATGGATTGCCCGTGAGATTCATGACGAACTCGGCCAGATCCTCACCGGTCTCAAAATGGATATATTCTGGCTGGACAAAAAACTCGCCGGCATCAACACGGGTGATTCGCGATCGCTGCTGTCGGAGAGAACACAATCCATGAAGGATCTCATAGACACGACCATACAAACCGTGCGAAAAATCAGCACAAAGCTCAGGCCCGGAATTCTAAACGACCTCGGCCTCCTGGCGGCCGTGGAATGGCAGGCCGCCGAGTTCCAAAATCGCATGGGCATGAAGTGTGAAATCTCTTCCAATATCGACGGCATCGATCTCGATGAAAGGCGGTCTTCAGCCATTTTTCGGATTTTTCAGGAACTCCTGACCAATGTCACGCGGCATGCAAACGCAACGGCGGTCTCCATCAGCCTGAAAGAGAGGAATGGGCACCTCACGCTCAGGGTAAAGGACAACGGCAGGGGTATTTCCGAAAAGGAGAGCGCCAATGTGAAATCGCTCGGAATTTTGGGTATGAGGGAACGCGCGCTGCTCCTGGGGGGCAAGTTCAGCATCAAGGGAACGCCGGGGAAAGGAACAACGGCCACGGTAAAGATTCCACTCTCTTGATTCGATTATCGTTTATGCACTATGATGCATTGGCTTAATACATGCATCCGATATTCACGTTGAAATAATCAGAATTTTCGGAGAAGTGCCATCATGAGAGTTCTCATCGCGGACGACCACGCAATTGTGCGTCGAGGTTTGAAACTCATTCTTTCGGAGGAGTTCACCAGGCTTGTATTCGGTGAAGCCCGCAACGGCCAGGAGGTAATTGACCACGTCAGAAAACAGGACTGGGATATCGTGGTACTCGACATCACCATGCCCGGCAGGAGTGGTCTGGATGTCCTGAAAGAGCTCAAGCAACTGCGCCCGAAGCTCCCCGTCCTCATCCTGAGCATGCACTCCGAGGACCAGTTCGGAATGCGCGTCCTGAAAGCGGGCGCGGCCGGCTACATGACCAAGGAAAATGTTCCCGAGGAACTGGTCAAAGCCATCAAGAAAGTCCTGTCCGGAGGCAAATACATCAGCCCGTACCTTGCCGAGCAGCTCGCGTTCAACCTCGAGGATGATAGTGAGCGGCCCATCTATGAGAAGCTCTCGGACCGCGAATATCATGTCATGTGCATGATAGCCTCCGGCAAAACCGTCAAGGAAATCGCCCAGGAGCTCTCGCTCAGTATAAAGACGATCAGCACCTACCGAAGCCGTATTTTCGTGAAACTCAAGATGAAAACCAATGCCGAACTCACTCATTACGCGGTGAAAAACAACCTTGTGGATTGCCAGACGTAGGGAGTCGGAATTTCTCGCGACGGACCGGAAAGCCCGCCCCCTACTCACAGTGATGTTTTCAAAAAGAGATGAGCCCTACCGCGAATCGCGCGGAGGGCTCATCTCTTTTTCCGAACACTGAAAAGCATCTTTCGACACCATCCTGAACGCAACCCGATATCAGGCCGCTCCGTTACAGGAGGCTTCGCGGAATCATCAGAATCCGCCTCCACCACCCACGATCTTGAAAAGGGCCAGGGTGATCGGCGGATAGAAAGCGATCAGGAGCCATGCAATGCACACCCCGATAATGAACGGAGATATCCAGCGTATGATCTTACCGTAGGGTATGCCGGTGACTCCGGAGGCGACGAACAGGTCGAGAGCGAACGGCGGCGTGATGAACCCAAGCGAGAGGCCGACTATGAATACGAGCGCGAAATGGTACGGATTATACCCGGCGGCGGCGGCTATGGGGGCCATTATCGGAGCGAGGATGATACAGACGGAGATCGACTCCATGATGGAGCCGAAGAGAACAAGGGCAGCCATCATCATGAGCATCATTGCCCATGGTTCCTGGAAAGCGTAGATGAAATTGTAAACCAGCTTGGGCACACCCACTATCGACAGGATTTGCTGCATCACTATCGAAATGGCGATAGTGGGGGCCAGCATCCCGTTTATCCGCCCGCTTGCCAGGAAAATACCGGGAATATCCTTCAGCTTTATCTGCTCGGTCACGAACACGCCAATCAAGATGCAGTAGCAGGCAACCACGCTGGCGGCTTCGGTGGGAGAACTATAGCCGCCGTAGATGAGGACAAGGACGAGCACCATCGTGGTGATGCCAAGTTTGGCGTCCCAGAGCGCCCTGGCGGAATCCCTGACCGCAAACGGTTCGGTCCCTCCCCATTTATGTTTTCTCGAACAATAAATGGCTCCCCCCGCGAGTCCGAGGCTCACGCATATTCCCGGCCCCCACCCGGCGGTGAAGAGATCTATGATGCTCAGGTTGGTCATGAAGCCATAGATGACCATCAGAAGACTGGGCGGAATGAGAATGCCGACAATCCCGCCGGCCGCGGTGCTGGCCGCGGCGAATTCCGGATCGTATCCCTGCCTTTTCATTTCGGGGATCAGCGTGCGCCCGACTGTCGCCACGATTGCGGAGTTGGAACCGGAGATGGCGGAAAAGATGCTGCATGTGGCGATTGCGGCGAGAGACATCCCGCCGCGGATGGGCCGCAGCACGGTTGCCGGAAGGGCCGACAGCTTGGCCGCCCCCCCGCCCGCACTGATGAGTTCGCCCGCGACAATAAAGAGCGGCATGGCGAGCAGAGCATAACTGCTGATGCCCTGGTAACTCGTGACCCCGATATTCTGGATGGTGAAATCGATAATGAACGAGGCCAGAAGAGTCCATGTGGCCATGCAGAGAAAAATGGGGACGCCGAGCACGAACAGGGCGCCCGCCACGGAGGTCAAAATGATCAGTTGCGTTGATTGATCCATAGCTTAGACTCTTGTACAAATATCTTTACAGTTCGCTCCGTCAATCAGTGCGCAGTCGGCCCGGGACTCCCTCCAGGACCGCCCGAACGGGGCGCGTACCTAGAGGTCCTCTACTGGCTGGGTCTGCAGCGGGGCCCCGCTTCGCATCGCCCTGATATCCTCGTACGCGCACTGGCCCACCCGGAACAAAAGCAAACTGAAGCTGACCGGAATAGCGGCGGGGACAATCCACATGGGAAGCCATTCAGCGCCATATACGAGCGCTTCCATGCCTTTGAGCTTCTCAATCTGGTAACAGGTAAAGTATATGCAAATAAATGCGTAGACCACCCAGAGAGAGTAGTCCAGCATAAGCAGAGCGAACTGGAATTTACGGGGCAACCTGTCCCTTACCGTACTCAGACGCAAATGACCCCGGCGCTTGACATTATAGGAACACCCGAGCCAGGAAAACCAGACGAAAAGCAGGATGCAGGTGTAAATCCCCCAGGGCCATTGCGCATTCCACAGGTTTCGCCGCACAACATCGATGGCCATCACCAGCATCATGGCGAAGTACATGGGAAATATCATTATGTTCTCGAGATTCTTATCGAGATAATGAACCCACCCGGGGAGCTTTCGTACCGCCATTGTCTCTCCTACTCTCAATCCCGCCGCGCCCTCCCATCGGGAGAGCCACCGTTCACGGTATTGCAAAAGTGTCCGGGATATTGCCCGGATCAGCAATCCCGCGGGGAGCAAGCGAAGCGAAGGGTGCATGCGGGCAGATTGCACGCCATACCGGTTCGCGCCGGAAAAAGCAAGCTCCGCGGCGCAAAGCGCCGCTGAAAACAAACCGAATCATACGGAGTTGCGTTCAAGATGAGTCTATCCCTAAATTGAAGATGCCGTTCAGAATTGACCCGTTCTACCCTTCGATACCTCAGGGCGAACGGGGGTATATCCTCTTGAACGCAAATCAGTATCA
>JBDKTY010000076.1:0-2832 GCA_039679945.1 Syntrophobacter sp. | reverse complement strand
CCGGGGCCTTCACCGGGGCGCAGCGCCTCCGTAAAGGCCGGTTTGAGCTTGCCGACGGGGGCACCATCTTTCTCGACGAGGTCGGAGAGATGTCCCCGGAGATCCAGGTCAAACTTCTTCGGGTCCTCCAGAACCGGGAGTTCGAGCGGGTAGGCGGGACGCACACTCTAAAGGTCGATGTGAGGGTCATTACGGCCACGAACCATGTGCTGCTGGACGAGGTCGCTGCGGGCCATTTTCGTCCGGATCTCTTCTACCGGCTGAATGTCTATCCTATCACGGTGCCGCCGCTCAGGAAACGACGCGATGATATTCCGCTTCTGGTAGAGTTCTTCGTCAGGGAGATCTCCACACGCATGGGAAAGAAGATAGATCGAATAGCCCCCGGTGTTCTGGAACAATTCAAAGCCTACGACTGGCCTGGAAACGTGCGGGAGTTGATGAATGTTGTCGAGAGGGCGATCATCGTTTCTCAGGACGCGATATTGCGGCTGCCCCAGGGGGCGCTCGGGAACACCGTGCCTTCAGCACTCGACGTTCCACAGTCAGGATCCGATTGCTTCACGAGTCTTGAGGACCATGAAAGGCAGTACATTCTCCGGGCTCTTGAAACAACAGGATGGCGTGTAAGCGGTTCAAAAGGAGCGGCAAGGGTTCTAGGTGTCAACCCCAGCACGCTGGAGTCAAAGATCAAGAAGCTCGGCATTAAGAAGGATGCTTCCACACACGATCCCCACCGGAAATGATCCCTTGTTCGGGATATTTCGCAAATTTACTCTATTTCAGGAACAACTGACCGTTCTGTGAACGTGAATACATTGCCCGATCCGGAATAATACCCATAATATCATCTAGTTACTTTCCGCTGATGAACAATCCATCTACCGGCACGCAGTTTGCTTTCCCCGTACCTTTGTCGCTGTCATCATTTTCCGCTATATGGGGGCTTTCATGATAGGCATCGAGATAAGCATCCAGATAGGAACAGAAAAAAGGAAGGAGTTTCTTCAGTCCTTCGACATGTTCTCGCATATCCGCAATGAGCGCAACCAGTGTCTTGAACGAACCCTCCTCGAGAACGTCACCGTGCCCAATCGTTTCCTCTGGGTAGAACGCTGGGACTCGGAAGATGCGCTTGTGGAGTACATGAACAGCGACAGGTTCAATGCGCTCATGGGCGTTGTGGATGCGCTGGGGAAATTGGAAGATCTCAGGGTCGTGGAGTCCGTTTCCGCCGAGGATTGGCCCGGGTGAGAGATCGGATGTTTGCGAGATGAGAGCGGTTCGCGAAGAGCTTGCGGTTTGATCTGATCATGAAGACTGATGTTTTGACGAGGGCCTTTGGACCTTTAAGGGCGGTAGCCTGCTGAATAATAGCTTCCTCATACAGTTCCCGGTTTACATTACTCGCCCTCATGGAAGGCAGAAAGCAAAGACAAATAGGGTGGCGATCATGGCAGAAAACCCGATTGCTTCAGCTCAGGAGAACCGTAAACGAGTAAGTTCTGATGATCTGGCGTTGGAACGAACACGCCTGGCCCACGACCGAACTTTGATGGCCTGGATCCGCACCGCCTTCTCGATGATCAGTTTTGGTTTCACCATTTTCAAGTTCTTCCAGTACCTTGGAGAGTCCCAAGCGCTGGAGATAGGGCGTCGCGGTACCGGTGCGAGGAACCTCGGCGTGACCCTGATCGTTTTGGGGACATTGTCGCTTGTTGCGGCCACCTGGCAGCATTTGCGGTATATGCGAGAGGTCAGGCAGATGGGGAGTGCGAGGTCGTCCTCCTCGTTGCCGGTACTGATCGTGGCAATTCTGGTCACCGTTATCGGCCTTCTGGCCGTGGTGAGCGCCTTCGTGCACACCGGTATCTTTTAGTCTGCTGAGGTTATCCTCAAAAAGAGATAAGTGATCGTTTGTGCTGGAAAAAGGAGGATAAGTGAGTCCAGGTAACGTTCCACCGGCCTTCCACATCATGGCCAAACCCTCGGGTTCCGATTGCAACCTTCGCTGTGACTATTGTTTCTTTCTCAAGAAAGACAGGCTCTACCCTGGAAGCGATTTTCGCATGTCCGACAGGGTGCACGAGACCTACATCCGGCAGCTTCTTGAGGCGCATAGTGTTCCGCAGGTCACCGTCGCCTGGCAGGGGGGTGAACCGACCCTTATGGGCCTCACTTTCTTCAGGCGGTCGCTGGAGCTTCAAAAGAAGTACGCAAAGCCGGGGACGCGGATCGGGAACACCTTCCAGACCAACGGTATCCTGCTCAACGATGAATGGTGCAGGTTCTTTCAGGAGAACAACTTCCTTATCGGGCTCAGCCTCGATGGCCCCGGAGAGCTTCATGACCTTTACCGGAAGGACAGGGGAGGCTGCGGGACCTTTGACCGCGTGGTGCGTGCGGCACGGTTACTCCAGGAGCACCGGGTGGAGTTCAACATCCTCTGCACCGTCAACAGGAAGAACGCTGATCACTCCCTGAAAGTCTACCGCTTCTTTCGCGATGAGCTCCGGGCCCGGTACGTCCAGTTCATCCCCGTCGTGGAACGGGACAATGACACCGGATTCCAGGAAGGCAGCTCAGTTACGGTCCGGTCGGTAAGCCCGGAGCAGTGGGGTCGTTTCCTGACCGAGATCTTCGATGAGTGGGCGACGCAGGACGTCGGCCGGACCTTTGTCCTTAATTTCGACGGGGCCCTTGCAGGCTGGCTCGGCATGGCGGGAACGGTCTGCATCTTCGGGCCCACATGCGGTCTGGGGATGGCACTAGTACATAACGGCGACCTGTATTCATGCGACCACTTCGTCGAGCCTTACAAATACCTCGGTA
>JBDKTY010000075.1:0-2470 GCA_039679945.1 Syntrophobacter sp. | reverse complement strand
CACGGGCGTTTACCGTCAGATTGGCCAGGAGTTGGTCGACCTGGGACGGGTCTATCCTGACATGCCAGAGTTCGTGCCCTGGCATCCAGACCAGGGTGATGTTCTCGCCGATGAGCCTCTGGAGCATTTTGAGTATGCCGGCCACGGTGTCGTTCAAATCCAAAACCCTGGGGCTGACGGGCTGCTTGCGGGCAAAGGCCAGCAGTTGGCGGGTAAGGTCCGCGGAGCGCTTCCCCGCATTCAGGATATCCTGCAATGCCTCATGGAGGCGATCGGAAGGCGAAACCCTGTTTAGCGCCATTTCCGTGTTGCCGACAATTACGGTGAGCATGTTGTTGAAGTCATGGGCGATGCCTCCTGCCAGCTGCCCGATCGCATCCATTTTCTGGGCCTGAAGCAGTTGGTGTTCCAGCTTCTGGCGCTCTTCCTCCAATCGTTTCCGGTTCGTGATATCCTGCAGGATAAAGATGAGGCAGGCCTCGCCTGCGATCCCGATGGGTCGGGCGGAGTAAATGCCCGGACGCGGGACGCCGTCAGATCCCCTGAATTGAAATTCGCGTTGCATGATTTCCCGGCCGGCTTTCAAATCGTCGACCATGAGTTCACGGTCCTGAGGTTCGACCCAGAAATTAAAGCGCGGGTCTGTGGCCCCTGTGCCGATGGCCTCCTGCCGCTTCCACCCCAGCGTTTCCTCGAAACCCAGGTTCGCGTCGATAATCAGTCCGTCTTTCATCCGGGTGATTGCTATGCAATACGGTGCGGACATGAAGATCTTCATGAATTTGTCTTCGGACTGGCGGGATTTCTCTTCCGCCCGCCTTTGGTCTGAACGGTGTTTCAGAAGAGCGAGGAATATGTAGCTGCAGACAACCGACGCGATGGGAAACGCCGTGCCCACAAAGAACCCCGAGTGAAAAAATGTCTGCTGTGCCGCCAGCCAAAACCCGACAACGAAGATAAGCATGACGACGAAGCAGGAGATGGCGTTCCTGTAACTCACGAACAGGCTCAGCGACACACCCGAAACGAGAATAAAGAGCAGGATCAAGCCATTGGACCAGCCGGGCACCGAAATGAAATCACCGGTCAGCAGATTATCAATAATAGAGGCATGTACCTCTACCCCCGGGTAAGTCGGACCAAAAGGCGTTGCCACCGATTCTGCCATGCCGGCCGCCGAGGTACCGATCAGGGCTATCTTTCCCTTGAGCCGGTCCGATAATACAGTCCCCCCCATGATATCCGCCGCCGATATATAGCTATGACTTCTCTTCGGTCCCCGGAACTTGATCAGCAACCGGCCTTGCCGGTCAACAGGTACGGAGGTTCCCTTGTAATTGATGAATCGCAGGGCATTGCCGTCTTTTTTTAGAAGGAGATTGTCGGTTTCCTTAAGTTTCAGAACCGTGGCGAGGGCCAGGCTGGGATAGACTTTCCCGTCAAACTGAATGAGCAGCGGTAAACGCCTCAGCATGCCGTCCCGGTCGGGACTGAAATTCAAAAAGCCTGAAGCGCGGGCCTTCTCCGATAATAGTGTTAAATTGCATACGACACCGGTGCTTTCCGGAATCCCGGGGTTTTTTCCCTGCTTTCCCGTGCTTTGCAGGAGCGAAACTTTGACGGGATGCAGCAGACAGTGCTCCGGATTGTTGGCGGTCCCGTTGAAATAGAAGTGATTACCCAGGACGAAGGTGCTTCGGGACAGGGTTTCAGCGAGGATACGATCGTTATCGCTCAATTCATCGGGAAGCCCCTCAACTGCTATCCTGCGTTTATAGACGGCCCCGAGGTCCTTGAGCAGCCGCCCCGCGGAGGTCCTGTCGGGTTCGGCAAAAATCATGTCGAGGCCCGTGACGGCCGGCCCCATGGCTGCAATTTTGTCAAGCAGCTCCGCCACCCGGTAGCGGGGCCAGGGCCACTGTCCGTATCGATTCAGGGTTTTTTCATCGAGATCGACAATTACCACCCTGTCACCGGCATGATTGCCTGGAAAATTTCTGAGAAGCAGGTCGTAGCTTAGAAGGTCAAGCGGCTCAAGCAGGGTCGGTCTGAATATAAATAGAGCGACGAAAAACAGCGTGGACAAAAGTCCCCAGTAAAGGATGCGGCGGCGTCCCGTCCTGTCGCTCGCGACGGTATTGCTGGAATCGTGGGTTGAACGTCTGTTCGATCCTGTTTTCATTAGTAACTATCTGCGCCGACGGTGGAAGCTATTTTATCACTATCTCAACTCTTCGGTTCTTTCGTTCCGCAACATTGTCAGCCGTTTTAATAAGGGGATTTCCTTCGCCATGCGAAGTGACCGAGATGCTGGCAACGGCGACGCCGTTGGCCAAAAGGATGTCATACAGCGCTTTTGCACGTTTAAGACCTAACCTGTGATTATGTGTCTTCGTAGCGACCGTGTCCGTATGTCCCGAGATGACTATATCCACGGAATCCCTCTTCCGGATGGTTTGAATAATGTGGG
>JBDKTY010000074.1:0-14161 GCA_039679945.1 Syntrophobacter sp. | reverse complement strand
TTGATCCGGGGAATATAGCGCACATCGGCCTTGAGTTCCTGATCGGCGATGAAGCGTTTGATCGGATCGATGGCGACAGGCTCGTCGACATTCGCGCGCGTGCACTGGCTTTCACAGGGATGCGGGCAAATCCGACCGCAAATGGCGGGGAAGGGGTTATCCTTTTTGATGAGCTTCAGGGCGTCGGTGTATTTACCTTCGGAAGCCAATCTGACATAGCCCTGCACTGACACATGGGAGGGGCATTCGGTCTTGCACGGACTTGTTCCGCTTTCTCCGACCATTTCCCTTATGCGGTAATTGGGGTCCCACTTCTCGCTGGACCATTCCGTTTCATATGCGGCCCAAATGGACGCAGGGTCTTCGGCTGCGGGCAGTTGGGGGGCCGCCGCGGGTTCGGACGGCTTACAGAGGGCGTCCCCGAGCTTTACGGCCTGCCATATGCATTTATCCACGCATTCACCGCAGGCCACGCACTTTTCTTTATCGACCTCTGCGCAGTAGTTCGTTCTGGTGGTTCCGCCGCCGTTGCCCAGTTGCATCTCTGTTATGGAGCGCGTGGTGAGGCAGCAGCAACCGCAGCAATTGCAGATATATTCAGAGTATCCGCCATTGAAAGCGAAGACGTGGTGAACCAGTCCTTCCGCTTCCGTCTTTTTGAGGATCTCGATCAATTCGTCTTTGGAGACGCGCCGGCCTCTTCCGGTTCTTACATAGTAATCCGCATAGGGCCCAAGCAGCATGCATGTTTCCAGCATGTGCCCGCAACCTTCCCCTTTTGCTCTCTTTATCGACCGGCACAAACAGGGGGCTATGGCGTAGTCGTCAACGGCATTTATAAAAGTCATAATCTCTTCATAGGAGCAACGTTTATCGTCTGCTTCGATCGCTTCCGCCACTGGAATAATACGCATGGTTCCCTTGGCAAAATCTGGATATATTGGCGTGCACTGGGCGTAGTAGTACTCTTCGAGCAGATCGACCATCTCAGCATCCATGGTTCTTGCATTCATTTGAAATTCGAGAATGCCGGGGGCAATCGGAACAAGATTATAGGTATGTAGACCATCCTTGATAACATCGAAGATAACGCCGTTGCTCACTAACTTGTCCAATACGGGAACGAGGTCTTCCGGCTTTCTGCCCGATTTGGCGGCGATTTGCTCCAGTGTCACGGGCGTCAGCGTTAATTCCAGGGCGACCTGGGCATCCTCCTGGGTCATAAGCTTTCGAAAAATCCTCACTAATGGCGTGTCAGGACGGTTTGGCTTGGCCCAGGGAGTTTGGAATACCTCATCAATGAAATCGGCAAATCTCACTACATAATCCATGATAATTACCTCAATGTAAATTAAGGGTTAAAGCACGGCCGTAAGTTACTTCCCGTGCGTCTACGAGAAAATGAACCATTAGTCCGTGAAAGGAGAATGAGGTTTGAGCCCTGAATGCCTCTTTTCTCAGCAGTCCGGGAGAGGAGGCATTCAATCAATAGCTTGTCCTGTCGTACTACGGTTCGAGAGAAAGCCGACTTTGAAGAGGCAGAGCCTTCGTCTCTTCTTGCTTCTGGAAAATAGGTTCCCGTATGCTCCACTTTCAAACCTTTGCACTCGCCTGTCCTATTCCATACTTCTCAACAACGTAACCGCCTCTCCATAGACTCCCTTCCGAAAAAGGGGCAACAAACCTTCACCCTCCACATCGCACTATTTCAGGTTATCGCCCGCCTGTGGTCGTCCTTCTGGCTAGTTCTCGAGACAATCTCACGCTACCCGAATTGACAGGATCCTCGGCATTATTGGTATGCGCAGTATTCCATTTCCAAAGAGGTTGCCTGGGATGGCACCTGTGACCACGAATGGACGTAAGGAACAGTATATCAGATTGAGCCTGGTAAGTGTCGGACATGAAGGGGCCGGTATCCTGGTCAAGCGCTTGCGACTTCTAGGAAGTAACCTGTGACAGGGAGAAGAAAACAATAACATTTGAGTATCGAGGTGTCCTGATTTTCGGCCGAAATTGGAATTCTTTTTCAGTGGAGTTTCCTGATCGAGAGGAGTTGCGTATCCTTTTGAAAAAACGACTGTTGCCCGGGGATAAAATTGGTATCGAAAAAGGCATCTGGTGGGAAGATCCAGGAAGAAGATAAATCAGCGCTCCCCGAACGATCTTTGAGGAACTGTCCTGAAGCAGGGCGCATGGCCCCGCGCTATTGGTCGTGTGGCGATGGAATACTCGAATTGTGTTGTTGAAGGTGTCCCAGACCGTCTCCCTTATATCTACCAAGCGGGTGGCTGCTGTGCTTTATCTATTTTGATTCAACCTGTTAGTATTATGGCAGTAGCCATTATTTTAAAAGAGTCTATACTATATGCTGTTCCGTATTAAGCTACCTTCCGCAACCTTCGGGCTCTTCTACAGAACTCGCTGGCATGGACTGTCAATTTGGATAGTGAGAATTGAATCAAACAACTATCTCAAATGATGAATTCAAATGCGTTGAATCGACTAGTATGCCTAACACTTGAGAGCACCAGTGGAAACAGGCGGATGCTAGTTACAGTCTGCAGTAGTATCCACATGACCAAACGATGAGGAGAACATGACAATGGCGAAAAGCATGAAGGCCTTTGTTTACCAGGGAGTGGGAAAACCTTCGGCAATTAGGGAAATACCGGTTCCAGTGCCGGCTGAAGGAGAACTGTTATTGAAAGTGGAGGCCTGCGGAATTTGCGGTTCAGACTTGCATGCTGCCGAAGCAGGCTTTGCTCTTCCCGGATCTGTAATGGGCCACGAATATGTCGGTCGTTTGGTCGCGAAGGGGGCCGGCGTCTCAGGCGACTGGAAAGAAGATGACTTGGTTTTGGGCATAGGCGGAAAACCGTGCCGCTCTTGTCCCGCCTGCATGCGTCGCGAGTACATCAAGTGTCCGAAATTCATCATACAGGGGTATGATCCCCAAGTGCCCGGTGGATATGCCGAATACACGACATGTCTGGCGGATTTGTCTCTAAGGGTTCCTGGCGGGCTGAGTTCTACTGATGCGGCTGCTGTCGAACCTCTTTCTGTTGGCTTGGCAGGATGGAAGGCAGCGAATGTGGTGCCTGGCGGCAGCATACTTGTGATGGGGGCGGGCGTTATCGGGATGACCGTTTTGCAGTGGGCAAGGTTCTTTGGTGCGATTGATGCGGGTGGAAACGTGAGTTCCCGTGCCAGTTCGATTCCTCCAGTGCGTTTGGAAAGGGCAAAGCTCAATGGGGCTACGGTCGTTATCGATGGCACTAAGGACTCCAACCCGGTCCGGGCAATGCAGGAGAAAACAGGTCGCACGCCATCCTATATTTTTGAGTGCATAGGTAAACCGATTCTCCAGGAAATCATCAATATTGCATCGCCTAACACACACATTGTTGTGCTGGGTGGTTCGATGATCCCGGAGCAGATATCGTCGCTCTCCGCAGTGATGAAGAATCTTCGTATGTCCTTCTCATTTGCGTATGAGATACCCGGTGACCTCGAGTTTACTCTCCAGATGATGGTAAGGAGACGTATCTCTGCCGATTCCCTTATCACCGCTAAAATTGGATTAGACGAGTTGCCTGCCATGTTTGAGAATCTCGGGAAGCCAAACGAGCACTGTAAAGTATTGGTAATGCCATAGCTCAAGGGATCAAGTGGTAGTTCTGAGGAGTCATTATTGGCAAGGAACAAAGGCAAAGGTTGGTTATCAATAATCATATCTCGAATGCAGACATGAGAAAACCGGGATGCAGCCTCCCACGTGACTGCTCGAATGTGACAGTTATGACTCGGGGGAATATTATTATAAGTGATGATTGAACTTGGATATAAAATTTCCGGCTTTGGTGCCGACCCTGTGTTCGCGATGCATGACTGGCTTGGAGATCATAGCAATTACGACCTTACTCTCCCGTTCTTGAACTTGGAGGACTTCACTTGGTTATTCATTGATCTTCGGGGTCACGGATTGTCGCGTCATCTTGCCGGAACCTTCACGTGCGATGAAGCTACAAACGACGTAATCCGCCTTGCGGATTGCCTTGGAATCGATCGCTTCCATGTGGTTGGGCACTCCATGTCCTCAATGATAGCGCAAAGCATCGCAACATGCGTACCCGAAAGGGTCCTGTCGGTGATTGCCGTCACCCCCCTGCCTGCATCGGGCCTGAGCCTTCCGGGTCCGGTCGTCGAGTATATGAGAAGTGTGGCTACCGGCAGGTATCCGATGCTTGAAGCCGCTAACTCGTGTTGCAGAGGGCGTTACAAGGATTTCTGGCTCGGGACGAGGATCCTCGATGCCCCGAATCACTCGACTCCCGAGGCAAGGGCAGGCTATCTGAGGATGTTCACGGGCACTGATTTCAGTGCCAGGGCTCGTGGAATCAAAGTACCCGTCAGGGCGATTGTCGGCGAGAACGATCTGCCTCCTTTCCAGAAAGAGCCGGTGCATGATGCTTTCCGCAAATGTTATCAGGACTTTCAGATCATCGAGTGCCGAAAAGCGGGGCACTACCCAATGTTGCAGTTTCCTGCGCTGTTTTCATCAGAAATTGAACAGCTTCTCTTCAGCTCCGGTCCGTCATGCGCCGGATCCTTCAAATCCACATGGTTCGGTGCACAATGTCATGGTAGATGATTCGATTTTGGCGGCGGATATTCCCCGGATGGAGAACAGGAGGGACCCAGGATGCAGTTTCCACTGTCGTGGACGAATTCACCTTTGCCGGTATGACAACCGGCCGGTTTTAGGAACTGCTTCTTTGAATATCGCTGTCGAAGCTATGGGTTGAATGGTCTGACCGAACATTGGCTATATCTGTCAAATCACATGACGGTATGCAGCGGAGGATTGCGGTGCTGTATGAGACGGAGGAGGAAAAGCAATGGTGATTGAAGAAGTGTATCGGGAACTGGCTCGCAAACTGGACTCGTTTCCCCAGGGGTTTCCGGCCGCAAGGAACGGTTTGGAACTCGATATCCTTCGCTGGATTTTCACTCCGGCGGAAGCGGCGATCGCAATAGATCTTTCGCCCGCGCCGGAGCCTGTCAGCGTGATTGCGGAGCGCCTGGGCAAATCGGAAGAAGCAACGGAAGCCATTCTCGATGATATGCGCCTGAAGTGCCAGACCCTTTGCCTCATTATCGGCGGAAAACACTGCTACCTGCTACCTCCGTTCTTTCCCGGTTTTCATGAAGGACAGGTGGTTCGACCCGATAAAACGATAGAAGAGCGCCGGGAGTACACGAGGATGTACGAGGAATATTATCCCCAACTCCTGAAAACCCTGGGAGGATTTGCTCCCGCGCTGACGCGCGTCGTACCGGTAAGTGCCGCGGTGGAACCGGGCCTCAGGATTCATCGCATCGATGACGTACGCCGCATAATCGAGGCATCGAAGTCCATCTTCCTGATGGAGTGTGTCTGCCGAAAGGAGAAAGCACTCTACGGCCAGACCTGCAAACATAGTCTTGAGGTCTGCATGGCGCTTTCCGACCAGGAAGAGATGCTTTCCAACTGGCCGTACGGAAGGGTCATTCCGGTGGAGGAGGCCATTGAGGTCGCGATTAAGGCCGAAAAAGAGGGGCTCGTCCATACGACTTATAACGCCGACGAGTCGGGAGTTACCTTCCTGTGTGCGTGCTGCCCCTGTTGTTCCGGTTTTCTAAGCGGACTGGCCAAATACAAGGCGCCTTATATCGTGACGCGAAGCAATTTCGTTGCCTGGATCGATGAAACGACATGTGAGCGTTGCGGGATTTGCGCAAACGAGCGGTGTCCGATGGGTGCTATCGAGGAACATGATGGCTACCGCGTTGAGCCGAAACGCTGCATAGGATGCGGCGTATGCACTTCGACATGCCCCACGGGAGCGATCAGGCTTATACGCATGCCGGATTCCGAACTCGAATCGCTTCCTTCCGGCATGGGAGATTGGGCAGTTCAAAGGATGGGCGAACGTGGGATGTAATCCATGTTCAAGAGAGTACATCCCCGTTCGTGCCGGGCAATCGAAGCATGAACGGGTCAGTGCCGATCGGCTCCCTAAAGACAGGGCGCGCATCCGCGAATCAAGATCTACCGGGCATACAGCACGCGTACGCCGCGGCGATGCCCGGTGATCGATGAAAGATAACTCATGCATGAAGCTTCAGTGATGAACAGGATTGTTACCATAGCAACGCGCCACGCTCGCAAGGGCGGGGCAAGGAAAGTGACCAAACTCGTGCTCCAGATTGGCCAGATGAGCGATGTCATACCGGAAGCCCTCCGGCTCGTTTATCAGATGTGCACGGAAGGAACCCTTCTCGAAGGGGCCGCCTTTGAAATTGAATCGATTCCGGCACGCGGGAGATGCGGGCAATGCACAAACGAATACAACCTTCTGGAACATGAGTTCAAGTGCCCGAAATGCGGCGGAGAAAAATGGGAGATGCTGACGGGCCGTGAGTTGCTGATAAAAGAACTCGAAGTGATTTGAGGCTTAACGCCTACGTTTAGGAGACAAGATGTCAGAGGTAAAACGAATTCAATATGCGGAAGGCGTGTTCAGCCTGGATGAACAGCAGGCACGGGACCTCCGCCTGAAATTTGCGCAAGGCGGTGTTCTCGTATTGAACCTCGTGAGTTCTCCCGGTTCAGGAAAGACCACTCTTCTCGAACGCACGATTACGGACTTGAGTTCCGAACTCAAGATGGCCGTGATCGAAGGCGACCAGCAAACGTCGCGCGACGCCGATCGCATTGCAAGGACAGGCGCCACCGTGCACCAGATCAATACGATGTCGGGCTGTCACCTCGATGCGGACATGGTGACGAAAGCCCTGGAGCACTTCGATCTGGATGAACTGGATGTGCTGTTTATCGAGAATGTCGGCAATCTTGTGTGCCCGGCCGCATTCGATCTGGGAGAAGACTTCCGGGTGCTGACACTGAGCGTGACCGAGGGGGAAGACAAGCCTCTCAAGTACCCGAACATGTTTATGAGTTCCCATATCATCCTGGTCAACAAGAAGGACCTCGTCGAGACACTGGGGTTCAATCTGGACGAATGCCTGGGCTACATCCGAAGAATCAACCCGAATGCGGTGGTATTCGACCTTTCCGCGAGGTCGGGGGATGGGATGCGGAATTGGTATGCGTGGCTTAGAAACGCCGCTCGGACAAAGAAGGCCAACAAAGGCAGCCAGGCGGTGCCGGAATAAGGAATTCCCGGTCGTGAAGCCGGCCTTCCCTCTTTGAGGATGGATAAAGAATTCGGGACTCCGTTCGGGCGAGCCCGCGGTTTCGCGGGGCGCGCGTGGAAAATATACCGCTGATCTTGTGGCAACATCGCTAATTGGGTTCGGTGCGGGCCGGACGCAAGGAGCGCGAAAGAAAAGGGGGAGAGCCGTGTGCGAAGCGGGTTCGAATCAACCGGTGTTACAGATGTTCACTTTTGAGCAGGTAGACAAAATCGCGATTCTCGGGCTCAACAGGCCCACCAAGATGAACGCGATCAATAGCCAGTTGATCGCTGAACTGGACCGACTACTCGATCATATCGCTTCGGACGAGGGTATTTGGGCGGTGGTCCTCAAGGGCAGCGAGAAGTTTTTCGCGGCCGGCGGAGACCTGGCGGAGATGAAGCAGTTCGGGACCGTGGTCGAGGGCTTCCGGTATGGCGCGGGTGTGCGGGATACCTTTCTGAAACTCGCCGAGCTTCCGCAACCTACCATAGCGGCGGTGAGCGGCCTCGCACTTGGAGGCGGGTGCGAACTCTGCCTCGCATGCGATCTTCGTATAGCGGCGGAAAATGCCTCCTTCGGTCTTCCGGAAGTTAAAGTGGGTGTTCTGCCCGGCGGGGGCGGCACGCAACGCCTGCCAAGGTTGATAGGCGCCGGAAGAGCAAAGGAGCTTCTCTTTACGGGGGAGGCCATCAACGCACGGGAAGCGCTCGCCATCGGACTCGTGAATCGCGTGGTCCCGACGGAATCGGTTCTCCAGGAAGCGATAGCTCTGGCCGTGAAACTGACTGAACGCCCCCGCTTTGGCCTGCAAACCATAAAGAAGCTTGTAAACGAAGGTTTGAGTTTGGACCTTCATTCGGCCCTGGCTTACGAAACGCGCTGTTTCGCCAGCCTGTTCGGTACCGAGGACCAGAAAGAGGGTGTGAGCGCTTTCGTTGAGAAACGCCGGCCCACATTCCAGGGACGATAGCTTTTACTTGGAAATGCACACTGATCAGGTGTGCGCTATGAGTTGATTCAGGAGGGGGATAAATACTCATGCAACGCGAAGATGTTGTAATTGTTTCCGCATGTCGGACTCCTATAACGAAGTTCGGTGAGGGTTTCAGGAGCTTGCGGGCCTACCAGCTCGCCGGGATCGCAATGGAAGAGGCCATCCGGAGAGCGGGAATCGGGAAGAATCAGATCGACGAGGTGATTGCCGGGGACTGCATCCAGGTGATCGATGAGGCTAACACCGCGCGGACAGCGGCTCTTTCGATCGGCATTCCCGTGGAAGTCCCCGCTTATACGGTCCAGAAACAGTGTGCTTCCTCTATGCAGGCCCTCTCGTCCGCAAGATCTCAGATCCTCCTGGGCGAATCCGATATCGTACTCGTTGCAGGTACGGAGTCCATGTCCAGTGCTCCGTACCTGCTCAAGACAGCTCGATGGGGGCAGCGGCTTACCCATGGTGAAATGACCGACTCCGTCTGGGAACTCCTCTACTCCGGAAGCAATCTTCTCGGAGGGAAGTACATCATGGGAGAGACTGCCGAGCGACTGTCCGAGAAGTTCTCCCTCTCCCGCGAAGAGCAGGACGAAATTGCGCTTCGAAGCCACAATAACGCGGAGGCCGCGATCAAGGCGGGCAGGTTCAAGGAAGAGATTATTCCGGTGGTGATCAAGGGGAAAAAGGGAGACAGGATCATCGATACCGACGAGCATCCGCGATTTGGACTCAAAATGGAAGATCTCTCAAAGCTTAAACCCACCTTCCGCAAAAATGGGACGGTGACCGCGGGGAACTCCTCGGGACTCAATGACGGTGCTTGCGCTGCGGTTGTCATGTCACGTTCCAGGGCAATGGAGTTGGGACTGAAGCCAATGGCGCGCGTGGTTGCACAGGCGAGCGCCGGCTGTCCGCCCGACCTGATGGGTTTTGGGCCCGTGCCCGCGACCAAAAAACTCCTGGAAAGAACCGGAATGAAGATAGACCAGATTGGTCTTTTCGAGGTGAACGAAGCTTTCGCGGCCGTATATCTCTCCTGCGAAAAAAATCTGGGGTTGAACCGGGAGAAGGCCAATGTGAACGGCAGCGGAGTTGGCCTGGGCCACCCGGTGGGCTGTACCGGCCTCCGGCTTGTGATCAGCCTCATGTATGAAATGCGTCGCAGGAACGAGCAGTACGGGATCGCAACCCTTTGCGCCGGCGGCGGAATGGGGATGTCCACACTTGTGGAGCTTGAAGCCTAATAAATTGAAACGGCAATAAATTCTTTGGAGCTGATCATGGATATCAAGAGGGTTGGAATCGCCGGCTTTGGGCTCATGGGTTCGGGAATTGTGGAGGTGTGCGCGAAAGCCGGTTACGACGTCCTGGTGCTTGAGGCAACGGATGATTTTCTCAAAAACGGGTTCGCAAAACTGGAGAAGAGTCTCACCGGCGCTGTGGCAAAGGGAAAAATCCAGATCTCCGAGGCGGATGCCGTGCGGGCGCGCGTCCAGGGGACCACTTCGGTAGAAGATCTTGCCGATCGCGACTTCATAATCGAGGTAATCATCGAAAACCTGGAGATGAAGCGTCAACTGTTCGCCAAACTTGACGCGATCTGTCCCTCGCACACGATCTTCGCCTCGAATACATCGTCCATGCAGATCATCGAACTGGCTGCGGCCACCAAACGGGGTGATCGTTTCGTCGGGATGCACTTCTTCAACCCCGTGCCGACCATGAAGCTGGTGGAGGTGGTGCGCTCGATACAGTCCAGCGATGAATCCATGGCCATCGCGACGAAGTTCGGCGAATCCCTGGGAAAGAAGCCGATCATGGCCAAGGACGGGGCGGGTTTTATCGTGAACCTGCTTCTGGTCCCCTACCTTCTCGATGCCATCAGGGCACTGGAGAAGGGCGTCGCCAGCAAGGAAGATATCGACACGGGCATGATGCTTGGCTGCGGCTACCCCATGGGGCCTCTGACGCTCCTGGACATGGTGGGTCTGGATACCGTCTACTACATCACGCATATCATGTTCGAAGAATTCAAGGACTCCAAGTATTCCTCGCCGCCTCTGCTGAAACAGATGGTGGCGGCCGGATATTACGGAAAGAAAAGCGGCAGGGGCTTCTACAACTACAACACTAAATAAGAATGGAGACAAAGATGTACGGCGATTTACGGGGTAAGGTCGTGATCGTTACAGGCGCCGGGAGAGCCAAGGGTATTGGCCACGGAATATCCAAGCGCTTTGCGGCGGAAGGGTGCCGTGTAGTTATTGTCAATCGTCTTCACCCAGAGATTAAGGATGGAGAACCAGACGACCTTGAGAAGCGTAAATGGGAGATTGAGGCATTAGGGGTTCCGTGCCTGACAATTAGATGTGATGTAACGATTGAGTCAGAAGTCCAATCCATGGTGGAGACGACGATAAAGGAGTTCGGCCGGCTGGACGTCATTGTTAACAATGTTGGTGGTGCCAAGAATAACCATCTGGGTCCACTCGTGAATATGGATTCAGTAGCTTGGGATGAGTCTATGGCGATGAACGCAAAATCTACTCACCTGTGCGCGCGTGCGGCCGCCAAACAGATGATTGCACAAGGGGAGGGAGGAAAGATCGTCAATATTTCGTCTCAAGCCGGTATAAACCCCGATCCAGGGCTCGGTCTCTATTCCTCCGCGAAGGCTGCCATTAATCAGTACACCAGGATCATGGCCAAAGAATTGGCTCCATACAAAATCAATGTCAATGCGGTTTTGCCCGGAACGATTATGACGGAGCAGTTGAGGCGCGTACTCGAAGCCGCTGGCGGTTCTACCACAGCCAGTGACGAGGATCTGGCGAGACTGCTCCCATCCATCCCGTGGGGGAGGCTGCAAACGCCAGAGGACGTTGCTGCCGTGGCGGTATGGCTCGCTTCCAGGGAATCCGACTACCTGACTGGTGAGTGCATACTGGCGACTGGCGGGCAGACAATGGCGTGACGCATAAAGACCTAATCTTGAATAAGAATTCTCCTGCCGACAATACAGGAAGGGCCAAGTGACTCGGATCAGTGATGGCGATTAGATTGACGAGTTTGCCTTACCAAGGATCGGAGAATGGGAGGCATTTGGTTTGGGATAATGGGACTATGCTGTCGTGATTGCTCATGGGATCCCTTGGCTGCGACGCCTGGGAACGTGAATCACGAATTTGCTGAGTGGTGATTTCAATAACATGAGGTGAGTGATGGGGATTGATACTAAAGCAATAAGCCCAAGCACGAAGATCGATAAAGAGATGCTTCTGACGCTTTACCGGAACCTTGTGAGGTCCCGGAGCTTCGACCAGTGCTTTGCCCGGAGGATACAAGCCGGCGAGCTGATAGGCTTCTATCACGAGGGGGCGGGAGCATATGCTCCGCCAGTTGGCGTTTGTTCCTTCCTTCGCAAAGACGACATCCTGTGGCCGCATCATCGGCCACACGGTATTCCCCATATGCTGAGCAAGGGCATTGATCTCAAATACTATTTGGCCGAGCACACAGGTAAGCAGACGGGTTGCTGTGCCGGACGAGCTACATTCCATTTTTCTTTCCCGGAAGATGGCGTTTTTGGATTTTCTGGGGTAGTTGGGGCGGGTTTTCCACAGACGGTCGGATGGGGACTGGCTTGCAAGATGAACAAGCGCGGGCAGATCGTCGTGAATGCGTTTGGCGATGGTGGGGTCAATAGGGGGACGGCGCACGAATGTATGCTCATGTGCGCTAACTGGAAGCTGCCTGTCGTTTTCTTGGTTGAAAACAACGGACTGGCTATTCACTCCCGTGTCGAAGACATGATGCCCACGGAAAATATCGCGGATTGGGCCAAGGGATACAATGTGCCGGCAGTAATCGTTGATGGTCAGGATGTCATTGCCGTGGCGGAAGCAGCAATTGATGCGATTGAGTACGCCCGCTCCGGTAAGGGTCCCTATATGGTCGAGGCCAAGACTGTGCGCCTGACAGCTCATACAGCGGGTTTTCATGATATGGCAGGCTATGCTCCACGTACGCCTGAAGAGATTGAGGAGCTGAGAAAACGCGATCCCATAATGATCTGCCAGGAACGCTTACTCGCTGAAGGTATTCTGACGCAGGAATCGATAGACCAGATCAAAGAGACCAGCGCGAAAGAAGTCGCCGATGCTGAGGCTTATGCCGATGGATGTGCGATCGCCGACCAACTTGATCTTAGCGATATCAGCAAGCTCATCTACGCTCAATGAAGAACATGGGAGAATTAAATATGCGAGAGATACCGCTGATCGAGGCGATTAGAGAGGCCTATATCGAAGAGATGAAGGCCGACGAAAGAGTTTTGATGATAGGCCAGGATATACGGGGGGCTAGCTGGCCGAATCAGATGGGCCTGATCCAAATGTTTGGTGAGGACCGCATCCTCGACACTCCCATTTCAGAGACCGGAATGTACGGTGCGGCCATGGGTGCGGCGATGATGGGATACAGGCCAATTGTCGATTTTATGTTTGCAGGGCTTTCCTATATTGCGGCATCTGAAATCATGCTGCAAACTTCGCAATACTATTTTCTTCACGGTGGACGGGTTTCTGTTCCCCTTGTCATCACGGGTGTTGCCGGCGGCGGCGCTAAACTCGCCAATGAACATTCGATGACACCGCACGGGTTCTATTTACACCATCCTGGAATTAAAGTTGCTTTCGCCTCGAATTCTTATGATGCCAAGGGACTGATGAAGTCAGCCATCCGCGACAACAACCCCGTTGCTTTGTTTTGGCACATGGGACTGATGATGGATCCCGGCCCGGTTCCAGAAGAGGAATATGTAATTCCGCTGGGAGTGGCGGATGTGAAGCGGGAAGGAAGGGATGTCACCGTCGTCGCGACTGGCCTGATGGTGAAGTACGCGCTGGCTGCCGCTGATACGCTGGCTGATGAGATCAGCGTGGAAGTGATCGATCCAAGGACGTTCGAGCCCCTGGATCTGGATAAGATCCTGCGTTCGCTCGAGAAGACGAATCGCCTCGTGATCGTCGATGAGGATACGGAGCGGTGCGGCTTTGCCGGGGAACTCATGGCACAGGTTGTCGAGAAAGGATTTGACCTGCTGGACGCCCCCATGATTCGGGTGTGCAACCGGAATCTCCCCCTGCCGGGTGGTTACCTCGAACAACTGGTGCTCCCGAGTGTGGACAGGGTTATAGCCGCTATTCGCGAGGTCGCTGCCTAAGGGAGGCATGAAATGGTTCAAAAGGTTGTAATGCCCAAACTGGCCATGGGGATGAGCATAGGTACGGTTACGTCCTGGAAGTATGCTCAAGGACAGTTTGTGGAAAAAGGACAGATACTGCTCGTAATCGAAACCGAAAAGGTTTCGTATGAAATAGAGGCACTGAAGTCCGGGTATTTGAATATAGTTGTTCCCGAGGGCGAGACAGTACCGGTTCTCACGATCATCGGCTATCTGGCCGCGGATGAGAAAGAACTGGCCTCGCTGGCATCCAAGGCAGGGGGACCTGCTCCCGCGGCTGAGGCGGCGCCCGCTGAAGAACCCAAGCCGCAACAGCGGGAGGACGCTGCTTCCGTAAACGCGGACGGACGTGTCATAGCCTCGCCGGTTGCCAAGAAACTCGCTCAAATAAACGACATCAACCTGAGCGAGATCACCGGTACCGGACCTCACGGCAGGATCGTGAAGGAAGATGTCCTGGGCGCCATAGAGGCTCGCAAGTCCGCTCCGACTGCTGTCCCGGCCGCGGGAGAAGCAGCTCCGGCGGCGCCTGCCGGCGCATCTGCCCCCGCAATGGAGGGCAGGCCGAAAATCAAGGCAATTGTTCCGTATAAGGGGATGCGCAAGTCCATCGGCGAATCCATGATGAAGAGCCTGGCCAATGCCGCCCAGTTGAGTTTTGGCGTGGAGATCGACGCGAC
>JBDKTY010000073.1:0-2177 GCA_039679945.1 Syntrophobacter sp. | reverse complement strand
CCGGCTCCCAGGACAGTCACGGCCGAGCGCTCTGGAGTTTAGGAGAGGTCATAGAGCTGGTCGAGTCAAATGATATCCGCGGAGCGGCCCTGGAACTGTTCGAAAGAGCCCTGCCGGCGGTACTGGAATTCGATGCGCCCCGTTCATGGGCATTTGCGCTTGGGGGAATACACGCCTATTTGCAAAAATTCAGCGGTGACAGCGAGGCGAGGCGCATGCAGGAGAAGCTGGCAGCTCAACTCTACGAGTGCTGGCGGAAATGCGCCTCGGATGACTGGCCATGGATCGAGGAGAACCTTACTTATGACAACGGCAGCATATGCCGGGCGTTGATCACGTCAGGAAACTGGATGCAGAGGGAGGATATTTTGGAAGCCGGCCTGATTTCACTCGCGTGGCTGATGAGAATTCAAACCGGCTCCGGCGGACATTTCGCGCCCGTAGGGAACAAGGGCTGGTTTCCGCGCGGAGGAGTGATGGCTCGTTTCGACCAGCAGCCGATCGAAGCATTAAGCATGATAAAAGCGTGCCGTGCCGCTTATGACCAGACCCGCGACGCGAAATGGCTCATGCATGCCCGGCGTTGCCTGGAGTGGTTCCTCGGGCGAAACGATCTTGGCGTTCATCTATACGACCAAGTGACGGGTGGCTGCTGCGACGGCCTGCAGGCCAACGGTCCGAACCTGAACCAGGGCGCGGAATCGACCCTATCCTGTTTTCTGTCTCTGATCAATCTGCACCAAATCAATGCCCAAGTCTCCCTGGAGGGATCAAGTGAAGGCAGGAAGGATATCCATCAAGAGCCTGTAGCCCCCTCCCCGCTGGCTCTTTCCAGAGAGATCAAAAACCGGACCGTGATAGACGAAGGCACCGACATTTCTTCAGGGAGGATCACCGCAGGCACATGAAGTTCGAGCGATCCAGGGAATTGTTCACCCGGTTTGAGAAAAACCCAATCATCCAGTCAAGAGATATCCCTTACCAGGCGAATTCGGTTTTTAATGCCGCCGCGACCCGGATCGGGGAGGACACCCTGCTTTTGATGCGCGTGGAGGATCGCCGGGGCATATCGCATCTGACAGCCGCACGCAGCCGCAACGGCGTAACGGATTGGAGGGTTGAATCCGAGCCGACCCTGTCACCTGATCCCGATGGCCACCCTGAAGAGGTATGGGGGATCGAGGATCCCAGGATCACCCGTATTGAAGAACTTGATCTCTGGGCGGTCGTTTATACCTCCTACTCGGAAGGCGGTCCGCTGGTATCGCTGGCCACTACGAAGGACTTCGTGTCCTTCACGCGAAAAGGAGTCGTCATGCCGCCGGAAGACAAGGATGCAGCCCTGTTTCCCATCCGGTTTGGTGGCCGTTGGGCGATGCTGCACAGGCCCGTGTCGGCATTTGCGGGAATCGGGGCGCACATCTGGATTTCATTCAGCCCCGACATGAAGCACTGGGGGGATCATCAAATTCTCATCCCGGCTCGCAGGGGCGGATGGTGGGATGCGAACAAGATTGGACTGTCCCCGCCACCCTTGCAGACTGAGAAAGGCTGGTTGATCCTCTATCACGGTGTCCGCATGACGCCGAGTGGATGCATTTACCGGCTGGGATTGGCGCTTCTCGATTTGGTAAATCCTCTTCGAGTATTGGCGCGATCGGATGAATGGGTATTTGCACCGGAAAAAAACTATGAATTGGAGGGTGACGTGGACAAGGGGTAGTGTAAAATAATTTGTGTAAAATTTAAGGAGCGAAGAGAGAGGTAGAAAAAAAGGTGCTTTTCCTTTAGAAGGGTTTCGCCAAGAAACTTTAAATAAAGGAGAAAGCACCATGAAACTGGAAGTTACCGTAGCGGAAATTGGAGAGATAATCAAGAGCATTCAGAAGGAACCGGAGCAGTTGTTCGAAATGATCCGGACAGACATAAAAGAAAGTGTTGGCCGTTACTTAACGGCATTGATGGAAGCAGAACTTACCCAATTCATAGGTCGCGAGCCCTATGAAAGAATAATGGGTAATGAGAAGCAGCGTAACGGTTATTATGATCGTTCATTCACAATCAAGAATATAGGCGAAGTACCGGTAAAAGTTCCACGAGACCGGGCGGGAGAATATAAGACGGAGATTCTTCCCCGGAGCAAACAATACGAGGCGGAGATCAGTCGAGACCTGGGA
>JBDKTY010000072.1:0-16646 GCA_039679945.1 Syntrophobacter sp. | reverse complement strand
GCAGTACGACGAAGGGCGGACTTTCCGGACAGTCGGGGGCGCAGCATTGCGTACGAGTTCTGGGGAAGATCTATATAACGAAATATTCGGAACAAATAATGGGGGTGATTGTGAGCACGCAGTTCTTTGCGCCGTCGCCGGCCGCTGAAACCAACAAACACTCAGCCATGCTGTTCATTATCTTGATGGGCGTGGTGAGTCTCCTCGCGGACATGACCTACGAGGGAGCCCGGAGTATTACGGGACCGTTCCTGGCCCTGCTAGGCGCGAATGCCGCCACCGTGGGATTTGTCGCGGGGCTCGGGGAACTGGTCGGGTATGGACTTCGCATTGTGTCCGGGATCATTACCGACCGCACCGGAAGATATTGGGCCATAACCATAACAGGTTACGCGGTCAACATGGCGGCCGTGCCGCTTCTTGCCCTCGCGGGCCGTTGGGAGATCGCGGCATTTCTCATGATCGCCGAACGCATGGGAAAAGCTATTCGCAATCCCGTCCGCGACGCCATGCTCTCTCATGCCACCCGGGAGGTGGGGCGTGGCTGGGGGTTTGGGCTGCATGAGGCGTTGGACCAGATAGGGGCAATGCTTGGCCCGGTTATCGTTGCATCCGTACTCTATTTTAAGGGGACTTACCAAACGGGATTTGCCCTTCTTTTGATACCGGCCCTCCTGGCGATTGGAGTACTTCTTGTCGCAAGGAATCTCTACCCCCGCCCAAGAGATTTGGAGACAATTTGGCCCGAAGGCCAAAGGAACGGATTTTCCAACATCTTCTGGGTCTATCTTGCGGCAATGGCATTGAATGCGGCAGGATTTGCCGATTTTCCGCTTATCGGCTACCACTTTCAGAAGACTTCGATCGTTGCCGAAAGCTGGATCCCAATTTTCTATTCCGTGGCCATGGGTGTTGATGCCCTTGCCGCTCTGATCTTCGGCCGTCTGTTTGATCGCCGGGGTATTCCCAGTCTCATTGTTGCCGTCATCCTGTCCTCAATGTTTGCCCCCCTGGTTTTCCTCGGAGGTCCTTCCGCCGGCCTTATCGGGATGGCGCTCTGGGGCGTTGGCATGGGTGCGCAGGAGTCGATCATGCGGGCGGCCGTGGCCGATATGGTGCGGCCCGACAGGCGGGCGACCGCGTATGGAGTCTTTAATACCGGCTATGGGGTATTCTGGTTTTTGGGCAGCGTCCTGATGGGTGTCCTCTATGATTATTCCATGCCCTCCCTCATCGCATTTTCCATGGCGGCTCAACTGGCATCCGTGCCGTTGCTGTGGATGGTCAGGAGGCAGTCCGCCCTGATGAGGTGAGAGCCGAGAATGGCGTATGATATATGGTGATCGGCCTTTGCCTATGCATCCGTGGTTTCCCCGAAACGATGGGAGATTAGGCACCCCCAACCGGCTTTTCCGCAAAGCCGTATGGCCGCGATGATCACGGTCCCGAGGCATGGCTGTGCCCAGCCTGCCCCGGGTTACGGGCGTACGGCGTCCTGGGCTGAAGAACCACGATTGGTCCGGGAATCCGCGCGCGTTCGATCAGGAAGAGGACCTTCCGGCGTCACGTACGTGCGTGTTGCGCGCTGCCGTGCCAAACTGAGGAAGTCCCCTGCCTTATTCGCGCTCCCGGAAAGTCTGGCATGCCGCCGGTGTATTGAACCGGCGGCATGCGTCTTCGCCGCTGCCCCGTTCTTTCCCCGCAAGGGAGCCGGGAATAGCGGCGGACGGCGCTTTTATCTCACCCCCGCGTGCAGCACTACCGGCTTCCCATTGGGCCGCATCACATGGACGGCGCAGGAGAGACAGGGGTCGAAAGAGTGGATCACTCTGAGCGCCTCGACCGGGCGCGCCGGGTCGCTCACGGGCGTCCCGATGAGGGCCTGCTCCATGGGGCCTTTCACGTTGTTCGCATCCTTGGGGGAAGCGTTCCAGCAGGTCGGCGTGATGATCTGGTAGCTGGAGACCTTCGAGCTGGTGACGCTCAGCCAGTGCCCCAGCGCGCCGCGAGGTGCCTCGGTCAGGCCGACGCCGGTCCCGGTAACGGGAGTGGTGTACGCGTTGTAAACCGGACGGCTCGGGTTCGACTCGAGTTGGGTAAGCCATCCATCCATGGCATCCGCCACAACCTTGGCTTCCATGGCGCGCGCCAAATGACGGTCGATTACCGAAACACCCCCGGTGTACTTCCCGCTGACTTTCATCCTGGCAAGGGGCCCGGTCTCGTAGGGAGCCTTGGCGTAGCGCGGCGCCTTCAGCCAGGAATAGGCGCTCGTCTTGGTGTCCGGATCGACCGGGGTGGTCACGCCGGAGGCGGGAGCGGCCGCGGTCGATCCGCTGTACCACGAGTAAGCGACATGTTCCTTTATCCTGGTGAGATCGAGGGCGCCAACCGCCCCGCCGGTGAACAGACCACGGGGGAGGAGCTTCGTGGTCCCGGCGTTATTGAGGTCGAAGACGCCGTAGGCCAGCAGGTTGCCCGGTCCCCGGCCGACCTGCGTGTAATCCGGGTAAAGGTTGGCTATCGCTTCCACATCGGGGATGTAGGTGTTGTCGATGAAATTGCGCAGTTGGGACAGGTACGACCTGAAAGCGATCGTGCGCGATGAATTCGGGACCGATGTTGACCCGCCGGCGAGGAAATTGGCCGGCATGGGAAGTTTTCCGCTAAAAATCGAGCCCATCTGGTGGGCGACACGCCGCATCTCGACCGCCTTGGGAATATGGCCGGAAACCGCGTCCAGGGAAGCGTCGGAGCGGAAGTCGAGGTCGGCGCCGTTTACGGAATCCGTCGGGTTCCACGAGGGAGTCCATGGCGCTGAATTGGGGGCTTTGACAAAATCCATCGCCGATAGAAGATAGAAATGAAGCAGGTGGGATTGGATGAAATTGGAGCCGAGCACCAGGTTGCGGATGATCCTCCCGTTGGCCGGAGCGGGCGTTCCGGCTGCCGATTCGAGGGTCAGAGTCGCAGCCATCCCGTGAGAGACGGGGCATACTCCGCAGATCCGCTCCGTGATGGCGGGCGCGTCCCTGGGGTCCCGGCCCTTCAGAATCGTCTCGAACCCCCGGAACAGGGTCCCCGTGCACCTGGCATCCACCACCTTGGTCATGCCGCCGACCGTATCGATGGTGACCTCTACCTTCATATGTCCTTCAATCCGGGTTACCGGATCCATTACCGTAATTACGCTAGCCACATCAGCCTCCACTTGGCCATCTCCCCGGAACGCGGGAAAAGAGCGAGCACTGGGGGATGGTCTTTACGATCGAGCCCGGGGGGCTCGAACAGGTCTGCAATGGGAACGGGTTGATCCCGTCCTTGTCTACGGCCCGGCCACGACTGCCTGGAGATCGACCCCAGGGCGCGCGGTTCTACCCTTTGGCAGCCATGAGTCCGGGAGTGTGCCCCCAGGGTTTAGTCGTCGCCGTTCAGGCTCGATTGACTGTGACAGCTCGAACACGACTTCAAGGTGCTTCGGTGCTCCGAAGGAAGCGCCCCAGCCGAACTGAAGAAGGGGGAAAAACGGTCCGGGAATCCGCTTTCCGTGCACCCGAGGCAAAGTGCGTTGGCGCCCACGCACCAGTTGGTCCCGCCGTTCCATTTGCGGCTCGGGCAGTCTCCACGCGTGTTCGGCCCCTTGCAGCCTTTGTCTCTGAGGCAAAGTCCCTCCTGGCCGAAAGTCGTGGCCCATGTTTGTTCGTTTCTTGGACAACTGTTGTGTATGTTGGAGGCGAAGAAATCGGTAGGCCGCCTGGAGGAATCCAGCTTTACCGTCGTGCCGGTAAGCAGCTTCGCGATTGTGCCCACGATCCAGTCGGGATGAGCGGGACATCCGGGAATGTTGATGGTCGCCTTTCCCGTCAGGGACTGCACGCTCTTTATAGCCGTGGGATTGGGAGCCGCTCCGGACATACCTCCGAAACTCGCGCACGTTCCAATGCCGAGAATAGCTTTCGCTTTCGGCGCCAGGCGATTCACCACTTCCATCGCCGTCATGTCCCGACCGTTCTCGTTCCAGACATAGCAGCACCGCCCGCCGAAAGCTGTCGGAACGCCTCCTTCCACCGCCAGGATAAAAGAACCCGAGTTCTCTGCATCGAGCGCATTCCGAACCGCCAGGGAGCCAGCCGCTCCCATGAGGTTCGGGTGATATGCCAGATTGACCGTGTTTATCAAAAGATCGGCCACATCAGTGGGGGTCCCGGTGGCAACGCGGTTGGCCAGGGACACGGTGCATCCCGTGCAGTTGGCCGCCGCAATCCAGATAATGGGAGGTCCGCCTCCGGTGGCCAATACCTTTTCCAGCGTTCCAAGCGCGGAAAATTCCAGTCCGAGTGCCGCCGCGGAGCCCACGCAGTATTTGAGGAAGTCTCTTCTCGTTACGTTCACCGGCTCTCCTTTCGTTGGTGAAAATAATGGTTCTGATTTGAGACACGTTTCATCAGGATTACGAATCTCGCTGTGAATTTCTTGGGCAATAGGCAGTCGTTGAGGCGCCAGCCCAAATCCATGATTAGATAATGCTTCGTGGCTGAGAAGAATTCTAATTGGATGATGTTGAATTAACCAGTTAAGAATAGTTAATATTTCACAAACAGCGTCTTATCGAGCCCGGTAGCTGATTCAAACGAAGGCACGGAACCGGTTCTTACACCTGAAAGTCGTCCGGGCAAGCTATCGAATTCTTCCTCGGAGGAATTGAGGAGAGCATATGGAGACTGACAACCAGGTACGAGTCCTTGTTGTGGAAGACGACCGGCAAATCGCTGAATTTCTCCGTCGGGGTCTTTCCGAGGCGAAGTTCATGGTAGATGTGGCCGGAAACGGACTGGACGGGCTGGAGTTGGGGATACGGGAGGCGCACGATGTTATTGTCCTTGATATCATGCTCCCCTCGCTCAACGGGTTTGAAGTCCTGCAGGAACTGAGGAACCGGAAGATTAACACGCCGGTCCTCATCCTGAGCGCGCTGCAGGACGTCAATGACCGCGTCCTCGGGCTTCAGTCGGGAGGCGACGACTTCCTGACCAAACCTTTCGCTTTCGCCGAGCTTGTGGCTCGAATACAGAGCATTCTCAGGCGGGCGCAAGGGGACCGCGAGCCAGCCAGGCTGCAGGCCTCGGACCTCGTGATGGATCTCATTGCCCGCAAGGTTTTCCGGGGTGAGGAGGAGATCGAGCTGCAGCCTCAGGAATTCAGACTGCTGGAGTACTTCATGCGAAACAAGGGAAGGGTGCAGACCCGTACCCAGATCCTACGGCATGTGTGGGGGTATTACTTCAATCCCTCGACCAATATTGTGGATGTTCACGTGTGCCGCCTTCGGGAAAAAATAGAGAGGGCCGATAAGCCTCGGCTCCTCAACACCGTCCGCGGGGCAGGCTACAGCCTGGTGGAAAACGATGCGATGTAGACTTCGACTGGCGTGCCGGCTGACGCTCTGGTATGCGGGCGTATTTGGTTTCTGTTTCCTGGCGGTGTTCGGGTCGTTCTACTTCCTCCTGCACCAACAATTGAACCGCTGGACGGACACCCGCCTGAAGGAAGAGTTGACCGAGACCGACATGGCTTTCCGCGACAGCAGGGCCGCTGGTGTGATCCAGCAGTTGAACCGGGAGAACACCGCCGAGGGTGAGCGCTTCATGGGGCGGCTCATCGATCCCGAAGGCAAGGTTATTCATGAAACCGCCCCCGGAAAATGGGCGCGGACGCGGGTTGACAATGAACTCGCGGCCAGGGTCCGCTCCGGGACCCGGGAAATCGAAAAGCTGGTGCTCGATGGCGAGCGGGCGGCGGTGGTGCTCTACAGCGGTCTACCCGACGGTTCGGTCGTCCAGCTCGGCCTCATGCTGTCGGAAAATGAGGCGTGGCTGCGCCGGTTGTCGAAATACCTTCTGCTGATTACTCTCCCCGCTCTCGTGCTTGCCGTCCTGGCCGGAGGCTTCATGGCGCGCAGGGCTCTCTCGCCAATTCGGGAGATGGCGCACGCGGCATCATGCATATGCAGCCTTTCCGATGGGCACCGTATGCCGGTTTCCGGCAGGAGAGACGAACTGAACCAGTTGGCCGAATCCTTTAATGAAATGCTTGATCGCATTGACACACTGGTCAAGGGAATGCGCGAGGTGACGGACAGTTTCGCGCACGATCTGCGCACTCCGATAGCGGGGATCAGGGGCATGGCGGAAGTCATGCTAAATGAACCGAGGCGCGCAAGCGATTACAGGGAGGCGCTCATACAGATCATGGAAAGCAGCGATCAACTCCTCAATTTTGCCAGTACAATTCTGGAAGTGGCCCAAGCCGAGAGCGGTGTCCTTGCGCTGAAGGTTGAAACCCTGGGCATTGATGAACTGGCTGGCGAGGTTGCTCAAACCTTCATGCCCGTCGCGCTTGAAAGGGGGATAGCCTTGGATGTCTCGACGGTGTCGGGTGCGAAGGTCGAGGGGGACAGGGCGAGGCTCTCCCAGGTGATCGCCAATTTGATCGATAACGCATTGAAACACACGCCCGGTGGCGGGCGCGTGGGGATCAGAACGGAGACCTGTCCGGAAAAAGGCGGAACCTTCGTCATCGTATCCGATACGGGTTCGGGTATACCGGAAAAGGACCTGCCTCACATCTTCGAACGTTACTACAGGGGGAAGAGAAGCCAGGGCAGTACCGGCATCGGTCTGGGGCTCACTCTGGTGCAAGGTATCGTAAAACGCCACGGGGGCGCTATCACCGTGGAGAGCAGCCCGGGCAGAGGGACTGTTTTCCGGGCATTCCTGCCTTCCGGCAACGTCTCCTCGCGGGACGGGACACATGTGGACGCCCGGTCCGCGGTCTCCCGGAAGCAGACAGCCAATATCTACTAATGTGCTGCTTCTCATCAAATAATGGATTCGGGGCCGTTAATGGCATAGATGAAGGATAACTTGTGGATATTGCTGAATCTGGAGGAGATTCAATACTGATAAGCCGTTTGCCCTCTGTTCAGGAGGCCGGTCCCAATTGATTTCCTGAAAGAAACATCAATTAGCACCGATTTTCAGCAAGTTCTCCGTGAGTGGGTGCGGCACTAAAGGGATGTTGTAAATACGCTGCCAGCAACAAAAGCAAAAAATTATATCAACCATCGGCAATTTCCATTTGTGATAGCAAGGGGTTATAGTTAGAATACCTGAACATCTATGAACCTGTTATGCCACTTCTGATCTAGACTTGTTGAGATGGTAAGTAGCTGCGCTCTTTCAGAAGGAGCAGACTGTGACTGAGGCGGAAATAAAGGCGTACACGGCGGGGTACAACACTGCAATGCGGCACATGCGCGACATAATTCAGAACTGGACGGAAGCCAGGGAAGGCCATCAGGACTGCGAGTGTGCGTATTGCAAGATACTTCGGGAACTTGCGAAGGGGTGCTTCGGGGGAGTGGCTCCATAATGCAGTCAGTCAGGCAAGAAATCACGGGTGAAGAATGAGAAGAATATGGTACACTGGCTGTCGTGTTGATCTACGGCCGGTGGGGGTATCAAAGAGCAATGAATGTACCGACAATGCGTCACCCGGAGTCTTCTCCCATACGATATAATCCCATTATTTCCGCTAATTGCTTCGTCAGAAGTTCACAATTGCTCGGTTGGCTTTTTAGGAAATCAATACTGACCGATTTTGCGGTCCTGATCGTTCTGACCTTTGTCGGTCTCGGAGTGCACGGCTATCACCTCGGCCTTGAAGATGAGGCTGTATACCTGCCGGCAATCAAGAGCCTGCTCGACCGGTCTCTTTTTCCTCATGATTCCATGTTCTTCCTCCCTCAGATGAAATTCACTCTCTACAACGAAATTATTGCGTTTGTGGTCCGTCTCAGCCACCTTCGCATCGAAGCGGTTATTTTCGCCGCGTATTTGGTTTCGGTATTCCTGGTACTGGCGGGATGTCTCCGGCTGAGCCGCAAATTGTTCGCGGGACCGGCGGCGCAGTGGGCTTCCGTAACCCTGATAGCCGCGCTCATGACCATGCCCGTGACCGGTACGGCCCTGCTGCTGGTAGACCAGTATCTGCACCCCCGGTCGTTCGCCACGGCATTTATCCTGTTCGCGCTTGTCGAAGTGCTCGACAGGCGACTCGCGAGGGCGGCCTGCTGGCTGCTTTTCGCGGCTGTTATCAGTCCCCTCATGGCATTGCAGGGGGTTTCGTTTGCCGCGCTTCTCGCATGGCGCGGCGGCGGCAAGGGCCTCCAGGCGAAGCTCGGGGCGTTCCTCGCGGCAGTTCCCGTTGCCCAGTCCGGCGCCCCCATTTGGGACCAGGTTACCTGCTCGTACTATTATCTTCTTCAATGGAAATGGTACGAGCTGCTTGGAGTGGTTGCCCCACTGGTGATTTTGTGGGCGTTCAGCCGCATGGAAGGCGGTTTGCCCTCCTTCCGCCTGGTCAGCAGGCGCATCTCGATTTTCGGGCTTGTATTCGCGGCAATCTCTCTGGCCATGAGCATGCCTCTGCTTGAGCGATTCCTGGGCCTCCAGCCCATGCGAAGCTTTCACCTGGTCTACCTGGTGCTGATGCTCTGCTGCGGCGGACTCGTGGGTGAAAAGATTTTGAAGAACAAGCCGCTACGCTGGATGATCTTTTTCCTCCCGTTTTGCATTGGCATGTTCGCGGTCCAGAGATACCAGTTTTCGTCAAGCGACCACATCGAGTGGCCCGGGATGGAGCCCAGGAATCAATGGGTGCAGGCTTTCAACTGGGTCAGGGAAAACACGCCCAAAGATGTCTTTTTCGCTCTTGACCCCTACTTCATGGAGACCTCGGGGGCTGAGTTCCACGGTTTCAGGGCGTTGGCCGAGCGGAGTATGATGCCGGATCTGGTAAAGGACCCCGTTGTTGTCAGTGTCCTGTTTGCGGCAAACAAGCTGACGTCGGATCAGTCCGTGGATCTTTCGGGGATTTCGACGAAATGGTATGAGCAGGCGACCGCGCTCCGCGGCTGGAAAAACTTTGGCCTGGAAGATTTTCGGCGCCTGAAGGAACGGTTCGGGGTCACCTGGGTGGTCCTGGAAAAACCCGGCATCACGGGATTATCCTGTCCCTATGAAAACGCCGCCGTAATGGTATGCCATATTGATTAGCCGCGCGCGGTGAACCGGCCCGCCCGGGCCGGGACGAGCAGACCCGCGGCATCCCGCCTGATGAGAGCTAAGACTCCATGAGCTGCTCTTTTAGCCCCGTTCGCGACTCTCGAAAAGTCCACCTGGAATTCAGCGAATAGTTCAGGGCCGTGGCGGGAAGGATGCTGATGATCTGTTGGACCGCGGGGTGCAGATCGGGGAAAAAGCTGTTGAGGACAAGAAACACCGAGTAGCTTAGACCCAGGCCGAGCAGCGCCACCGTATTGAACAATACTCCACGAGTGGACATCTTCCGGGTAACGTCCCGGGAACGGAACGTCCAGAAGTTGTTCAGGAAAAAGTTCCACAGAATGGACAATTCCACGGCGACCGGGGATGCAAGGTATTTGCTCACCCCGAGGCTCAGCAGAAAGCTGAAGAAGGCCAGGTTTACAACTACTCCCGAAGCTCCGACTATCGAAAACTTGATAAATGACTTTCCTGAATCGCGAAACCGGATTTTTCCCGCGCTGAGAATGAACTCCGCGATATCGGCCAGCCCCAGCTTCGATTTGCCCCGCGTTCTGTCGACAAATTCCACGGGAACTTCCCTGATGGCCGCGCCATTGGCCATCGCCTTGTAAAGGAGCGCTATCTGGAAAGCATAACCACGCACACCGATATCGTTCAGGTTGATCCTCTGGAGAACCGAAGCCCGTATGGCTCGAAAGCCCGCGGTGCAGTCACGGACTTTGTGCAGGCCCGCGAGGTAGCGCGCCACAATGTTGCCGCAACGCGAGTTCATCCTGCGCAGGAATCCCCATTTTTCGGGAATTTTGCCCCCCGAGACATAGCGGCTCCCGATAACGAAGTCGGCCCCTTCCTCGATGGCGGTAACCATGGGGAGAATATCTTCGGGTTTGTGCGAAAAATCAGCATCCATCTCGAATACGAGGTCCGCTTCGAGATTTTCGAGGGCATGGCGCATGCCCCGGACATAGGCGGCCCCAAGCCCCTCTTTCTTGCCGTTGAGCAGGTGGATGTTGGCATAGCGGCGTTGTTTTTCCATGACCGCCAGAGCTGTCCCGTCGGGTGATCCGTCGTCAACGACAAGGGTGTGCGTCTCATGGGGTATTTCCCGGTAATGCCTTTGCAGTTCCTCCAAAAGGGGACCTATATTCTCCACCTCATTGTAGGTCGGAATGACGGTGATTATTTTCATCAGTCTCCTGCAGGGAGCTTCGTATTCCTCGCCCCCGATTGAAGGACATCCGCAACTATCAAACCCGGACCGGAGAAATCCACACCCAAAAAGCGGGCAGTAGTCACTTTCCACCATCTTCGCCGTTCCATCATGCCTGGTGGATCGATGGCAGACTTTATGGGCTTTCGAGCAATCTGTCAAACAGAAGTGGCAAACGCAATAACCTTTTCGAAAGACTTTGCGAAATTATGGTTTTTTGAAGGTTTTCTTGTGAAAACTGTTTCTTCCACTGTCCGATGCCATGCGTCCGGCAGTCCCGTCAAGGGCCAAGTGTATACTCTTTTGCCGTGGAAGTCATCCCGTGCGGCAAAAAGAACGGCCGCCTCTTCCCACCAGGCCCGCGGTTATTCCACGGAGACGGCACAGGGCTTCTCAACGACCGTGGAGCCTTCCTTTACTTACCGACGGCGCCCTCAATCCCGCCCGCATTATTCATGAATCGCGGTCCGCGTCCGAAAAGCCCAATAAGGATGCGATGCTCGGGGCTTGAAGCGATCTTGGGACGATAACACACTGTCGGCCGAAGTTGAGAATGAAAATCCAGCTAACACATGGTCTATACAGGACTTTTTACGCTTCCTCCCGGAAAGTTATGAATACTGCGGGCTGGAAGACGGTGTTTTTCGCCGCCTGGGCCGCCCGCATCGTCTGGCGGAGCCTCGTGGTGGGCGGGGGAATCATTCCCCCGATCTATTGAGCTTGAAAAGCAATATCGTGAATGCATTTTATATAAACTCCGGCTTTCGCTGGAGTGAGCGTGCCTCGGCCAGGGCTGCCCCCGCTCCAACCTTCACTTCCTGTGCATGGGCAAACGATGCAGCGGCAAATGGCATGATGCCGATGATAAGTGCATGTTTCAGGTATATAATTCTAGTTGTGAATATTACAGGCTCCTCGTGCTATTGCTACTCATAACAGTAGACTGATTAAGAAAATCTGTCAGCCAATGATACTAATTTGTGTTCAAGAGAATATACCCCCGTTCGCCCTGAGGTATCGAAGGGTAGAACGGGTCAATTCTGAACGGCATATTCAATTTAGGGATAGACTCATCTTGAATGCAACTCCGTATGAGTTCAAGCATAGCATGACGAGACGGCGCGCTCGGATTTGCTATGTCGTGGAGTTGTAAAGGGGAGTGCTCGAACTTTATTTTAGGGATTGCACGTTTATTCGGAACAAAAATTCAGATTCTTTAGAGAAATCTTAAAGTTAACTCCTGATATAAGCAGCCGAACGGATACTATGCAGGTAATTTGTTACAAAGAACAAGAAGTTGTTGGCTTTTCAATCATCTTCCCGCAAGCCGTTGGTATGGGCAGAGTCATGATGACTCTGCCCCGATTGGACCGCGCACTGCTTTAACGTTCAGGCTTCTTAAAACTTCTTCCCGCGGTGTCGCGGGACGGCTCAAAACTCGTCCTTATGATCTTCGGAAAACGGTATCAGCTTCTCGGCTCTGAGTACCCTGGCGTGAGCGTGCCCATTCCCGTTTTTGGGTTTGGCGGGAAGGAGTGGCTGTCTCCCATGTACATGTACTGCATTCAGAGTCTCCCGGTCAGCCGATCGCGCTGGCGTCCCGCGCCGTTCCACGACCTCGCCGCTCCCCCCGACCAGCTTTGACAGGTCGGCAACAAACTCTTTCATTTGTTGCGCCTGCGCGCTCATTTCCTCCGAAGCGGAGGCGGTCTCTTCCGCGCTGGCGGAATTCTTTTGTGTCACCTTATCCATATCGGTCACGGCCCGGTTAACCTGATCGAGCCCCTGGGCCTGCTCCTGGGAAGCCGCGGCAATCTCCGCGACCAGTTCGCCGACTTTGGCTGCGCCCTCTGCTACCCGGAGGAAATCTTCGTTTGTCTTTGTAACGACTCCGAAACCTTCCTGAACGTTCTTCACGGATCCCTCAATAAGGTCCGCGGTATTCTTGGCGGCTTCGGCGGCCCGCAAGGCGAGGTTTCTCACCTCGTCGGCCACCACGGCAAACCCCGCTCCCGCGTCACCCGCCCGCGCCGCCTCAACGGCGGCGTTCAGGGCCAGCAGGTTTGTCTGGAAGGCGATCTCATCGATGGTCTTCACAATCTTCTGGGTCTGTTCACTCGTTTGCGAGATCTCCTGCATCGAGAGATTCAGTTTGCCCATGGATTCCTTTACCTGTTCCATATCTTTCCGCGATTCACTGACTATCTGGTTCACGTGGCCGGCATTGTCAGCATTCTGTTTCGTCATGGAAGCCAGTTCTTCGAGGGATGAGGAGGTCTCTTCGATCGCCGCCGCCTGCTCGGAGGCGCCTTCCGCGAGTTGCTGGCTCGATGCGGAGACCTGCGAGGATGCCGAAGCCACCTGGTTGGAAGCATCCGCGAGTCCCATGATCGCTTTTTTGATGGGCTTGGTGACGCTCCACGCAATGAGCAATGCCGCGGCGATACCAACCAGCAATCCTATGCATCCCAGGATGAGGATGAGATATTTGGCGGCATGAGCAGCACTCGCTGCTTCAGCGCCTCTCTTGGTCATTGTATTGGTAATGAGCTGGATCATCCCGTCCAAATCAGACATCAGCTTTGCCTGGACCGGGATTATGTCCTTGAAGATGACGCCGGTGGCCTCCTGGTCTTTTTCCTCCATCGCCAATGCAAGGGTTTTGTCCATCAGAGGCTTGATCTGGGACAGATTGCTCTTGATCCTCCCAATGATTTCCTTGGCAGCCTGAGTGTAGAAGAGCTTCTCCAGTGCGTCGGCATCGGTCTTCAACTGGGCATCCGCTTTATCGTACTTCTCCTTTTCCTGCTTCGTGAGCGCCGGGTCTTTTGTCAGGACCATGTTGCGCAGCGTTCTGGCGGTTGTCTGGTAGTTATTCTGCATTCGAGCCGCCATCAGTACTTTGGGGACCCCGTCCTGCGTGAAATAATCCAGGTCATCGGTCATTCCGCTGATTCGCGAGAAACCTATGAAGGTTACCGCCGCGAAAAGAACAAGAAGGACACTGAAGCCGATAGCCAGTCGCGTGCCGATGGTGAAATCTGAAAGACGCATTGAATACTTCTCCTGACGTTTAATTAGTTAATGCGAGTCATCCCGGTTGCATTCAGGATGGCGTCCGCCCGCAAGATGTTGAAGGAAGGGCGCTCCCGTTCATGCTTCGATACCTCGGCACTGAAGGCGGGGGCCATCGGCTTCCCGAACGCAACTTCTATTAATTTGCCTGCCATGCGGGCAACATTCAAAACGGCGATTAGCCGACTTCCTTTGCATTGACTGTACCACGGTAAATGTTGTCGTTTTTTTCCCGTAAATTCAGCGTAATGGATTTGGGAAAAAATGATCGGCCCGGGCTTCGCGTTTCGTGATGTTGGCTTAATGGCCAAAGGGAACGTGGTCATTTGACCATTGCGCGGATGGCCGAACGCAAGGAGGCGCAGTCCGGCGGGTTCGGGATCGCTGGTTTGTGGATGTGGAGTGAAAGGGGACGCTCTCTCACTTATATTGCGAGAAATCGCGTTCAGGAGCCGGGGGTACGACGCTTCCGGTTCATCTGCCGAAAAGCTTCTTAACCTTGCCACCGGCCCCGGAGACTGCCTTTTTGGTCCCCTCGGTGGTCTTTTCGACCACACTCTTCTCGGAGGTATCGGAGGGCCTTACGCCCTTCCTGGCAGCCTCGATAGCCAGGACGCACGGGTTCCCCTGGCCGGAACTCCCGCTGGCAAGCGATGCCGCTATACCCGCGGGACCGAAAAGGGCCATGCCGCCCACTGCTTTCCCGAGGGCAATGGCCGATTGCGTCGGATCGATTGCAAGGGAGGGCTTGGCGAGGGTGCCGCTCAGTTTGAGCGCCTTTGCCAGTTCACTTGCGCTTACGCTGACTTTGCCCAGTCCGCTAAACCCGGTGCCTTCCTTGGGCGACGGTTTGAGCGCAATGTCGAGGCCCTCGGTCTTCAGGTTGATGGCGCCTTCTCCGACCACGGTGATGTGGTTCGTATCAAGCACCAACCCCGTGGTTTTCGCCATGCCGTTTTTGATATCGAAACCACTCACGAAGCAATTAATCTCCGTATACTCGGCTTTCTGGCTCAATGGATTTAAAAGCCGAAAGGCGCTGGCGCTAAAATCCGCGCCCAGAAGGTCGATATATTTATTTTGGATGCGGCTGTTGCCTACTGTCAAAACCGTTTTCCCATTGAGCGACGACATCAGGTCCGCGATCGATTCACCAGTGCCCGAGACGTCCACGTCAAGGTCCATATGCCCCTCGAGCTTTTGGGACGCTTCGAGTTCCTTTGTCACCCGGGCAAGGTCCAGCCCCTTGGCTTTAACGACCATCCGGAGCGCCAGCGCTTTGCCCCTGGGGCTCACGTTGACCTTCGCATCCAGGGTTCCTCCTCCGAAACTTGTCTTGAGTGACTGTACATCGAGTGTTCCCCCGGCCAGCGACATATTGAGGGTCGTGCTGTTCAGCACCTGCCGGGGAGTAAGAATTTCTCCGGCCTGCAGCCGGCAGTCGACATCCACAACCTTTGGCAGTTCTATCGATATGGGCGTTGCGGGAAAGACCCTGTCCCGCCTTGCGGCCGCTTCAGCCGGTTTTTTCCCGGTATCCTTTGGCATGAAGGAGCGCAGGTCCAATTTCCCGCCCGAAAGCGCCGCGCTGACTTTGGGCGTTTTGCCCGCGGCGTTCAGATCCACGGTTCCTCCGAGGTCCGAGCCGGCAAGCGCAATCTTGAGGTCGTTAACCTTGTAAGCCTTCTCTCCGGAATCGACGGCATGACCGGAGATATGGAACACACCGGCGGCCGGGATCGACAGGCCCGCGAGCCGCCCGGCTTTATCGGTTTCCCTGCCCTGCAGATCGAAAGTGATATCAATGCCTCGACGAGCCAAAGGATCTTTGATGGAGCCGGTCATTTTTAATTTGGCCTGCTCTTCCGTCCCCAGGTCGACGTCGAGATTTTCGAGGGCCGGATTTGCCCCTTGCCCAACAACTCTGCCTGTTATCTTAAAAGGACCGATCGCGGGCACACCGGCTATTTGAGCTAACCCGGCGACATCGGAAACAGATGTTCCTCGGGCGTCGATCTTGATTGCGAAGTTTCTGTCACGCATGACACTCTTGATCTCACCGTCCATGTCAAAAGTCGCATTGCCTGCCTTGCATGCGATTTTCAGCGGCCACGTTCCTTGAGGATCGGTCAAAGCAACCAATGATCCGACACTTCCGGCCACTTCAAGGGGCTTATCATTGAATGCGCCCTTTAGTTCCAACCGAACCGGACTCTCCGGGGAAGGGTAGGAGGCTGTCAGCTTTTCAAGCGCGAGCGAATAGGTTTTGGCGGTTTGACCGTCTTTAAAGAGCAGCCGCCCTTTCTCGATTCGCATTTCGTGAAACGTCAGGGCGGGGATCGCCACGGCGCCCCCCTTGTCTGCTCCCGCCGGGGGTGAGTCTTTGGTGGTCTCGGAAACAAGATTCAGTTTTCCGGTCTTGTCCGTCTCGATCAATATATCCGGCTCTATTAAAACGACGCGTTGAAGCTCGACCTTCCCGTGGATCAACGGAAAGAGAGCAACCTGCATTTCGAGCCTTTTGATGACGGCAAGCTCGGGCCGCGAGCCCCATGAAGCATTCTGATAGCTCACGCCCTCCGCAACGAGCGCTGGGCTCAGGCCGATCTTCAGCCCGATATCTCCGGCCAGCTTCAATTCGCGCCCCGTGGCTTCCTTGGCTGCCCGGCTTATCTCGGGCTTAAGTTCGTTAAAGTTATAGCTCGAAATGATGAAATAGGCCGCTACGACCAAAACGGCGACCAATCCAACGACGGTACCCAGGACCAGTTTCCAGCGCATGCGGGTTTCTCCTTGATTCCAGGTAGTTGTGCAAGCCTTCCCGTGTTCGGGCTAATGACGGACTCCGGGACGGGGGTGTTGACCAGTTTTTGAGCAGCACGGCCGGAAGAGAAGAATTTCCCCTTTTGGTGCATCTATTATGGGACATGGGTCGCGATGCCCGTAAAGCGAAATAAAGAAAGGCAGCAGACCGGTTCAAAATGCCTCTTAAGAGATTAATAGATACGTGAATCACTTTTGGCAAGGAACTTGATGGGTGGATTAGGTAAATGATAATGATCATTAGAAATGCCTGGATGCTATTTCAATGCGAACGCTGGCGAAATTGTTCCTGGTCCTGCCTGGCGTGGCCGCTTCTCACCGGTTGTTTGCCCGGGAAGGCAAAATCGTGCCGGTAGGCGACGGTGACCTCATGGTAGCGCTGCATGCCGGCAGGGAGGTGCGCTCACGGC
>JBDKTY010000071.1:0-16250 GCA_039679945.1 Syntrophobacter sp. | reverse complement strand
GATCGGCCAGCTTTCCAAGAGATGGTGGCCGAGATCCTGAAGGATGGAGTCAGGACCATCATTATCGAAGGCATGGACAGATTAGCCAGGGAATACCGGATTCAGGAAACACTTCTGATCTATCTTGCCTCGAAGGGCATTACCCTGATCTCCGCTAGGACAGAGGAAAATGTTACCGAAGCAAGCCAAGCAGACCCCATGAAGAAAGCCCTTATCCAAATCCAAGGCATTTTCGCCGAACTGGAAAAGAACCTTCTCGTGAAGAAGCTGCGGAATGCCAGGGAGAAGGCAAGAGCGGAGAGAGGCAAGTGCGAGGGGCAGAAAGGCTACTCCGGTAAAGCCCCTGAAATCATCCAGCTTATCAAAGACCTGAGAAGGAAGCCCAAAGGTCAACCCCGAAGGACCTATGTCCAGATCGCGGAAGATTTAAATCAGAGAGGCTTAAAAACTGTGAAGGGATGCCCCTTTACAGGGCAAACTGTTCAGGATATTTTGCGAAGAGTTGGACTATAGTTGGACTGGTTGAAGAATGAGCAGAGCAAGATGGAACTTGCGAGAGAAACGAGGAGTTGCCAAATCATTAAAATCAGTATATATGTGTCACCTTTGGAAGCGCCAAGCTCACTGGTGGGGCTCCCGGGCTTCAAACCCGGTGTGGGGCGCTGAAGGGCGTCCCAGGTGGGTTCGATTCCCATGCGCTTCCGCCAATTTTGTAAGGCTTGATGTTTCCAGCGCTTAGCCTTCCCTGCAATCCGCTGGACTCGGTTCAACATTTGTGTGGCACTCCCCGTGAGCCTTCGTCTTTCTGATTTTGTCCTACATTTGCCTTCTCAAGGTTTTGATAATGCGGTTTTAAAGATGGTCTGCCGACTACCTTCCACTGCCAGGCCCAACTCGTCATCGGTCATCTTCTCATGATTCATGACTTACCAGCCAGTCTTGCGGGCGTGAACATGGATCAGCGGTTTCCCGGTCTCGCGGGCTGATAAAGACAAACGAACACAGGATCAAGCCGGAGATAAATGATCTGAACAGAGTGCATTTGAGACGCATAAATATTCCCCCGTTCCCGATAGCATTTGATATTTGTTGGAAGAAGTATCAAGCCGCTCAAACCCGATGCAGCACTGCTCCATGTCTTTTCCCGCTATGCACTCGTCCCCTGCCCTGAACACTGGTATAAGCGCTGACCAGACGATTTCCAGCATCGTCTAATATGAGACAATTGGTGAGTATTTTTATGAACTTATATGGGCGGAGTGATGTGAATACAATAGTTGGTCAACAGGCATCGCGGTGCCCGTCAAGGAATTCTCCCCTGAGGCCAGGCAAGCGGCAATGCACTTTAAGGTCAACAATTCTTTGTGTCGAACCGATTAATAATGCCAGAGCCCCATCCGATACATTAAACGCAATTGATGAGAAGCAGGGCCAAAAGGGTCTGTATATTGCGCGGACATAGCCATTTCGCGGGACAACAGACTGTTGATCCCGGCTTCTTTGCATTGACTTCCCATGGCCCCGGGCAATGCGGCAATTCGAGCCATGGGGACGGACTATCAGGCTGATTGGAGCGGAGTAATCGGTTTCGTTCTTACGTTCTTGGCGCCAATGATACAGCTCGAAAGGTTCTTCCATGAATAAGAGTCGTCTGACCAGGAAACGATTTCTCGGTTTGAACATTTTGTCTGGCCTCTTGATCTGCTTGACACTCTGGATCAGTGTCGTGCCGCTTTCAGCGCGGGATGTCCCGCCTGAAGTAAAAGCGGCGGCCGAAGAGGGATATCGATCCCTGCTGGAGTCGATCCCTCCCGACGCGCTGTCACACTTCAATTTATCAAACACGGACGAGGTCAACCAGGCTGTACTTGGTGAAGGCTTCAGGGTTCACACCATTCCGCCCGAGTCGATTCTCTCCTATGATGGAAAGACTTCCGTGCACGAGTTGATTCTCCCAACTCAGATCTGGTTTTTCCCGGTAATGTCCCGGGGACGGATTCGCGCCCTTCTCACCGTGGATAAGGTCGGCAACGAATATAAGGCGGTTTCGATAGGCGGTTCCGGGTTGGCGCTACAGTGGGCTAGTGCCCTGGAATCGGCGTCTTCCGGCGAGGACGGTGAGAGAGTCTTTGTCAGGGTTTACCAGGCAGCGGCCGACTTTGTCGTCATTTCGGGTGCCGCGGGAACGAAAATGGCGCCCCTTGGGGCGGAGATGAAAGAAAGGTTGAAGGCAGCGGGAGGTGCAACCCTGTATGATCCGGCCGACATCATCACCGGTTTGCGGGGGCCGGTTAAGATGACGATCGACGCGGCCCGGTCCATGGATTAGCTCGCTGAACCGGCTTGGCAGTCACATGCCGGACTCTCTCCTCTCATCTTTGCGGGAATGGGACGAACTATGAAAAAGAGTAAATCATTCTGGAAAATCAATCTGCTCATTGGGCTTCTCGCGCTCATTTTGTGCTCGGATTGCCTTGCTGACAGCCTTTTATCGGTTCCGAGGAAAATTCAGGAGCACAGCCAATGGTGTTGGGCTGGAAGCAGCCAATCCGTATTGGCTTATTACAATAGCAGTGATTACCCGTCGCAATGTAAGATAGCTAATTGGGCTTGGGACAGAACGGATTGCTGCGGGAATTTCGTATTCGATTGGAGGTCGGCCTGCAATAAGCCGAATTCCCTGTCTACGGGTGATGGCAGCCTGCGGGCTATTCTGGAACACTGGGGGGTCAAAAGCGATTTCATTAATAGCTACCTTGATCAATCGACAGCAAGAACAGAGTTGGACGCAGGCAGGCCTTTTGTCATGCGCTTTGGATGGACAGGCGGAGGAGGCCACTTCCTGGTTGGACGGGGTATGATCGGCAACAGACTTAACTACATGGACCCGTGGCCCGGAAATGGGTACACAATTTCATCCTATGACTGGGTAGTCAGCGCATCGGACCATTCATGGACCCACACGCTTCAAATCACCACCGATTATTCCGAACCTAAAGTCACGATAACCGCGACGGACGGTTCGGCCTCCGAGGGGGGAGCCGACAGCGGTGCATTCAAAGTGTCGAGGGCTGGGAGCAGCACAGTCTCACCCCTGACCGTCAATTATACCGTGGGCGGATCAGCCACCAGCGGGGCTGATTATAAGGGTTTGCCAGGTTCTGTAATAATTCCGGCGGGACGGTCAAGTGCAACCATTCCCGTGACTCCAAAGGATGATTCCACTTTCGAAACCAGAGAGACTGTCATCGTGACCCTTTCCGCCGAGCCAACCTATAGTGTGGATTTTCCCGACAGCGCCCAGGTCAGCATCAGGGACAACGAAATCAAGGACACCTACGAATCCGACAACTTGCCGACGATGGCCAAGACGATCCTGAGCGGAGAAACACAGTACCGGTCATTGCATAAAGCCCAGGACGTCGACTGGGCGAAATTCACGCTCGACCAGACCAGTGAAGTGACCATAGAGACAAACGGGGTGACCGGAGGCGACACCGTGATTGCCCTGTTCGGCCCCAACACTCCGCTTACACTCATCGTAAAAGATAATGACAGCGGGGTCGGTCATTTCTCGCTTATCCATAGAACAGGCGCTCAAGCACTGGAGCCGGGAACCTATTACATCAGGGTGCGGCAATACGGAATGAACGCCGCCATCTCCCGCTATACTCTCTCATTACTGGCGCAGCCGGTTGAGTGATGCCGGGGAAATTGATCCTGGACATTTCTGCTTGCAATTTCGTGTAGGATTTAGTACCAGAAATCACCGGCTTTAGAAGAGCTGACTCAAAAGCAGTATTGATTCTCCGCAAGACCATTCAATCCGCACCGAAGGCCACGAAGGCTTTCACCGAACGAGGTGAAGTTTTTCGTGGCTTTTTTTGTCCCACGAACTCAAACACCCTCGCTCTTTTTCCCTGGTTCGCATTTCCGCGCATTGCTGGATGGAAGCGGGTGGCGCCCGCTTCCGATATGGGACTAATTGATGCTGATTTGGAGGAGGGGTATGAGAAAGAGGAGGATATTTGTATTATTAGGGGCCGCGGTGCTTTTCCCGGCTGTTTTGCTGGCCCAGGAGGTAACAACGGGTGTTCAAAATGAGAAATCCAATCTCAAAGAGGATTACTCCGCCTACCAAATGGAGGGGGTGGTCGTAACCAGCTCCAAGCTTCCGAAGTCAAAAGGCAATGTAACGCAGAAGGTCGATATCATCGACTCAAGGCAATTGGAGGAAAGAATCTATGAAAACAAAAACGTCGCAGAGGCGCTCAGTTACGAACCGGACGTGTTTGTAAATGTCCTGTCGAGAAATGATGCCAACTGGGGCTCCTTCGGCGGTCTGGGCCCCAAGTACAGCACCTTTATGCTCAACGGCCTGCCGATAGATTCCTTCGTAGACACCATGAACCTGAGTCCCTGGGCCTTGGACCGAGTAGAAATCCAGCGCGGCCCGGCGTCGGTCTTGTATCCGAATTATCTCACACAGGATTTTGCCGGAAATGAGAGTCCATTGGCCGGAACCACCAACCTCATCCTGAAAGAGAAGGTAGACAGGATGATGACGAAGGTCTGGAATGACTATGGCTCCTACAATACCATCACGGAGCAGGTCTATCATCAGAATAAGGTAGGAAATTTTCACTACTATCTGGGTGGAAGCTACGAGAATTCGGATTACACCAACTATGGGACAAACCCTTCCTGGCTGAACATGACGAAAAATCCGGAATATGAAAAGGCGAAGATGTATTTTCGCTCAACATACTTTATCGACGGGTCCGACGCACACAAGCTCTCGACGTTTATCAATCACGTGATTCATGACGGGGACGCGGGCCGTCCGAACCGGGAGTTTGATCATAACTACACAATTGCCAATGTTGATTATTATAACGAGTTCAGCAGCGTGCTTACGGGCCAGATCAAGGCCGGCTACCGCAACTATGACCGTAGCTGGCAGGAGGATAATTACCCAGATCTCAGGCTTAAGGAATGGGATGGAGTGAAGCAGGAAATTATTCCTCTGGATGTATCGTTTTCTGTCAAGCATTTCGAAAAGAGCCTCCTGACATTTGGCACGGATTACCAGCACGCCACTTACGAAACATGGGCCAACCCCGGGATAAAAACGATACAAAACGATGCCAGGGCAAATCAGACGGGGCTGTACGTGCAGGAGGAACTTGGTCTGGGCAAGTGGCTCTTCCGGGGAGGCGCCCGATACACTTTTAGCGACCAGAGCTACGATCTCATCGGGGGAAATATCCCGGTGGTGGATGGCGAGTCATGGGAGAAACCTACCTGGAATGCAGGCGTGCGTTACAACTTTACGCAGGATGTGTCTGCGTACGGGAATGTCGGAAGCAGCTTCCTGGTACCCGGCATCAAATCTATCGCGGGTACATTGAATGCGAGTGATCTCGGAGTTCCGGGCAAAAACGGCCAGTTGCCAAACCCGGGTCTGTCCCCGGAGACGGGCATCGGCTCGGATATCGGGCTGGATTATCAAGTATTCAAGGACCTCAAGGTGGGTGTCAGGGGCTTTTACAACAAGATCGACGATGCGATAGTGACCAACCGGGTGAGCCTCGATCCATCCCAATCGCAGGACGTCAATGCCGGAAAAGCAACCTCATACGGTATCGAGGTCGAGGCTAAATATAGCATAATCCAGAATCTATACGGTTTCGTCAATTACACCTATACGAACTCCAACTTGGAAAACCCGATAGACCCGGACCAGAACGACGTGGAAATACCATTCGTTCCCGAACATATGGGAAACATCGGATTGATGCTGGATATTCCGGATAATTTTACGGCGGCTCTGTACCTCAAAGTTTCCGGCTCGATCTACGATAGCAACTCGCGTTCGGGCAGGCTTAGCTTCGATCCCCACGAGGTTCTCAACGCAAGCTTTAAAAAGGTTGTCCTGAAGAACGAATGCTACGTGGTCAATTTGCATCTCAATCTCTACAACATAACCAACAGAAAATTCGAGATGCCGTGGCAGTTTCAGGACCCAGGATTCGCCGCCGCCGGCGGTGTGGGAATCACCTTCTAAGGTGGGGATAATGATTTTGACGGCATCCAGGATTGGCGGATGCTTTTTAGTGATCTTCTTCCTGACCTGCTGGACCTGGGGGGCAGTTCCGCTCCAGGCCCAACAGGTGGACATAGAAGCGAAAAGCATAACCGTCACCGATTTTCGCGGTAAATCGATTACTTTGGAAAAGCCCGCCAGCAGGATCGTCTGCCTTATCGAGAGCGCCCTCAGCGGTCTTTATATGCTGGGGGCCGGAGAAATGGTTGTCGGGGTGTCGACCAGCGCGTATCAGGATGGGACCGTTCAGTATTATCGGAAGCTTGATCCCAGGTTTAGGGCCGGAGCGATCCCGACGCCGGGCAACTGGGATTTCATCAATATCGAGAAAGTCATGGAACTCAGGCCCGATTTAGTGGTGATCTGGTCCCACCAGGAAGAGGCGATAAGGGCGCTGGAAGAGCACCGAATTCCCGTATTCGCGGTTTTCATAAAGAGCTTCGACGACGTTTTCAAGGAAGTTAACGCTCTGGGGGCACTGACCGGTTGCGATGAGCGTGCCGCGGCCCTGATCAATTACACAAAAACTGAACTGCGATCCCTTGAAGAGAAAATCTCGTGCAAAATAAAACCAGTATCTGTCTATTTTATGTGGGCGCAAGGGGATCTCGAGACTTCGGGCAGACCGAGTACCGTTCAGGAACTGATTGCGCTAGCGGGAGGTACAAACGTCGCGGAGTCGATCGACCAGGAACACGTGGTTGTAAACATCGAAAGAATACTGAAATGGAACCCCGAAGTGATCCTTATGTGGCCCGACCCATGGAGGCGCCCAAGAGACATCGCGGACAATACTGTCTGGAAAAGTGTACGGGCGGTACGAGATTCCAGGGTATACCAACTGCCCGATATCTTTTCCTGCGACATGTGGACACTGAAGTTTCTCTATGCCCTCAAGCTTGCAGCCAGTTTGATACATCCCGAAATCCTGCCCGACATGGATCCGGGTGCGGAAAGGACCAGAATGTTCTATGAATTTTACCGAACTCCGCTCTGAAGAAGCGGTTCATCGGAGCCGAGCCCTCCTGATTTTCCTGCTCCCTCTTCCGGTTGCTTTTCTCTCATTGATGGTCGGACCGGTCGACACCCTGGGACCTGGCAAGCTCCTGGAGTGGCTGGTTAACTCACATGCGGATTCAACAGGGGAAGAGGAATTCATTCGCACCATCTTGCTGGATGTGCGATTGCCTCGCATCATTCTATCCTTTCTTGTCGGCGGTGCGCTTGCCATATCCGGTAATGCGCTCCAGGCCCTTTTCAGAAACCCGCTGGTTTCGCCCTATCTCCTGGGATTGTCTTCCGGAGCGGCATTCGGGGCCGCATTGGCCCTCGCTACTTCGTGGCTCCCCTTACAGGTGTCGGCTTTCACATCCGGTATGGCATCGGTCGGAATAAGCTATTTTCTGGCACGAACGAGAAAGAGCGTCTCCATTATTTCTCTGATCCTTTCAGGAATCATCGTCACCGGCATCTTCAGTTCCCTTCTCACCATCGTGCAATTTCTGAGCGATCCCTTTCGTCTGCAAACGATAGTCCACTGGACAATGGGAAACCTCCACAACGCGAGTTGGGCAAAATTGAAATCGGCGGCGCCACTCATAGGTTTGGGAACGGTCTGGCTTTTTATGCTCAGGTGGCGCATGAACGTGATCGCTCTGGGCGAGGTGGAAACCAGGGCCGTGGGGTTGAATCCGGGCAGGGAAAGAATGCTGATCCTTGTTCCGGCAACCTTGGTGGCCTCAGCCTCAGTTGCCGTGTCGGGAGTCATCGGCCTTGTCGGACTCGTGGTCCCGCACATGGTCCGGATGCTTTTGGGACCTGATAACCGCATCGGAGTTCCCGCCTGTTTTGCCTTCGGAGGAACCTTTCTTCTCATTGTCGATGATATGTCGCGTGCTCTTGCGTCTTTTGAAATCCCCATAGGGATTTTCACGACTCTCATAGGCGGGCCTTTTTTTATATACCTTCTCAAGAAATCACGATTCGGGTGGGATGAATGAAAGCCGCTGCTGTCAGGCTTGACAAAGTATCCTTCAGGTATGGTGCAATTTCCTCCGAAGTCCTCCATGACATCAGCCTGGAACTCGCCGAGGGCAGGTTTACGGTTATTCTCGGCCGCAACGGCAGCGGGAAATCGACTCTACTGAAGGTGATCGCCGGATTTCTCGATCCGGCCCGCGGTTCCGTCAGGGTAATGGGCAGGGATATACAAAAGCTGTCTTTGACAGACCGGGCAGGGTTGCTGGGCTTTCTGCCGCAATCCCACCGCCCGGTTTTTCCCTTTTCAGTCGAGGACGTGGTATTGACCGGAAGGGCAAGCCACGTGAGGTTCGCTCCCGGCAAGAGAGACAGGGCCAAAGTGTTTTCCGCGCTTGAGAAGGTGGGAATAGCCGCTTTGCGAAGGCGCGCCTTCACCGAGCTATCCGGGGGAGAACAGCAGATGGTGATGATCGCGCGCGTATTGGCTCAAGAACCCGAGATCGTCCTTCTGGATGAACCGACCGCCCATCTTGATCTGGCAAATCAAACACGGATTCTGCGCTTTCTCAAGGACTTGGCCGGTTCCGGTTATACCGTCGCCGCGGTCCTCCACGCCCCCAATTCTGCATTCCTTTATGGGGACGATTTTATCTTCCTAAAAGAGGGGCAAATCCAAAAACTGAATGCAGGCCAAAGTCCCTGGGATCCTGATTTTTTGGGCAGTGTATATGGTTTGGACCTCGAAGTGCTTCCCTATCGCAAAAGGGCATTCTTGTTTCCCGCAAATTGCGGGTGATCAGAAATCATTCCCGCTTTTCAATACGAACTTTATCGGGAGAATGGCTTTGCACATCACGGGCCTTCCGTCCCTCTTCGCGGGACAGAAGGATGACTGCCTGAGTGCTTTAATCGCCTCTTCATCGAACCCGAACCCCGCCCTTTTTATTAACTCCACTTCAATCAACGAGCCTTTTTCGTCAATCGTAAGCTGGAGGATCACGTGGCCTTCCTTATCAAGTTTCCTGGCGGTTTCGGGGTAGGTCGGCAAAGCCCTTTTTATAAATCGCGGGCCATCGGGAGAACCGAAACGCAATGAAATCGGTCCATTCCCCGGAGTTCCTCCCGTGCCTTTTCCAGATCCATCCGCGCCGGGCAGCATATTCCCCCCTTGGCCTTCTCCGGAACTTTCCTTAATCACCTGCTCCTGCCCGGCAACTCCATCACCCACCGGATCAATCGTGACGCGCGAAGAATCCCCGGCAGGCGCGGTGTGTGCTACAGGTCTTTTCGGCTTATCGTGTTTCGGTTTGCGGCGTATGTCGGCAGCGGGATGTTTCGGTTCGGCCGTGATACCAGGAGTTTCCTTCCGAGGGCTCGGAACATCCTCTCGCGGGACTAATCCAGCCAGACCCGACTCTCCCGCTGCTTCACCGTTTAAGATCGCATTATCGTCTCCCGGTACGCCTCCCCCGGAACTCGTGACGTCTCCAATAAGGGTTATGGTGAGAAACGCGGGTATTTTTGCATCATGGGATTGTGGAAGGAAATGGATTCCGAGCAGAACCGTGCAGTGCAGCGCAAGCGATACTGCAACAAAACACCAGTTTTTCAGATTACATGGTGATCCGTTGAGTCTATCGCGATACCCATACTCCTGAGCGGCTTCGGCACAGCTTAGCTCCAGAGGACCGGCGCACGGAGGCTCATCACCACGGAACCCCTCAAAGTCCATGAGATCGAGCGCCGGTGAGGCCTGATCGCGTTTGAAGATCCGATTTCGCGCATCCCTTCCGTAAATGCAGCCCATGAGAAACAAAAGTCAATCCTCCGAGTTTTCCGGTCGAGCCAACACGAGCAATCAGGAGGACCATGACCGGTCACGGAGAATGCAAAAAAGCCAGACAGACCGGACGGGCACAGCCCTCCAAAGCCTTCTGGCTTTATCTTTCACGAACAGGGGATAAGTCATAAAAACCACGGCTTCATGCCGCAGCCTGCGTTCATTTCGGAATTCAGAGACATTTTCCTTCATTATTGCGAGATTGTCAACAATTCGGCAAAGAGCGATCGGATAGGTTTGGTTGAACAGGGTGAATATGCGATTTCGCGGTCCCGTTGATAGAAAGAATTTCTATCGTCCACTCAAAGCCTAATAATAGAGCGAATATGCCTTAACACATAATGATTTGCCACTCATTTTCGATATTCACTCAAAAGATATAGCTGATTTTGGACGCGGAACCGGCGGCGTAACAGGATGTGAATAAGGAGAGAGCGGACCATCGGGTAGGCGGATTCACCGAGGAAATATCTTGACATCAGGGCTGAATGAGTCTAATTGGTAAACACAAGTTAAGAAATGACCATCAGGTGCTTTATAGCCTAACAGGGAATCCCGTGAAATCCGGGAACGGTCCCGCCGCTGTGATCGGGGACGAAATCCGAATATGCCACTTTCTTGCGTGAGCGAGAGGGGAAGGCTCGGAGAGTAGGTTGATCCGTGAGTCAGAAGACCTGCCTGATGACGTTTGGGGAACCCGTACGTGGAAATATCGGGTAATCCAGCCAAGGACCAAGCAAATCAGGGTGCAATCCTTAGGGCGTTTTCCGCTCTAGGGATTTTTTTTGGCCAAAAGCCGATTTTGCCGCGCCACCGCGCTGGGCCGCGGCAGGACTTTTTGACTTCCCTGACGCGGTTCAGTTCAACCGACAAACAGTCTATCAAATGGAGGTATGCAATGAAGAAAGCCATGATCCTTCATGTCACCGATGTCGAAGAAGATGTCTCTCCCGAAGGTGTATCGGACCTCATCAAGACGTTGCGCTCGATGGGTATTTCAACCGTTCTGGTAGCGAAATCCGACCAGGAAGTCCTCCGTGGTTGGTCCCTTCTGATCAGCAAGGGGGTTCGCCAGGTTATGTTGATGAAGGTGTACTACAGCCCCTCCATGAACTGGTTTGAATCACGGAATGCGCCTTCGATGCTCAGGCAAAATCAGGAGGGATCCACTGTATCCATCCTGAACTGAAACACGGGCACCGAAAACGGGGGATGAAGCGAATCAGCCAAGAGAAAACCGCGGGTTATGTTCAAAACAAATCGCCGGAGAATAACCGAACAACTGATAACCTTCTCCCGGTAAAGAGAATACCAACTCTAGGGCGGTACTGAAAGGAACCGCCGAATACACGGGAATTGTCACTGTTTGGCTTGGCCGCCTTCCGGCCCGTGCCGGGTCAAATCGAGTAAACCATTTCATAAACAGCAAACGGCATCGATTCAAGGGAAGGAAGTCTAAGTCTTCCGCCGCCCCGCGACTGTGATCGGGACGAAAGCCGCATGGATGTCACTGTCCGGATTTAGATTTCGGATGGGAAGGCGCGGTGAGTAGGGTGAACGTGAGCCAGGAAACCTGATCGATGCCCGGCCAAACACAACGCCCCGAAGGGGGGAAGGAGTGTTACATGAAAAGCGCCGCATTCGCGTCGGTTCTTGCCTGTGTTGTCATTTGCTGCCCGCTGGCCAGTATTGCCCAGGAACCAGGCCCTCAAGTCATTGATACCGTTCAGCCGGGGGGCAAAGGCAAACCCGACGAAACGGGTCAGACAAAGCTCGAAGAAGTTGTGGTTACGGCCACGCGCCTTCCCACGCCAGCAAAAGAACTTCCCGTTCCCGTGCAAGTCATTTCAAGAAAGGATATAGAAGAGTCACGGGCGGATGATCTGTCGCAAGTCCTCACTGAATATCTTCCCGAACACTTTCAGAAATACCCCGGCGCCCTGTCCTCCGTAAGTATCAGGGGATTTCGAACCGATACCACCGGCACCGACGTCAAGGGACACGTACTGGTCCTGATAGACGGCCACCGTGCCGGGACCGGAAATATAGCGGTTATCCCGCTCGAAAATGTGGAGCGGATAGAAATCGTACGCGGCCCCGGGTCCGTCATCTATGGATCGGCGGCCATGGGAGGGGTTGTAAATATCATTACCCGCAAGGGGAAGGGCGATCCGTCGGTCAAGGCCGGGGTGGAGTACGGGAGTTGGGACTATACCAAGGGATATGCCGGCTTTTCCGGAAGTTTTCTGGACAACAAAATTGGTGTCTCGCTCACGGGCCGCACCATCACACAGGGCAGCTACGAAATGGGAGGAGGAACCAAGGTCGCCAATACCGCATACAATGATCAGGCCTACTCCGCGAGCCTCCTGGCTACCCCCGGTCCAGATCACTCCTTTTTCGCGGTCGGCAACTACTTTAAAGCCTGGGATGTCGGAACCCCAAACCCCGTCTACATGTCCCCCGATCTGGTCGATACGAAGGATATCCTGAGAGGGTATGGATCCATCGGTTATGACGGCGCGCTCCCGGACCGGGGGATGAACTGGCATCTCAGCTACTATAACGTACTGGACCAAAACCGATGGAACTACCCCGAGGCGGCATACGGATACACGGAGGCAACCACCGAACAGCATACTCAAGGCATACGGAGCCAGTTCAGTCTTCCCACATTTTCGTTCGGGCGTTTGCTTCTGGGCTTTGACTGGGATGCAATCGACGTGAGCAGTTACACGAATCCGGCCGGGCTTCCATGGAGTCCTGACAGCCACTACGATAATTATGCCTTTTTCGCGGAAGAAAAAATCAACTGGGACAAGCTGACAATGCTTTTCGGCGTCCGATATGACGCTTTCCGGGAGCAGATACAACCCACGGAAGGCCTCGACGTACTTCAGGAAGATCAGCAGTTCGGCCATGCCAGTTGGCGCACCGGGCTCACTTACAGGTTTTTCGACTGGCTGAGTGCCCGTGCCGCCGCCGGCACCGCTTTCAGTATCCCCTCCGCGGACGAGTTGGCGGGGCGTTATGAATCCGGACAGTGGATGAAGATCATTGGAAATCCCGGTCTCAAGCCGGAGTCGGGGACTACTTACGAAGCGGGGTTAGACGCCGAGTTTGCCGGCTTCAAGCCCGGCATCACATTCTTTCACACCGACTACAGTGATAAAATAACAGGTGGATTTCCCGCCTGCGTCGATGGAGACTGCACATGGACAACGTATCGAAATGTCGATGGAGCAGCTCTATCCGCCTTCGAAAGTTCCCTGAGCTACAAAAACTCATTCACATGCAATGGGCTGCGGATAGGCCTGAGACCGTTCGTAAATTTCGTCTACTACACCCAGCGTGAACTCAAGGATGCCGATTCAGCCAAGGTTCTAAATACAACTACCCTCCCCTACATTCCACTTTGGGATGCCACAGCCGGCATCGAAGTCAGCTTCAACCGTAAGGTGACGATCCTTTTCACCGGGTTTTATACCGGAGACGAAAAACAGGAGAATTTCGACTATTCCACCGCCACCTACAACCAGGCCATGGACAAAGGAGGATTTGCCGTTTTCTCCGCCAAGATTTCGTACCGTCCCACAAAATATCTCGAGCTTTTCCTGGCCTCAGACAACCTGACCGACAAAAACTATGCCTACGTGGATGGGTATCCCATGCCCGGCAGAAGTATCCGAACGGGCATCGAAGCACGTTTCTAAGCTGGGAAAAAGAAAGGAGATTCCATGTTGGCAAGGAATTACGATCTCTTCTTAGATTCTCCCGTACCGGCTCGCCTTCCAGTTCGTCACAGCGCGCCCGGTTGGCCGAGATGCTTGATATCGGGTGCTTTGCTCCTGTCGCTTCTACTTGCCGCCGGTCATGCGCTGGCGGACTATCCGCTCCGTTTCATCGATTCCTCGGGCCGAGAAGTCTTTGTGAATGAGAAACCACGTCGAGTTGTATCCCTCACGCCCGAAATCACGGAGATGATTGTGGGGCTGGGAGCGGGCGATTGCCTTATGGGTGTCACACACCACGATACCCTGCCTCCGGAATACGGTAACAGGACAATCGTCGGCGGTTTCCTGGCCCCCTCCCCTTCACTCATAGCATCCGTCAAACCGGATCTGGTCCTGGTGCCATCCCTCCATCGCGGAATTTTAAATGATTGCTCGGAAAAGGGATGCGCGATCATTGAGTTGGAATCGCGCTCGATTGCGGACCTTTATCGCAATATCGGGTTCCTGGGATCGGTTTTCGACAAGGATGCGGCGGCGGCAGAGCTTATCGACGGCATACGCAACAAGCTGGCGCTTGTCTGTCGAAAAGTCGAGAAGATTCCGGCGAACAGGAGGAAGCGTGTGATACGCCTTATGGGCATGGGGGAGGATTCGCCGATGGTTCCGGGGGATGATTCTTTCCAGAATGAGTTGATTCGTTCGGCGGGCGGCATACCTCCACGGTTCGGCAAAAATGGCCAGGCAGTGTTTCTGACAATGGAGGAATGGAAGCGATTTGATCCCGAGGTCATTTATGCTTGCGGGGGCGACCGGAAATCGATCGACTCTTTTCTCTCCCGGCCGGGATGGAACGATGTCCGCGCCGCGAGGGAAGGCAAGATTTATTCTTTTCCGTGCAATCTGACATGCCGCCTTTCGGTGCCGGCCGGCGATTTTGTTTCGTGGCTGGCATCGACAATCTACGATGAGGAGTTTGCCCTGGACCGCAATAGGGTCCTCGAGGAAAAGACTATTCGGACACATTTTCTTGAGTTGCCTCTGGGCTATGTCAAATCGGCAAGAGTGGACGAAACCACGATTTTCGATTTCACCAATAAAACACTCATCGTCGATTTCATGGGACCCATGCGTGTAATTTCCACACTGGAGGGGGAGAGAAAAGGCATTGCGTCCGTGGGCAACCACTATTTCCCCCCTCCTTGCTGGGCTATCGAATTCAGGCAGGGATTCGAAAAGTGGAAAGCACACACACTCAAAACTATCGGAAAATCGGCAAGCAATAGCTGCCTGCTGTTTACCGGCGCCAATATGAAAAATCTATCGGTTCAAAAGGCCCGGTTCAAGGATATGACCGTCTTCGCGCTCGTCACGGCGGGTGTGGAGAGCAATGCGATGCGGATGTCGGTGGATGAAGGGCTATTTTATGAACCGGGGACGATAAACATCATCCTGCTAACCAACAGAAAGCTCACGCCAAGGGCAATGGCCCGCGCAATCATTACCGCCACGGAAGCGAAGACGGCGGCAATGCAGGACCTTGACATCAGAAGCTCGTTCAGCCCGGTCAAGAGTCAGGCAACGGGCACGGGGACCGACGAGGTGCTCGTGGTGGAAGGCGCGGGAAAACCGCTCGATGATACGGGAGGCCACTGCAAGCTGGGGGAGTTGGTAGCCAAGGCTGTTTACGACGGGGTAAAGGAAGCTGTTAACCGGCAAAATGGAATTACTGCTCAACGGTCCATTTTCAGAAGGCTGCGGGAAAGGAATATTGCGGTTCACGGGATTTTCCGGGAACGCGTATGCAAGGGAGAAGAGTCCTGTTCAGCCAAATACCTCGCAGAGTTCGAGCAAATCCTGGTTGAACCACGCTATGCCGCTTTCATGCAATCAGCGCTTGCCCTCACCGATGCGCATGAAAAGGGGCTCCTGAGCGGCCTTGATGTTTTTCAAAGCTGGTGTCGCGGCATAGCCGAGGAAATAGCCCGGAGAAAGTTGGACTCGTGGATCGAGTATTTCAACGCCGAGGAGACCCCGGTGGTCATGAGAATGTCTCTCAATGCCTTGTTGAACGGACTCGTATCGAGGGAGCGCTAAGCAACCCTTTCGCAGGGATGTCGATTCATTCCTCCGAAAGGCCTGACAGCCCGCTTTTTGGAGTCAGCGCACATGCCGTGGAACAGCGACTGGTTAGTCGAGGAACTGGGAACTCCAGCAGGGAAAACCGTGGAGGACATCCCGGATTATCTCATTAGAACATCCATCGAGGAGGATCAGGGGGAGCCGTTATTTCATCCCCTGGCCCTGGAGTCATCGGGAGATGGACTCGCCACTCTCGATGCGCGTAACCTTGTAAAGAAAGACCTGGCCCTGGGCGCTGGAGGGGCTATACTGGCTCATGCGTTTATAGCTATAGCCTTCTCGTTCATGGGTTTGGTCAAGCCGTTGCCCCATTTTCACGAGCCTTTTATCCGTGTCTATCTTACTAGTGAAGAGCGGACGGGGCACAGTTCCGGCGATCCGGCCGGTTCCTCGTCGGATGACATGCGCGACAACACGGAAGAATCGGGAAAGACTGTCTCACACGAAGCTC
>JBDKTY010000070.1:0-16718 GCA_039679945.1 Syntrophobacter sp. | reverse complement strand
AAGCGAAACATTCAATTTCAAGCTTGGCGCGGGCTACGAGATTCAGTTCTCCGATTTCGCTCCCACGCCGGATCGACCTGTTCAGCCCGGTGGTTTGGAGCCCGCAAGAGGATCGGAGACGGCAACGGAGAGCATGCCAATCGCGCTGATGGAATTCAAAAAGGATTGGTCGGAGCGGTTGTCCACCACCGTGAACGCTGGTCGGCAGCAGTATACGGATGTGGACGGCCGAAGCTTCGAGTCAAATTTCGCGGGAGGCTCGGCGAGGTATCTTCTCTCGGAGCTTGTATCCTTTAACCTCACCGCACGGTATTATGCAAACAGGCAGATAGAACAGGGCGAGCAGGAAATCGACTACCTGGCCCTGTCTCCCTCCGTGGAAAGAAAGCTCACCGAAAACCTCTGCGTGTCGCTCCGTGGTTCCTACGAGCTTGAACTCAGCCGGAAAAGGAGTGTTGATTCAAGAGCTGACCGCTGCCGTACATGGGTGGAACTCACGTACCGATGGCCGAGATTTCTGGCGAGCTACTGATGAGCCCTGACTGTGTCCCCCTGAAACTCTTGATCTTGGAAATCCTTGTCCCTTGAGGAGAACGAGTCAAGGGCGTTGCCCGGCGTGAAGAGGCGAAAGAACGGGGTTGCGAGTGGTTGATCCGGTAAGAAGTGGGTATTCGTTTCCGGAAAAGCACTATAAGAGTATCACGGGCCAAGCCGGACTGTTTTTTCGGGAAAGTGCGAAGCAGTAGAGGAGTCGTTCCAAACGACGTGACCCTGAAGCGGATAGCCCGCGCCTGGACCATGAGACTCGATTATGGAAAAAATGTGAGTGACAACGAACAGGGTGGTAGACTATACAGAACAAGGATTTAGGCGGTTTATAAGGCGAGGACATTCATTCCCCCATATCAAGAAAAAGGAATAACCGGGCGATCATGGCGCCAACCGTTCAGTTCTTTTCTCTTCGGACCATTAATTCAGCCGTGGATGTTTCCACCCCCATCAAGCGGGTTCTCGACAGCAGCCATTTCATACTCGGAAAAGAGGTGGAGGGCTTCGAGAATGCGTTTGCAGGCTACTGTGGTGTTCCGCATTGTGTCAGTGTCGGCAATGGAACGGATGCGCTGGAGCTTGGGCTAAGAGCCCTCGGAATCAGGACCGGCGATACTGTCGTGGCAGCGGCGAATGCCGGTTTCTATGGGAGCGCCGCCATTCGCCTGATTGGTGCGATTCCAGTTTATGTCGATGTTGATCCGGTTACTCTCACGATGTCCCCGGAGAGGCTGCGGGTTGCGCTTGAAGCGAAACCGAAGGCTGTGATCGTTACCCACCTGTATGGCCAGCTCGCGGATATCGAGTCAATAATAGCATCGGCGGCTGAAGAGGGCATTCCTGTCATAGAGGACTGCGCGCAAGCCCATGGGGCGATGCGTGACGGCAGACGCGCGGGCAGTTTCGGGTCGGTTGGCTGTTTCAGCTTCTATCCCACGAAAAATCTGGGAGCCCTGGGCGATGGCGGCGCGGTTATCACCAGCGACAAATCAACGGCTGGGCGCTTGAAGCAACTTCGACAGTACGGCTGGAGCACAAAATACAATGTTGAACTTCCATGCGGCCGGAACAGCCGTATGGATGAGATTCAGGCGGCCATACTTCATGACAGGCTACCGCTGCTCGATAAGTGGAATGCGGAGCGGCGCGAGATTGCCCTGCGCTACAAGACGGCATTTTCCGGTCTGCCCATTACGTGCACTCATTCGTCCGGCGAGGATTACGTCGCGCATCTGTTCATCATCAGGGTGAAACATCGCGATTCTTTCCGGGAATTCATGAAAAAGCACGGTGTGACCACTGAAGTGCACTACCCGATCCCGGATCATTTGCAGAGCGGTTATACCGCCTCTCAAAATCCGGCCGGCCTGCCGGTGACTGAAGAAGCTTGTTCAAAGGTGGTTTCACTGCCCTGTTACCCGGGCCTTGGTTTGGAAGGCATGGAGCAGGTTATACGGGCGGTTTCACTCTATTGTGAAAACGGAGGGGTTTAGATTGTGCTGACCCTTGTCATTCCGGTATATCGCAATGAAGGCTCGATCCCTGAACTTATCAAAGCGGTGGAGGGTTTGAACGGCAAGCTGCAAGGTGAGTTGGAGGCGGTTTTCGTCGTGGATGGGAGTCCGGACCGCTGCTATGAGATTCTGCGTGATAGACTGCCGGCATGTTCCTTCAAGGCCAAGCTTGCTTTGCTTTCACGCAACTTTGGCTCGTTTCCGGCAATCCGTGCCGGGCTCGAAATTGGCGAGGGCAGCCGCTTCGCTGTAATGGCGGCTGACCTTCAGGAGCCGCCGGAACTGATTCTGGAAATTGACCGCGTGTTACGTTCGGATGAAGTCGATGTGGCTGTCGGGGTGAGGGAGGGCCGCTCGGACCCCTTTTGGATTCGTTTTCCCGCCCAAACGTTCTGGTGGCTGTACCGGCGATACGTGGTGCCGGAAATTCCACCAGGCGGAGTAGATATCTTCGGCTGCAACCGAGTCTTTCGTGATCAGTTGCTGCAGTTGGAAGAACGGCACAGCTCGCTTATCGCGCAGATTTTCTGGTTGGGCTACAGGCGCAAATTTATCAGCTATGGCAGGCAGGAACGAAAACACGGGAAGTCGGCCTGGACACTGTCCAAGAAGATCAACTACCTTATGGACAGTGTTTTCGCGTTTACCGATCTGCCGATACGTCTACTCACCAGGTTCGGCGCCGCTACCGTGGCTTTGTCGGGCCTGTTCGGTTTGATGGTGATTCTGGCGAGACTCTTCGGATTCATCCAGGTCCCAGGCTATACAGCCCTCATAACGGCCGTTGTATTCTTCGGCGCCCTTAATCTTTTCGGAATGGGCGTCATTGGGTCCTACGCCTGGCGCACCTATGAAAACACCAAGGCAAGGCCCCTGCATGTGGTGCTGCGGTGGCACCAGTTTGCGCCCGGGCGGGACGAGTCATGAGCGAACCCTTCCGAGACCGCCACAAGCGGGCTTTCTTCCATTCCCACTTAGGTTTTCTTCGCGACTATGAACGGCAGGTGAGCAACTGTTTTCTGTCAGGGTTGGCGGAGGGGGAAAAATGTGGAACCGTGCAACGTTTCCGGTCGCGTGCCAGTCTGTTCGTTCGCTACCTGGAGTGGGACAGCGATTATTTCCACGTTCCCGTTTATCGTCTCGAGTTCGCGGAATGGGATGAACGGCTGGATGATCCGGTGGAAGCTCTGGCCCGGACTCTGATAGAGTTCAAGGAGGAGCTTTCGGGACGCCATGATTCCTATTACTTTTTTTCCGAGGCGCCAACGGAAGATATCACCTTGCTACAAGCAATGGGACTGGCGAGGATAAGGCTTGTCGAGACGAGACTGACCTATTTCAGGGATAACCTGGAGGCATTCGACAGGCAGGAGCGCTCGCCCGTGCGCATGGCATCCGCGGCAGATATCCCCTCTTTGCGCAAAGTTGCCATGGAGGCTCGTAACCTCTACGACCGGTACCATGCCGATCCCTTCTTCCCGCGATCGATAGCGGACGATTATCTGGCAACATTCGCCGAGAATTCGGTATTGGGGTTCGCGGACGTTGTAATGGTTCCCGCGGACGGCGCACCTGACCCGGGAGGATTCTTTACGGCAAAACTGACTCGGCCGGAAGACTCACCCGTGGGTCTTAAGCTTGCGCACATTGTACTGGTGGCCGTGGGGGCGGAGCGCCGCGGGTGGCATTTACGCCTTCTTTCGGAAATGAGTCACTATTTTAAGCAATCCGGAGTTCGCATCGCCAGCATGACCACGCAATCCACTAACCGCCCGGTGATCAGAAACTGTGAAAAGCTGGGGTATCGATATGGCCGATGTACGCATGTCTTTGCAACCCACAGTGAGGTGCAAACCTTATGATAGAGCAGATGGAAGAAGCGCGAGATTCCGGCGGCCGTTTACCCGAAAACGTGGTCCGAATGCCCGGAGCCTATGTGGCCCCGTCCGCAATTATCGAATCGGATGTTTATATCGGACCTAACGCGGTAGTCATGGGCAATGGCGAAGAATCCGGCGAGAAAACAATAATCCGGCAGGGGAGCGAGATCGGTGCCAACGCGACTGTACTGCCGGGTGTGACGATCGGTTTCCGGGCCAGGGTCGCTCCGGGCGCCGTGGTGACACGTTCCGTGCCGCCCATGGCTATAGTCGACGGGAACCCGGCGCGCATCACCGGTTATGTAGAGAGCCGGGTAGGCGGGCCTGACATGGCATTCCAGCCTCAATCCGGCAAAGTTGGCGTCCAGGAATGCGGAGTGAAAGGTGTAACTTTCCATACGATGCGGTTGGTTCCGGACCTGCGCGGTCACCTTTCCGCGGGTGAATTTGAAAAGGAAATTCCCTTTCTACCCAAACGCTATTTTCTTGTCTTCAATGTCCCCACCGCGGAAACTCGTGGCGAACATGCTCACCTGCATTGCAAACAGTTTCTGGTAGCCGCGAGGGGCAGTGTCAACGTTGTCGTGGACGATGGCCGGACCCGTGAGGAGATTGTTCTGGACCGCCCCCATTTTGGCCTGTATCTTCCGCCGATGGTCTGGGCCACGCAATACCGCTACTCCGAGGACGCCATGCTCCTCGTGTTTGCTTCCGAGTACTACGATCCCACGGATTATGTGCGCGATTACATGGAGTATCTGAGGCTGGTCGGATGGCATCGGGAAAATCAGTGAAGGAACTGATCTCTTCCGCGATCAGCAAAAAGAGTGTTGTCGCCACATTCGGCCGATTCCTGCTCTCGGGCGGATTCAACACCGTGGTGACCTACGCATTGTACCTCCTGCTGCTCCGTTTTCTGTCCTATCGAATCAGCTATACGATATCCTTCTCCATGGGGATTGCCATCGCGTACTGCTGCAACCGCTTCTTTGTCTTTCTGACTCATAATGGTCTGAGCACGGTTGCGCTGTTTCCCGTGGTGTACCTTGTTCAGTACCTGGTCGGTCTGGGAGTGGTATCCGCCTGGGTAGAAATATTGGGCTTGAGCGTTTCCCTGGCCCCCATTGCCGCGATCATCCTGACGATTCCTATCACCTTCGCTCTAAGCCGCTGGATCTTTCGCCGCAAATAAGGAATATTGCTGAATGACCGGTTATGAAAAGGATAGACTCTTTGTGGGTTCTCTTTCCAAAGCTAGGTCAGAGGCCTTTCGGGACAGATGGGTAGATGTTGCGGTCTGGGCCTTGATCTCGCTTCCTTTGCTCAGCCTTGTCCACAATGAAATATCATGGCTTCGGTTTGGAATTGACATCCCTTATTGGGACGATTGGCGAAGCTATGTGCAGTGTGGCATGGGATCATTTTCAACGAAATATCTTTTTACACCAACAAACGGCACACTATATCCGGTTGGCTTGGCGTTGGATTCCCTCGCGCAACGGTTTTTGGATGGCAACACAATTGCTTACCAGTCTCTGACCATGCTTATTGTTCTTGGATGCTTGCTGCTATTGCAATGGCGCCTATTGCTATTGGCTTTAGAGGATAAGCTCTTTACAGCCTGCGCATTCAGTTTTACTGTCTTGATGCTTCAGCCTGATAGCTACTGGGGATATCAAAATATTGCCTACCATCAGGCTCTTCCGCTTGTATTTGATCTTATGGCCATATATATTGTACTTTCGAGAAAATGGAATAACGCTATACATATTATAACATTATTACTTCTTGGCCTAATGTCCGGATTTTCTTATATTTCTGGTGCATTTTCAACTTTGACGATTGGAATTGTTCTCATATTTGCAGGAATTTTCATTCGACCTGGAGATGGCAAGAGCATTTTTCGTGGCGGAATGTGTCTCTTAATAGCGGGTTTGATCTCCGCCACCGTCCAGGTATGGATGAACTTCTTCGGGAAAGCAACTGTGCTTGGATCGGTTCACCTGGTCTTGCCCCTGGGAAGCGATTTCTGGTTGTATTTGCTTGGTAAGATCGCACGCTCTTTAATGTTGCCAGAGAAGTACCCGGCTTTCTCACTGTCAGTTACCCTAATGGTTTCACTTGCGGTTATTGTACTCTTGGTGTCGTTTACCCGGAGGTTTGCCAATAGAGGAAAGATGATCGTTTCAGAGGCCACAACCGCTGTTATCCTCTTCAGCCTAGTCGGGGCCGTTTTCGTGTACCTGCTGATTGTTGCATCCGTACGTTCTTATGCGGGCGAGCAAGGATATGGAAATGCCCTTGCCGCCTTTGAGGCCGGCTTCCCCCGTTTCCATTATTTCTGGGCAACCTTGGTATGGCCATGGATCATTGCGGCTATCATAAAGGTGTTGTCAGGTGCTCATTCGGTTGATTCCCGGAGGCATTTGCGGATGATAGCAATAGCGATACCGGCCGTGCTGTTGCCTTTGTTCGTTGTGGCTGGGGTACTCAGCCATGTCTCCTACCACCGAACCGCTTCAAATTTACGCGCTGAAGGAATTCGTAGTCTTATGTCGCTTGCTCGAGAGGGCAAAGTCATGAGGTGCCCTCAGTTATGGCCAAGATTTGAGCTGACTGAGGCTGTCGCGTATGCAAGAAGCATCGGGGCTTCCTTTGTGCGACTTATTCCAATCCCACATGTGCCAGTAGGGACTGTGGCCCCGCCGCCGCTATTTCGTATGTCTGATGCGGTCGACAGTGTGGATTTCCGCAATGTGGATTCAATCGAGAAGACCGAACGTGGGTTGAGACTACGAGTTGGAAACGACTCCCGCATGGTATTCAAGACTGGAGTGGCGGAATCACTGGGTCAATGCCTGACACTGGAGGTCTGCGCATCGATGAGAGTATCCGGGCAGGATACAGCCATGCTGTTTTACAAGGTTCCATACCGCAAAGGGATTCAGAGCGTATCGCCTAAGACTGCTCGTATACTGCCAGGGGAAGGATTCACGGAGGTTTCGTTCGAACTGTCCAGCCCAACCGGGTTCGTGGATGAATTTGCCTTTTTGCCGGTGACGCAACCCCAGAAAATCGATGTGGTCGATCTCGAGGTTCGATGCCGCATGTCGAGGCATTGAGCAACGAAGCTTGTCTGATTTACCGTAAATTATAACGCAGCATTTACGGGAAGCATGTTGCATTGCCGCAAACGGGGTAAGGTATAATGCAGCCCGTGGTTTCATCCGGGGTTGCTAACCCGGTGTGGACTTTCATTTTTGCTCTCCGTCTTTTCGAAACTCTTCTTCTCGCCGCATTGCGGACACTTCTGGGGTTTGCAGCGAGCATTCTTTTCGAACCCACACTCAGCACACTTGAAAGTAGACATGGTTCACCTCTTTTGATTTGGGAATCATGGATTCCTGAATCTACGGCCCGCTAAGAACAACAGAGAAAATGATACCAAGAACGACTCGCCCGGTGAAATGGAGTTTCATCCCGCCGGCTGCGGTAAATGCCGCGCGGTGCAAACGCACTTCGGCTCGAATCAAAGCTGTTTTGCGAAGCGTTCCGTGCCAGTGACGGTCAGGGGGGGGAACCCGGAATGCATTCGGCGCCGGTTGTGGGGGACTTAACCCAGGTTGGTGGTCATATAATCCAACGTGGAGGGCAAATCGAGTTCAAGGCGCGAAAGAAACTGCACGCTGATGCGGGCGCGTCTTAAGGTGCACTCCTTGAGGTGCCCGCCAAATGCGCGGTCGGCGGTCAGGAAATGAAAATGAAACCCTGGGATGCCAAGCGCCTTCAGGAACCTTGGAGTGAAAAATCCGGCCAGGGTCCCATAAACGTCACAAAAGGTGAATATAGCGGGCTGCACCTGATTTATCGGCTGGTGCTCCGGCTGTTTGGGTACTGACCACATTTTCAGCCGACTGAACGCGCCATCGATGCGAATTCCGTAGAACATGTTCTCGGAGGGAATAATGCGCTCCAGGAGGGTCAGGAACTCGCCGTGGTCAAGCTCCCCCTCGATATCCTCCACCGAGCCGGGATTAAAGAAAGTGGCGCACGCAAAAGGCGTTTTGACTTCATCGTCCACCACCGTGGTCTGCCCGTCTGTTCTTATCTGGTATGCCACTCCATCCAGCAGCACCATTTCGCCATCCAGATCGTCAAAAGTCCCCAAACCCAAATCACCGTGAAGCTTCACGTCGCCAATGGTTGCCGTTTCCTTATATATGCCTTTCATCATCGCGCCGGCGGGTGAGGAAAGGTATACGGCATCGCCCCGGTTCTCGCTGCCGAGGTACCGCTTTATCGCCCGGTCAAGAATAGCCTCGAAGGATAACCCGGCGCGCGAGGCGGCGGTTTCTACCTTCGCGGCGAGGGCCGAGTTAATGGAGAATGATCGGGACTGCTTGTCTCCTTCGAGTGAGTGGGCCAAAATTGTCCTCCGTTCTAATGAAATGATCGTGGCCGATCAGGTGTTACATCAATATTTGATCGGATTAGTCCGGTCAAGAAAATCATGTCAAGGTTGGACAGCGGGTTTTCCGATGTGGTACTTAAGTGATGGTAGCTGGCGAAGATGTCGTTGTCAATTCGACGGGACAGAAGTAAAACGAGGCGTTGGAAGACCAATTCCCGCGACAGATGGGAACGGGATGCCGAGTACCTTTCGCTGAACCGCGTGGACAAGGTGGAACACGCGCTTGCCATCTGCCAAGGAAGGGCCGCGCGGCGCCCATGGGAAAGAAGGCATCCGGAGGCTGTCAGGTCTTCGCCGGAAGAGTTTGCCGGGGTATGGACCATAGAGGGGCGGTGACAGTGTCGAAAAGCGGAAGACTCTTCTCCCTGGAATTCTTCTCACTCAGCCTCGTTACCTTCTTCGCCTTTTGTAACATGACGGTGTTCAATAGCTTTTTCAATTATCGCGCCAGAATCGATATCCCGGTGGAATGGCCGGGCTTCCTGGTGGGACTCGAACCGATGAGCGCCTTCATGCCGCGCCTGTTCGTGGTCCCGGTACCGCGCGTCGGAAATGCCACCACCCCAATGCTCATAACCCGCGAGGAGTCAACATGAACCTGGGACTCTTTGTCATGGATGCCGGTTACCTCCCTGGTCCATGCGGGGGTGGAGCGTCCCCCCACATGTCGGAAAGTGACAAGGCTGTCAGCCCTTAGTCCATACGGGGGAGGAGCGTTCATCGCAAGGGGGCATTGCACGGCTTCGCTTTTTGATGTCCGCGCGGTATTCATTCTCGTGAACTTTATAGTGCTTATGCTGTTGAACACTCTCTAGATACCAGGCGGAAAGGACGCGGTTACGGGGCAAACGGAAAAGTTGAGGGAAGGAGACGCCTTTTGATTAGCAGGATGCTGGAAATCGGATATCCGCAGCCACGGTTCGATGCGAGGTCGAAAGTCACCGGCGAGGAAAAATACGCCCTGGACCAGTGTCCCGAAAGTATGTTGTGGGCTGGCGCGAAAAGGGCGGGCATCCCTCATGGATTGATACGAAAAATCGATCTTTCCAGGGCGCGCCTGCTACAGGGAGTGCATGCTGTTCTGACCCGCGCCGACGTTCCGGGGACCAATCGACAAGGCATCGTGCATAAGGACCAGCCAGTCCTGGCTGGTCATAAGGTACGCCATTGCGGGGACCCGGTGGTCCTGGTCCTCGCGGAGACTCGTGATATCCTGAGGACCGCGCTCAATCTTATTGAAGTTGATATTGAGCCTTTGCCGGGCGTTTTCGATCCGGAGGAGGCGCTGTTACCGGAAGCGCCCCTCGTGCATGAAACGGGCAATCTCCTTCGGAAGGCTGTTATACAGACGGGGAATGTCTCGGAGGCTTTCCAGCAGTGCGATGTCGTTGTGGAGGATTCCTTCGAAACCGCGAGCCAGGAGCACGCGTTTCTGGAGACCGAGAACGGCCTTGCATGGCTGGAACCCGACGGCCGAGTCGTCCTGATTGTCTCGACTCAGGCCCCTTTTCGCGATCGCTTCGAGATCGGCCATGCCCTCGGACTGCAGCCGGACATGATCAGGGTCATCGGCCCATACCTGGGAGGAGGATTCGGGGGAAAGAACGGCGCTACCGTCCAATGCCTGCTGGTGCTCGCGGCAATGCATGCCGGCAACAGGCCCGTGAAGATGTGGTGGGAGCGGGAGGAGAGTTCCACGGCGGGCTACAAGCGGCATCCGGTTCGCATGCGCTACCGGCTCGGCGCCATGAACGACGGCACCCTGCATGCCCTTGGGTGCGAACTCTTCTACGATACGGGTCCCTATGCCCATCTGGGCGTGGAAGTCATGGCGCGCGGCATGGAACATGCCGGAGGTTGCTACCGGATTCCGAATACGTTCATCGAGGGTCGGTGTGTTTACACGAATAACCCCATAAGCGGTGCGATGCGTGGTTTCGGTGTCTGTCAGGTATCGTTCGGGATCGAGGGTATGATGGACCTGATGGCTTCCAGGCTTGGCATGAGCCGGTTGGATATCCGGCTCAAGAACGCGCTGCGCAAGGGTGACAGGAACTGTTCCGGAGTCACGCTGGTCCATTCCACGGGCATTGTTCCGTGTATTGAAAGCCTGGGGCGGCACGGGCTGTGGACCGAAAGAGGCGGTTGGAAGGCTGCCGCCGGACCCTTTAAACGCAGAGGGATAGGGATCGCGGCCGTTTCTAATGCGATGGGGTACGGGAGAGGGCTCCAGGACTCCGCGATAGCCAAAGTCGAACTTACCTGGGATGGGAAAATTCGCGTCTACAACGGTGTCTCCGACATGGGGCAGGGCAACTCCAGCGCTTTTGTTCAGATTGCCGGCGAGGTCCTGCGCCAGGATGCATCGCGGATGGAACTTGTCCAGCCCGATACGGACAGAACGCATCCATCGGGTTCTTCTTGCGCGGGTAGAACAACCTATACCTATGGAAACGCTCTCATCAAAGCCTGCGAGCAACTGCGGGATAAGCTCCTGCACCGGGCCGCGCTGATGCTTTCGATCGATGAGCCGCGCGGTTTGGCTCTACTGCCGGGTAGGGTCCGGCATCTCCCGTCCGGGAGGGAGGTCCCCCTCGAATTGTTGGGACGCTTCCTTCCCGAATCGGACAGGATAGCGGTGAACCAGTTCGTCATGCCTGTTTCTCAGGACGACATCAATACGGGCAAGGAGTTCAAAATTGGTTTTCCTCATGTGCTATTCGCGTATGCAGCCCATCTGGCATACGTGGAAGTTGACGAGTTGACCGGAAAAGTCGAAGTGAAAGGCTACCTTGCCGTCACGGATGGAGGGCGGGTCATCAATCCGTCCTGCTTCGAGCAGCAGGTTCAGGGCTCGGTCACTCAGGGCATAGGTTATGGCTTGACGGAGGAGGTTCTTGTCAGTGAGGGAAAGATCCTGAACCCGAATTTTACGAACTATATCATTCCAACTTTCCTGGATATTCCCGAAATTGCGTCACTGCCGATGGAATCGGTCGAGGCCACGGGTCCCTTCCATATGAAAGGCATTGGGGAGGTCGGGACTAACGGGCCGTTGCCGGCAATAGCCGGCGCGGTCGAGGATGCCATGGGATGCCGGATTAGAAGGTCTCCCATTACAGCGGAGAGTATCCTTCACGCCATGCGGAACGGGAGAGGAGCCCCTCGATGAAATTCTCGTTTTATGTGAATGGGCAGCAAACCCAGGTGGATGTATCGCCCGACCGAAAATTCGTGGATGTGCTGCGGGAGGATCTGGGACTGACCGGCACCAAGGAAGGGTGCGGCGCGGGAGAGTGCGGGGCGTGCACGATCCTGGTCGAGGGCCTGCCACGCCTTTCATGCCTGATGACCGTGGCGCAGCTTCAGGGATGTCATGTCACAACAGTCGAGGGACTCGTGGTGGAGGAGAGGCTGCACCCCGTCCAGGAGGCCTTCGTGGAACATGGCGCCGTGCAATGCGGGTTTTGTACACCCGGTGTAGTGTTGGCCGCCGTGGACCTGCTCGATCGTAACCCCGAACCCACGAGGGAACAGATTAGGGAAGGCTTGAGCGGCAATCTGTGCCGCTGCGGCGGCTATGCGAAGATAGTCGATGCCGTGGAGGCCGCGGGCAGGAAAATGCGCGAGGGCACGCCCCAATGAGAAAAGTATTCGTGCCCGCGTCACTGGATGAAGTCTGGCGCTTTTTTGAGGACAATCCCGGGGCTACCGTCTACACGGGCGGTACCGACCTGCTCGTCAGAATGTATAAGGGCGCACTGAATCCGGAATCCCTGATCTGCCTCGATCGGATAAAAGAGCTGAAGGGCGTCCACGACATGGGCGAGGAGATACGCATTGGCGCGTGCTCGACGCATACGGAGATGCTCGGTGACCCTCTGGTCAGCCAACACCTTCCAGTTCTTCGGCGGGCAATAGAGGTAATTGGTTCTCCGCTTATTCGGAACATGGGCACCATAGGGGGTAACATCTGCACGGCTTCGCCGGCGGGGGATACGCTTCCGCCGCTCTATGCGCTGCAAGCCGAAGTCGAACTTTGTTCGAAAATGAATGTGAAACGCATGCCGATACGGGATTTCATCGGCGGGCCGGGTTCCACGTGCCTGCGGGCGGCCGAGATCGTGTCGGCCGTGTGGGTAAAAAAACCCGTGGAGTATAATCTGCAACACTTCGAGAAAGTAGGACAGAGGAATGCGCTCGCGTGTTCGGTTGTCAGCCTCGCGGCGGTTCTTCGAATCGCGCATGACGGGGTGGTTGAGAAGGCCGCCCTGGCATGGGGAAGCGTCGGGCCGACCGTTATAACCTGCCCGGAAGCAGAGGAAGCGCTCGTCGGGGGGCCTTTGTCCCGGATACGGGTGCAAGTGGCCGCCTCGCTTGCGCGCCAGGCCGTTCGCCCCATCAGTGACATTCGGGGTTCGGAGGATTACCGCCGAAGTGTTGCCGGAAATCTTCTTATGCGGCTGATTAGCGCTGATTAGCGCGCGGTGATTCAGGCGGCTCGAGCCGAACGTTCGTGCATGCGCAACTTACTTCCCGTTCGTGCCGGGCGGGATGTTGAGAGAGATTCTTTTAGGGGTTCCATTCCGCTGGGCCGGTCAATTCCCGCCGTTTTTTTGAAACCACATTGTGAGCACATTGCCGCCGTCGCGGTATTCGTAATGCAGGCGCTCGGTCATTTGCGTCACAAAGAAGATCCCCAGACCTCCTACCTGACGGCTGGAGACGTCCGATGACAGGTCCGGGGGGGCCTGATCCAGGGGATTGAAAGCGATTCCCCAGTCTTTTACCGTCACGCGAAACTTCCCGGGACTTTCGGACAGGCACTCTACCTCGAGTTCGCCGTGAGCTCCGGGATACGCGTAATGGATTGCATTGACCAGAACTTCCTCAAGTACGAGATCGACCTTGGGAACCAGATCATCCAATTCCCCGGTTCGCTCCAATTCCTCGAGGACGAAGGATCGAAAGAGCCCAAACGACTCCATGCTCGCGGGTAATCGCAATCTCGACATGTGTACCTCGTCAGGAGTTCCCGAGGGCCTTTTCGAGTGACTCGTGTACAGGGAACATGGACGCGAAGTTGGAAATTGAAAAAACATGCGCGACAGTTGGCGCCAGAGAGCTGAAAGAAAGGCTGCCGCCGACCGATTTGAGCTTTTTCCCGACGACCAGAATACTTCTTAGACCCGCGCTGCTCATATATTCGAGGCCCGCGAGGTCCACGAGGAGCGTGGACTCGCCCTGCTGTATCCATTCCAGGCACGATTTTTCAAATTCAGGCGCGGAAATAGCGTCCATTCGGCCACTGACCTCAACGATAAAGAACTTGTCCTGCTTCTGATTCTTCAATTCCATGCTTTTTCCCTTTATACGAATTCAACTCTTAATATTTTGCACCCGTGAAGGAGAGCGCGAGCACGGTTATGTCATCTGCCTGCGGAATACCGGACGAGAACTGTGTGACCGAATCCAGGATTTTTTCAGCGATCTCCTCGGTGGAAAGCGATGAACAGGATCGCGCGGTAGCCATCAGGTTCGCGTGCGAGTAGAGTGCTCCCGCGCTGTTCATCGCTTCGGTTACCCCGTCTGTATATATTATTATCTTGTCCCCGGGCTCAAGCTTAATCTCCATATTCTCATAGCTCGCATCCTCCATAACCCCCAGGAAGAATCCGTCAGGTACCGGGAGACTCTCGGGCTGCCCACCCTGCCTGATAATGATCGGATGCTCGTGACCAGCGTTCGAGTATGTCAACATACCCGTCCGCATATCGAGAATGCCGCAGAATACAGTGACGAACATCATGGAGTCGTTTTCGCCGTACAGCTCCAGATTGCACCTGCGCAGAATCTCCGAAGGTTCCATGCCGGTCTCGGCAATACCTTTGAGAAGCGTTTTGGTCACAGCCATGAAGAGTGCCGCCGGAATGCCCTTATCTGAAACATCACCAACCGCGAAGAAAAGACGGTCTTCGCCGATGAGGGAGTAGTCGTAGAGGTCGCCGCCAATCTGCCTCGCGGGTTCGATCCTGGCCGATATCGCGAACCGGTCCTTTCCGGGCAGGGGCGGAAACGCCTTGGGAAGAAAGCTCATCTGGATATTGCGGGCAATCTTCAGCTCACTTTCAATTCTTTCCTTTGCCGCCGTGGTCTCGGTAAGGTTCTTGATGTAATCCTTGAGGGCGAGTCTCATATCTTCGAATGAACTGGCCAGTGTACTGATTTCATCGCCACCCTGGACGTCGGGCAGCCTGGCGTCGAGGTTGCCGCGTGCAATCTCCATGGTTGTCGCGGAGAGGTCCTTGAGAGGTTTCGTGATTCTGCGGGCGATCAGCATTACGAAAACTATCATGAGTAGAACGCCCGACACTGCAATCAGAAAGACCATGCGGCCAAGGCGGTTCACACTTCCGAGCAGGTCATGTTCCGGGATCACTATCCCGAGGGACCATCCTATGGAGGAAAGGGGGGCATAATAGAGCCAGCACTTGGAACCGGCCAGGAGACCACTTTCGAGAGGCACCAGCCCTTCGCCGCCGCTTATCATATCCTTTCCGATCCATCGAAGCAGGCTGCTCTGTTTTTCCTCGGCAATGCTGAATATGGAGTCGGTCATGATAAGATTTTTGTCGGGATGGGTGATGAAGACCCCGTTTTTGGAGATCAGAAAGGCGAACCCGGAGTCGTAGAGCCTGATAGCCGATACAATTTGCTGAAGCCCATGGAGCGCGATATCCGCGGTGACTACTCCCTGGAACCGCCTCGCTCCGTTATGGTCCTTATAGAAGGGAACCGCGAAGGTGGCCATGACCATATTCCCGCCGCCATCGTCGTAATAGGGCTCGGTCCATGCGGGTCTATTGAGTTCCTTGGGGATCTGGTACCAGTCCATGGTGAAATAGTGATAGGACGAATCTCCCAGCATGATGTTCACGAGATGTTTCTCGTCCATTCTGTAGCTATAGGGTGAGAAATAGCAGGCGGTCTCGACGATGCGGTTGGGTTCGAAGGCGATCGCGGCGCCGTAGATTTCCGGATTCGTGGAAACGATCTGTTCCGTGAGAGGAGCTATGTTCTCTGCTTCATACTGGGTCGTTGACAGGATGGCGCCATAATTGAGCACGACCTTTTCGACACCCGTGAGAAGCTTCTCGATCTGGTAGGCCGTGGAGTGAGTCAAATTCCGGGCGTTTTCCTCGACATAACGCATCATTGAATTTCGCGAGGATAGATAGATGTAGATAAAAGCGCACAGAAAGACGGCAGTCGTGCCCGACAGGGTAAAAAGAATGAGCTTGAATGCCAGGCCTCTACTTTTCATGGACCGTAGCGCAATTCCTGATGAAGTCAGCAAAATCGGGAATCTCGTCAATAATGCGGCTGGACATAAGTTCACTTGCCACCGAGATGAAGTCGTCCTCCTTTAATGGGACCGGATATCCTCCGGACTCGGGGAGATCGATGATCTCACGCATCTGATCCAGCATCCATCCCTGATGCTGCCGGTTCGTGGCCACATTTGCCTCCCTGACGTACCTCATGACAATGTCGAGCGCCTCCTCCCGATGATCGAATGCATACCTCCAGCCTTCAAGGGATGCCCGGACGAACCGGCAGCAGGCGCGGGGGTCTTTTTTGAATGTGCTCTCCAGGCAATAGATACCGTCTTCGGGGATGTTGAATCCGACGTTGGCCAGGCGGATCACCGTGAGTTCCTCGGGTTCCACGCCCGCGCTGACAATGGAATGGTACTCATTGTACCACATCGCAGATACCAGATCGACGCCGCCTCTGAGGAAGAGGTTAACCGTCGCGGCTTGTGGAACCACGGTTACATGGAGGCCAAGCCTCCTGAAGAGGGCTGTCGGCATTATGCTCAATTCCGCGCCCCAAAGACAGGCCTTTTTTCCGTTCATATCCCGCCAGGAATATATACCGCTCGATTTCTTCGCGATAAGGACCTGGGAGGATCTGGTGACGAGTTGACCGATATTAATCAGCTTGTTGCCCTTCGCGCGCTCAAGGATAGCGGTCGAAAGAAACATCGTGGCGAAATCCGCCGCGCCTTTTCTCAGCCACTCCGCGGATGGCCTGTCGGGACCACCCCGGAGAAGATTGACCTCAAGATTGTTCGCTTTATAAAAGCCCTTTTCGAGCGCGACGTAGTAGCCCGCGAACTGCGCCTGGGGCGTCCAATGTGAAACGAAGGTGGCATATTTCGTTCCTTCGGCGGCGCGGCAATCCCCGAGCATGGAGAGGACCAGAAGGATAACGCCCGTAATTTTGGCGGCAGTTGTCATG
>JBDKTY010000069.1:0-34931 GCA_039679945.1 Syntrophobacter sp. | reverse complement strand
TTCCTTAATTATCATATCGAAATTACATTGATTTCATAGAGAGTTGGGTACTGTAAACACCTGTTTTCTCTCCCCCTGAATACACCTTGTTTTTTTATTGAATACGGAATAAATGCAAATTAGCGTGGAATTAACCCTCTCCCAAAGGCAGTTGCCACTCCCCAGTCCCGGCTGCCTTCGCTGATATTGGAGGTTGACTATGGACTTGCGTAAGTCCAACCGTTACCGGCCGGAAAAAGAAGTTCTTGTTGCCTTGTACCTGACCCCCAGTGATCGGAATTTCGATACTTCCACTGCGTTCGTTGGGTATTTGACTGATCTGAGTCAATCAGGTTTAGCGTTCAATTACTTGGATTTCAATCGACCTCCCGTCCAAGGGTGCTATAGAGTTATTCTTATTAATGACCACCACCTCACCGATCCTATTTCTTGTCGAATTGTACACGATACAGTTATTGGCGCGGAACTCGGATTACCGGGCAAGCGCTACTGTGGGCTGGAGTTCTTCTCTCCGCTCGATTCCAGTGAGGTGCCAATGTTCATAACTGGAAGCGTATAGCGAGTATGATGCCAAAGTGATTACCATGGCAAGCGGAATGTAAAATGAGGTCCGTGACAACACATGGCAAGAAATATAAATTATAATCCGGGCATTGTAGTTTTATTGAGGCAATACCAGTCTATTTTCAAGACTCCCGAGAATCTGGAGCACTATTCAGAAGAGGATTATAAGATTGCCGAGAGGAAGTTTCTGATCTGGTGCTTAGAAAACAGGCCTATCGTCAGTAATCTGGATTCCAAGGGATAATAGCCCGCGAATCCGGAAGGTAATTTGACGTCGCTCGTTATTCTCCGGGCCCATACAGGCGGGAAATTCATCAGCGCCGATCAGCCAGTCCGTTTTGTGCTCTTGCAGTCGGCACTCGAAAGGAGTGCGACCGGAAACCGGGAGAAGATTTCGTGGAGAAATAAGACATTCGCTCCTCCGTGCACCGATGCCTTCAAAGACTCGCGAGTAAACACGTTTGTCCAGGCGAGCGGCGCTTCCGGGTGAAGGGTGAGGAAGCTCTCCCCCCACGCTTTGTTCCCCGGGAGAAACTCATCGGATGCGAGAGTTTCCGCCGTCAGCCGCGGAATAGCCGCGAGCGCCCAACAACCATGCTTGTGTCTCAAGAATCCTACCGCACTGTTTCTTCCCGTTCCCGTACAAAACAAGGGGTGATACTCTCCTTCCAGAAATAGATCTTTATGTTCTCTACGAAAGTTCAGTGCCTTGTAAATCATGTAGAGTTTGATCCGGCCATCCTTCCAACTGGAAAGAAGTTCGGAAATGAGTGCATCAAGCGAGCCGGAAGACTCGCTCAGTTTCAGGTCCCGAAGATATCTCGCGCGCTTATCGAAATCAACCGGGCGCCGGTTGTCGGGGTCCACCAGGCTGAAGTCCCAGAGTTCACTCCCTTGGTAGAAGTCAGGCACGCCTGGAGATGCGATCTTGAGGAGCGCTTGGCCGAGCGAGTTTATAGCCCCCGCGCGAGTAATGGTAGACAGCCTTCTCAAAAAATCCTCCAGGAATTCGTTGCTTCCTGTCTCGTCCAGAATGGCGTCCAGAAATGCGAGGAGCCCATTTTCATGTTCCTTGTCCGGAGAAATCCAGCGCGTATGCACCTTCGCCTCTCGGGCCGCCTTGATCATGTAGTCCTTGAGACGCCGCCCGAAATTTGGGACTTCCTCCGGCAGAAGAGGCCATGCGCCGATCAACGTCTGATAGAGAAACAACTCCTCGTTAGGGTCCGGCACGGGGCTTCCCCCAACCAGCACTCTCCTCGGCGCATTCAAGCTGTTCCATTTCTTTATGCTTTCCTCCCATTCTTCGGGCATTTCGGAGAGGACATTAATGCGTGCCCGCACATCTTCACCGCGCTTGGTGTCATGAGTGGACGTCGCGTTTATGGTAAAGGGAGACGACTCCAGCCTGGCCTGGTTGAACCGATGGAACGCATCGATGGAGGTCGGTTTAAATGTCGTACCAACTTCATTAAGAGATATCAATGGGTTATAGACATATAGGGCTGTATCCTCAAACCCTGTGGCCATGATGGGCCCGGTGAACTGCTGCCATCTCATGATGAATTGGAGGCGTTCCTCCTTTTGTTCCTGGCTTGCGGAGTGCTTGAAATCCTGAAGTAACACTCGATTCAGAAAATCCAGGGCAAGCGGGTTCAGGGATGGATCACGTTGCCGAGCTTCCGAGATTGCCTTTTCCAGATATGCGGCGTCACGTGGAGACACCGTGTAGTCCCGGATGTAAGTCCGGTAGACGGACAGGCATGCGGTGACCCCCGCGAAGGCCCTTATCAGGTCGCTGCCGGGAAGGTCTCTCGCTCGCCGGTCGTGCAGCGCCAGGAGTCCGAGATAATGTCCGAGAGTATTCACTTCCCCGCCAAAGAGGGCTTCCATGACAAGCTTTTTCTTTTCATATATTACGTCTTCCGGTGCGAACTCGCCGAGCGACGTGAAAGAAGCATAGATCGCTCGCAGCTTTTGCAGACCCTGCTCCGTGATGAAAAGGCCGTTTACCATGTTCAAAAAGTCATAGCCGGTGGTTCCCGAGACTGGCCATTCTTGCGGCATGGTTTCATCTTCCGCGAGGATTTTTTCCACGAGAACGTAGAAGCCGGGATTGCGCCCGGCTGTTTCGACATCTCCTTTGAAATTGCGGTTAAACTGCACCCGGTAAGTGGCCGCCGGCACCCTGAAGCCCGCCATTATCGACTCCGATTGTAAATGCACAGCATGGGCGGCCGGCCATTCTTCTAGTCCACGCGAACGGAGAGCTTTCTGCCCAACTCCACAAAGCAGGCGACCCACTCGTTAGCCTCTTTGGACCCATGTTCGGCATTCCAGCGCCATTTTGGAAGAACGGTGTGGAGCATCTCATAATAAGTATTCTGGACCTCCCACAGGTTGACCTCAAAAGGCAGGGCAACGGCCAGTTTCACGGCGGTATCGAGTTGTTTGAGAGTGCCCAGATCGCCGGGTTCGCCCCGGAACTTCCGGGTCAGCCGTTCCATGCTTTGTTTCAATGTATATCCCAAGCCCACCGCGTCGAATTCGATGTGCAAGGCTTGAGCCTCTCCGAGGAAGTTTTGTATGGCGTCGGAAGAAATCTCGGGCTCCTCGAACGCCGCCTGCAGGTTGAGATTGAGAACAAATTCGGCTGTACAGGGGAACGGCTTTGGCAGAGGGATGCCCAGGTCGATCAGGAAACGCATCATCGAGATATGATGACTGTAAACCTGGCGGTAGATAAATCGGGTACCCTCCATGGATGATTCCACAATCTGGCTCAGGACCCTGCGTTGTTCATCTCGGAAAAGGGATCTGAGCGAGTAGGTGGGGGCGCCAAAACGTCGATCCAGGCGCCGAATCGTTTCGGGAAAATCCCCGGAGGAGAAGGATTCCGTCACATCGGCCGCCATCGCCTTGTACTCATTTTCATCCTGAAATATCCGTGCGCCCGCCGAGAGATTGTGTTCTCCGAAGTGGAGCGCCCCAAAACTTATTGTTTCGGTTTCCCGTGTGGTCTCGGAGGTGATCCGCACGCGGCCCAGCGCCAATTTGGCGATCCCGGCCTCGAAGAATTGGTAGTCCTCCCGCTTGACGAAATAGCAGAATATCTTGTCCTGCGGGCTGTATTCCTCGAAAAGGGAGCTGACAGCATAGTGTGCCGCGACTTTCATCAGGTCCATCATGCCCGGTTTTACGAATTTCTCATAAATATTACGGCCGTCCCGATGCTCGGCAATGTTGCTCCCTGCCAGCTCGAGCTTTTCCAGGAAGCCGGGTTCTATCACCACGCCGCACGCGTCTTCGGCCAGCCTGATGGCGCGCCCCGCATACTGGATGATCTGGACTGTCTCAATGCCCGAGAGTTCATCAAAGAACCAGCCGCAACTCGTGTACATGAGCATGGCGCAGCGCTGGACTCCCAGGAGTTTGAGGACTGTTACCTTCTCGGTTTCGCTCAATTCACGGACAGCATGCCTTTCCAGGAACTGGTCCACATTCTCGGAGGCTCGATTCAGGACCACCTCGATGAAATCGTCGCGTGCTTCCCACGGGTCTTTCAGGAACCGACCCGCATGTTTCTCGAACAGGGGCGCCAGGGTATCACGCAGCCAGTCCAGGGAATCCCTCAGCGGGGACCGCCAGCCCTGGTTCCATCCGGGATAGCCGCCGCTTTTGCAGCCGCAATCCCTCCGCCACCTTTCCACCCCGTGCGCGCAACTCCAGGAGGTATTCTCAAAGATCCGCACCTCAAAGGCAGGAGGATGCTTTTCCAGAAACTCTCCGTAATTGGTAAGCCGCGCCAGGCCTTGAGACTCAAGATGGTGCAGGGCATAAGCGAGCGCCATGTCTCCATGACGTTGGTGGTGCCCAAAGGTTTCACCGTCCGTTGCGATATGAACAAGTTGCGGCCTGCTTCGTTCGTCGGAAAACGCGCCCATCAGCCGCTCGGTAAGAGATTCTCCCCGGCTGAGCACGCTCTCGAACGACACTGCGTGAGATATGCCTCCATCATAGAAAAAGAGATTGATCTTCCTGCCCGATGACAGGTTCAGCTCGTAGGCCGTGGTGGGATCGATGCGTCCATCGCTGACGTCCGTCCAGGCTTCATCCCCAAGGGGGCGCACTTCCCTTGCCTGGTGAGAGGACAGTATGGTGAAACGAATCCCGAGTTCGGCCATGATATCCAACGATTCCAGATCAACCGCGGTTTCGGGAAGCCACATCCCTTCCGGAGGACGCCCGAAACGGCGCTCGAAGTCGCGAATTCCCCATAGTACTTGAGTATACTTGTCCCGGCGGTTGGCGAGCGGCAGGATCATGTGATTATATGCCTGGGCGAGGCCGGAGCCGTGTCCCGAAAAGGTCTGCTGGCTCATTCGATCAGCCGCCAGGATGGCCTCATAAACCCGAGGGGCTTTCTCCTCCATCCAGGCGAGAAGTGTCGGTCCGAAGTCGAAACTTATCCTGGCATAGTTGTTCGGAAGCTTAACAATACGCCCCTCCTCATCCAGGATTCTTGAAACGGTATTGGGCGCATAGCATTCCGTCAGTATCCTTTCATTCCAATCATGATAAGGGTATGCGGAATCTTGGATTTCGATGGCTTCTAGCCAGGGGTTCTCTCTGGGAGGCTGGTAAAAATGGCCGTGAATGCAGATATATTTCTCCATCAGGCCTCCTCGCCATGGACGTAGAGTGCGAGTGAAAGGGGAGCAAGCGTTAAGGACACTTCTTCACCTCCGGAAACGACCAGCGGGGCCTTGCCGCCTTGGCCCCCCCAGTGCTCTTGCGCCGAATCCAGTTCCTTTCGCCATGTACCGGGCGGCCATGAAAGAGTCGCCGCCGCCTCCGTCCGGCCAAAATGAAAAACGACCGCAACCTCTTTAGCGCCGCCCTCAAACTGTGCGAACAATACCTTGTCCTTCTCGTAACATAAGGTTTGTTTCATGCCGCTCAAGGCGATGAATCCTTTGCGTATCAGAATAAGCTCCCTGTAGAATTCCCGAAGCAGCTTATGGTTTCCTTTCAGTCTTTGCTCGGGGTTAACCTTGCTGCACTGAAAAGTTTCCTCCGCCTGAGGATCGGGCGGCTCCGCCGTCCAGCCAAAAGCAGCGAACTCCTCGGCTCTACCTTTTCGCACCGATCCGATGAGGTCCGGGTCCGAGTGGCTTACGAAGTACATAAACGGTGCGGTTTCGGCGTACTCTTCACCCATGAAAAGCAGCGGGATGAACGGGGACAGGAGGACAACACCAGCGGCGAGCTTCAGTGCTTCAAAGCAGACAAGACTGCTCAATCGATCCCCTGAATAACGGTTTCCAACTTGATCGTGGTTTTGCGAAAAGACAACGAAGTGCTGGGGATGGATGCCACTTGAGGATGACCCATGCCGCCGCCGGCGATAACGGGAATACTCACCCGAATAGACAAACCCGTCGCGGAAGGCTTTGGCGAGCTGATCGATCCGCCCGAAATCCTCGTAATAACCGGTCTGCTCACCAGTCAGAACGCTATGGAGTGAGTGATGGAAGTCGTCGTTCCAGTGAACGTCCAGACCATAGCCTCCTATCTCACGCGCGCGGAGCAGGCGGTTGTCGTTGAGATCGCTTTCGGCCATGAGGTATACGGGCCGATTGAGCCGGTCGGCCTCATTGCGTACGGTTTCGGCAAGCTCCGCGAGGAATGCATATGGGGATTGATCCACGATGGCATGAACCGCGTCGAGCCGCAAAGCATCGACATGGAACTCCCGCACCCAGTAGAGGGCGTTTTCCACAAAATAGCGCCTCACCTCATCGCTCTCGGGGCCGTCGAAGTTGAGGGCCCTGCCCCAGGGAGTGAGATACCGGTCCGAGAAATAGCGCCCGAAATCCCCCAGGTAGTTGCCTTCCGGCCCAAGGTGGTTGTAGACCACATCCAGGACAACGGCCAATTGCTTCTTATGGCATGCGTTCACTAGTCGTTTAAGTCCGTTTGGACCGCCGTAGGTATTGTGCACCGCAAAAGGGTATGTCCCGTCGTAGCCCCAGTTGCGGCTCCCCGGGAACTGCGCCACGGGCATGAGTTCGATGGCCGTGATGCCCAAGTCCTTGAGTTCATCCAGACGGGGAATAACGGCATCGAAGGTCCCTTCCGGCGTGAATGCGCCCACGTGGAGTTCATAGAGGATATAGTGCGGAAGGAACAGGCCGGACCACGAATAGTCTTCCCATGGGAAATCAGAGCCGATTACCTGAGAGGGCCCGTGAACTCCCCGTGGCTGGAATCTGGAAGCCGGGTCGGGTCGGTCTTTGCGGTGATCAATGGTGTAGAAGTAGAGGGTCCCGGGCTCCACGTCATCCAGGATGGCATGAAAGTAGCCCCTGTCGCCTTTCCAAAGAGGTAGAAGCCGCTCTTGAGGCGCAACAATATGTACTTCAATCCCACTCGCCAGGGGCGCCCAGACCTGGAACCGGAACCGGGAGTGCTCTCTTTGGATTGCTCCAAGGCCGATGGTGAAGCTCACTGCTAATCTCCAGACCCGCTTCAGCGGAGTTTCCCGCGCGTGTCCTGTCTATCCCTGTTTTGCAATGGGAGGATTTCAATTAGATCACCCGGCTCCGAGGACTGCCGCACGGGATCATCAGGGTCGGCCAGGCCCTCGCGTTGCGAGTCATGAGAAAGTGCCTGCACGCAAATTCCTTCCGGCCCCATGCCGATATTCAGCGCCCGGGGTGGGCAGTGACCATGCCAGATTGCCATAAGCGGCAGGCACCGCCTCATTTGCATCCGCGAAGTCTGCTATGATTCCCGCGGGTTGGCGACCATCTTTCCGAAGGGCATCGGCGGTTATAAGACACTCCGGGAACCGGAGTGGACTCTCGACGGGCTAATCGGGCGGAAACGCCATGGTCGATGACCTCGAGGCGATACGCTAATTCGTTGAGCTTGTGTCATGAGCTTGAGCCTGCGCTTTAATGGCCAGGCTCATCCTGGCAAAAAGAACTCTTCGTTACTAAAGAATAATAAGAGGAAGTTGAAATACAAGGTGCTTTCGCAATGAAAAAGCAGGCTGGAACACACTGTGGCAGGAATTGAAGGTATTGGGTGCCATGGGTTTTTTCCCCCGGCGCCGCGGGAATACTCCTCGACGTTTTCCGCAAGGCAGTAGAAAGGCGCCGTTTTTCGTCCCGAGTCTGTTCGGGTTGGAAACAGAATAGATAATGGACGTGATGATAATTAGGTTTATGCGAGACGGATACCCTGATGGAATCTGATTCGTGGCATTCCGTAAGAGTCATCTCATGGAAGACAGAGGAGCTATGTTTATGCCGGAACCTTTTGCAGTCAAGGATTGTGCCCTCATCGCCATTGGAACGGGGGAGAGAGCGCAAAATCTTCGGGAGTTGCGGGATCATCTGCTGACGACCCATCCGGGTTGCATCCACTATCACTTTTGGGGGGGACTGTTGCGTCCCCGCTTTGATGATCCGGAGTACCAGAACGACTTTGCGGCGTGGGCGTGGCGTGGACTTCACGATGCCAATCTGGCCGAAAGGCTGGCTATTATCGATCCCGCCGAATTCAATGAAATAGAAGCCCTGAGACGTGAAGTAATCGAAGTGATCGAGGAGAGGCTGGAAGAAACGGAGATGGTCCCTTGGGCCAAGCAAGGTCATCACTTCTATTTCGTTCGCTCTCAGATAGTTGTGTTTGACACTAAAGTTCGGCTTGAGAGTCTTGATATGCTCCACGACTATTTCCATCGAATGTCCGTCGGCAGTATTTTCTATCATTATATAGATGCCCGGCGTCGTTCGGCCGGCAAAAGGGACGATTTCAGCGAATGGCTCTCGGGGTTTGGCGACACCTATGCCGGGCTGGTTCAATGTCTATCGAACGTTGACCCCTATTTCAGCACGTTGACCGAGTTGCGCGAAGAGATTGACCTTGCGTTCGTGAATTGCAGGACCAAAGGAGGACTATGATGAGCGGCAGCCTCGCGCAATACTCCGAAATCGTGGGTGAAGATGTAATCGATCATCTCAAGCAGCTTGCCAGAGTTCTCTCCGGGGCAAAGGTGGTTCATGTGAATTCCACGCGCGAGGGAGGCGGTGTGGCGGAGATACTGACCTGGCTGATTCCTCTCAAAAATGAGTTGGGGCTCGAAGCCAGTTGGGAGGTGATCGAGGGCGACGAGAGCTTTTATCGATGCACCAAGAGCTTTCACAACGCCCTGCAGGGCAATCAACTTTCCATCCCCGACCACTTGCTTAAGAGCTATGAGGAAACCAATCGGCGCAACGCCGAAAGACTTCGCTCCGTATTGGAGGAGGCTGACTTCGTATTTATCCACGACCCTCAGCCCGCGGCTTTCCTGAGATTTTGCTCTGGCCGCAAGGGCAAATGGATCTGGCGCTGCCATATCGACTTGAGCCGTCCCTATCGTCCGGCGTGGAAATACCTTCGCCAGTTCGTGGAAGGCTATGATGCGAGCATCTGGTCTCTGGCGGAATTTGCTCAGTCGCTTTCCCACCCTTCCTATTTGGTTTCTCCCAGCATAGATCCACTGAGCGAGAAGAACATGGATTTGAGTGAAGGGGAGCTGTGGCGGGTTCGCGACCAGTATGGCCTGGATCCCGAATGGCCCGTCGTGGTCCAGATCTCCCGCTTTGATCGTTTCAAAGACCCGGTCGGTGCGATTCAAGCCTGCCGTCTCGCTAAGGCTTTCACTCCTTTTCAACTGGTCCTTGCCGGCGGGGGGGCAACTGACGATCCCGAAGGAGATGTGGTATACCAGGAAGTAAAGAACGCGGGAGGCAATGATCCGGGAATTCACATTCTGCTTCTGCCACCCGATGCACATCGCACGGTCAACGCGCTGCAGCGGATTGCCGATATTGTAATGCAAAAATCGGTCAAGGAAGGGTTCGGACTTACCGTGACGGAGGGAATGTGGAAAGGCAAACCCGTCATCGGCGGAGAAACCGGTGGTATCAAACTGCAGGTGATCAACCATCACACGGGCTTTTTGGTGAACACACCCGAGGGTGCCGCGCTGCGCATACGGTACTTGCTGAAGCATCGCGATAAGATTGAAGAGATGGGCAGGAAGGCGAAAGAATTCGTCAGGGAGAACTTCCTCCTCACGCGTCAGTTACGGGAGCACCTGACGCTTATGGCGGCAATCATGCACGGGAGCAAAGATCGTATTGAGTTCAATTCGGCTTCTTAGATAATGGATCTTTTCAAGGAATGTGCCCGCGCGGGGGGGCCGATGAAGGAACCGGCGTAAGATGAAACCCTCGAGTTTGCTCGAGACCCCGGGGGCATTGGGCATAGTCCCGGCGGCTTCAATAAAGCATTGACCTCCTGCAGGCACCGCCCGGCGAGGTTCAATCCCCGCCGGGTTCACCCGTCATTGGCCCGAATACCTTGGAGCGGCGCCACTCCCCCCTATGCGGGTCGAGTTGACACGCATCAGGTGCGCCGCCCCAATTGTTGCGCCAATCGATGCGGATGTTGACCACGTAAACTCGTGATTTTACCGACACGCCCGGGACGGTTCCACACTCCGGGCAGACGCGTGGTACTTCTGAACCTCCCGCCCCGGCATCACGCTCTTCGCGCCCCGAGCGACAATGCACGAGGCCGGTTGTTGCAGGGCATGCACCCGCGGGATCGCGGCAAGAAACCCCTCGGGGTGAAATCCGCGGGGATTTTGCGAGATTGTTTTCCTTAAAACATGGTGCCCTGAAGGAAGAAGTAATAGATCAACGACGCCAGCCCAAGCGAGATCGCAAGAAGAAATACCCAGTAGCCAAGCATGGAATTCAGAATCATCTGCATACTTTTCTCCCGTCTGTTGAATAAGGCTCCATTTCACACCGCCGACGATCAGGAAACAACCAGGTGATCGAAGGCGCCCAAGACAGTTCTTTCCCCGATTAACCGCGCCGTGGTCTTGTACGGCGTTTCGTTCAAGATCGGCATTTACCCTCAAAGCGGGACGATACTGGCCCGTTCATGATTTGATGCCCGGCACGAACGGGGGTGTTTCCTCCTGGACGCAAGCCAGTCTCACTTCTCCCCCCGAAAGGGCAGGCAAGGGTCCCCAGAGATATAGTAGTGAAAAAAACCTGCTCTTAAAACCCGGTTTATTGTATAGGTAATATCTAGAAAAAGTAGATATTGCTTTGGGTACAGGGCTGCGGGAGGATTCCGATGCGTGTGATTCACTCTGTGGTATCCACATCCCGAATAAGCACCTCAAGTCATTGATATCTAGATTTTTTCCAGGAAAAAGGAATGGCCGACGAGGAAAAGACAAGGGAACAATTAATTGGAGAGTTAAGGGAACTGCGCCGAAGGCTGGCCGAAGCAACGCCTTCAAATGCATCGACCGGCGGAGGCGAGGGTGGATCAAGGCGAGTCAACAGGCGGCTTAAAGCGCCCTACTCAGAGCTTGCCAAAACTCTCGACAGCATAACAGACGGATTCTCTTTCCTTGACCGGGAATGGCGTTTCACCTACCTGAACCGGACCGGAGCGGAAGCATTCGGCGGGAGGAAGGAAGAACTCGCGGGACGTATTATTTGGGAGCTTTTGCCCGATGCGGTGGAAACCCGACTTTTCGCCGAGGCGCACCGCGCCGCGAACACAGGCAGCCCCGTCCATTTGGAGGAATTCTACCCGAAACCCCTGAACGGTTGGTTCGAATGGCATGTGCACCCTTCTTCGGAGGGACTATCGCTGTGCTTCAGGGATATCACAAGACGCAAGCTGATCCAGGAGGCCAACTCCACGCTGGCCGCAATTGTCGAATCATCTGACGATGCCATTATCGGCAAATCGCTTGACGGGACAATTCTGACCTGGAATCGGAGTGCGGAAAGAACCTACGGGTATACCGTCCGGGAGGTAATCGGTCAGAATATTTCAATCTTGGTTCCAGAGGCTCTCCACGATGAAGCCACCGCAATTCTCCGGAAAATCAGGAGGGCCGAGTCGATTGACCACTACGAATCCATCCGCCAAACAAAAGACGGCAGGCAAATCCACGTTTCTCTCACCGTCTCTCCGATTCAGGATGCATCGGGAATAATCATCGGCGCCTCTTCAATCGCCCGCGACATCACTGAGCGCAAGCGTATGGAGGAGGCGCTCAGCAGAGCTTATGAAGAGCTGGAGATGAGAGTAGAGGAAAGAACATTGGAGTTGGCGGAAAAGTCCATACACCTGGAAGAGATCAATACCGCGTTGCGTGTTTTATTGAAGCAAAGAGAGGATGACAGGAAAGAACTCGGCGAGTCGATACTTGCAAATATCAGGAATCTCATCCAACCCTACATCGATAGACTCAAAAGCAGCAATCTCGGCAGCTCTCATGCCACATTGGTGGAAATACTCGATTCCCATCTAAATGAAATTACATCGTCGTTCAGCAGGACTCTTTCAATGCAGCATGCCGCGCTGACTCCCACCGAGATCCGGATCGCGAATTTCATTAAAGATGGAAAAACAACAGAAGCGATAGCGGAAATACTGTGCATCTCGGACAAAACTGTTGCATGCCACAGGGCAAATATACGCAGTAAGCTCGGACTGCAGGGGGGAAGAAATAATTTGAGATCGTACCTCCTGAGCATTTCATAAGGCATCCATTCTCCCAGCCCGGCATTCCGGCTTGCCAGCCGGACGGGACAACTTCGAAAAAACATATAATTCAAACAGATCAAGACATTGTGAAGCACACGGGAACGCGGGAGGCCGAAGGCGGGGAAACCGGCTCCCGATGTTGCCGCAACAATGGTCTTGATTACGATCGACGCCCCCTGCCCTGCTTTTCGCGGCACCGCCCGAACTAAACAGTTACAACATTAACAGCACCGAAACATGGAAATTTGCTAGTTTCAACCGCAGCAAAGCGCTCCACGAGGGAATCTGATGGAAACCCGCCATGACCTTAATTCGAGGAGAAAGGGATATCAGATGGCACTTCCCAAAATTCCAGGCAAAACTTTGAAGTTGGCTGGCGTTCTTGTCATCGCCCTTGCCGCGGTCGGGGGTTTTATCAGTTTCGGGCCTCCCGGACTGTATGCGCGGTCCGGAACTCCCGATTTCTGCGCCTCCTGCCACGTAATGGAAGGACAGTACGAAAACTGGTTCCACAATGCAGGACATAGACAGCAGAAATGCATCGAGTGTCATCTTCCCAATGACAATATGGCCCGGCATCTGGCCTTCAAAGGCATGACAGGCATGTGGGATTCGTATGTCTTCTATTCCGGCCGGGTACCCGAGACAATCAGGATCTCGGACCACGGTGCGGCAGTCGTTCGGGAAAACTGCGTGCGATGCCATGAACAACTCGTCTCCGGCATCAATGAGGACCGCAACTGCTGGGAATGCCACCGCAGGTTGTCCCATAAAAACACCGGGGCCATGTAGGCTATCAGCTTAGTTTCAGCTTATTGAAAACCAATAGAATAAAGGGGAGATTTCAAATGAACTGGAAAGGGCTTCTTGTTTTCCTGCTGGCGCCAGGCGTTGCCGTGTCCGTATTCCTCACCGGAGGTTGTTCACAGCAAAAGGCCGAACCGGTGAAGACGGCAATCATCGGGGATGGCGAGATGAATCCCGCCAACTGGGGTAAAGCCTATCCCCTCGAATATGATTCATGGGTGAAGACGAAGGACCCCAGGCCGGTCGGAAAGACGAAGTACAAAAACGACTTCGATGAGAAGAATGCATACTACGACAAGCTCAGTGAGTATCCATTCATGCCGCTCCTGTTCAATGGCTGGGGTTTCGGAATCGAATACAACGAACCGCGCGGGCATCATTACATGGTGACCGACCAGGTTGAAATCGACCAGTCCCGCACGAAGGCGGGAGGCGCCTGCCTCACGTGCAAATCACCCTATGTCCCGAAGCTTAAAAGCGAACTCGGCGCCTCCTATTTTAGTGGTCCTTACGCCGAGGTGCGCAACAGGATACCCGCCGAGGGACGGGACCTCGGCGCGGCCTGCATGGACTGTCATGAGAACAAAAGCATGGGACTGAGGCTCTCCCGATGGACTCTCACCGATGCCCTGAAAGCCACGGGGAAAAATCCCGATCAGATAACCCGGCAGGAAGCCCGGAGCTTGGTGTGTGCCCAATGCCATGTCACCTACATCATCCCCAAGGACAAGGACATGAAGTCAACGGATGTCTTCTTCCCGTGGCAGGGCAGCAAGCAGGGCGATATCTCCATCGAGAATATCATAAAGGTAATCCGTTCCAACCCGGCCCATGGCGAGTGGAAACAAAACGTTACCGGTTTCAAGGTGGGGTATATCCGTCATCCCGAATACGAATTCTATTCCAGAAACAGCGTCCACTCCAATGCCGGCGCGGCATGCGCGGATTGCCACATGCCCTATATGAAGGTAGGTTCCGCCAAGATTTCCGACCACAATGTGATGGGGCCGCTCAAAAATGATCTCAAAGCCTGCCAGCAGTGTCACAGCCAAACCCCGGAATGGCTTTCGAAACAGGTCTTTGCGATCCAGGACCGCACGGTTTCCATGATGAACCGGGCAGGATATGCGGCGGCGGTTGCGGCAAAACTCTTCGAAACCGCTCACAAAGCCCAGGAGCAGGGAAAGACCTTGGACCAGGGACTCTATGACCGCGCGAAGGACCTTTACCTGGAAGCCTTTTACCGGGTAGTCTTCATGGGAGCGGAGAACTCTATCGGTTTCCACAACCCCGCCGAGGCGGGCAGGATTTGCGGAGATGCCATATCCATGGCCAACAAATCGGAGGCTTTGCTTCGCCAGGTGCTGGTCAAGGCGGATGTGGAAGTCCCCGCTGATATCAACCTCGAAATCGCCAAATATGTCAACGAACGGGGAACCAAGAAGCTCAAGTTCCGCCCCGAACTCGAATTCGCCGATCCATTCGGGATCCAACCAATGATTACGCCCGTCAGCAGTCTCGGGAAATAACCGGGACTGCTCGAAAAGCCCGCCCGACAGCCTGAAAAAAGCCGGCCCTTCCAAACGGGGGCCGGCTTTTCTTCTTTCGGAAACCCGATACAAAAGTTGGGTTGAGGATGGTATTTTCCGGGCGCGGAGGAATGGGGCATGGTTCCTCCACTCTCGACTGTTTCGACCGCATGCTCGGATGCGCGAGGCCAAGCCCTGCGGGTGCTGCGCAGCCTTGACACTGCTCCCTTGCCCATGCTGTGTCGGAATCAGGCCGACGGCGAGGGGATGGCCTCTTTCCCGACCTCCGGCTCAGGGATGGTTGGGAAAAGCTTAAAACCATCCTTTTTTTGTCTAGACAATGGGGAGAACCTCACCCCACGTGTTCAGCAAGTATCCCTTCGATGCCATCTTGAACAAAAATGCGGCATGAATGTTATTCCATCATTTCCCGGCTGTCCGGATGAATAGCGGCGATCTGTCGCTGGGCGCGACCTCACGGGCGCGATTCCGGGTCTCGGTGTTTTTTATGTGGAATGTAATCGATATTTCTTGGGATGGCGCACTACCAAGTCCGGGAAATTTCCTTTACAACTCACCGCGGCACGCAGATAAGCCGTTGAGGAAGCGTAAAATGATGTGGTAGTCTGCGCGATGACAAGTGATTGGCGTCACATTTGCCGCCCCGCTTCACGAATGGCTGGCTGGACGCTGTTTCGAACCGACTAAACGCCTTGATCGAGGAGGCTCATGTCTTTTAGCCTTTTTCCGAAATCTCCAAAGTTTTTTGAACTGTTCCGAGAGCAGAATCGCATCATTGTCAACGCGGCGACGGTGCTCAATAAAATGGCGAGCGAATTCGTGAACCTGGAGGATCAATGCCAGGATATCAACATGCTTGAGGCCGAGGGGGACGTCATCAACCGGACTATTCGCCGCGAGTTGTCGACCACCTTCATAACGCCCATCGACCGCGAGGACATCCACGAGATCAACTCGTCGCAGGAAACCATTCTGAACCACATCCAGGCGGTATCGAACCGGCTCGGATTGTACGGGGTCGTTCGAGTCCGTTTCCCGGCCCAGAAAATGATCTCGGATGTCCGGGAGATGGTCACCGGGATCGGGGTTATGCTTGGGAAGCTGGGCAGCGGGCAGGAAGTCTCCGACACGGTCTCGCAGGTAAAACAGCTCAAGAAAGAGTGCGAAATGTTACTGCTGAGCGGCCTTGGTGAGCTTTACGATGACCCTTCTCCCCAGCCCGCGAACGTCCTGGATGTCATCAAGTGGACTCAAATCTACGACCGCATCGACAAACTCTTTAACAGGACCTGGCAACTGACCAAATCCATCGAAGGGATCGTGCTCAAGAATGCTTGAGATTCCCCTGCTACTGGTGGTGGTAATTGTCGTGGCCCTGGCGTTCGATTTTACCAACGGAGCACACGACACGGCTAACGCCATTGCCACTGTCGTTTCCACGAAAGTCCTTTCCCCTGGCGTTGCCGTCATGATGGCGGCCGTTCTCAATATGATCGGAGCGCTTATCGGGACGCACGTGGCACACACAATCGGCAGCGGCATCGTTAACCCCGATATGCTCAGGGGCTGTCAGGCGCTTACATTGGCCGCCCTTGGCGGCGCTATTTTCTGGAACCTCCTGACATGGTACCTGGGGCTGCCCTCATCCTCCTCCCATGCCCTTATCGGAGGACTGATAGGCGCGACCCTTACCTATCGTGGGGCGGAGGCACTCAATTTCCACTCCATCTGCAACAAGGTCCTGATACCGCTGGTGCTCTCCCCCCTGGCGGGTTTCGTGGCCGGCTATCTCATGATGCTGGCCCTTTCCTGGATCTTTTGCAACGCCCACCCACGGAAGGTCAACAGGGCGTTTCGAAAACTTCAGATCATCTCGTCCGCGTTCATGGCCACCAGTCACGGCACAAACGACGCCCAGAAAACGATGGGGATTATAACCCTGGCGCTCTTCATCGGGCATCAACTCCCCGACATGTCGGTGCCCCTCTGGGTCCAACTGGCATGCGCGCTGTCCATGGCAATGGGTACGGCGATAGGGGGATGGAAGATCATCAAGACCATGGGACATAAGATCTTCCATCTGGAGGCGGTACATGGTTTTTCCGCCGAGACATCCGCGGCGTGCGTAATCTCCGTGGCGTCATCGATGGGGGCGCCTATCAGCACCACGCACGTCATCTCCTCCGCCATCCTGGGCGTGGGTTCATCCAAGCGCCTTTCGGCCGTCCGCTGGGGAGTTGCCAGAAGAATGGCCATGGCATGGGTCCTGACCATACCCGCGGCCGCGCTGGTCGCCGGAGTGTGCTTCAAGCTGCTGTGGCTGTCGGGCTTTGTGGATTGACATGCCATTGTATCGTCGCGCTACCCCGCGCCCTCCCTCAAGACCGCGCATGACCCGCCGCGTGCATTCCATATCCGGTTGACTGCTTTTCCTCCGTTGAAACCACGGGCAATACCGATTTTCAGGATCAAAACGATATCGAGGGATGCTTCAGAAGCGTGGGAAGCGGCGCCTCGCCAAAGCGGACCAACAGCCTCGGCCGCGCGCTTGCGCGTCTGGCCGAAATTGCCATCGGAGTTCAACGTAACGCACGCTAAGGCATGTGCCGACCGCGTCGCCCCCGCCCGCCTTGATCAGGGTCAAGCCTCCGCCATGGGCACAGATTTATTGGACCAATTTGCTTGACATTAGTACCAATAGGGGTTATTGACAGAACCAAACAGGTAGATAAAGCATTTTGGTTCTACCAATTTAGGATAAAGCGAGTTTCTAATGGGCGATTCAGTTGCTTCGAAAGATGCCAGGTACCGCTACGAAGAGGTTGTCGAACGGATACAGGAGATGATTCGCAACGGTGAAGTCGGCGTGGGAGAAAGACTTCCTCCGGAACGTGTCCTGGCCGATGCATTCAATGTCTCTCGCAATTGTCTCAGACAGGCTATTCAGACCCTTTCGGAGAAGAAGGTCCTCGAAAGTCGCAGGGGGGCCGGCACCTATGTCCGCGCGCCTGACGATTCCCCCACGGTGAACACTTTAACGCACGTTCTCAAGACCCGTAAAGGCCTGATCCGGGAGGTCATGGAGTTCCGCGGACTGCTGGAGCCTTCCATTGCCGCTCTTGCCGCGACCAACATATCCCCGGAGGAACTCGATCGTCTGAAGATCATTGTCTGCAACCAGGAAATAAAGATCATGGCCGGGGCCGAAGACGCCGAGTTGGATTCGGCATTCCATTTCGGGCTCGCCGTGGCCACAAAGAACAAAATAGTCATGCGGGTCGCGGAAACTCTGAATGAAATCCTGAACGAGAGCCGCTCCCAGCCATTATGGAACGAAACGAGACGAGAGGCTTCGGTGGTCGGACACCTCAAGATAATCGATGCCCTGGAGGCCGGGGATGCGGATGCGGCTTCGGCCGCGATGCGTGAACACCTTCTGTCGGTGGAGCGCATCATTCTCGATTGAAGGAGCGCAGGAAACAGTCCCGAAAGCGGGCGGACGTCAATCGGACCGGGTGATGCCAGACCGGCCGGACCGCAAGCCCTGGTTCCTGAGAATGAAACATTCCGTCCCCTTTGAAGAACCTCGAACAACCTGGACAACGTTTTCGGTAGAAAAGCATGCCGCGTCTCATCGGCTATGCCGCCGGGGACAACAACCTCATGGACGTGACATCCCACGCGTCACGAGATGGAAAGAAGCATAAACAGATGTTGACTGGACTTGAATTCTTAATCGTCGGATTGGCCGCGGTGGTTGGGGGAGCCGTCAATGCCCTGGCCGGCGGAGGAACACTCATAACCTTTCCGATCCTTACCGCGGTGGGGATTCCGGCGGTCGCCGCCAATGTGACCAACACGGTGGCGCTCTGCCCGGGGTACGTGGGAGGAACCATTGCGCAGTTAAAGGACCTGCGCGGGCAGGAACGGCGGCTCTGGTTTCTGCTCCCCGCCGGCGCCCTGGGGGGGATTGCCGGCGGATTGCTGTTGCTCAACACCGGCGAACAGATGTTTCGGGCCCTGGTGCCCTATCTCATCCTTGCCGCCGCCGGCTTGCTTGCCGCCCAGGGGCCCATGCGCAACTGGCTCACCCGCCGTTCCGGACACAAGGGGAGTTCCAATGCCAGCGAACTCTGGACCGTGCTGCCCGTGGCGTCCGCAGCCGTCTACGGCGGCTATTTCGGCGCGGGCCTCAGTGTTATTGTGCTCGCGGTCCTCGGCCTCGTGCTCGATGATTCGCTCACACGGCTCAATGCGCTCAAGCAGTTCATTTCCTTCGCGATAAACGTCGCGGCCGCCGTCTTCTTCGTCTTCTCCGGACAGATAATTTGGACCGTTGCCCTCGTGATGGCAATTGGCGCGCTCGTCGGTGGAGTAATCGGAGGGCGGTTTGCCGGTAGAATTCGTCCCATTGTGCTGCGCCGCATCGTCGTGACAGCCGGCGTGGTTATCTCCGTGATCTACTTCACACACTGAAACGGCCACTTAAACAAAACTGGAGATTAAAGTGCTAAGACTTGACACCCTCGCAACGTAGGTCGGAAAAGCAGGCTCCGTTACGCACAAATCTCCTGAATCCAACTTTCCGACTCCCTCCAAAGCCGAGGCTGGAACTGAACGCATGTTCCCGTCTCTGCTTGCATAACTTTCCCTTATGGACCCCATAAAGAAAAGCAGTTTGAGCTTTTCACCGACCTTCTGTATCCATCAATTGGCAGGACCCTTCGAGACTGAAACCTTTGGTGGAGGAAAAAACAGATGAAACCGGGAAACAGGCGGCGAGTATATATTAACGAAGTAGCCACACGCGACGGCTTCCAGATAGAATCGCGTTTCGTGCCAACCTCGGAGAAGATCAGGCTGATCAATCTCCTGAGCAGGGCAGGACTGGCCAGGATCGAAGTGACTTCGTTCACCTCTCCCAAGGTGATTCCCAATTTGCGAGATGCCGAGGAGGTTATGAAACAGATAGATCGCGTTCAAGGGGTGATCTATACGGCGATGGTTCCAAACATCCGAGGATGCGAGCGCGCGGTCAATTCTGGGGTAGACGAGATCAACCTGATGATTTCCGGAAGCGAGACTCACAATCGAGCAAACCTGCGCATGAGCTCCGAGGAGTCGCTCGCCCAGTTTGCCGAGATAGCAAAGGTGATTGAAGGCACGCCTGTCATGGTGAACGTCTCGATCTCCACGGCCTTTGGCTGCCCGTTCGACGGATTCATTCCTCACACACTTATCTTCTATATCGTTGAGCGTTGCATCTCGATCGGCATCACCGGAATAACTCTCTGCGACACGACCGGGATGGCTGATCCGGCACAGGTTTTTGCACTGTGCGGCACGGCGAGGAGACGGTTTCCTCAGGTGCACTTCACGGTACACTTTCACAATACGCGCGGCATGGGACTGGCCAATGTACTGGCCGCACTGGATGCCGGGGTGGAGAGCCTGGACGCATCCCTGGGCGGCATTGGCGGCTGCCCCTTCGCCGCCGGGGCCTCGGGCAACATCTGCACCGAAGACACCGTGCACATGCTTGAGCGGATGGGCTTCGAAACAGGAGTAGATCTCGACGGTATACTGGAAATCGCCCGTTGTCTTCCGGCGATTGTGGGCCATGAAGTGCCTGGACAAGTCGTAAAGGCCGGCAAAGCGGACAGGAGATACCCGCCGCCGGAGTGGCTAAATGACAGCAACGAGAAAACGTCGCCCACAATTCTTTCTCACACGCGGTAAGGGGCGCCCTTTGGGGAGACTGCCTCCGCATTGTCTATGGTGCTCAAACCGCCCAAGAATCCGGTGGGTCTATTTTCACATTTCTCGAGCCGGCTGTCGGAATAAGCGGGCGAATTTCCCGGGACTAATCCATGACGATTCTCTTCCCCGGATACTGAATTTCAACCAGACTGGCGGCAATCATTTTATCACACGCGCCAAAATCCTGGCTTTCCCCCCAGATGTGAACCAGGTCAGCTTCAACCCGAAGGAATGCCCCACCAAGTTCCTGGACCCTCGTGGATCGCAACCCGAGGTCCAGGACCTCTAATTCGGCATTCCTGAGAATATCGCGATGGTGCAGATCGTTTGATCGAAGGCAAACCAGGTAACCGACAACACCTCCCGAAAAGGATAGCAGCAAGATCTTACCAAGGTAGGCATCCGGTATCTCAATACGGGGGATCAATCCCGCGGGATCAAATCCGCTACGGGCATACCCGGAAAGGCTGAGCATTCTGCGACGCACTTTCCGGGCTGATATCCAGTCCTTGTTTGAAAGCGCCTCATCCATTTGTCTCTCAAAAGCGCTGTTAATAAGATTCATTTCGACATTATTCAATTTCTCTTTTGCCTTAAGTGCACACCTCACGCCTTTCTCGAATTCACCAGATATGAAATGAGCAATAGCTTTCAGCTTATCATGGCTGCATAGAGATGTTGTCAGCAACTGCGATCTCATATTCTGATTTACGATAATCCGTTTGCCCCAGCCTGTTTTTTTGGATGAGTCCGTGGAGAAGTAGCCCGTGGGATGTTCCGAGCAAGGGCGCCGAGCAGCTGGATGATACACGGTCTCAATCAAGATGGCATCGGAGGGATACCCCGCTCCTTTTGAACTATGATTTTCTCACAGACTTCCCGACCAAGACACAGGAGCTGTTTTTTTCTACTGGTGCGAACGAGCCGAAAGGAACCGAGCAGACGGACTCTTATTGTCGAGCCAGGGGAAATGCCCACCTGCTCGATCCGTGCGCGGAGATTGCTTCCCCCCAGGACTTCGACAACCCTCATTGCACCTTGCTGAGGCGCTCGGAAGAGCGGCCCCCGAACCCACGATGCACCATCCGCAATGGCTCCGGTCATCCGCCTGGAAGGCGGCAATCTCTCTTCTAATAAGCCCTTGCCACCTATACCGAAAAGATTACACTTTCCCCTCTTATTCAAAAAACCGTCTCCTCAAACGTCATAAGGTTCTTCTCAATAAGATTTCAGGCCACCAGTCTTCGCAAGGCCTACCCCTTATCAGAGCGCTACTAGTGTCTGGCGGCATTCGGAGGTACGAAGGAAATGACTTTGACTCACCAAAAGCGATCTTTTGGGGGTCCCGCTCAGTTTTCGCGACGATTTAAAAGTCCGCCGCCTCGCTCAAGGGAATGCGACAGTCATTGATAATCCCTTCCTGCTTCAACTGTTCAACGGCGTGCTGACGATATCCCAGGATTTCGGTGAGTATCTCTTCGGAGTGTTGCCCCAGTATTGGCGCCGGCGCATAGACTTCGCCAGGCGTTTCCGACAAATGGATGGCCGAGTTGGCGATCCGCATTTTACCAACCATTGGTTGATCGATCTCCACGAGCATGTTGCGACTTTGAATATGGGCATCATTGCAGATCTGCTCGAGGTTGTTGATCGGTGAATAGGGGATACCCGCCTTATCGAGGATCTGACACCATTCGGCCGTGCTCTTTTCTTTGAATACGGGGCCGAGGGTGGCGTTCAGCGCGTTGCGATTCTGTGTCCGGAGAGGATTGGTTTTGAAACACTCATATTCCGAAAGTGATGGAAGCTGCATCGCATTGCAGAGATTTGCGAAAAGGTTGTCGGTCCCGATCGCCGCCACTATCCATGAGTCTTTTGTCTCATAACCCTGGAAAGGGGTAATGGTGGGGTGTTTGTCCCCGAGCGGCCCGGCGATCTCCCCGAGCGCGGTGTAGCGCACGATTGCATTCTCCAGTGTCGAAAAAAGGCTATCGACCATGGAAATGTCCACACACTGCCCTCGCCCGGTTCTACCGCGATGAATCAATGCAGCCAAGATCCCAACCACCGCGTGTGTGCCAGCTATGATGTCACCCATGGAGTTTCCGATGCGGCATGGCTTCCCACCCTCCGGCCCGGTAATGCTCATGATTCCGCTGAAGGCCTGAGCTATGATGTCATAGGATGGTCGCTTCCTGTACTCGGGAAGGGAATCGTGACCGTAGCCCGATATCGAGCAATATATAATTGCCGGATTGATCCCCTGCATTTCCTCCCAGTCGAAGCCAAGCTTCTTCAATGTACCTGGCCGATAGTTTTCCACAACGACATCCGATACTTCGAGGAGTTCCTGAAACAGGCCCTTTCCCCTGGGATGTCTCAAATTCAGGACCATGCCCTTCTTGTTTCGGTTGAGACTTATGAAATAGCCACTGTGGTTCTTATCGGTAGGACCGACAAATGGGCCGAATTCTCTCGCATCATCGCCCTGGGGAGGTTCTATGTGGATGACTTCTGCCCCCAGATCGGCAAGATGCAATGTAGTCGTCGGCCCCGCCAGAACGTGGCTGAGATCCAGTACTCGAATTCCCTCTAGTGCTCGTGCCATGATCTATTCTCACCTCGCGCATGCAACCGGATCAGTTTCGAATTGGCTGAAACCCGTCAGAGATTGCACATCCTGATGTTTTTTTATGAAGGTCAGTGCAGTTTTCCGGCTATTCCAATGCCGGCATGTATTTGCCGGGAATCACCGACTCCGCGGTCTGAAGACAGAACCCTCCCGTTACTCCAGGTGAAAATGATGCCCGGAGCGATTGGTACACAGCGATAGGCCTATTAGAATTTGTTCAAGAACTAAGGTTTTGTAATCGTCGCGTGGTCAACTTTCTTTCTGGAAATAAGAGGGATAGTGCGCCCTCAAGCTTTTTAGCTTCACTATCTCCTTGGAATAACTGCAACAATTGCCGCGATCCCTGAAAAGGCGGCAATTATCGAAAAGGCAAGGGTCCAGTTGCCACCAGTCATCGTAAGGATTGCACCGAGGCCAACTGCTGATAATCCAGCGAAAACATAGGAGACAAAGTCCATCAAGCCGGCCGCCGTCGATGCCTTCTTCCGTCCCGCCAGGTCAGTACAAAGCGCCCAGATCGGGCCATGAGCACCGTAGACGAAGAAACCAGCCATAAAAAGATATACGATTCCCAAAGTCACATAGGTGGACGGAGTGACTCCCACCAGAATGGCGGAGATCCCCGCAATCACTGAATAGCCCGCGATAATCTGGTAACGATTTCCACCAAAGAACCTGTCCGAAATCCATCCCGCCAAGGCCGGTCCCATGGCCATGCCGACAGGCAGTGACATCGACACCATACCCGCTTTGGAGATGTTATATCCGGCAGCCTCCATGTAATACATGGGTATCCAGGTCAGGAGGGCGTATCTGTTAAAATTGCACAGCCCCAGAGCGAGAAAGGCCATGCAAAGTTTCCAGTCCTTGAGGCAGTTGATGTATGGCGCCAGCCCATGGTGTGATTCCGTTGTCTCCTTTGCGACCTGCTCAACGTCCTCCTCGACATATTCTTGAAGGCCTACATCCGCGGGACGGCTTCGCACAAGGAAGAAGGCGACCACGCCGAGCACGCCCATGGCAAGAGTCGGGAACTGGAAGATGCCTCTCCATCCCCAGATCGGGGCGGCAACATAGCTGGCCAAAAACCAAACGACAACGGTAGCCCAACCCGATGAGAAGATGACCAGTCCCATGGCTGTGCCTCGGCGCTTCTTTGGCCACCACTGGGCAACCATTCCAGTTCCAGGCGAAAACAACATCCCCTGAGCAATCCCGTTCAGGGTCCACGGGATGGCAATACCGGTAAAAGAAGTCGCGAAGCTTACAACCCAATTCAGAACTGTGCTGAGAACGGCTCCAAGCAGCAAAAGCACACGGGCGCCGACCTTGTCACCCACGCGTCCCCACACAATGTGGGAACACCCATAGCTCCAGAAGATAAGAGAAGCAAGGACCCCAACTTCAGCGCTCGACCATCCGAATTCCTGTTTGAGAAATGGTAGTGCTATCCCCATATTCAGCCTGCCTGTATATGTAAAAAGATACAGAAGGCAGAACCCGAGCAATGAACGCCACTTCCAGTAATTATATTTTGCCTCATATGTGGCCAGCGTAGCATCAGCCGACGTTTCGAATTGTTTCGTATCCGCTGCCTTGATGGTTGCTCCCATTTCCTGAGTCATTCCTAGTCTCCTTATGCCTTTTGAACATATCCCGGTTCTGGTTTACGACATGGCGGTAGATCGCCCTCAGATCGCCAGGAGACATTTCCGATGGGTTGAAAACGATATGGTAGGAGTCATATTCCGAGAAATCGCGGGTCAGGAGAGAACCTTGTTCCTCATCCCAAAGACGCGTCCCGGGGAAGGGTGTCAAAAACATTAGTTCCACCTGCCCGTATGCCTGCAACAGCTTGATCTCCTCCATAACCGAACTCTTGTTCTGATGTGGCAGGGGAACTACATAATATGAAGAGCACTGCAAACCGATCCTGTTACAATATTTCAGAAGGTCCAGTGCTTTGTTGCGATAAGCCTTCCCCTCGGTAGTCTTTGCAATCGTTCCGAGGGACCGGTCACTCAATGATTCAATCCCAAAAGAGACTCCGGCAAAGCATGACTTGGCAAGTGTTTTCAGCATCTCCGCGTCGGCATACTCGACAGCCATTTCAGCGAACAGACGCGCCTTCGGTTTGACCCTGCGAATCTCGCGGCAAACTGAATCCACGTGTGTGTGCGACGCGGAAAAATTCGAGTCCGCCAGGTAGATCAACTTCGCACCGCTCCTGCTCAAGTAACCGGCTTCCAAGGCAACAGCCTTGGGATCTCGGAAGCGCATCTTCTTGAACAGGTTCGATTCAACACAGAAAGAGCATCTTTTGGGACACCCTCTTGAGGTTTGCAGGTAATCGATGGGGGCGTAAGGGTAATACAGAGGCAAACAGGCATTTCGGTCCGCAATTGGCAGAGCATCAAGATTGTCAATAGATTCAGGAAGGACCTGAAAGACTCTCCCATTCGCTCGCAGAGCCAGCCCAGGTATTTCCGCCGGATTCTCGCCGCCCACAAGCCTGGGGAGGGAAACCTCCGCTTCTCCACAAATCACGAAATCGACAAACGAATGAGAGAGATTTTCATCAGAGGTGAAGGTCGCATGGGGACCTCCGAAGACAATTTTCGTGTCCGGGCAAATTCTTTTACACCACTCAGCCGCCCTCAGGGCTTCCTGATATCCATGAGTAAAGAAAGTAAAACCAATATAATCAAAGGGCTTCTTTCGAATTGCATCCAGGAGAACGCCTTTCCTCCTGTACCCCGGGCAGGTATTGAGGTCGAGGATTTCACAGGAATGCCCTTTTCGTTTCAGGCAGGCGGAGAGAAGCGATAGCCCCAATGGACGCACTACTACCTTGGGGACCAACCCAATGCCGTGTAGCAGCCTGTTTGTCCAGTTCGCGAATGGGGGCACGCCAACCTCCCCGACCCGCACGAGAAGAACCGATGCCATGATGATCCCTCACACGTGCATTGGGAACCCGCTGTTCCGCGGGTGCCGGAAAACCGGGGCCGGGCCGCTACCGAAACGACCCAACCCTCCTCGGCTTTGCTCGATTTTTGCGTGATGCCGCGAGTTTATCAATTGAATCCTGAAAGAACCGCGGCATCACACATCGAAAGTCTGCATTTTCCTATCGTTTAGGCAAAGAACCCGCGGCGCGGTCTCTATTTTGGAGTTGCACTGGCTCCGTGAGCAATACCGGCCCTTTTCTTCTGCTCCAAGAGCTTACGCGGGTCGGCAATTGGTTCCACGATAGCGAACCCACTTCCTCGCAGCTTCTTGCGTTCCTCGAACGCTTTTTTCCAGTCCGCCAGCGTTTTTGTCTGGCCACCTTCCGTCGGACGAGCCGAAAGCGGCGGGACCGGCCTCTCCGGAACTCCGTCGTAGAATTCTTCAGGAGTAAGGATCTGCCCGAGCCTGATGCATTGTTCCGCGGTTTCGGCCTCCTCGATATAGTGGGCACCCACGCCGAGCGCCCGCGTAACCGCAATGATTGCCCAGGCCGCTTCGGGCGAAAATCCGAGGTCCATCATCACGGCACCCGTCGCTCCGAGCATGTCGAGGTCTATAGGATCGGCACTCGCCTCGCGTGCTGCCTTCACTACTTCTTTCGTGAATTTAATGTAGCGCCCGGCAATCCCGAGCTTTTCCGCGCGTGCAAAGATTCGCTTGGCGGCAGGGTCTTTCAGCATCAGGCTGGAAACGCCAAGCGCCTCATTCCGGAGGTTGTCCGCAACCAGAAGTTCCGCCGCCTCGGCAAGTGTGAATCCATCCCGATCAACCTTGAGCAGATAACTTTCCAGCATGTTTCCAAAGGCGGAGTACGCTCCGAAAGCATGTCCGAAAGCAACAACCGAAGCCCCGGCGGCCTGAGTGAGAATCGTCTTCGTGCTCGCCACGATTCTCGTTATCATCGCGGGAGGAGAGATACCGTCGTCCAGGCTGAGGATCATGATGTAATTCAACATCTTGTTTTCCTCGATCGTAGGGATTCTGGACTGGAAATCTATGAAGAGAACGTCCACGAGCCCGTAACCGGCTTCCATGAGTTCCGTCGTGTCGTAACCACGGGTCACTATCCTGTGGACGTTTTTATACGCAACCTCGGATGCCCAGCGAAAAGGAGCTCTCTTCGTGTCCGGAGCAACGGTGCCGTACTCTCGTGTGCGATAGTTGTAAGGGAGCCTTTTGTCGTCTAGATTGCCCATTTCTTGTACTCTCCTTCCTCTTTTTGTTTCCTTGCGTACTCTTGCCGCTCCTCCTGACTCGGTACCGGTCTGTCGGGCGGCCCGACATATTTGATCATGGAAAGGTCAAGCATCTGAACCATCGGTTCGTTCCGCGATGCCGCCCAAGCGCGCCCCCGCTTCATCGTGAACAGCGCGTGAGCCGCGCAACTGAAACCGCGACAGACGCTCCCAAGACACCATGCGGCGTTGGGTGCAAACCCGAGGTCACAAAGCGCGGTATTTCCCGCGCCGACAACGTTAACTCCGACCGGAGCCCTTCCCTCGCGGGCGCGGCGTGCATGAAAGTGTTTTTCGAGACACCTTTGGAATTCGAGGTAGATGCCGCCTATTTTCAGTTCTTCCTGCTTGAGGTGAGTCGGTTCAGCCCGCGGATCGCCATCGATGTGCTGCGGTTGCCCCATGCCCATAACTGCTTCCCCGGCGTCCATGTATTCATCGACGAGGATCTTGGCCATCTCATCGATCGTCTTGCCCTCGTTGTACGCCCTCTCGATATACTTGTTCAGCATATATCCGTGGGCCGCCCCCGGTCCATGAACACTACCAAATGTCATTATCGCTCCGGCAATGGCTACCGGGAGATTGGGCCTGCCAGCGCTGATGGCGATCGCCGATGCGGCGGAAGGTGACATCGAATGCTCAAGGAATTCCCCCATTTCGTAATTGAGCATTTTTTCTTCAGCCTCGTTCGGAATTCTTCCCTGGTAAAGGATGAAGAGGGCATCAATGAAGGAATAGCCCTCTTCGGCCAGATCGCTGAGGTTGTAACCGCGCAAAACGGTCTTTTCCTCCGTTTTGTAGGAAATCGATGTTTTACGCTCCAGTAATGGTCCTCGGTTCATTTTCGTTTCACTCCTTGTGATCGTGAATCCGTCCATACACACTGAGGTGCTTCTCAGTCCGGTCCGCCTGCCGGATTTGCTGTCCGGCGGGAAATTCTAATCTTTCGCCTTCTCGCCGATGATCATGAGTGGCATTAAACCGCCACCGGGTGATCTCTGTCCAATCAATGTCCTGAATGCCCTTGATAAACGGTGTTTATGTGTATGATTTGGTGAATGATCCAAAAGCTATGCGTATGCACGGTCCTATGCTCTACAGCGAATAATGTGTCGCACATCCTCGCAGATATGCCTTTGATAACTTACATTCGTAATTCCAGACATATTGCTCTGGATCGTATATTCCTTGAATTTCCCTTGAGCTTTTATCAAGGTATGTATAGCTGAGTGGATTAATTCCTCGAAGGTTGCAAGTACGTTAAAGTACTCAAGTTGCGAACGCCCGCGGATAAGCTGCCCATTCGGTATAAAGAACAGGTGGACACTCGGTAATAGGATGGTAATTTGCTGAAACTCCTGCAAAGCAGTCGGTTTAGCATATATTCATTTACTTTATACCACGTGAAAGTAACTGTTCGAGATCGAGCAATGCAAGCAGGCTTGTAATAACTGGTACCGTGGATTCCCGGACAGGCCATGTTCGTTCCACGGTACAATGTTGAATCCAGACGGGGTGCATTCCCACCGCCGATGCCCCACACATGTCGATATTCCAGTCATCGCCCACATAGACGGCCTCGGAACCGGCAATATCGAGTTCTTCGAGACACTGGAGAAATGGAGCAGGATGCGGCTTTGGTGGAATGTCATCTTCGCCCGCCACGACAATGGGAGAGAAAAACCTTGCCAATTCAGGAAAACCGCCGATCCTGTGAGAGCCGCCCCGTCTCTCCGCTTGCGTGTTGGTAATCAATGCCAGGCTGTATCTGGTGGAAAGTATCTCGAGTACACGTTTGGTTTCCGGGAAGACCACGGTGTCCGCGCAGATCTTCTCCCAGTAGCCCTCTTCCAGTTCCTCCAGCAGCCCTTTATCCGGGTTCTTGTCATAGAGGCTGTAAACAGCATTCCAGATATCGTGCCTCGAGAAATTTGAACTATCATGAAACTCTTTTCGTATTGTCCTGTAATCCGCTATGAATCCCGTCCACTCCCTCGTCCCCAGATCGGCATAAATCCTTTTCTGTACCTCACATTCAGCGGATCGGAACCCCTGGGCCGAATCCACAAGAGTCTGTCCGAAATCAAAAATAACCGCCTTAATCATATGCTCGCTCCATATAACTCGTTCCAGCCGTACTGAGTGCGGCACAGAGGCCCTGTTCGGGAAACGCGGCACCGGCCGAGCGACTCTCCCGCCAATCAACAACTAATTGCAGCAGCAGGATTCTTGAAGATATCAATGTATCTGCCCGTCGACAGCCAGTGTCGTTTCTCGCGAACAGGCGTCCACATTCCGATAATATGACCGCAAGGGACTGAGATAATTCAACATTCAAGACAACCCGGGCTGTGCCATGATTACACTTTTTTCATGTATAGTTTATGAGGATCGACTTCCTCCCGCAGAACTCTCAATTCGAATTCGGTCGGTGGCGCCACCTCTTCGATATAATCCGGCACTTCAGGGCGGAAACCCGTTTCCGCCAGGATCTTGTCCACACTCGATCCCGGCATCAATTTGCTGATCCGGAACCTTCCCGTGGCCGGATTTATCTCCATAATGCCCAGACGCGTGATAATGGTGATGGGCGGCCTTTTGCTGGTCAGCCCGATACGTTCACGCTCGTCCGCCCCGGAGATGTAACCGGGACTCGTTATATAGTGACACTTCTCGGGAAATCTCTGCTTCTCATGTTTGGTGATGATCAGAATTCTCTTTGCGTGGGAGAGAATATCGTTGGCGCCTCCACTGCCGGGAAACCGCACCTTGGGGCGTCGGTAGTTCCCGATTACGGTGGAATTGATGTTGCCGTACTGATCGATTTCCGCCCCGCCGACAAACCCCACATCCATGATCCCGCGCTGCAACATGCAACCGAGCACTTCCTTGAGGGAGCCGAGTCGCACGGCCCTGTGCTGAAGCCTGGGATCGGAAACCGAAAGCGGCGTAGGCAAAACGATTGGCGAGATCGGCCCCGTCTCGCATACGAAACAAAGGTGAGGGGCGTGCGTCTTCTGCGCCAGCAGTGTGGTCAGAAGCGGCAACCCCGTTCCAGCAAAGACCGACTGATAGTCCGCGATATACCGTGACCCTTCTATTACTGTCAGTTCTTCAAGACTGAAATCCATCATTTGTCAGAATCTCCTTATAACATCGTCTTCATGTTTTTAACCAAGGACATCATCTTCTTGATCCCGCCGACCTTATCGAGATAGTCATAGAAGTCCGTGCTGTTCAGAATGTATGTCTCGAGGTAATTCCGGTAATCTTCGCCCCCAGCCCTGGCGCATTTCTGATACTGGGTCACATGGTCGGCGTCGTAATCATAGTAGCGGTAGGCGCCGGTGGGATGAGCTCCATAAGGCTGTTCCACGACAGCACTGACATACATATAAGGAATGTTAGTCCTCTCGGCGTCTCTCCGGATCTCATCCGTGGACACGACTTCCTCACAGCTTACTATTGTGTGCTTGGCGGCCCGCACCAGTTCGACATCATGGGCCAGGAAACCCTCAATAACGGCGTTTCCCATCTCATCGGCTTTTTGGACGTGAATAATCGCAACATCCGGGCTGAGGGCGGGGACAACCACCACTTGGTCGCCGACGGACCATGGATTGTCCATAAGCTCGAACTTCTTTCCGGTCGAGGCGGCCTGATGCACCAGCATGTCGGACCCCAGGAGGCTTTTGGTCGGCATGAACGGGATACCCATCTCAGCGGCGATCAAGCGACTGATAACAGCCAGGTGGCTGTAATCCTCCATCTCCATGACGCCGTCTTGAATCGCGCGGCGGAAACAAAATGTGGCGCCAAAATATTCGAGATTCCCGGTACCGCCCTCGCAACGCTTTACAAGCCCTGCCCCGACCAGCATATCCATATTGATCGACAGGTTGCATCCGCATATGGTCAGGTTCTTCTTCTGCTGACGCACAATTTCATGGACAACGGCCATGGCACAGCGCCCTACATTCTGGCCGCCGAGCCCCACCAGAGCACCATCGGGGACGAACTTTTTAACCGCCTCGCTGGCCGTCATCAACTTGCTTCCATTCTGCATTTCTTGCATGAATACGCCTCCTCATTGATCAATAATTCAAATTCGTGTTACCATTAACCCTCGTGGCCGCAGTTGTAATTCACTGTGCTCATAGCTCTTTTCGGGCAATATCCTGTCTTCTGCGTCGTTGAATTGCAAACTGACTTATTTTATGAGATTCATAAGCAAAAATTATGACCTGCCTCTACCCGGCACTGCGGAGTATATAGGGCAGCCTACTTAATACATGCCATTCGGGGCACCAATTGGTGGTATATCGCTTCGCGGTATGATCTTTCCCCGCGGGCGAGAAGCGGGTAATACGGAGTTGCGTTCAAGATGAGTCTATCCCTAAATTGAAGATGCCGTTCAGAATTGACCCGTTCTACCCTTCGATACCTCAGGGTGAACGGGGGTATATCCTCTTGAACGCAAATTAGTATAAGCGGCGCATCAGCTATGCGAAAAGGTGTCACTGTGAAAGGGACTCCACCACCAGGGCAGTCCGCCAGGAAAAGATATGGGGCTTACCGCCAAATTGGGTGAAAGCGGATATGCTTGACTTTTCCGCTCGACAGGTATTTCCGAGGAAGGAGGAGGGGGGTAATCGCGGCCGCTATCGAGACAAAAAGGGGAACCTTTTGGCTGTCTGATCACGAAGGCGATATATTCCTATTAGGCGTGTGAAATTAATATGTTGCAAAAGGCCTCAGGTCTGAGTGCGTTCATCGGTCCAATGGCATTCGCTTGGAAACACTCTTTGACAATCACATGATGCACGAACTCGCGGAGAGAATTTATGCTGGATTTCAATTTAAGAGTATTTCTTGCTGTAGCCAAGACAAACAGTTTTACTAAAGGCGCTGAGGTAGCCAACATAACACAACCTGCAGTGACACATCAAATCAAGTCTCTTGAACATATGCTAAATACCAAATTGTTCAATAGAGTAGGCAACAAGATTCACTTGACAGAATCCGGAAGGATCTTACTCAGATATGCCAATGGCATAGAGCTTTTGTATAAAAATGCGATACAAGAAATATTGATTAGCAACGATATGGTAGCAGGTGAAGTTTTGCTTGGGTCGACAGGCATTCCAGGCACATACATACTTCCAACAGTTCTGAGTGGATTCATTGAACTATTTCCAGATGTCAACCTGTCCATGCTTCTGGCTAATAGTCAAGATATCACCCAATATATAGGCGAAGGAATTGTTGAACTTGGAGTGGTCAGTGAACCCTTAAAACCCAAAGACTTTAAATGTAATCTCATTTATCGAGACCATCTGATAATTATCGTATCAGCGGGTCATAAGTGGTGCGAGAGAAAGCAAGTTGATCCGCATGAACTTAGTTCCGAGAATTTCATAGCGAGAGAACCCGGGTCTGGAACCAGGGAAGTCTATACGAGATCTCTTGAGAACTTATGTGGGAAATGCCAACTAAGAACCGTCATATCCATGGGGAGCACGGAAGCAATCAAAACGGCAGTCATGGTCGGGATGGGCTTTTCGATCGTTTCCCGTACAGCCTGCAAGCAGGAACTGGAGCAAGGTCTTTTGAAGGAGGTTTCTGTCAAAGGCCTGAAGATGAAGCGAGACTTTTTCCTGCTTTCCCGCGAAGAAAGCACCATGAGCGTGGCAGCTCGGAAATTAAAGGAATATCTTATCTCTAATCGGCATACCGACTAAATATCGAATAACTAAGTGTTACCAGTCATTTCATACTATTAGCTAATTGAAGCCTTGCACGGAGTATGTATGGCATTCGTGCTGATTTTTGATATGAATGATAAGATATTTAGTTATAAGTAATACGGAGTTGCGTTCAAGATGAGTCTATCTCTAAATTGAAGATGCCGTTCAGAATTGACCCGTTCTACCCTTCGATGCCTCAGGGCGAACGGGGGCATATCCTCTTGAACGCAAATTAGTATAAGAGAGTAGAATTGCAGAATACTCCCAATGGATCTTAAGAAATTTGGGATCTCGCAAATAGAGCATGATAATTCGAATTTGATTACATTCTCAGCATACAGTATATCTTCGATGCCTCAGGGAAGTAAGTATTGCTTTCATTCTTCATGACCTTATATATCCAACAATCCTTATCAACTTCTCTCAGTGTATGATCGGCATAAACATACTGCATAACCATTACCTTAACTACAATAGCTGATAATCCATATATAGACCTGGATTGCTCAGCCATGCAGTCAATAGTATTCATATCTCTATCAGCCTGTTTTCTATCGAAATCATTGCCGCGCGCTTGATTTGACAGGTTGTCAATATTAACCGAATCGACTATTTTACTGAAATTAAACTGGTAGCATGATTCCTCACCTTTTCGAACCTGCCCGTAAACAGGGTTTTTCCCAAAGAGTATTTTAATGAGAGACTCGAAAATGAAATCGGAGAACTCAGAGACCGTGGTTATCAGGTACCGTGTGGCTAGTCCGATCCAATGGCAAAGACACTGAGACATGGCAAGTCCTCTTCAATTTAGAAGATATCATACGGAGTTGCGTTCAAGATGAGTCTATCCCTAAATTGAAGATGCCGTTCAGAATTGACCCGTTCTACCCTTCGATACCTCAGGGCGAACGGGGGCATATCCTCTTGAACGCAAATTAGTATCAGATAGAAGATTTATCCCGAGAATGATTGCCGTAATAAACCCAGTCACTTATTTCATGCTTGCGGATCATGATTCTCCTGTTGATTAGCGGCTCTAACCTTTTCTTCCTACCTGCTCTTTTACAGACATTATCCTGTCCTCCGAATCCCGGATTTGCAAATTGAGTTATTTTATGAAATTCATAAGCAAGAATTATGACCTGGCATATACCCCGCACGCTTAACCGGCGTTATTTACGAATCGTAGTCCGCGCTCGAAAAGCCCAACAAGAAAGCGGTGTCCAGGACTTGAAGCGATTTGGGGCTGATAACACACTGTCGGTCGAAGTTGAGGAAGAAAACCCAGATAACATCTGGTCAATACTTGGATTTCCACGCATCCTCACAGAAAATCATGAATAATGCGGCTTAAAACACATTGGGCAAAACTCGCGATGCCATGCCACTCATTCGCGAACACCGGTTCAGGCTGACATGGCACGGAACTATCCTCCAATGATCACTGAGGGCGGGCTTTGAGCGCCTAACTCAAACAGGCGGCGGGTGACGCGGGGTAAAAGACTCAATGGGATGGCGGTTATTTGCTGCTACAATATCGAAGGTCAAGTCCTCCGAGGCAAGGGCACGGAACTTATGACCGGCGAGTGTTGTTGAACGGAGTGCCACGCACAGCCATCAAGACGATGTCGGTGAGATTTCCGCCAAGTGTGGGAGAGTGAAAGACTGGATGGCCGTGGCACTGTACTCCGAGGGAAACCGGAGCATGAACATGGGAACGGGCTCCGGTTTCTAACCCGCCTTCATGGGAATCCTGGGCGGATAGTGGAAAGATACAATCAAGATGGCACCGAAGGAGTACTCTCTAAAAGCATGGGCAAAAGGACTTGAACACCGTAGCCTCTCATGGTTGTGCCTCCGGTTTTACCGCGACAACCCCATCCCTGATAAGAAGCTCGATCTTATCATCGCCGTACCCCGCGACCTCCCTCAGGACAGCCTCGGTGTGCTCTCCCAGAAGAGGCGGGGATGAGTATTG
>JBDKTY010000068.1:0-70016 GCA_039679945.1 Syntrophobacter sp. | reverse complement strand
TGACGGCCGCCTGAGCCACCTGGATCAGCCAGTAGGGGGCAAACCCCGCCAGTATGATCGCCGCGACGGAAGTCCCGGCAAGCAGCCGGATCGGGTAGGACACCCGAAGCGGCGCGGGTTCCGTTATCGGCTCCAGCAGATAGGCCGCCTTTATCACCAGCAGATAATAATAAAGCGAGATGACCACATTGATCATGGCGATAATGACCAGGGTGAGATAGCCTTTTTCTATCGCGGCAATGAAGATGAGGAACTTTCCCGTAAAACCGATGGTTGGCGGAATGCCGGCGAGACTGAAAAGCGAAACCATGAGCGCGAGCGCGAGGATCGGAGAGCGCCTGTGAAGGCCCGCCAGTTCCTCTATCTGAATGTTTCGGCCATCGTCGGCCAGCGCAACCAGCACGAGGAAAGCGGTGAATTTCATCAGCAGGAGGGCAAGCGCGTAGAATACCGCTCCCGTGTACCCGGCCGGGCTCAAGGCAAGTATCCCTATGAGCACGTAGCCCGAATGCGCCACGGTTGAAAAAGCCAGCAGCCTTTTGAGGTCTTTTTGCACGATGGCGGCCAGGTTTCCCACGGTCATGGAAACGACCGACAGCATTACCAGCGCATGGACAAGGTACGTACTGCCCTGTCCCGTGAAGGCAACAACCCGGACGATCACCGCAATCGCCGCGACCTTGGAGACGGTGGCAATGTAGGCCGCGACCTGGTTGGCGGCTCCCTGGTATGTATCGGGCGCCCAGAAGTGAAAAGGAAATACGGCCAGCTTGAAAAAGAAGCCTCCGAGGGTAAACAGCAACCCGATGATGACCATGGGCTGGTCGATGATTTCGGCCAGCGCCCTGGTCATTTTGGTAAGGTATGTTTCATGCCCGGCGGAATAGAGAAGGGCCATGCCGAAGAGCATCACCGCCGAGGCGAAGGTTCCGATGAGGAAATACTTGATGCCCGCTTCCAGCCCGAAGCGCGGGTCGCGTCTCAGCGCGACCAGGACATAGAGCGAATAGCTGGAAAGCTCCAGGGAAATGTAGATCGAGAGGAGGTGGTCCGCGCTGACCAGGAGCATCAGGGCCAGGGTGCACGTAAACAGCAGGAAATAGAAATCATGGAGACGGCGCTCCCCGATCTCCGATATGTTGCCGCATATGCAGACTATCAGAAAGAGCCCCAGGGACAGCAGCACCTTGAACACCTGCGAGAACATATCCGCCCTGAAAGCCTTTATGAACAGGTAGCCGTCCGACCAGACCGAGGCCAGGCAGACCAGGACCCCAACGGCCGCCAGACCGAGGGCGGTCATGTTTTCCCGCTTCGCCCTGGGCTTCCCGGAAAAAGACAGGAGCAGGAACCAGAGGGCTGCCGAAAAGTAGTACATCTCAGGGGCGGCAATCATCCATTTCATCTTGGCAATCCACTCATGAAAGGAACCGATGCGGTTTGAATCACGTCAAACAGGAGCGCGGGGCAGAGCCCGAAGACCAGCAGAACCGCAGCCAGGATCATCCTGGGGACGCCTTGCGCGAATGTCACGTCGGGCAACTGCGCGAACTGCTCGTTCCGCGGGCCATAAAAGGTCTTTTGCACGACGCGAAGCATGAACAGGGCGGTTACAGCCAGGGCCAACACGGCAATGACGCCCAGAGGCGGGTAGGTCTTGAATGCCGCGATGAAAACCACCAGTTCTCCCCAGAAGTTCGCAAGACCCGGTACACCTATTCCGGCCAGCGCCGCCACTATGAAGTAGGTGGAAGCCACGGGCATGATCCGGCTCAGTCCGCCAAGTTCCGGTATCGCCTTCGTGTGTGTCCGGTCATAGATATAGCCGACCGAAGAAAACAGCAGGGCCGTCATGATGCCGTGCGCGAACATCTGGAATACGGCGCCGTTGAGTCCTTCGGCCGTTACGGTTGACAGACCGAGGCCCACTATTCCCATGTGCGATACGCTGGAATAGCCGATGACATATTTGAGGTCGGTCTGCCGCAACCCGACAAAGGCGCCGTAAATGATCCCGATCGCCGCGAGCACCGCCATGAGCTTCGCCCAATAGATCCATCCCAGGGGACAAAGCATGATGGCTACACGCAGGACACCAAAAGCCCCGATTTTCATCAGGACACCCGCATGCACCATGCTCACCCCGTGCGGGGCAGCGACATGGCCGACCGGCGACCATGTGTGGAAAGGCCACACACCGGCAAGGATGCCAAATCCGAGGAAGAGCAGAAGGAAAGCAAGCTTCTGTTCACCGGGCGTGAAAAGCCCCGCCTGCATCAGCGGGACGATACCGAACGTGTTCAGTCCGGAGCGTACGTAAAGAAGAACGACCGCGGGCAAAATCAGGGCGCTCCCGGCCAGCAGATACAGGGTCAGCTTCATTGCCCCGTATTCTTTCCGGGTGGTGCCCCACACGGCGATAAGCAGGTACATCGGGAAAAGTGAAACGTCGTACCAGACGAATATGAAGAAAAGGTCCATGCTCATGAAGAGCCCAAAGACACCGGTTACGAGCAGAAAATAGAGGGCATGGTATTCCTTCACCCTTGTTTCCATCTCCCACATGGTGAGCACGCCGGTGAAAAAGACGATCCCGGTCAGAAGCAGGTTGGGCAGGCTGAAGCCGTCAACGGCATTGAAATAGTGGATGCCGAGCGAGGGTATCCAGGGGATATTCTCCACGAACTGGAGCCCCCCCAGTCCCCTGTCGTAGGCGACAAACAGAATCAGGGACAATACGAGCGTCATGCCGGAGAAGGAGGCACTCACCCGCTTGATCAGGATCTTGTTTTCCGCCGGTATGAAGACGATCGCCAGCAACCCCGCCACGCAACTGAACAGAATGGCGGAAAGGTAAGGGAAATTGGCGGGCTCTAGATGCATCGGCTAATCACCCTCAAATTTGCTGAAAAAGAAAGTAAAGCGAGAGAAAAACCATGACCGCGAATATCGCCAGCATCCTGTACTGAATCATCCCCGATTGCAGGGACGCCATCAGGCGGCCGCTTTCGACGGTCCCTTTGCCCATTCCATCGATGGTTCCATCGATGACCTTGTTGTCGTTCTTCCAGCACAGGTACGCTATGCCCCGGTCAACCAGGACATCCACGATCTTGCGGTAAAAATGATCTATGTACCAGCGTTCGGCAAAAAGCCTGTTGAGGGGAGGAATCCTCTCCACGATTCCGATTTGCTTCGCTCCGGGCCGTCCGAACTCCAGCCAGGCCAGGATCATTCCCCCCGCGGCAAGGCCGAGCGCGACAAGGTGCGAAAGCGCGAAGCCCTCCTCATGCACGCCGCCCAAAGTCCCTCCTCCGGTGAGGAATGCCCGCAGAGGCTCTCCCACGTATCCCAGGGCAACGGTGACGGCGGCAAGGATGATCAGCGGCACAGCCATGAACCGGTAATGCGCCTCATGATGGGTATCGCCATGGTCCGGGTGTTGGGAACCTGCGTCGATATCGACGGGCTTCGCGTCGGGCGGCGGCGAGAACAGAATGAAGATCACGCGAAATGAGTAATAGGCCGTCAGGAAGACACCGGCCAGACCCGCGCAGAGCCAGACCGGATTAGACAGACCGGCAAGCTCTCCCAGGACGGCTTCCTTGCTGAAGAATCCCGAAAGAGGAGGCAAACCCGACAGGGCCGCGGCGGCGAGGGTGATTGTCAGGATTGGGACCTTCATACGGGAACAGCCGAGGCGGCTGAGTTCGTATATATCGTTGGTCTGATACTGATGAATCATGACTCCCGAGCAGAGAAACAGCAGGGCTTTGAATCCGGCATGGGTCGTGAGGTGGAAAACGCCGGCGAAATAGCCGCCCGCACCCAGTGCCATGATCATGAGACCGAGTTGGCTGATGGTGGAATAAGCCCAGACCCGTTTGATGTCCCGGCTGACAATGGCCATGGTGGATGCCAGCAGCATGCTGATCGTCCCAATCCCGAGGAAAAAACTCATCGCCGTTGGCGACAGGCTGAAAAAGGGGAAAAGACGCGCGAACAGGTAGACGCCGGCCGCGACCATCGTGGCTGAATGCAGCAGGGCGCTGACGGGCGTCGGACCTTCCATGGCGTCGGGAAGCCAGGTAAGCAGCGGAAACTGAGCACTCTTGCCGATGATTCCGCCAAAGATGAGAATGGCTGAGAGCGTGAGAATCGACTGCGGCATGCCTCCAGCGGCCGGACCGTTCATTTCCGGAATGCTCAGGTTGCCCAGGTTGAGGAGGACCGTCAGTATCCCCAGGAAAAAGGCCACATCACCGGTCCTGGTCATGACAAAGGCCTTCTTGCCCGCCTGGGAGGCGCTGAATTTCTCGTACCAGAAGCCTATGAGCAGATAAGACGCCAGTCCCACCAGTTCCCAGAAAATGTAGAGCTGAAGGATGGAAAGCGATACGGTCATGCTCAACATAGCCCAGGCAAAAAGCGACATGAAGGAATAGTAGCGGGAAAAACCTGGGTCGCCCGCCATGTAGCCCAGCGAATAAACCTGGACGAGAAAGCTGATGGCTGCCACGATGACCAGCATCAAAACGCTCAACGGGTCAACCAGAAATCCAAAAGGGACATCGACCCCGCTCGATGCCAGCAGCCGAAAGGAAAACTGGACCGGTTCCGGCTGTCCCCAGCGCAACACCAGGAGGAATATGGAACAGGCCAGGGAGAGCGAAACGGCCCCTATGGACAACTTCGCGGAGAGAATGGGCCGCGAACGCGTGAGAACCATGGTTACGAGAAATGCGAGAAACGGCGGGAATGTAGTCAGTAAGAGCGCCGTCAATGTCGCGCATTCGGCCGAAAAACTGATCATCTTGGTCCCCCGAATCGGTTCAAAACCAGACTGCGAGTAGCGTAGTCCGTGCGCCCCGAGCGAAGTACACCCCCGCATTCGTGCGGCAGGGCGTAGTAAAGAAACAACATTGCTGTCACCAATCCCCGGCCGGTTCCACCCTTTGGGACCTCGGGGCGGACGGGAGCCAGCGCCTCGGCGCCCGGGGGGAAAAGCCGTAGCCTGAAAGGCGCCGAAGGGCTAACGGCATCTGTAATGAATCGATTTGACTCATCCCGGAATTCGTGCATACACCCTCACCTCTCAATAAACAGCTATTGAGAGTCAGCAATTTCAATGACTTACGAAACTTGCTTCGTCATCGACTTTTCATCAATCCGGCGTATGCTATCTTTTCTGCTACGCCTTGCCACGCGAAAGCGGGGCTTACCAGGCTCTACTTCAACAGGTTAAACGCACCCGGGTCGAAGGAACCTGTACGGCGGAAGGCATACACGATCACCGCCAGTCCGACGGACACCTCGGTAGCCGCCACCGCCAATATGAAGAGCACAAAAACCTGTCCTTCCAGGTCCCCCCATCGCAAGGCGGCTCCGACAAAAGCAATGGAGGCGGCATTGAGCATAATCTCGATGCCCAGAACGATCATGATCAGGTTTCTGCGTGCCACGGCACAGAAGATTCCCAGCCCGAAAAGAACAGCGGCGAGCAGCAGTACATGACTGAACGGTACGATCATACCTGGTCCCCGGTCCTGTGTTTGCCTCTGCCCAGGCGCAAGGCGCCCACCAGCGCGAGCAGAAGAAGAAGCGAAATGACCTCTATTGAAAACCAGTGATTCTGGAAAACATACAGGCCGAACTCTCTAGGCGTGGCCAGAAGCATTCTCAGAGCGGCCTCGTTTCCGGGCGATGCGAATATCATCGCGCAGCCCGCCGCAAGGTAGACAGCTCCGAAAAACGCCGCCGGAATCCACTGACGCACGGGGAACAAGTATTCCTCGGGAGCCTCGACCTTGATCATCATCACCACGAACAGGAACAAGACCATTATTGCTCCCGCGTAGATGATCACTTCCAGGGCGGCCAGAAGCGGCGCGCCGAAGAGATAGAACAGCATCGCCGTTCCGAAATAGGAGAAGATGAGATAGACCACGGCGTGCACAAGGTTGCGCCGGGTGATCGCAACGGCTGTCGCCGCTACAACCGCCGCGGCCAGGAGGTAGAAAAGAATCCCATAGACTGTCATGGCGAAACTCACGGGTCATTGGTTACGGGATACTGTCGGAAAAGCTCTCTTCGTCATTCCGGGATTCTGTGTAGTCACCTGGTTACAGCACATCAGAACCGAAAATTCGGGGTCTTCCGGCACTATCCACGGGCAGCAAAACCTCACCGGGATCTCAGGGAACATCGCTCTTTGCATCTGCTGGCTCATCCGGCGAAATCCTCGAGGGTGGTATTTGGCCCATAACTCAGGGAAGATTGCTCTTAACGTCCACGGGCTCTTCCTCCCCGACATGCCGGCCTTTGTCTCCCACATCGGTGGCCACTCCGGCATACTTGTAGTAGTTGTAATCCTTGTCCTTCCCCTGATGATCCACCAGGAGGTCTTCCTTCTCATAAACAAAGTCCAGGATGTTCCTTTTTGAGAAGGCGAAATCGGGAGTCAACTGGATCGCCGATGTCGGACAGGCCTCCTCGCAAAGGCCGCAATAAATGCAGCGCGCGAAATTGATCCGAAACCACAGGGGATACCTGCGTCCATCGGGCCGTTCGGCGCCTTCCATCGAAATGCAGCTTACCGGGCAGACAGCCGAACACAGATAGCAGGAGACACAGCGCTCGTTTCCGTCCGGGTCCCGCGTCAAAATGATCCTTGCCCTGCTGCGGGCGGGGAGAACGCGCTTGTACTCCGGATACTGTTCGGTGATGGGTTTGCGGAAAAGATGGATGAAAGTCGTGGCAAAACCCGATGCCAGCGCTTTAACTGCGTCCCAGGCTGGTTCCATTGTGTGAATCTTCCTCCGTCCGCACCGGGCGGGCTAAAACCCCGCGCCTGCGCGGTAAGGTGCAGGTAAAGACTGCTCAGTTGACAATAGCGCGGAAGCCCGCTCTGCTTCCTGATAGCTCTCTTAAGGCAGCTCTTGAGAGACAGCAAAATGAATGACTTACATGACGACCTTTCTCCCCATCCCTCCATTTCGGGACGAAAACTCCCCCGTTCGCCCTGAGCTTTTCGAAGGGTGGAACGGGCCAACCAATGATCGCCGGCAGGCTGGAAAGCTCGCCCCACGTACCGCAGCTGGCTGCCGCCTTTTTCCTGCTTACGCCTCACCACGCGTACGGGAGACCTGGCTCCCGGCGAAAGATTACCTCAATACCCCGCAAGCAACCCCACGACCCCCGTGGCGATGATATTTACCAGGGACACAGGAATCAGCACCTTCCAGCCCAGCGTCATCAGTTGATCATATCTCAGCCGGGGAAGCGTCCCCCGCACCCATATCATGAACAGAGCTACCACCAGGATTTTGATCAGGAGCCACATAAAAGGCGGAAGAAAGGGACCGCGCCATCCACCCAGAAAGAGCACGGCGACAATACCGCCAAAGACCATTATGTGGACGTATTCGCCAAGGAAGAAAAGACCGAACCGCATCCCGCTGTACTCCGTGTGGAACCCGGCTACCAACTCGTTCTCGGCCTCCGGGAGATCGAACGGAATACGCTTGCTCTCCGCCATGGCGCTGATCACGAATATCAGGAACGCGACAGGCTGAAGAAGTATGAAGGGGTACCTTTCCTGGGCCTGCACGATATCCACTATGCTGAAGGAGCGCGCCATCATGACTATCGGAATCAAGGACAGGCCGAGAGAAAGCTCGTAGCTGATCATCTGGGCCGCGCCGCGAATACCTCCCAGGAAAGCATACTTGGAGTTGGAAGCCCAGCCGCCCAGAGCGACTCCGTAGACTCCGAGCGACGACATGGCGAAAACGAAAAGAAGCCCGATATTGAGGTCGGTCACCACCAGAGGAATTTCATTTCCCCACAGGGTCAGGTTCCCGCCAAAGGGGACAACCGCGAACATCAGAAACGCGGATGTCGCGACAACCGCCGGAGCCAGGCGGAACAGGAGCGAATCCGCTCCATCCGGAACAATATCTTCCTTGCTGATCATCTTGACGATATCGGCGACAGGCTGCAGCAGGCCGAATATCCCGGCGCGATTAGGACCGTAGCGAATCTGCAGGCGCGCCAGGAACTTCCGTTCCACCCACACGAGATAGGCAGCCATAAGGAGCAAAAACAGCAGCAAAATCGTGAGCTTGACGATCAGTACGAAAAATCCTGCAATCCATACCAGCATCTTTGCGGACCTTTACTTAGTGGTCAGGCCGTCGAGCCTGCCCACCGCGGTTGTCTTTGCCGGCGCCGGCGCGCCCGAAGGGGCAGCACCGGTCAGTGACAGGGTAGCAGCCGCCCACCTCTCGGCCGGTTCTACCCTTTGATACTTCTCGATAAACAGCTCTTGAGAATGCGCGATGGCAATAACTTACATGGTCATGAGATCACAACTTCGTCTTTCCCGCGCAAGCGCATGGCCGTCAACTTAAGAGATCTAGAACGGTAGGTTGGGGTGAGCGAGAGCAAACCCCAACACCCACGTTTCACCTTTCGCCAAAACAATACTCGTCGCGGATTTGCACACCTTCACCCCGGCTGCGATAAATGTTGGGGTTTGCTCCGCTCACCCCAACCTACTGCTGGTGCTGTTACGCGACGAATCCCGCAAGCCACTGGAACTCAAGAACGTCCTTTAAGTTGACAGTTATGCGCAAAAGCGCGAATCCAGGGCTTTCCCGACACCTCGCAAGCAGAAGACTGGATTCTGGCCTTCGCCGGGGTGACGCGCCGGCTGCGGATCGACCGCTGTTTCCTGGCTGCGCCTTGCCACGCGAAAGCGTGGGTTACTCTGCTCGGGGCGAACGGAAGTTAGTGCGTCGCCACCCGTGACTTTGTCCGCACAACATTCAAGTTGAGGTTCAAAAACTAAGCCCGCGGGACAGATGGTCTTCCCACATGCAGTGGGAGGTCAGCGGTCAATATCCGGCAAAATGATATCAATCGACCCGATGATAGAGATCAGGTCCGCTATGCTCTCACCGGTCGCCATGAGCGGCAGCGCCTGGACATTGGCGAACCCGGGGCCGCGCACCCGCATCCGGTAGGCATATCCAAGCCCGTCGCTCACCGCATAGTAGCCATGCTCGCCCCTGGGATTTTCGCAGGAGAAATAGGCCTCGCCTTTAGGGATCCTGGGGCCCCTGCTCACGTTTACAAAATGGTGAATTAGCGTCTCTATGTGCTTGAGCATCTCCTGCCTCGGGGGGATGACATAGCGGTAGTCTTCACTGATATAGCGGCCCGAAGGCATGTTCGCCGCGGCCTGCCTGATTATCCTCACACTCTGGCGCATCTCTTCGACTCTTACCAGGTACCGCGCGTAGCAGTCTCCTTCCGTCGCGGTCGGGACTTCGAAGTCGAAGTTCTGATACCCCGAGTAGGGAGACTTCTTCCTCAGGTCCCAGTCGATGCCGCAAGCCCGCAGATTCGGACCGGTGATTCCCCAGTCGATGGCCTGCTCAGCGGTAAGACGCCCGATCCCTTTCGTTCTGGCGAGGAAGATCGGGTTTTTCCTGATCAGTTTTTCGTACTCATCCAGGCGGCGGGGGAATATTGCGGCAAAATCATCCACCTTCTTCTTCCAGCCATCGGGCAGATCGGCGGCGACTCCCCCGATCCTGAACCAGGCCGGGTGCAGTCTGCCTCCCGTGATGAGTTCAACTATGTCGAGGATCATCTCGCGTTCGACGAACGTGTAGAAATTGGGCGACATCGCCCCGAGATCATGTGCGAACGTCGAAAACCAGACAAGGTGGTTACTCAACCGGAACAGTTCGCACAGCATGACACGGATGGTCTGCGCGCGCTCAGGGACCTCGATATCGGCCAGAGTTTCCACGGCCCTAACATATGGAAGTTCGTTGCAGGAGCCCCCCAGGTAGTCGTTGCGGTTGGTATACGGGATGTACTGGTGCCAGGACTGCCGTTCACCGAGTTTCTCCGCGGCACGGTGGTGATACCCTATCTCCAGGACGAGGTTGGTAATCTCCTCGCCATCCAGGGATGCGATGCAGCGCAGCAAGCCGTGGGTGCTGACGTGGTGGGGGCCTATATTCAGGAGGAACTCGCGCTTGTCCGTCGGGGCTTTGTGATCCTCCACCATGACATCGAGGGCATCCATCGGCTGCTTTTCGCGAGCATCTTCGACCGTGTAGGGGGACATCTCCGTGGCGCGCCCCGGATAGTCTTTCCTGAGGGGGTGGCCTTCCCAATCGTGAGGCATCATGATCCTGCACAGATTCGGGTGGCCATCGAACCTGATGCCGAACATATCGAATACTTCACGCTCATACCAGTTGGCCGAAGGCCATATATCCGTGACCGTTCCGGTTGCCGGGTCCTTACCGTTCAAACCCGACTTGATCCGCAGGCGGCTCGCCGCATCGAATGAAAGCAAATGATAGACAAGCGTATAGTCGGGATAGGATTGTTTTTTCTTCCGGCCGAGATGCGAGGCCGCGCCGGCATCCGTAGCCCCCTCCGCGAACCCCTTGTCCCAGATCCGGTCTCTCCGGGCCGACTCATCAACGGCGGTAAGATCGTCAAGGCGCTGGTACCCGGGCCGGGCTTCCGTCTTAAGAAAGCGCAGAACATCCCTGACCTTTTCCCTGTCTACCTCGAATGTCATCATGTCCGAACTGTGCGGTTCCTGCCGCACGGCATCGCCGAAACGCTCCCGCAGCACGGCCGAAAGTCTCTGGTCGGCGCTGGTCAGTTCGATCCGCCGGGCCGGCGGGGTCCACATAAGATCAGAGCGGCTGCCCCAGTACCCCGGAGGATGCGCCGTAACGGACCCGCCCTTCAGTCTGACTCCTTCATACCCCGGACCGCGCGAATCTCCTGATTTTGTGTGGCCCTCGACCAGTATTGGCCGCTGCGTCCCCTGTGTGCCGCCACCCAGGTGAAAGATCTTTCGGCTCGGACTTTCGGCGGCCACAATTTTTTCCTGCAGGGCCACGAGCCCCTGAATGAGCGCTTCGGGCCGTGGAGGACACCCGGGGACGTACACATCGACCGGAATGATCTGATCGACTCCCTGGACAACGCTGTAGACATCATACATTCCGCCGGAATTCGAACAGGACCCCATGGAGATGACCCACTTCGGCTCGGGCATCTGTTCGTAGAGACGCAAGACAACCGGTGCTATTTTCTTGAATACCGTGCCGGAAACGATCAGGAGATCGGACTGCCTCGGGGACGGACGCAACACCTCAGCCCCGAAGCGGGCCAAATCATAGCGGGAGGTGAAAGCCGTCGCTTCTTCCACGAAACAGCAGGAGAGGCCAAAAAACATGGGCCACAGACTATACTTGCGCGACCAGTTGATCACGATATCGGACAGACTCAGAAAACGGTCGCTCATCTTTTCTTGAACGCTGCTCTCCAATCGAGCCCTCCCTGTTTCCAGATGTAGAAGAGTCCGGCCAGCAAAAGGATAATGAAAAAGGACATTTGTATCAGACCGGGCCAGCCCAGGTCCTCATAGACGACTGCCCAGGTAAAGATGTATGCCCCCTCGACATCGAAGATCAGAAAAAAGATTGCAACCAGGTAAAAAGGAACCGGGTAGCGGAACCGAGCGGAGCCGGTGGGAATAATGCCGCACTCGTACGGTCTCGATTTTTCGACCGAGGGCTTCCTATCGCCCATCCAGGCGGCCAGGAACAGTTGTGACGCAATGAAGGCAATGACCAGAAGTGTATAGATTACCAGGCTAAAAACCCCGGGGTCCCAGGGCGACATTACTCCATCCGGGATTGGTTGCATGAGCCCTCCTGACAGATTTCATCATCCATAGCCGCCGCTGCCGGCAAATCTAAGGATGATCGTTCGCGCGGTAAACCACGTCGGTGCGTTTTGATACGAGGTCGGGTTAAAGATGGTCTTTTCAAGGTTAGGAAAGAGCGGCGGAATGGGTCTTCCGCCTGTCACGAGGCTCCGCCGGGCTCACATGCCCGGGCGGGCGCGTGGCTTACGCATTGGCCCGCATCGATAAGATACATTTCGGCCGCATGCATGGACGCGCAAGGCGGAGCACCTCACCCCAAGATGCTAAAGAGCATCCCTCGATGTCATCCTGAATGTAACCGGGTGTGAAGGACCACCGGATGAGAAAACTTCCTTTTACGGCCATGCCCCTGAAATCGGGGACAGCCGTTCGGTATTTTCCGGAGATAAGTGTCCGGATCGTATTCAGTGAATATTGGCATCAGTTTCTCCTCTCTTCCTACACAAAGGGCTTGACAGTCTGCCCTTGATCTCCTGTAATGTCTAAACATTCCAAAAAGATGCGCTACTCTTTTCCGATGGAGAGTCAAATGAGAAGAATTTTGGGAATAATCATGCTCTTATTGGCAATCACCGCTTTTTCATTCATTCAGCCGGTCCAAGCGGCGGAGTACAAACCGGAATACAAGCTCTCCACGGTGCTGGGCAAACCCTTCCCCTGGGGGAATGCCGGGGAACGCTGGGCTGAGTTGATAAAGGAAAAGACGAACGGCCGCATCAGTGTGAAAATGTATCCCGGCGCCAGTCTCGTCGGTGGAGATCAGACCAAGGAATTCACGGCAATCCGTCAGGGCGCCATAGATATGTCCATCGGATCGACCATCAACTGGTCACCTCAAATGATGCAATTGAACATTTTTTCCATGCCGTTCCTGATGCCGGACTACAAGGCAATGGATGCCCTTACCGGAGGCGAGGTCGGCAAGGACTTGTTCAAAATCCTGGAGACCAAGGATGTTGTCCCCCTGGCTTGGGGTGAAAACGGGTTCAGGGAACTGAGCAATTCGAAGCGGCCGGTCCGCACCCCCGACGACCTGAAGGGTCTGAAAATCCGGGTAGTCGGGTCGCCTCTCTACCTCGAAACCTTCATGGCGCTCGGCGCCAACCCCACGCAGATGAGCTGGGCGGATGCGGTCCCCGCGCTCTCCAGCGGCGCGGTGGACGGACAGGAGAACCCCCTCACCGTTTTCACGTCCGCCAAACTTCCCAGCGCCGCCAACCAGAAGAACCTGACCCTGTGGGGTTATGTGGCCGACCCGCTGATATTCGTGGTCAGCAAGACTGTATGGGAGAGTTGGACGCCCGAGGATCGCAAGGCCGTGGGTGAAGCCGCGGTCCAAGCCGCCAAGGAAAACATTATCGAGTCGCGCAAGGGCCTGGTGGCGCCTGATGATACCATGATAAAAGAAATAGAAACCCAGGGCGTAAAGGTCATAAACCTGACAGATCAGGAAAAAGCAGAGTTCAGGAAAGCCACGAAGCCGGTTTACGACAAATGGGCCAAACAGGTCGGCGCCGAACTGGTGAAGAAGGCAGAGGAAGCAGTCGCGAAAAGCAGGTAATGTTTTACAGGTTCCCATGCCTGAATGGACGCGCACCTGTACTGACGGTGATGCGTGCTTTGCTGTTCACTCGGGTATTAGACAGAGACTATCAAGATCGGAAGAATTGAGCAGAGAGAAATCCATGGAATGCGCACCACCGCCTGATACACCTGAAAACCCGTCCACCAGGATCTCGATCCGGATTGAAGAAAACCTCGCCGGGATCATTCTCGGAGTACTGGCCCTGATCACCTTCGCCAACGTACTGGTACGGTATCTGACCAACTTTTCGTTTGCATTCACGGAAGAGTTTTCCATCTTCCTGATGGTAGTCATGACGCTGCTGGGCAGTTCCAGCCTCATGGCAAAAGGGGGCCACCTCAATATCGCTTTTCTGGCGGAGAAGCTGCCTCCTCGGTGTCGGCGCGCAGTCGGAATCACATCCGTCCTGCTGACGGCCCTGACGTTCTTCCTGCTCGCCGTTCTATCCGGCCGCATGACCTGGGATGAATACCGATTCGAGGTGACTTCGCCGGGGCTGGGGGTGCCAACCTGGGTTTACACGGTATGGCTCCCGATATTGAGCTTCGCGATCACCGGACGCGCCGTGGGGCGGGTCATCAGGCTTTGGAGGGAGAAAGTCCGATGACCACGGCAATCCTTTTGTTCGCGCTGTTTTTTGTTCTATTGGCCGCGGGCGTGCCAATTGCCGTATCCCTCGGTCTGGCGGGAACCATAGCAATCGCGGTGGCAAAGCTCGGCATCATGGCAGTGCCCACGAATGTCTACGCGGGCATTGCAAAGTACCCGCTCCTGGCTATTCCGATGTTTGTTCTGGCCGGGTCCATTTTCGACCGTTCAGGAGTGGCGGCACGGCTGCTGCGATTCACAACCGCATTCGTTGGCCATGGCAGGGGAGCGCTCGCGGTAATCACTATCCTGGTAGCCATGATCGTCGGTGGGATATCGGGCTCCGGGCCCGCCTGTACAGCGGCGGTGGGTGGCGTCATGCTGACAGCCATGATGCGCGCCGGGTATCCCGCGCCATTCGCGGCCTCCGTTACGGCCGCGGCGGGCTCAACGGACATCCTGATACCGCCCTCCGTTGCATTCATAGTCTATAGCGTTCTGGTCCCCTCCGCCACCGTTCCGGCACTCTTTGTCGGCGGTGTCGTACCCGGCTTGCTGGCCTGCGTAATGCTCATCATTCCATCGCTCCTGCTGAGCCTCTATTATGATTTCGGCGGCAACCAGCCCACCGAACCACAACCGGGAATATGGCAGTCTTTCAAGGAAGCCTTTTGGGCCCTTATGGCGCCGGTCCTTATTCTTGGGGGAATGCGCACGGGCTGGTTCACTCCAACCGAAGCGGCGGTGGTTGCCGTAATCTACGGCCTGGTCATCGGTTTCCTGGTTTATCGCACCCTCACCATCCGGGATCTTCACGAGCTTTTGATAGAATCCGCGGAAACCTCCGCTGTCATTCTGATAGTGGTGGGCCTGGCAAGCATTTTTGCCTGGGCATCCAGCACAATAGGCATCGTTGGCCCGATTTCGGACTGGCTGGTGGCTCTTGGCGGGGGCAACAGCATCCTGGTGCTCATCATCCTGATGGTGTTTCTGAAGATAATGGGAATGTTTCTCGACGGCATTTCCATCTTCCTCATTTTCTGCCCTATCCTGGTGCCCGTGGCTCAGGCCTTCTCTTGGGACCTGGTCTGGTTCGGAGTATTAATGACTTATGTCATCGCGATAGGACAGTTTACGCCGCCAATGGCCGTCAACCTCATGGTGAGCTGCAAAATGACGGGGGCTCGCATGGAGGACACCGTCCGCTGGGTCATCTGGCTGCTCGTGTCGATGTTCGCGGGGCTCATCCTGCTGATCTTCTTCCCCGGCCTGGTTCTCTGGCTGCCCAAGGTTCTCGGCTTCATGTAGGCGAGAATGCCCTGAACCCGTGGCGGATGCCGCATTAGCCGGATTCCGGCCTCCTTACCGAAGGCCGGTGATTGCCATGATTTTGCGATGGATTTCCGTCTGGTGGTAGTACCCGTTGAATTGTTCCGCACCGGTCCCCAGGGCCGATGTCTGTACCGGGGCGCCGGTGTGTGAGTAGGAAGTCCAGGCCAGACCGGCCTTGTTGTTCAAAATCGTGGTCAGCTTGACCGTCAGCGGTTCCTCATTGCCGTAAACCAGATAGGCATGGTCATCTTTCACGCGCTCTTTCCGGCCGATCATACTCTGCTTGAAAGCATCCCGAAGCACGCTGAGTTCCAGATCGCTCAGGGCCATGCCTGACTTCAGCTTCAATTCGGCATCTCGCCCGGCGTTCTTCACCTCATCCGAAGCGCCTTGCGTCTTACCGGCGGCTACAGTCTTTGTCAAAACCGCTTTTTCCTCATCGGGCATGATGTACAGTCCGAATGCCTCCTGAATGAGCGGCATCAAATCCTCAAGTTTTGCATCCGCCGTGCTGTTGTGAGCCCTTTTGTATTCTTCCAGCCTGGAGTTGAATTGAATGTAGCTCATCTTCTGCCGTTGAATCTTGTCGATGGAGAACGTATAGCGCGTGCCCGCAAACCCAAGTGCCATTCCGCCCGTTTCATGGTCTCCCGTCACTACTATCAGTGTTTCCTCCGGATGCTTCCGGGAGAACGCCACTGCCTTGGCAACCGCTTCATCCAGGGCCAGTGTGTCATGAATAGCCGCGCCGGCATCGTTTCCGTGGCAGGCCCAGTCAATTCTGCCACCTTCCACCATGATGAAAAACCCTTCGGGGTTTTCGAGCAATTCGATGCCCTTCACCAGGTAATCGGCAAGTGAGACATGGCCGCCTTCCCTGGCCTGATCCACTGTGAAATACATGGCGGCAAATTGATCGACGTTGGCGGACATGGCAATCGTCTTGCCAATCCCCGGCTTGAGGGCATCAAGCCCGGCGCGGCCCATCGCAACCGTGTAGCCGTTCTTTTTTGCCTCTTCGAGGGCATTGGGTTTGTCGGGGTCCGACTTGCTCACCGGCTCCATCAGTTGACCGCCGGCAAAGTAATCAAACCCGGAGCGTGCGAGTTGGAGTGATATATCATACATATGCCCGCGGCTGGGGACATGGGCATAGAATGCCGCCGGTGTCGCGTGATCCAGGGAAACGGTCGTCAGGATGCCTACTTTCCAACCGCATTTCTTCGCTGACTCCGCAATGGTTTCGTACGGGACCTTTGCGTCGGCATCCATCCCGACAACACCGGACCGAGTCCTGAAGCCGGTGGAGATTGCCGTTCCCGCCGAAGATGAATCGGGAATGACACTTGTCAGGTCGTGAGTGGCGGTAAGCCCCTGGGAAGGGAAGGTATTCATGAGCAGCCTGTCCCGCCCGGAACGGGCGGGTTCTTTCAGGGCGGCGACATAAAGCTCCGCCGCCTGGCGTTGGGCGACCCCCATTCCATCTCCGATGAACAGGAAGACATACTTTGCCCTTCCCTCTTCTCCGCCGAAGGCGGCACCGCCCACGACCATCACGCAAAGAAGTGCAGGAAGGACAATCCTTGACCACCGTCTCCCGAGCGCCATCGTTTTCATTCTCCCAACCTCGGCATCCTTTAACCCGTCGCCAATTCACCGGACCTTCGCGCGCGGTGCCAGCATAGTACGATACCAGGCTGTGCTCAAGACAACGTTCACTCCACGGTAACTTTCAAAGGACAGCTCATTCAGGACTCCTTCCCCGGAAACAACAGGGCAGGGTCGCCTGGACCCTGCCCCGTGAATCAACCAATAGCCGGCGGACTCCCGATTAGAATCCGTCCTCATGCGTGGCTTTATCCGTGGGACGAGCTTTTGCTCCCCGGTTTTTCCATTTGCGTGGCTTTCCAGCCTGATCGCCCGTTGCATCCGCCGGAAGACAGCGAAGGTTTTCCGGGATGAGCCGGGCCCGAGGCTGGTGGTTTCCCCCCGCGTCCATACCGGCAGGGGTGTTTTTCCGGTCATGCTCGCTCCCGCCGATGAGGGTAACCAGGCCCCCGACGATCTCTTTCATCTGGCCCGACTGGGCATCCATCTCCTCGGATGCGGATGCGGACTCCTCCGCGCTGGCGGCATTTTCCTGAACGATCCTCTCCATATCAGCGATGGCGCGGTTTACCTGCTCGGCCCCATGAGACTGCTCCTGCGACGCGATCTTGATCTCCTCGATCAGTTCATTAACCTTGGTGGAAAACCCGACCACACCCTGGAATGATTTCCGGGCCTCCTCGAGTGTATCCGATCCATTCTTCACCTTATGGACGGTTTCCGCGATGAGGTTCTCGGTATTCTTGGCCGCATCCGCCGCCCGCATCGCCAGGTTTCTCACTTCTTCGGCAACCACCGCGAACCCGGCCCCCGCTTCTCCGGCACGCGCCGCCTCCACCGCGGCATTGAGCGCAAGAAGATTCGTCTGGAAGGCTATCTCATCAATGGTTTTGATGATTTTGGACGTCTTTTCGCTCGCCTGGGATATGTCCTGCATCGAGGCTGTCAGATTCTCCATGGAGGCCGCCGACTGCGTCACCACCTGCATTGTCTGCCCCATGAGACTGCTTGCCTGCGTGGCATTGTCCGCGTTCTGCCGGGATGTGCTCGCCATCTCTTCCATGGAGGATGAGGTCTCCTCGATGGCCGCCGCCTGCCGTGATGCGCCGTCCGCCAGGTTTTGGCTCGACGTCGATACCTGGTGGGAGGCCGAAGCCACCTGGTCGGCCGATTCGAACAGCCCATCCACCGCCACGGCGATCGGTTTGGAGACCCGCCTTCCGAAAATATAGGTTGCAATCAGCGACAGGAAGAGCACGATGACCGCAATGAGGATCTGCTGGTTGCGCAGCTCCCGGGCCGTAATCGCCAATTCCTCCTTTGGCTGCACGGCCGCGATACTCCAGGACTTCACCCCGACGGGAGCAAAACAGGCCAGCCGCTCGACCCCATCCAAGGTATAGGAGTCGTTGCCTTTGGCCTGGCTCACCATTTTCTGGCCGATCGCCTTTGTTGACGGATCATCAAGGATGTTCTTTTCGAGTATAAGGTCCTGTTTTGGATGCGCTATGATCACGCCTTGATCATCGATCATAAAGGCATAACCGGTGCGGCCGACTTTGGTCGCGGCTACCATATCGATGAGGATGTCTATTTTCGAGGAAATGGCCAGAAGACCAGCGAACTCGCCCTTCTCTGTTTTAACGGGCGCATAGATTATCATTACCGGCTTGTTGTTCGCCCTGCCCTTGACTAACTTGGCGACATCGGCCTTGCCGCCCTGCATGGCCGCCTTGAAATATTCCCTGTCGGACACGTCCATCTTTTGGTAGGCGGCAAAGTCCCCGTCGCCTCTCACACCCGCCAGGGTCAATCCTTTCTTGTCCGTCAGAAAGATCCCCGCGTACTGGTCGCCCAGCCTTTTCAGGATCTCGTACAGTTCCCTGTTGAGGCTGTTTATCTCTTCCCCGGCCGCATCCCTGCCTTCCCGATCGACCTTGGAGATCAACCGCGCAATACCCGCCAAACCGGAGAAACCCCTTACCTGTTCGACTTCCTGGTCAGTAAGCGAACGGAACGTTTCGCAAAGCTTATCAACTGACTGAACGGCCGCATCCGTGGAAATGGCCGTCAGAGTATTGGTTGTCTTTATGCCGGCAAAAACCCCGACTACGATCATTGGGATGAGTGCCAGCATCGCCCCACCCACCATAAGTTGTTTCCTGAAGTCAAACTTCGTCATGGCTCAAAATCCCGATCCAGTAAGAGTGTTAGAATCTGCAATACAAGTGTCGAAAGCACGGAGGCGCAACACACGTTCTTACCCAGCCAGAACACCTGCACGCTCATCAATTATTGCTCCTGATTACACCGTTGAGTTTTCCGCCCCCTCCACCGTCCGGAGAGACACGGTTAAAGTCGGGCCTCACTCTTCGCATCACCGAAAGGATAGTCAACTCCAGTGTCTCCGTATTAAAAGGTTTTCTGATGAAATCGTGCACCCCGGCCCGGATGGCTTCCACCGCGATGTCGAGGGTCCCATAGGCCGTCATCAGAATCTTGATGACGCCCGGCCGTATATTGTTGAGCTCCCTGATAAACTGCATTCCGTTTATCCCGGGAAGGTAATAGTCGGTGATGACGATGTCGGCGTGGAATTGGCGAAGATGGTCCAAGGCTTCCTCACCGCTGCCAAAAGATATCATGGCAACCTTCTTCTTTCGGAAGTGGTAGTTTAGAGCAGCGCGGATACTGTCATCGTCATCGACCAGAACCAGTCTGAAGTTTCGAATAGCACTAAGCGCATCCATGTGGTTTATGACTCTCCTTCGTATCGAGTTCCAAACCGGTTTGTGCATCGAGTGTGCCAGTATTATTCGAAAAGGATTTACTCGTCTTATCAGCAGGTTGAATGCCGAAGGGATACAGGCGGGGTATGTGTCCGGTTTCTTGTTAGCCAAATGACCATTGGAGCAATGGCCATTTGACCAAAACGAACAGTTGTCCGCGGTCAGATGTCCGCTGGACCGCTGGAAACGGTTATCGGGGGGCGAAGCTGCATTCAAGATTCTGTTTTCCAAACTCAAAAAGCAACAGGGTAATGCCTCGGCGCAAACGGGGAGGAGGTGACCCGCTGTCAGCGGAGAATTCCGTTCCTCAAAAGGCACCGATGGGTGGCAGGAACAAGGTTCACATGAAACCGCCCCATCTGTCAGGACGAGGATGGGCCCGCCGGTTCGGCAAGCTGCTTCTTGCGGTATCGGAATGCATAGTAACTCATGCCCAGGAGCTTGGCCGCCTGACGGTCATTGCCTTTTGCCTTGCGCAAGGCCTCCTTGAGATAATGCATCTCCAGAGCTTCCAGGTCGATTCCGGCATCGGGGAGGGAAGGAAACTCCCCATTTTCACCTGAGCCGGCATCATCGGCAACGCGGGCCATTCCCTGCAGTCTCAGGCCGGAAACGCTCAACTCCGGACCATTTTCGATAAGAACGCTACGCTCGATCACATTGCGAAGCTCCCGGACGTTTCCTTTCCACGGATGCGCGGTGAGCACTTCCTCCGCCTCGCTGCTCAGAGTCCTAAAATCCTTGCCGTATTTGCGGCTGAACTCCAGCAGGTAGTATCGGGCTATCGGGATAATGTCCTCCCGCCGCCGGCTCAGAGATGGCACTTCTATGCGAATGACGGACAGGCGGTAGAAGAGATCCTCCCTGAAACGGCCCTGTTCGATCAATTCACCGAGGTCCCGGTTCGTTGCCGAGACGACGCGCGTCAGGACCCTGCGTTTCTGAGTCCCCCCCACGCGGAAGTACTCTCCACTTTCCAGGAATCGAAGAAGCTTTGCCTGCGCTTCCGGTCCGAGGTCCCCCACTTCATCGAGAAAAAGCGTTCCTCCCCTGGCCCGCTCAACCAAGCCCTCTTTGCCACCGGCGGCCGCTCCGCTGAAGGCGCCCTTCTCATAGCCGAACAGTTCACTCTCGATCAGGTCCCTGGGGATGGCCGCGCAGTTGAGCGTGATGAAGGGGCCCTTGAAATTCGGACTTTTGTAGTGAATGGTGCTGGCAATGAGTTCTTTACCTGTCCCTGATTCACCCAGGATCAGCACGGGGGCGTCCGGGCTCCGCGCCACCTGTTTTACCAGATGCATCATATCCTGGATGGCGTCGCTCTCCCCGATGAAACCCGGAATGTTCTCCCGCAGGTACTTTTCCTGAAGGGCCTGGATCTCCTTTCGCATGCGGATGGACTGCAGCGCGTTCGCGATTCGAGTTCTGAGAGTATCCATCTGCAGGGGTTTGACGATATAGTCATAGGCCCCCTGTTTCATGGCGGCGATCACTGTCTCGATGTCCTCGAAGGCCGTGCACATGATGACTATGATGTCGGGAAATCGGCCCTTGATCACCCTCAGGGCGTCGACTCCGCTCATGCCCGGCAAGCCCACATCCAAAAGGATCAAATCCGGCTGGTGTTCCTCCAGGGACGCGATTGCTTCCTCGGCCGAGGCAAAGACATGAACCCGATACTCTTTTTTCAGCGAGAAACCAACGCCGCGGCGAATACTCTCTTCATCATCCACTACAAAAAGAGCAAAGGTATTCATGAGATGGATTTCCTCTTTTCAATCGGGATCAGTATATTGAACTGCGCCCCGCCCAGAGATGATGACGAGACAGAGATCTCGCCCTTGTGGTCGGCTATGATTCGCCTGCAGATTCCCAGCCCTATTCCCATTCCCTGACTCCCGGTAGTAAAGAAAGGCTCGAATACCTTGTCACGCATTTCAACCGGGATGCCCGGTCCCGAGTCCTCTACCCGAATAAGCACATTCCCCTGCTGCACGGCGGTAGCGACCCTGATGCGGGGCGCCTTCCGCTCTCCCTCTCCCCGGTTCACGGCAGGGGCGACGGTGCCCTGGGCAGTCCCGTTTCCTCCCGTGACGAGCGGCTGATCGTGGGACTCTCCATCCCCTCTCTCCGCCGCAAGGTCCCCCGACGCGAGGGCGTTGCGAATGCCGTTTCCGCCTCCCGGGGAACCGGAATTCTGCTTCCCCTTGAGCACGCTCGCGGCATTGGAGATCAGGTTCAGTATCACCTGCTCTATGAGTTGCACGTCTCCGAAAACACGCGGCATATCCCGCGGGATGTCCAGCTCAAGCATGACGGAACTCTTCCGAAGCGCCGCCGAGGCCAGTTTGGCCGCTTCGTGGATTGCCTCATCGACCCGTATTGGACGCAACTTCAGTTCAGTGGGCCGGGAGAAATCCAGCACCCTCTTGATCACCATTTCGATCTTGTTGGAGGTGGCCTGGGCTTCCCTTATGAGTTGCTGGACATCCTCCGTGTTTTCGGGGTCCTGGAAGTTGTCGCGTATCGCATCCAGGTAGACATTGATCCCGCAGAGCGGATTTCTGATTTCATGCGCAATTCCGGCGGCGACATGACCGAGGGAAGCCATTTTCTCCCGCAGCATCACATGCCGCTCCATGTTCTTGAGCTGGGTGATGTCCATCATGGTGATGAGTACCGCCGGGTCTCCGCGGTACTCGATAGAACTCTTTCCGCAGCTCACCCACTGCACGGCACTCTCTTCCTCTCCGGGCGGCTTTAACCGCAATACCGTTTCGGGCTGATGCCTTTCGCCGCCGCCGGCCGATGCAATGAACGCCTTGAACGATGTCCTGTCGTCCGGATGAACCCGCTGGACCAGTCCCTCCAATGGGTACGAGGCAGAGTACGAGGCGGAAAGCCCGCTCACGAGGCGTGCCTGTTCAGGGTTCTGGTAGATGATTTCCTCGCCTCTCAAAATGAGGACGCCCGCCCTGACATTTTCCACCAGATCCCGGAACTGTGTCTCACTCTCCCGTAAGGACTTTTCTGCTGTTTTCAGCTCCGTCACATCCTGGACCAGGCCGACCAGATGAATCTTTCCGTGCCTCGGTTTGATCGACGATCCGGACAGGATAACCGTCCTCAGCTCTCCGTCCGCCCGGCGAATGGTCCGGTCCTGGCGAACAATGGTCTCTCCCTCGAACATCTTTCTCAGGCAATCCCTGGAAAACTCCCGCATGGCCGGCCCGTCGAACATGGTCTCGGTCCAGCCAAGCCGGTTGATCTCCTCCATGGAGTAGCCCGTGATCTCCTCCATGCAGCGGTTCCAAACAGTGAATTTCAGGTGGGGAAAATCGTCCAGCCGGTGACAGACGAAAAGCCCTTCGGTCGCATGAGCGATAATCGCGTCCCGGAAAGCGAATTCCTGCCGTAATTCATTTTCGACCCTCCGCCGTTCGACAATCTCATCGGCCAGGAACTGGTTGGCATCGCGAAGCTCGTGAGTGCGTTCCCGGACCCGTTCTTCCAGAAGCCGATGGGTCAACTCCAGTTTTCTTTCCGCGGCGGTGCGTTCCTTGATTTCACACTCGAGGGCGGCGGTGCGTTCCTGGACCTGTGTCTCCACGCGCGCGGTATAGCCCGTGGTAATCAAAAGGAAGAAACCGGACAGGGCGATGAAGAAGAACCCGCCGGCAAGAATACTGCACGTCTGCAGCGGCGGGTGTTCCGCCAGATATTTCGGTGTGGGCCAAAAGCCTATTTCCCAGAGCCGTCCGGCAAACTCCAGCCGAGCCACAAACCATGGTCCACCACCGGAACTCCTACGCGGCATCACACTTGAACGGTTTGAATCATCCTGGACCGTGCCGGAATGGTAGAGAAGCCTTGGGGCCTCGGAAACGGTCTTGTCATGAATTTCCACTTCGATATCCGACTCACCGGGTTTCCGGACTTCCGGGAACGCGGCCCGCATGACGTCGTGGATGCGAAACACCCCCATGGCAAAACCCTTGAGGGCTTTCTCACGGTCCGATGCATCATCGCCGCGGAGAGTACGGTCGTAAATGGGAAGTGAAATGAGAAATCCGTTCTCTCCTCCCAGAAGTTTGAGCTCGCCTGTCGCAACCGGCCAACCGGAGGTGGCGGCCTGTTTCATGACCGCCAGGCGGATTTCATCCGACGCGAGATCGAACCCGAGTACGCGCTCAGTTGGCTCTCTCGGTTCCGTGTAATAGATGGGATAGTATTCGGGAACGCGGGCTCTTTCCACCCGGGCCCCGTCCTTCAGTCTTTCCGTTATCCTGAAGTCGGCATAGCCTTCGCGGCGTGCCCTTTCCTCGTAATCCGACCGTTCCTCATCCCGGACCCGGGGCACCCAGTTCATGGCAAGAAGCCCCTTATGGACTTCGAACCAGTGCTGGAGAAACACCCGGAACTCCGTTCGTCCGACCTGCTCGGACGCCGCGAAAAAATCGTCAACGGAATAGAGCGCCTGGAGCTGTTCCCGCAGGACCATCTCGGTCTGGTTTCCCACTAGCTCGGCGCGTCGTTCGAAATCACTCCTGATCCTCTCCTGTTCCTTCCCGCCCAGGAATATCAGGAGGAAAGCGAAAAGACCGAACATGACCAGAAGAGGCAGGGCCATCGAGATACGCCTGCGCCTCCAGATGTCGGGCCATCCGGGCGCGAGTGTAAGCGCGGCCGGGGCCATGACCATCACTCCTATTGAATCCCCAAGCCACCAAGTCCACCATTTGAAGAGGAAATCGTCCCCGGAAACCATCTCCATCGCCGCCAGGCAGGTTATGCTGATCGTCGAGCCGACCAGGCAACTCACCGGCCCCCCGAGCGTCAGGAAGGCAATCGCATCCCATTCACGGGCGAGTGTCGGCGGGGGATCCACGAAACGGTTGATGAGAAACACCCCGAAAATGGCCTGGAGGGTCGCGCCGGCGCCGATTATCGCCGAAGAAGATAGAGCGTGGAAAACAGTAGCGCCCCCGGTACTCACCGCTATCCACAGGCAGGACCCGAAAGCGCCGAGAAACACTCCCGGCCAGAGCCGTTGCCCCCAGATGAGAAGAAACGATAATGCGATTCCCGAGGCAGGCCATATCCCGGTAGCATACCCGTGAGGAATAGTAGACAGGATCCCGGGCGCCGCGAAAACCAGGTATGTTGCGGCCAGGGCGATAACCTTCCTCGAGTAATCACCATATGAGATTCTCGGATATGCCGCTTCCGTCTGCATAATATTCCCGGCTCGGTATCTGTTAAGTTGCGTTCAAGGGCCGCGGTGCGCGACCATTCGCAAAGCTTCCCCGGAGCATGAACGGACCGGAATGCCCGGAACCGGCGTAGTTGTGCCGCCCTTGGAACCGTACTATTCCTCAAGCCATGCGGGCCGCATGCTCCTTATCTTTTTTGGAACACAGTCACTGTTATCACTCATTAATCGGCACTCCACGATTCTGACTTGAAACCAATAGTGATTGCCACTGATGGTTGATTGTCGAAGTAGGAAATTAAGGGGGGGGAGGTCGCGGGATCGGGTACAGGACTTTTATTTCTATCCAAGGTTAATTAGGTATGGTCGGAACCCGGTGCGTGGACTCGGGAAAGTGAATGGGAAGGGGGATGAGTCTCCGTGCGGCTTTTGGAGTATCAATCGTGTTGCTTCCAACCCCTTGCAAAAGCCGAACGACGACTTGACCCCTCTTTATTCATGGCGGCTTGCACATGAATGAGCTAAACTGGGGGCAAAGGGCTCAATGATAGCGCGTTCGGCGGCAGCGCGGCGGGAATGGTTTGGCGGAACCCCTGTCGATCAGTGTGAAAAACGTCAGGGAAGGCCTTTATCCCTCCCGGACCCGGTTGACATGATCAAAAACGGGTTTACTCTCAGATCGGGCTTTACCATAATTCCGGTAAATCACAAAATCCAGCTCATCCCTTCCCTATCCCCTGAATCCGACAGCAGTGCGCGAACAGCGAATAGATTCCCGACATCGGCGACAATTTCTGGATGTAGCTATGGCTAAAGAACTCTTTTCTGAAAGATTGAAACAGAGGCTTGCGGACCTGGAAAACGAGGCGAGGAAGTTCCGGGCCTTGTACGATCTCGCCCTGGCCATGAAGGGCGGTCCGAGCCTCGATGAATATCTCCAGCTCATAGTTGATAAATGCAGGGAAATATTAGGTTGTGAAATATCCTATATCGCGCTGCATGATGAAGTCCGGGATGATTTCTACAAGCATACCTGCTCCGGTATCCAGACGGAGGCCTTCAGAAACCTGCGGCGCCCTTCCGGTGTCGGCCTGGGCGGAATGGTTGCAAGGATGGGGCAGGGTTATATCGTTCATGACTATTTAGCGGACCGGAGCTTCGATAGAAAAGATGACGAGATCATATCGGAGGAAGGAATAGTATCGGGGATAGCGGCGCCGATACAGATGGGCACAAAGGATCTTGGTCTGCTTTACGTCTTCAATCGAACGCAAACCGCTTTTTCACAATCCGACCTGGACACGCTGTTCCTTATTGCCAATCTCGCGGCTGTCGAGATCAGTCGCAAACAGGCCGAGGACTTGCTGCGAGAGAGTGAAGAACGATTCCGTTTCATGGTGGAAACCACGGGGGACGTAATCTACCGCCTGCGCTACGACACGATGACTTACGATTATTTGAGTCCGGGGATCGGCAGGCTTACCGGATACTCCCCGGAGGAAATCAAGACTGTAAAATTTGCCAGCCTCGTCACGCGGATTGACTTTCCGGGTGAGGAAAACGTGTCCACCAAAAAGATTGCCGAGGATCGGCATGCGGGAAGAACCGGCGAATACAAGGCGGATTACCTGATTACCATGAAGAGCGGCACCCTCAGGTGGTTGAGAGACCACTCTTTTCCCTGGCACGATGATTCCGGCAATCTTGTCGGCTCAGTCGGGATTCTGAGTGATCTGTCCGATTACAAACAGGCCGAAGCTCTCGTGCGGCAGCGTACGTCCGAACTCACCGAATCCGAAGAGAAATATCGAACACTTGTCGAGAATTTGCCGCTTGTGGTCTATCGACTGGGACCGGCAGGGGAGGTCCTGTTCGTAAATCATTTTGTCGAGGAACTGGCTGGATATAGCCGTGCGGAATTGCTTCAAACCCCCGGCCTGTGGCGTACGTCGATTTATGAGCCGGACCGGGAAAGAGCGGCCGAATTGCGGCGAAAGGCCCTGCTGGAAGGGCGGGAACTGATTATCGAGTATCGCCTCGTCCATAAGAACAACTACCTGGTCTATGTGGTGGACCATGCCATTCCATCCCGGACGGCAGACGGCCGGGTGAGCAGTGTGGAAGGCATAATCATGGACGTAACGGGCAGAGTGAAACTGCAGGAGCAACTCATCCGGAGTGAAGGCATCAAAACGGTAAGCGAGGTTTCGGCGCGGCTGGCTCATGAAATCCGCAATCCACTGGTTTCAGCCGGGGGATTTGCGCGGCGGTTACTGTCATCCATGGGTCCGGATGACCAGAACAGGGAGAAGGTGGAGATCATCGTGAAGGAGGTGGGACGCCTTGAGGGTATCCTGCGCATGGTTCTCAACTATATTCAGCCGATCGACCTGGAACTGTCGCCGACCGATCCGAATGCCCTCGTGGAGACGGTTCTGCGGGGAATTCAATCCGATGCCAGAAAAGCAAATCTGTCCGTCGATGCCGACCTGTCGATCGGACTGCCCGCGGTCCCATTGGATCAGCTCCAGATGAAACAGGTTTTAAAGAGCCTGCTGAAGAAAGCTTTGAGCCAGATGCCTCCCGGCGCCACGCTCTCAGTATCCACGTCCATGGAAAATGACATGTACCGGCTTCTCGTGAGGTATCCTGTCCCGCACTTGTCGCCGGATGACATGGACCATTTCTTCTATCCTTTTACTACCTCCAGCGCGGATGATTCGGTCGATTTGCCGATGTCGAAGATTATCGTCGATAAGCACGGGGGATCGCTTGAAGTCGAGCTTGAAAAACCGGGCATGCTTCTAATCAGGATGACACTGCCCGCCCGGCCTCTACACGCCCTGTCCGGGGCTTAAGCCATGCCTGCCAGGTAACGCGCCAGAGCCCGGGCGACAGGCTGTCCGGTATGCCTTTCATAATAACTGAAGCCGGGGCTTGGATTGACCTCCAGGCAGTATGCCTGCTCATCCGGAGTGATAATGAGGTCGATGCCCGCGAACGGCAAGTTCAGTGCCCGTGCCAAATGAACGCACTTCTCGGCCAATCCGCCGTCCAGGTCCACCTCACGAAGCTCGGTATGCTTGCCTGTCTTGTAGGCGTAGCGATAATCAGTCGTTTCGGACGTTATCGCGGTCGCGAAGCACTCGGCGCCGACCACGTGCACGCGGACATTGGTTCCCTGGATCAGTTCCTGGAACTGGGTGGGGCACCACCGAATCCGGTCGAGCCTCGCCAGGTCCTCTGCCCGAAGAGCCTGGACAATAGACCGGACGCTGCTGATCGACTTATAAATGACGGGCCGATCCCGCTGGAATTCCCGGACCAGCTCGGGATCATTCGTGATCAACGTATCAGGGACTGCGAAGCCCTGCCTTGAGATCAATTGGGCCTGGTACGGTTTCGACGCATTCGTGCTCATGGGCGCCACACGGTTCACAACGCGAGCGGGGGCAATCTCGCACCACTGGATCAAGGCATTATGAAGCCCGTGGCATTGAGATCGAAGAGGCGACCATTCCGCCTCTGACTTAAACTCCGGCAGCAAGCGCTCATCCATGAGACGGGCGTAAACGCCGGTGAAGTCTTCCAGCCTGTACTCTGACCCGTCGATCTTGAGCAGGCCGCTTACCGTGGTTCCGCGGAGTTCAAACGAGAAATCCATGCGGCTGAAATTGCGCTGATTGAATAATACCACCGGAACGCCAAGTGCAACGAGTTGCTCATGCACCATGGCCAGAGGCGATTCAGACGGGATACCGCATATAAGAATCATGAGGGATCTCCATTAGTCTGAAGCGCCTCTTCGAGTGCATCGATCAGTGCTTCGCCGCCTGCTCTCAGGTCCGGTGCGGGTGTCGCATCCGCAAAGGAACAGCCGCCTTCGGCATCGACCGACAAATCGACACCTAGGATCGAAACGCCGGCCAGTTTGCTCAGGTTGATACAGCCATGGCTGATCGCGGGCGGTACTTTTGCGCCTGTCGTCCGGTTATTGACCACGATCACGGTTTCGAGCCTTCGTGGCTCGGGGATCAACCCTTTGCGGGGGGCAGTTGAAAACGCGGGGGCACCTTGTCTATAGAGAGGACAGGGAAGACCTGCCCGCGCGGCAAGCCACACCCACTCCGACCGGGTTCGCGGCGCGCCGCACAAGCCTTGCGGGGTCGGGGGATTGAGCATGGGACCAGGCAGCCCGAATAGCCAACTGGCAAACAGAGCGAAAAGCTCCTGCTCCGCATAGGCCCTGTCGGCTTCCTGAAATGCCCCCAGATGCCCGACCGGTATATAGGTCAGGCGATTGATGGTTCCTTTGATCCGGCGGCTTTCGATCACACGGCCGTCCGCAAGGGTGATCCTCGTTTCCACGCCGTGAGAGTTCAGGCGATGTTCCCATTTAAGGGCGAACGCCAGTGACTCAGCGGTAACGAGTTCTACCGGCGAAAGCCCGCGAGCAGTCAAACCACGATACGCCCACAAGGCAGGCAGGTCTTTGGCGGAACAGAGTATCAGCCACATTTGTTTAGAGTCAGACCTCCCGGACCTTTTCGATGTCTTTGTTGTCTTTGAGTTGCTTTGAGTCCGCGGCCTGTTTGGCGAGTTCCTCGCTGAGCGCGATAAGCTCCGATTCGCTTTCTGCCTGATCGGCCTCCCGTGAAAGCGGAGAGGTCCCCAACTCGGGCCTCAAGGCAGGGCCGATAAAGTGGGACAGCTCGGCGACAGCCTGCTCCACGCGTATCAACCGCTGCTCCAGGGACATGGCGGCCGGTGCTGCTTCCGGGGTAATCTCGACGACCTTGACATGTTCCCTGACGTCTTTGCGATCCTTGAACTCCTTGATGTCTTTTTCCTTAATCTCCTTGAATTCTTTCCTTTCCTTGGTCCGCTCTTTCATGTCCTTCACGTCTTTGCTGTCTTTTTCCTTTATCTCCTTTTCTTTCAGCTCCTTTTCCTTCAGCAGCTTGGGCAGAAGTGATGCAATCGCCTGCCGCAGATTCGGTCGATTTCCAATCCGCTGGGTCGCGGGCCGGGTAGGCTCATCCTGCTGTGGAGAACCGGTTGAGCGCAAGATATTGCGCGCGGCGGCCGGTGTGAGCGGAGTCTTGGAAGCTGCCTTCAGCACGCCCTGCAAGCAGCCCAGCGCCCCGACGATGATCGGGGACGCACTCGAGGTTCCGCTAAAACTGTCCGTGTACCACAGGTCCTCGTTGTTCCCACCCTGCAGATCTCCATAAGCCGTGGTCGTCACTTCGCGTCCCCATCCCTGGGCGTCGATGAGCGCCCCCCAGTTGGAAAAGTCGAGCCGCGACCGGTCGGCCCCGTGATTCTGGCCATGCGTGCCCGGCGGTGGCGCCCCGGCGCCGACAACAATCGCGCCCGAATCACAATTGGCCCGGTTGAAGGGGTTGGTCCAGGAAGGGGGGAAGCCCGACGGTCTTGTGGAATAGATCGGATCATCCAGATTCTCCGCGCCGTTGCCTCCCGCTTCAACGACGATCACGCCACGACTGATTGCATAGCGGATCGCATCGAAATCATCCTGCCACCACTCGACCGCGATGTATCCGCGCTGGTCCGTCCTCCCCTGGAAATTGAACCGGGGCCCCGGCCGGTGCAGTTCGATCAGGATGATGTCACCCGGCCCCAAGGCATCCGCGGCCAGACGGATGGCAGCCGATGAGCCCATATTGAAAATCGACACGGCACGGACATTGGCGTCGGGACAAATGCCGGTGATCCCGAATCCGTTTGCATCCCCACCGAACACCCCCACGACCGCCGTGCCGTGATTGCGCCAGGCTGAGTCCGTGGATTGCGTGCCGCCGATCACTCCGCCCTGGTTCAGCAACAGGTCCTCGTGAGAAAAACGCCAGGCGCCTTCGACATCAATTATGCGTACATTTGCGCCGCGGCCGCCGGCGCGCATCCAGGCATAACGCGCGTCGATCCCGCCCGGGGCTGGGTCCAGATAAAGCTGACGCGCGGTGAAATCGAGCGTGGCCGGTGGTGCATCATGAGCCAGGGGCAGCATGTCGTTCAGCCCCTGGGCCGGCTCCGTGGGCGGTTTTATGTAGGCCGCCTCGACAGCATCCTGCTTCGCGAGGCTCGCCGCCAGATCGTCCAGACGTTCGTCACTGGCTTCCACCCGGTAATATACCGATAAATCCGGCATGGGCGCAGCTACCGCAACGGTCGCCGAAACATGGCGCAGCCGTTCTTCGCTCAAACCGAACAGCGGCTGCAGCCGGGCGCTGTTCGCCTTCAACAACTGGGTCAGGGAATCGGCATCGGTGGCCGTGGCGCTCGCCATGCCTTCCCTGGTTGCCCTCAGGCCGGCTCCCGGCCGAACGACCATCACCAGTTCGCGCGGATACATCGGCCTTTCCGGTGGGTCACCGGCTTTTCTTGGTTTACGCTCTGTCGGCATGGCTTATCTCCTTTTTGCGCAAGATGCACTCCCCTGTCGTAAGATTCAGCCTAGAACCCTCCCGTCCCGACACATTGCGGGACGTTGTTGATGCCAACATTCCGGGTGGACGAAGCGAAACCCAACCCGTCTTGCCTGGTGGATAAATATCAGAGAACAACGTGAGCCTTACCTGAGAGCCCGCGGTACTAAGGCAGTTCGTCGGGCGGCTTGATGTAGGCTCCGATAACGCCTTCCACCTTCAGGAACCGTTCAACAAGGCTTTGGGCGGTCTCCCGGCTTGTTGCGTCCAGACGAAAATAGGGAACCAGCAGGGGATCGGTCGAACCAGGGTGGACCGGCTCTATATTCACCCCAAATTCAGTTGCCACCGCCAACAGCTCCCGTGTTGCACCGGGAAGCAATTCGGCCGGCAACCTCTTTTGCAGTCCGACTGCGATGTCCAGTCTCAGTTGAACGATGACTTCCAAGGAAAACCTCACGAAATACCGCTAAATGACAAGTGCCGAACCACGCACGGCGTGCCGCGGTCAGTCTGACTTCCCAGAGGGAAACCGCTCCCTTCCGGGATAACCCGGCACGCGAATCTCCCCGCGATGCCGGGTTGCGTTCAAGAAGGCATGGAAGAAACAGTCTTTAAGAGCGTGAAGAGCAGGGGGAACTTGGGAAGTAGCGCTTTGAACGCATCATATGGCATTTCACCGCGGGCCCGAAGGGTCTCGATCCCGGTCGAAGTGGAAGCTCAACTTACATTCTCGATTCGGTACAGGTATACATCTGAAGGGAATAATCCACGGCATGAGTTAAAAAAAGGTTACAGCGGCGCCAAAGCCAAACGGAGGCCAGCCTCCATCTCACATTTGGCGTTGAAGAAAAAGCGATCGTTCGCGGCTCCTGAATTTGAGATACGTGACCAGCGGTCTCCGCGAGTGACTGGCCTGAAGACCAGAAGAATGGAAACAATCTGGAGATTGTTCTTGACCCGGTGGTGGACCTCCTTGAGAAGCACGGTCTTCCCCTCCAGGGAGGCATGCAGAGCGTCCCCGGCATTCCTTCGACACGAACGGGCGGGAGCAGTAGCTTTCCGAGCGGTGAGTCGTATCAGATCATCTCCTTCGCCTTCAGCTCTGACTTGATCCAGGCGTATGCCACCGGCGCCGAGACCAGACCGGCCACACCAAATACCGCCTCCATCGCAAGCATTGCACACAGCAGCTCCCAAGCTCTGGCATCCACCTCTCCGCCGATGATGCGCGCGTTGGTGAAATACTCCAGCTTGTGGATTGCGATGAGAAAGACGAACGATGCCACCGCGACGGCCGGGGACACACTGAGACTCACCAGCACGATCAAGGTATTGGAGATGAGGTTTCCCAGCACGGGAATGAGGCCGGCAACGAACGTGAACGGGACGAGGATCTGCACCATCGGAAGATGAACCCCAAAAACCGGCAGCGCGATCCACAGGTAGAATATCGTAAGAACCGTATTGAGGGCGGAGATTTTCACCTGAGCGAAGACCACCTTGTCGAAGGCTTCCGCCAGCGCCTTTGCCCTTGCATGCAGTTCGGCGGCAAAAGGCGGCCAGCTATCGACACCCGAGAAGCGGTGCAACGCCGTCATACCACCTATGATCATGCCGAGAAGGACATGAGCGAACGTTTTGAATCCCGCCATTCCGGCGGTCGAGATCTGGCGACCGTGCTCGTGCAGCAGTCTTGTGATCTGTTCCTTTAAACCCTCCACCGTATCGGGCAAAAAGGATGACATACCCGTGGGCAAGGTGCGTTTCAGCTTCTCCAGTGTTTCCACCACGGTTGAAAGCAAAGCGGCCATGCCATGGTTGCCGCGCAGGGAGAACCACACGCCGAACCCAACACCGAACAGACCCACGATGACGCCAAGGGCGATAGCACCCAATGCGGCCGCGTGTGCTCCGCCGCTCCAATTCTTCGGGAGCCGCCCGGCAAGTTTCACGGTCAGAACATGAACGGCAAGACCAGCAAAGGCTGAAGCCAGCAAATGGAAATGGAGCACGAAAAGTGTGCCAAGAGCAGCGAGAAGATAGCTGACATGCGCGGGAGTCACCATTGCTGTGCTCTCCTAGAAGGGCAGGGTTCAGCGCTATGCCGGCTATTGACATAATAATCGGCGTGGCCACGGTTATCGGTTTGGATCAGCGGATGACTGTTTATACCATACTCGCCAACGAAGGCAGTTACGGAATTAGTCCGATTCAAAGGGAATTCTCATTTTCACGCTCCTGGGTGCTGGAATACCGAAGTTTGAACGGGCGCGGGCGCCCGTGCACTCGCCCTTTGGCACCGGAGCGGCATGTTCTCGATCTATCGGCATTTTAGCGTCCGGGTGCGATTCCGATGACACTCCGATACCCGAGGAGGCTCCCAATAGTGTCTCCCCAATCCCGCCAAACAACAATGAGCAGGTTACGAGCGAGCAGGACGGCCCGGGGCGGGACAAGGCGAACGGGTGGCATGTGCTTTGCTTACCCCCCCGGCGGAGTTGCTTTAGATCGTGAAGAGACTCTGTACAAGGAGGACAAAATCAATGATGGCCACTATCAAAAGGAGCCCGCTCATGAAAAACCGTAAGTTTTCTAAATACCTTTGCGCTTTCGCTTTGTTTGCCATTCCCGGCTTTGCTGTGTGCATCATGGCGCCGGACGCGCAGGCCGGAGGTGTTCGTTTTGGTTTTGGGGTCGATCTCCCGATTGGGAGCGAGCCCGTACCGCCGCCCGTGGCGGTATATGAGTCACCGGTGGTGGTCGAACGGGCGCCCTGCCCGCCCCCGCCACGCGTAGTGATGGAGCGGCCCGTGCCCCCTCCGCAGGTTATAGTCGAGCAGTCGGCCCCCGTGGTGGTGGTCCGGCGGCCGCCTCCCGCGGTCGTTTATGGAGAGCCCGTTGTAGTTGAAAGGCGCACCACCACATACTACTATCCCAATTCCTATCAATACCGTTCCCAATACCAGGAAACGGAACGGGAGTACTACAGGCAGAGAAGCAGCAACTATGTAGATAATAATTAGTATAAGTATTGAAGCACTGATGCGTCATATTGCGGGGACGGGGGGCCAGCCCCTTATCCCCGCGGGTTTTATCCAAAAGCTGTTTATTGAGAGCAAGGCAGACCCCGCTTGGGACGAAAGGGTGTTGGTTCAATGCAAGTTATAGGAACAAGCGCGGACTAGCAGCCCCCCTTGTGGTGGGCATTTTCCCGAGGGACTCACCCCCGTTCGACCCGAGGTATCGAGCATGAAACGGGTCATTCTCGAGCGGCGCTGTTTGACCCCTTCTAATCCTCGATATTCCCAATTGGTGGATGACCTTATCGCAGTGCGGGTTTGCAGGCCAATGGAATTCATAACTGGCTACTAGACCGTCCAATCTGAACCCTTTCGGAAATTTACCGGACAGCAGTGGAGGTAATTATCATTTTACCAAACTGTACATCTAAATCTCCGTGGTCAATTACTCGTTTCTTGCTGTCCTTAAGTATAATTGGCCCATATCCCTCATGGGTCTTGTATTGAAAAACCCATGATCAAAAGATATGAGCTGAATTCTGGTGGATCATACTCACCATCCCTCGCGCTCATCATATGCCATTGATTTTTCTATTCCTTGAGCACTTGTGCCTGATTATCGCATGACGTAGATTAACCGCACCGAAGCGGGGGATAGTCAGTCGACTCATTATGATTCACGTTCATGCAGATGACAGGGGAATGGCCATGCGTCACAAATTCGTGGTTGAGCGTGAGGATAGCCTGCTCCTGGTGGTCGATATGCAGGAAGCTATGCTCAAGGTGGTTGACCGCTGGAAAGAGACCGCCGCCAGGATACGCCAACTCATCAAGGCCGCCAGGATTTTGAATATCCCCGTGTTGGCCACCGAACAATATAAGAAGGGACTCGGCGCGACAATCCCTGAAGTGTTGGGGCTTCTGAGAGAGGAGGCAATCTTCCAGAAGGAGCATTTCAGTGCGTGTTTGGAGGAGGGTTTTCTGGAAGCAGTGCGGAAGACCAACCGCTCCCAGGTTGTGATCACCGGAATGGAGACCCACGTCTGTGTGCTGCAAACAGGTCTTGACCTCATCAGGCACGGCTACCGCCTGCATCTGGTCAGGAATGCGGTGGCATCAAGGTTTGAGGAAGATTGGGAGACCGCCGTGGAACTCTTCCGGGATGCCGGGGCAGTAATCAGTTCAACTGAAATAGTGATCTTTCAGTGGGCCCGCCGCTCCAATACCAAAGAATTCCGGGATCTCCTCCCCATAGTGAAATAGAGAGGCCGGGCGGCTGCCTTTATACGCGCATCCCACGGGCAGGCCCGGGAACGGAAAGGAACGTCGTTCCCGCAGTAAACCTCAAGTTTGAGGTTGCAGTATTGTGCAGGCTGCCCCCTCGCCTTTGGCCGCGGCAACGGCATTGCGGGACCCTTCGCACTTGCTCATCCGCTCAAAAACATAAGAGCGCCCAAGCAGGCAAGCAAGAAACCTATGTAGGCGATTTTTTTTGAATTAGTCAACCTACGGTCCTCCTTTTTGTTTCAAGTTGCATGGGAATGATGAGCTTTTCCCAAGGCAGATTGCCTCGCTCGGTTTATCCGCGCACTTGTCCTCACCCCTTCGCTTCCAGCGAGAAGGAGGCGGCATAGAGCGAAAAGACCAACTCTATGAACGCCGGCGACCAGTTATACGGAGTTGCGTTCAAGATGAGTCTATCCCTAAATTGAAGATGCCGTTCAGAATTGACCCGTTCTACCCTTCGATACCTCAGGGCGAACGGGGGTATATCCTCTCGAACGCAAATTTAGTATTATAGCTATATGTGAAATTGGGATTAATTTCAAAGCACAATTATACCGGGATGGTGTCAATCACGATCCCTGGGATGATCCATTCTTTTCCGAGGGTGATTTGTGGACGATACTTGCCGGAGGGCCTTATCCTCCAGACACGAAAGAGCGGAAATGATAATGAAAAGGTAGAAAAGCATAACGGACCGAGGCCCGTGGAATTACAGGAACTGAACCGAGCTGTGAGCCTCCTGACTACCCGGCAAGAACCCAAAGCCTGACCATGGACTGTTTCGCTATGAAGCACTGGCGGTCGATTTCGACTCATTATTTGCGGGTCTGTAACTTCACCGAAGCTCAATCCCTATCTTCCCTATGGCGGATTAGAGAGAATTTTGCCGGCCAAACGTTCATCGGGATGATCCACACCCGAGGAGATTTCAGATGGCGATCTCCCAAGCCGGAGGAGAGCTGTACGAGAGTCCCAAAAGCGGCAATCCTACGCTTCCGGACACCTCTCCTTTGCCATCCTCAGCATTTCATCCAGGAGTTCTTTTAGATGCGGGCACCTCCTGTAGGCGACTTCGGGATTCAGCTTATCGAAGAGTTCCTTTCCTTGTGTCACCTTCTTATAAATGCGGCCAGTCTTGTCCCGGTAGATGGAATCGAGCAGCTTGGATGGCGGTTGATCAAAATTGATCTCTTCGGGGTTTTGCACTCTTGCGGGAAATGCGGATCTGATTTGAGGAGGGAAGATGCCGGGATCACTGAGCTACCAAGCCTCTGTTTCGTGAACTGCAAAGAACTGATAGAAACCGGGACAGCAAACCCTGGCTTCTATCTCTCTTTTCGCCTCATCGTAACACTCGCGGGCACCCCTTTCTTTGTCGGCATAAATCGTGGGTCCATAAAGATCCAAAAGGGCGATTACAGCAATGACATCCTGCTTCTTGATGTACGACGTCCAGCTTGATGTTGTGCTCCCCGAGGAGGTCACGGGCGCGCGCGATCACGCCCTGGTCCGTCGTTTGGAAGTAGTTCGAAAGGTACAGGACCGCTATCGTCAGTGTCAGATTGCGCGGATACTTGTAGTCAAGTCTTCCCTCATCGCTCATGGGCAACGCTCCTGCTGCATTCAGGTTCTTCGTTTTCCGAAAACTCGAAAAATCTCCAGAATCCTTGCCGCATCCCTGTGATATCGCGCGCGGTGTAACTCAAAGCGGGCTCGCGGTGCGCGGCAGGACCCTCGAACCCGGGGCCGCCAAGCTATGGCGTTCAGCGCGGCAAGAACCGGGGCCCCGGCGTTGTTCGAGCGTGGAGAGGGCATCAACGCTCCGTTTGGTTGGACATCCTTTCCAGAAAATGAAAGCCCCAGGCTGGAAGATCCACATAAAACCCCTGGCCGCACATTTCATTGACATTCCGCTCGAAGACTGCAGATGTGAAAACGTCTTTCAAACGACAGGCGCCACCACCCAGGTCGTCCCACGGGACCCTTACAAGTCCCTGGGCGGGCGCCCCGGAAAAATTCACCACCAGGAGGCAACGCGAATCTCCTTTCTGCCAGCACCAGGTAAGGAGATTGAGGTAGCTGCCGTTGTCCGGCCATCCCGATCGCTCACAGCTTCTCCAGGTACCCGAAAGGAAATCCCCCCTGGACAGGGCTTCGAGCAAAGTCCGGTAGAACGCGAGCAAGTCGGAGTCCGGCGGCTCCTCGGGACGCCGGCCCAGGAAAACGGGCAGCCGAACACGTCTGCCCGCCATTTGGCCCTCGTGGACCAGCCTGGCTCCCGGCAGCGTAAGGACCGTCACCGCGGCCGCCCGGTGCTTCCCAGACCTGAAGGCGGTTGCCGCTCGGGGTTCGTCATGATTTTCGATAAAGCGGACAAGTTTTTCCTGATAGGGCAGGTCCGCGCCAAGGTGCAGCCGGACGCTTTCCGCCGGGTCGTGCCTGAGGCGGTCGTAGAGCCGTTTATCGTAACAATAGTCAAATCCCTGCTGCTGCAGCTCCCACTCTAAATCCCAATAAGCCTCGGCGATAAACCGGAACCCGGGGTGTCTCCCTTTGACCACGGGGATGAGATGAAGCCAGTAGTCCGTCTCGGGCTTTGTTCCCGCGCGACCGCCCCAGGTCCGATCGAAAACATCACTCATCATGAGCATGGCCATGTCGCAGCGTACGCCATCGCATTGGTCGGCGATCTCAAGAACTGTTTCGACTGCCGCGCGACGCAGACCCGGGTCGAATGCGTTGAGTTGCAGCACATCAGGCCAGGCTGGAAAGTAGGGGTCTCTCCCACGGGCCAGCACTCCGCCACCGGCTGATACAAATGAAGTGGGGTCCCGGCGCAGGTCCTCGTCGTCTCCCTGGATGAAATACCCGGGATGCGTGGTCACCCAGGTGTGATCCGGGGCTACGTGGTTGGGTACGAAATCGAGAACAAGACGCACCCCCCGCTGAGCGAGTTTACTTCGGGCGGCTGCCAGCCCGTCGGGACCGCCGAGGTGAGCATCGACCATGTAGCGGCGCACGCAGTAAGGGGAACCCACATTGTCCCGCTCCGTGAAGTCCGGCACGGCCCGCCGGAACTCGGCCACTAGCCCATCATTTGCCATGGAAATCCGGATACCCGCGGGACTGCGCTCCCAGACGCCCATGAGCCAGACCGTGTCAAAACCGAGAGCGGCAATGTTATCCCATTCGGTGTCGGGAACCGATGCGAGTGTCAGGGGCGTTTGGGCACCGCGGCCAAGCTCGGCAAGCCAGACCCATGTGTTGATTTCGTAGATAAGCGAACTCTTCGGCCATGACTTCATCCCGCACCTCCTTCGCGCCCTCCCGATGCATTCATTCACACCATGCGGGTTTCCCGCTTCTACGCGCGCACGTCAGATCCGCGGCGGGTTTGCGTTGGGTTGCTCTTCATGGCTGCCGGCGGGGGGCGATTCGCCCTCGGTGATTTCTTCGTCAATCCATGCCGATAGCAGCGTGTGGGCCACGGCGAGCACCACGGGGCCCACGAAAATGCCTATGAGTCCGAACGCGATCAGGCCACCCACCACGCCGGCGAAAATGAGAAGCAAGGGAATATCGGCACCTTTCCTGATCAGAACGGGGCGAAGGAAGTTATCCATGGTTCCGACTATCAGCCCCCAGATGAGAAGGAAAGTACCCCAGCCCGTGCTGCCGCTCCAGTAGAGCCAGACGATCGCGGGGATCAGGACGAGAGCGGGACCGATCTGGGCTATCGCCAGCATGAACATCACCGCTGTCAGGACCGGGGCAAGGGGAACTCTGGCGATGGCCAAGCCTATGCCGCCCAAAATCGACTGGGCCAGGGCGGTCACCACCACGCCGAGAGCAACGCCTCGCACGGCCTGCCCGGCCAGAATAATCGAATGCTCCCCGCGCGCTCCAGCCAGGCGAAGTCCGAAACGCCTCACCTTCGAAGCCGCGTACTCGCCGCGCGCATATAGAATTGCGGAAAACACCACGGTCAGGAGGAATTGCAGGACCAATGCACCAAAGCCACCCACTTCCGTAATGAACCACCGGATTGCATTGCCGCCGTATGGGGCAAGCTTTCTCATGAAGTCCTGTATTCCGAGAGCCGCGACCTTTTCCCAGGCCGCTATAAGATCAGCGCCAAGGAGCGGTACACTGTGAAGCCAGGCCGGCGGAGGCGGAAAATCAAAGTCAGACAGCGTCTTCACCCACACCCCTATCCGATCGGAGTTCGACACGATGGTGCCGATGGCCAGCCAGAGAGGCACCACCAGGACACAGAGAAGGATCACCGTCATCACCGCCACCGCCAGCGATCGACGCCCCCATAGACGGCGTTGGATCGAGGCCATCAAGGGCCACGTTGCCGCCACGATCATAACCGCCCAGATCGCCGCGCCCAGGAAGGGTTTGAGTATCCAGATAGACGTACCGATCAGGATTCCGATGAAAAGTACCGCGAGAAAAATGCGGGTAATATCGCGTTGGGTTTCAGCCATGATCCCATCCTCTTCGACAAGTGCTAACGTCCCGCCATGGCGGGAAAACAATGAAATACAAACCAGAGACAAACAAATGATACAGTTCCTTGAAATCTATGTGCCTTTGCTCCTTATGCAAATATTCCCATATTATTAGTGTTTCCATAAATATATCTAACGGGCAAATCTATACTTTCTGTATATTTCCGGGACACCGGGCAAGTCTCATATTCTCAGCGGAGCAAGGGGAGTCTGGCTTGTGGCTTATCGAAGGAAGATGAAATACCACATCACCCTAATATCTCAGTCTATTTTATGCATAGGGGCTTTGCAAGGATTTTCCAATCCGGTGTGTGCACCATGCTGTCTAACATGCGGAATGGAGGGATATGCCGAGGCCGGGAATCTTCGCATGCCCGGCTTCCCTTGCCCGGGCCCGTAACAGCCCACCGAAAACCCGGTCCTGTCATCGCGGACCGATTCCGGCATCTTCTTCCATTCATCGTCCGCCTCCCTGAATGCATACTCTCCTCGGCACGGAGCATCACACTGCATCAGACCGGTAATGTCCCGGCGCAGCGCGGATACGCTTCAACCCGGGAACGTGGCACGGTATCGGTGTGGACATAACCTTGAACATCCTTATGTTGTCTGGATGGCGTCAGGCAACGAGGTTCCCGCCATGTTTCTCTCATTTGTCCAGTCTCGGGTACTCATTTTCCGGATAAGCCAGAAAGGAGATCTTTCATGGAATTTGATGACTTGATACCTGACTATCAACTGGATCATGTGGGCTTGTATCAGTTGAGGCATGTCTATTGGAATCGGTCAACCCCGGATCTCTACGAACTCGCCATTCAACGCTACGAGGGACAAATCGCCCACCTCGGCCCCCTGGTCGTGTCCATGGGTCAGCACACCGGGCGGGCCGCCAAGGACAAGTACGTGGTGGACGAACCGGCGACGACCGATGACATCTGGTGGGGCAAGGTCAACGTGAAGTACCCCGAGCAACGGTTCGATGCGGTTCACAAACGCATGGCCAATTATATGCGGGGCAAGACGGCATTCGTGCAGGACTGTTATGCGGGAGCCGACGAAAGGCATCGTCAATCCGTCCGGGTGGTCACGGAATTTGCGTGGCACAACCTTTTTGCCCGCAACATGTTCATTCAACTGCCCCGTGACAAGGATCAAATCAAGAATTTCGTTCCTGATTTCACGGTGCTCCATTGCCCGAATTTCCACGCTGATCCCGAAGACGACGGAACTCGCAGCGGCACCTTTGTGGCCCTTCATCTCAGCAGGAAACTGGTTTTGATCGGAGGAACGGCATACGCCGGGGAAATCAAGAAATCGATTTTTACTGCCCTCAATTTCCTGCTGCCGGGCCAGGATGTGCTCTCCATGCACTGTTCGGCCAATGTGCACCGAGACAACCCCGGGGACGTGGCGGTTTTCTTCGGCTTGTCGGGAACCGGGAAGACGACCCTTTCGGCTGACCCGAATCGCTTGCTGATCGGTGATGACGAACACGGCTGGTCGGAAAACGGCATCTTCAACTTCGAGGGAGGCTGCTATGCGAAGGTGATCAACCTTTCCAAGTCCTCGGAGCCGGAAATCTATGAATGCACCCGCCGTTTCGGGACCATACTGGAGAATGTCTCCATGAGCCCGGTTCTCCGTCGCCTGGACCTGAACGATGCCCGGCTGACCGAGAACACCCGGGCGTCCTATCCCCTGACACACCTGCCCAACATTGTGCCCACAAGAATGGCGGGGCATCCGCGTACCATCATCATGCTGACCGCCGATGCCTTTGGCGTGCTTCCCCCGATTTCGAAACTGACGGAGGAGCAGGCCATGTATCATTTCATCAGCGGCTACACGGCCAAGGTGGCCGGTACTGAAAAGGGCGTCAAGGAACCCAGCGCCACGTTCAGCGCCTGCTTCGGGGCGCCTTTCATGGTTCGCCATCCTTCGGTTTATGCCCAAATGCTGGCCAAGAATATCAAGAAACACAAGGTCAGTTGCTGGCTGGTGAATACCGGGTGGACGGGAGGTCCCTACGGGGTCGGCTCGCGCATGAAAATCGAATTGACCCGTGCACTGCTCAAAGCTGCCCTGGCCGGAGATTTGGACAGGGTTCCGATGAAACCCGACCCCATCTTCGGGGTGCTGGTGCCCACGGAGAGTCCGGGGGTGCCCCCGGACATGCTGGATACCCGCCGCACCTGGTCTGACCCGGGCCGGTATGATGCTCAGGCCCGGCATCTCGCGGTACTGTTCCGGGAAAACTTCGAACAATTTAAGGATCAGGCGCCGTCCGAAGTCCAGGCAGCCGGGCCGAGAGCAGGGTGATCCATCGCTATTCGCGGACGAGGGATATCACGATGAAGGCCAGACCAGCGCTGCGCCGTGGTTCAGCGCGGCCATGCCTCCAAGTGAGCAGCCGAACCGGATGATCGGTGGAAACTATCAGCTCATGGACACACCTCTAACCCGCATTATTCATGGCTTTCCGAGAAGAAGCGTAAAAAGCCCTGTATAGACCATGTGTTAGCTGGATTTTCCAGCTCAACTTCGACCGACAGTGTGTTATCGGCCCAAAATCGCTTCAAGCCCTGAGCATCGCATCCTTATTGGGCTTTACGGGCGCGGGCTGCGATTCATGAATGATGCGGGCTAATGTTTACGGATACTATCGCTTACAACCGCTGATTTCCTTCCCGATCCGTTCTTAACCTTGAAGTAGACGGTTTTGGTTCCAGAGGGTCGGCTCAGGGTGAATGATATATTATCCGTGTAGGGCAGCCATGTTGCGCCTGTAAAGCTGGAGGATTCGCTGGCCATGTAATATTCGGGCTTGCTGGCCAGTACCGTGTTGTCCAGGCTGACAACGCGACTCGTGGTGGAGACGTCTCCGCCATTGATTTTGAATGAACTGACAACTGGCTTGAGGTTGGCGAACTTTGCCTGCAGCCCTGGACTCAGTTGACTCAATTTTATGACAAGCTGCGCATTACAAACACCGGACTGGGCATCTATACCAGGCACCCCCTGATCTATCGGACTTGCGAATATCTGCTGGGCAGCAATCGAATACGAGCGCGATATGAAGGCGGGCGACCGCGACCCGTCCGCGAGACGCGCCGGATTAACCGCGGGATCGACATCGATCACAAGGATTGAAATAGTCTCATTGTCACTGTTGCGAACGATCTCGAAACGACGGAACCCCTGTGGGAAATCCCTCAGCGATGGAGTTTCGACTTCCCAGAAGCCGTAGCCCGATACGGGACTGCCGGCAAGGGGTTGTGGCGTTATGGCGTTGCGGTGGGCATGGCCAGCGATCCACAAAACAACATTCGGGTAGGTGCTGGTGATTGTGGTGACCAATTCCTGGTCGGTAACATACGAATCGGGGTTCCAAATTATTCTCGGAGGGTTGCTATTCGGAGACTGATACCCGTAGGGCCACACCGGGACATGCGAGCATATGATCATGAGTTCATCGGCGGCCTGGCCGGTTTCGAGTTCATTCATGAGCCATTCGTAACGGGGTTGGTCAAGACAGCCGTAGGCTCCGCAACTCATCTTGTCGGTATCGTCGAGAACGATGACCTTGATCGGCATATTGGCCTTCGGTTTGAAGGTATAACAGGCGGCCAGTGCGGTGCCGTCGACCATTTCCCGCGTGAATCCGTGACCGGCCGGCTCCGACGTGGAATTGAAGAATTCGCCCATCCACTGGCTGATCCAAAGTGCGCGGCGGTCGGGATCGGCGGCAACCTTTGGGAGCGGCTCCCCGGGAGTGAGCGGCCCGGCATGGATGATTTTTCCATACTTTTTCGAGCCGTCAACGACGCCCATCAGGTAACCCCGGCCATTCAAGAGGTTCATGAAATCAGGGAGCGAAGTGGGCGGACCCGTATTGAGGACCCTGGACCCGACGACGATTTTCCGAAGGTGTTCGGTCCAAAAGGTAGATCCCCTCCAGAACTGATCGTGGTTGCCGATGGCCTGGTACCATTTTATCGACTTGTCGAGCCCCGCCGCCTTGTACGGTTTCTGATAATCGATGGACTCGGCTCCCAGGTGAGCGCCGGAGCTGGGGGTGATCGTCTTGCCGTCGATGACATCGAGATACCATCGCAGCTCGTTGTATTGAGAGTTGTCGCACGCATCGCCGAGAGCGATGCCGAAATCAAACGGCGCCCTCTTATGCAGGACGTTGATTGTCTGGATTGCGGCATCGAGCACATGGGTCGTATAGAGGATGATCCCCGAATAGCTCGAAACACCACCCGCGGGTTTGCCGGGTGAAGTTTCGGGCAATGGAAACTGGTACGCGGTGTAAATCGACTGAGCCGGGCTTTCTTTGTCGCAGAGATGGACATCGCTGAAGGTGAAGAAAGACAAGAGCGTCGTGGCCAACGGGTCAGGGACCGACGAAGGGGTGACGTCACCGGTATTCATATCGACAGCACAGTAAGGGGACCCTGGCCCGGCGGGGAGGCCTTTCGAGTCCTGAACCCACTCTCCGTAGCCGTTTTGCTTGTATAGGGAGATCTGACAAGGATAAATCGTGGCGTTTGGATACTCGGGAGGCGAACCCGAGGCTATGACAGTCCTGTCGAGTGTGGTGCGAACATTCCCGGAGATCGGGTACGACAATTCTTCCCCGGCCGCAAGCACCTTCTCCAGGGTCCCGAGAGGCGAAAGATCCATCCCAAGGGCTGCCGCCGAGCTAACGAAGCACTTCAAGAAATCTCTTCTTAAAAAGTCCACCGCTGTTCCTTTCCAAAGGGTTACCATGGCGCAGTCAACGAAAGACGTAAAGGTGTGTCAATTCACCACAAAACTTTGCCCGCATGATTTGTTATTCTTCCAGGGCATCCAGGCGATCGCGAAAAAGTGCTACATTAGATTCGGCAAAACATGGGAAAGGCATTATCGATGAAGTGGGATCGTTCCATTTTTGTTGAGTTCGTCTTCCGGATGATGCTTTCCCGTGCTCGATGCGGGACAGTTCACGAAAAAACACTCAGGGGGGTGTCATGATCGAGGCAATCATCCGGCGGGACTACTCCCGGAGCTTCTCGCGCAAGCGGACGTCCTTCGGGCGTTTCTCTGGCAGAGAGTTGGCCTCCGGGAATTTCCACTCTATTAGTTGGACCTGTGACGGAACTCTCGTACGCGGTGAGAAGCCAGCAAAGGACCAGGCGAAATGACAGAACGGGGTGGGCGGTTTTAAACAAAGAAAAACCCCAAGTGACCTTTTCAGTCGCCCGACTTTTGCCGTCTCAGGCTCATCTCAGCTTGTCCGCTCAATTTCCCCATGGAGAACAGGTTCTACCAGTTTCCGTTGAGCTTCGCCCCTGAGCTTATTATCGGGTTTCCTACTTCAACCTCTTGGGGTTTGACTGAAGTATATTCGAGCGCCGAAAAATGTCAAGCATTATTTTCTTCCGACATCATTTTCTCCCGAACAATTTTTGTCTGCCTTCAATCACGAGCCAGCCCTGTCGCCTCACCACTGAGAACTCCGATGTAGGGCAAGTTTCGGTACAACTGCTGAAAATCAAGTCCATAGCCCACAACAAACCGGTCGGGGATCTCGAACCCCCTGAATGCCACCGGCACCTTGACAATGCGCCGAGCCGGCTTGTCCAGCAAGGTGCACAGGCGAATAGAGCGCGGTTGCCGTGCTTTCAGATTACGGAGAATGTAGCCCGAGGTCATCCCCGTGTCCACGATGCCCTCGACCAGGAGAACCTCGCGTCCCTCGATTACATGGTCAAGGTCTTTGGTAATGCGCACCGCTCCGCTGGACTGCCCCGGCTCATGACCGGCATAGCTTGCCACGGCCATGAAATCCATCTCCAAAGGGATGTCCATGTGCCTGATCAGATCGGCCATGAACAAGGCGCTTCCCTTCAGTACCCCAACCAACAGCGGCAATGAATTCCCGTAAGTTGCGGCCACCTCCCGGCCCATCTCGGCAACCCGCCGGGCAATTGCATCCTGTGTGATCAGGACCTCGACGATGTATTGGTCAAAACGGCTTAGCATGTGAGTCTTCTTCCAGCGCCCATGGATAGGAGATGAGCCATCGGAGTACATTATTCACGATCCGGCGGCCTGACATTCTTGTCCGAGGTTTCCTTCAGCAAACCATATTTAGCCAGGAGATTGTAGAAATCCCGCTGATAGAAGATGCGAATATTTACCTCGGGGTGAAGCCGCCGCAGTTTTCGTATTTTCCGGTTCTTGCGAGTAACCAGGCTTTGTTTCATCGTGGTGAGTTCGATGAAAAGGTCCTGCTCCGGGAGGTAAAAGTCCGGTGCAAAGGCTTCCAGGACTTTACCGTTCGCATCCACCTCCAAGGGGAAAGTGCGTGGCTCATATTGATAGGGAATACGATAGAATTCCAGGAAGCGGGCAAATTCTCTTTCGGTGTCATTGGCGAAACGCGCGCTGCTTCGCCGTTTTTCTATCTCGGGCAGGAGGTTTTCAACAATCAGCCTTCTTGGCACCTGCCGGAGCCGCATTTCATCAGCGGCCGCCACGATGAGGTTCAGGGCCTGTTCAATCGAGAGACGATCCATTCGGAGCGTCAAATCATATAGAGAGGGGTCAGCCCAGTTCATCCGGTACAGGAAACGCACATAGCGGGAACGCCGTGCCTCCAGATCCATAATATAGCGTCGAGCTTCCCGGGCGGTAAGGCCTCTATGACTCCGCGCTTGTCCAACCCGGAACCGGCGGGATGCGACGATCCGCACATGCAACGTCCCGGGCCGGTTTTGGAACAAACCCTGACCGCCTCCGCCGATCACCACCAGGTCGTGATCCCCGGCTAACCGGGCAATAAGATCGGGCCGCAATTTGGCGCAGTCCTCGCTTTCCGGATCGCTCCCGCACTCTTCGCCCAAATTCGCCTCATCCACCCCCGCCACGTCGGCTTCGCCGAGGTCCGCCTCTTGCCGGAACCGGGCAAGGAATCCTCTGTCGACAAGCAGGAATCCCAATAACCCCGCTACCCGGGCCGCAACTTCTTCCCCCAGGGCCCCCGGCTCCCTGGATATTGTTATGACCGCCATCCCCGCTCCGTCAATTCCTTTTCCCGGAAGCAACGCCGGCACACCCGCAATATCGGGTCATATGAGTTTGCGTTCAGGATGTTACTTTTCGAGCTTAAATGAGCCGCGGAATGCTTCCCCGGCCCCTCCATAACGAGCCGCTCGGCGGCGAAGGAGGTGTGGGGCACAACTCTCCGCACTTCCGGAAAGGATCCCTCGATACCACCTTGAACGCAACTTTATATCACGCGGCAACGCGGGAAGATCCACGGCTTGATTTCAATGGAAAGCCGTCTCATCACTCCGGTCAAAAATTTTTACTCTCAACGTGAAGCTGCCCCAAGCCCGCTTGAGGCAAAGGCAATTCAAAGGTCCGAGTGGTCGTGAGCATTGAACCATATTCGTGCGCGGAGAACAAGTTCAAGTCAGCTTGACACTGGATTCAGCAAGCCCTTGGAGCAAGCCCCGAGCCCGGGTTCATAAAGCTCTCCATGCCTAGCCGCACGGTAGAACCTGAACAGGGACACCTTGCTTGAAAAAATAGGATACGGATGCACCAATCTTTGAGTCCTCGGGAATTCAGGGTCTAAGAGAGTTCGGTCGGTGCCTCTTCGGCGTTATAGTGAAGATTAAGCGAACGTCTTCACGGAATCAAGCACTGGTATTTTGCTTACTTGAAGACTGCGGCCTGGAAATAACGGCATCAATATTTTCCATGGCGGGCCGTCCCGGAATAAGCTACACTGATTACAGGACGTTTCGTAGTGGTGTTATCGGCATGGGCGCTGCCTCTAGGCGCGACCGGCGGTAACACTGCACCGGGTACGGCAGCTTATCCCCTGAGTCTGTGCTATCTCCCCATGAGGTCACGCCACGAGGAGGAGTCTTATGCGAAGGATTCTAACCGTCAGTACCATGGTTCTTCTTGGCTTGCTGCTCGCGGCGCCGTTTTCCGCGAGTCACGCCCAGACCATCAAGCTTGGCTTCAACATCGAGCTCACCGGGGACATTGAAATGGTTGGCGAGAGCTCGAAATTTGCCGCCGAAATGCTGAAGGAAAGTGTCAATGCCGCCGGCGGGATCAAGGTGGGGGACAAGACTTATAAGCTCGAATTTATCTACGAAGACAATATGTCCACAGTGAGCCCGAAAAGGCCTGCCGCATTGACACTGATTATCGAGGACAGGGTGCTTGCAATCATAGGACCCAATGCGAGCAGCCTGGCCATTCCCGCGGCGGAACTCTCCAACGCCCTCAAGACTCCGATGATCTCTCCCTGGTCCACCAATCCCAAGACCACCGAGGGACGTCCTTACGTCTTCAGGGCATCATTTCTCGATACTTTTCAGGGGACGGTTGTCGCCCAGTTTGTAACGGAGGAGTTCGGGGCCAGGAAGGCGGCCGTACTCCATGACAACACCAACGACTACTCCAAGGACCTCGCCGCGTACTTCAAGACGGCCTTTGAAAACATCAACGGACCAGGATCAATCGTTGCTTTTGAAACCTTCAAGACCGGAAACAGGGATTTCAGCGCTCAGCTCACCAGGATTATCAATTCTGGAGCCGATGTTCTGTTCACGCCGCAATACTACAATGAAGTCCCTTCGATCGTGAAGCAGGCTCGGAAACTTGGCTGGAAGAAGCCGATCATGGGCAGCGACAGTTGGGGCTCGGCCCAATTGACCAGTCTTTGCGGCGATTCCTGCAAGGGCTCTTTCTTCACAACCCACTTTGTCTCAGCGGGAGCCAGGGACGCCGCCAAGAAATTCGTCGACCAGTACTACGCCAAATATGGATACAACCCGGACGAAGTAGCGGCACTCACCTGGGATTCCACCCGGCTGCTGCTCCAGGCGATCCAGAACACCGGAGGCTTGAGCGGGGATCTTGAACAAGACCGCAATGCCATTAAGGATCATTTAGCCAAGATCAGGGAATTCGACGGGATTACCGGGAAAATGACTTTCAAGTCTGTCCACGGCGACCCCGTCAAGTGTGCCGCCATTGTCAAGATCGGCCAGAGCGGTGAGTTCGAACTCTTCAAGTGGGCCTGTCCGTAAGGCATGCCGTCAGGCTGCCCGCGGAACAATGCCGCCTTCGCGCGGATCATAAGACCCAGATCCTGACAAACCGAAAGCTCCCGCCCACGTGCATATTGTCCTGGAAGACCTCGACAATGATTGGCAGTGGCAAAGGAATAGCACAAAATAGCCCTTGACTGCATTCACGAGAGATGCTACGCGAAGACTATCCAAAAGCGATCTCTCATCATCTCAACGCACCTCTTTCTGGGCGGAACCGGACAAGATACGCGCAAACGAATAATCGCCAGTGCCGTACCACCCTGGCCATGCGCGAGAAGAATCTCACGCACTGGTCGGACCCCAAAATCTCGTTCGACTCAAGCAAGAAAGGGCCCCACATGTTAATGAGCCTGCAATTGGTCATCATTCTGATCTGCCTTTTCTATGGTGCGCGCAAGGGTGGTTTGGCTCTCGGACTGTTAGGCGGTATAGGCATCGTCCTGATGGTATTTGCTTTCCACCTGCAGCCGGGAAAACCGCCGGTCGACGTAATTTTGACGATAGTCGCCGTGGTCGCCGCCTCGGCTACGCTGCAGGCTTCCGGCGGCTTGGAGGTTTTGCTGCAACTGGCCGAAAAACTACTGCGTCGAAACCCGAAGTACGTTTCGATCCTGGCGCCGTTCACTACCTGCTTCCTAACCATGCTGTGCGGCACTGGGCACGTCGTCTACACGATGCTGCCGATCGTCTACGACGTCGCCATCAATAACAACATCCGGCCCGAGCGCCCGATGGCCGGTTCATCGATTGGCGCCCAGATGGGCATCATCGCGAGCCCGGTGTCGGTGGCGGTGGTCTCGCTGGCCGCATTCCTGGCCAAGGCTCCAGCCGGCAGCACTGTGATCGACTTCGTGACGCTGATCTCGGTCACCATTCCATCGACGCTTGCCGGAGTGCTGATGATCGGCATCTTCAGTTGGTTCCGCGGAAAAGATCTCGACAAGGACGAGACCTTCCAGAAGCTGATCTCCGATCCCGAAAACCGCAAGTACGTCTATGGCGAAAAGACCACGCTGCTGGACAAGAAGCTCGAAGCGAGCCAGTGGACGGCAATGTGGATCTTCGTCTCGGCGATTGCGGTCGTTGCATTGCTGGGGGCCTTCGCTGAGTTGCGGCCGGTGTTCGGCGGCAAGCCGCTCAACATGGTTCTGACGATTCAGATGTTCATGCTGATGGCGGGCGCGCTGATCATCATCTTCACCAAGACCAACGCCGGGGCGATCGGCAAGAGCGAGGTGTTCCGCGCCGGCATGATTGCGGTGGTCGCGGTTTTCGGGGTCGCCTGGATGGCGGACACGGTGTTCGAGGCCAACCTGCCGACGATCAAGGCGTCGCTGGCCGAACTCGTAAAGACTCAGCCATGGACCTACGCAGTGGCACTGCTCATCGTCTCCAAACTCGTTAATTCCCAGGCGGCGGCGATCAGCGCCATGGTGCCGGTCGCTCTGTCGATCGGCGTTCATCCAGGGTATATCGTCGCATTCGCCGCTGCGTGCTATGGCTATTACATCCTGCCGACCTATCCGTCCGACCTGGCGGCGATCCAGTTCGACCGCTCGGGAACGACCCGAATCGGCAAGTACGTCATTAACCACAGCTTCATCCTGCCCGGTCTGATCGGCGTGATCACGTCGTGCATTGTCGGTTTCATCCTCGCGACAGTGCGCGGACTGGTCTAGGCTGGATTGCCGCAACCCGGACGGGAACCGCACACAGGCCGCTCAAGGCTTCGCCGCACTCATTGCGAGAGATGCAAGCCATTGACGCACTGCCTGAACGATATCTCCTTATCCACCGATTGACTGAACTCTCCGTTGCGATCCAGGCCTATTTCAGCTAGGATCTTCGCCTGTTGAGCGCATCCACGCGCGAATGGGAGGCGTTGCGTCTTTTTCGCGCAATGATATATGAACTTTCCCGCTGTCTACTATGTATTTTCCTGATGTTGCGGGTGTTTGCGGACAACCGGACCCCGGAGAAAGCCTGGAAAAGGCACGAGGTTGCCGCAAACCGCGCCTGATTCATCGAAGGTGGTTTTGTCGTTTTCCTCTACCGAAGTTCCACTATTTCCACTGGCCGTCGACATTCCGGCGAGGATACTCCCATGCCCGACATGATCAAACCCCGGAAAGCCTCGGAAGCCCCTCGAACGACCGAAGATCTCATGAGTCTCGATACCCTGGCCGCCGATATTCAACTCCATATCGTCACAACCTTGGGTAATGAGCTTTTTGGAAAAGATAAGTTCCGCTATTTCAATGGGTTGGCATACAGCATCCGCGACCGCCTCATCAGAATGTGGCTGGATACTCAGCGCACCTACTACGACAGCATGGTCAAACGGGTGTACTACCTGTCGCTTGAATTCCTGCCCGGAAGATTTCTAATGAACTATCTCACCAACATGGGCATGGAGCAGGGTTGCCGGGAGGTGCTCGAAAGACTCGGCCTGTCGCTGGATGACATCGAAGAGGTGGAATATGACGCGGGGCTTGGCAACGGCGGTCTCGGACGCCTTGCGTCCTGTTATATGGACTCCATCGCCAGCCTCAGGATCCCCGGCTATGGTTATGGAATCCTCTACGACTACGGCATCTTCTACCAGAACATCGTAAACGGCTGCCAGGAGGAGAGCTGTGACAACTGGCGTCGCCAGGGCAGCCCGTGGGAGATAGTCCGGAGGGAACTCCTCTACGAGATCAAATTCCACGGCAGGAGTGAATCCTACCTCGATTCAGAAGGTCAGCGGCGCTACCGCTGGGTGGACACCCAAAATGTCATGGCCATGCCCTGCGATATTCTCGTCCCCGGTTACGCCTGCGGCCACGTCACCAACATGAGGCTTTGGGCCGCCCAGTCGAGCCGCGATTTCAACCTGACCGAATTCAACCGGGGCGACTATATCGGCGCCATGCACGACAAGGTTGTGAGCGAGAATATTTCCAAGGTGCTCTATCCAAACGACAAAATGGAACAGGGCAAGGAACTGCGTTTGAAGCAGCAGTACTTCCTGGTCGCGGCCACTCTCCAGGATATCATGCGCAGGCACCGGAAACAGCACGGAGCCATTGACGGGTTCGCCGACCACGTGGCGATCCAGTTAAACGACACGCACCCTTCCATTGCCATCCCCGAACTGATGCGACTCCTGCTGGACGTGGAGATGCTGTCCTGGGAGCAGGCCTGGGATATCTGCACCAATACCTTTGCGTACACAAACCACACCGTGCTGCCCGAGGCATTGGAGACCTGGCCCGAGGAACTCATCGGCCACCTGCTGCCCCGGCATCTCGAGATCATCCACGAAATCAACCGCCGCTTTCTGCGGGACGTGGCCGCCGCCTACCCCGGCGATGCGAGACGACTGGAAAGCATGTCCATTATCGAGGAAGGTCACGAAAAGCGGGTGCGCATGGCCAACCTGGCCATTGTCGGCAGTCATTCGGTAAACGGCGTGGCCGCCCTTCACACGCAAATTCTCAAGGATAGCCTGTTCAACGACTTCCACCTGTACTATCCCCAAAAGTTCAAGAACATCACAAACGGTGTCACGCCCCGTCGATGGCTCCTGCAGGCCAACCCCGCGCTTTCAAGCCTCATTACCGAAGCTATCGGACCGGGCTGGGAGTGCGACCTGTACCGGCTCAGGGGCCTCATTCCCCTGGCCGACGACGCCCGGTTCCGCCATGCCTTCGCCGAGGCGAAGCTCCAAAACAAGAAAAGGCTGGCCCGCTACGTGCTGCGTAAGATGAGCATGGGCATCGATCCCCACTCCATGTTCGACTGCCAGTTCAAACGCATCCACGAGTACAAACGACAACTCCTGAACATTCTGCACGTCATAACGCGCTACAAACGCATCAAGGAAAATCCGAACGGCGATTTCACGCCGCGCACGGTCCTGCTCGGCGGCAAGGCGGCCCCGGGCTATTTCCTGGCCAAGCTGATCATCAAACTTTTCAATTCCGTGGCCGAAGTGGTCAACACTGACCCTGACGTGCGGGGGCGGCTGCGGCTGCTCTTTCTGCCCAACTACTGCATCTCCCAGGCGGAGAAGGTCATCCCGGCGGCTGATCTCTCGGAGCAGATATCCACGGCGGGCATGGAGGCTTCCGGCACGGGCAATATGAAATTCGCCATCAACGGGGCACTGACAATCGGCACCCTGGACGGCGCGAATGTGGAGATCAGGGAGGAGGTCGGTTCGGAGAACTTCTTTCTCTTCGGGCTGAAAGCCGAGGAAGTGGAACATCTGAGGCAGACGGGCTATAACCCGTTGAGTTTCTATGAGAATGATCCGGAACTCAGGCACGCCGTTGACCTGATTGCCTCGGGCGGTTTCTCGCCCGGCGAGCCGGGCCTGTTTATGCCCATCGTGGATGCCCTGTTGCGACAGGGCGACTTTTTTATGCTCCTCGCGGACTACCGGAGCTACGTGGACACACAGGACAAAGTGGACCTGCTATTCACGGACACGGACGAATGGACCCGCAAGACCATTCTCAATACCGCAAACATGGGCAAGTTTTCCAGCGACCGGGCGGTGCTGGAGTATGCAAGCGGGATATGGGGCGTGCAGCCGCTCTACAAGTAGCCTCAGGCGGGTGACACAAAAAAGCCCGCCCCCCATTCCCGGGCCTGGGCGAAGGTATCCCTGACCTGGTCGAGATCCATGAACAGATTCTGCGTCTGCACCGTGAGCGCGGGCCAGTCCCCATCCTCCAGGCATTCCAGGAGCCTGAAAAGAGGCCGGTATTCGTTGTTGGGGTCGCCCGTCAGAGCTGACTTGAGTTTGGCGTCCAGCGGCAGCAGTTCAACCAGGCTCATCATGGGCATACCGAGAATTGCGTCTATCAGCGAAAGCAAACCTAGCAGGAACAGCGTACCCGGATTAAATCCCCAATAATCATAGTGCGTCGTGAGCAGTTCGAAAAACTTGGCCCGCTGGAGTGAAAGTGCCGCCAGTTCCCGCGGCACCTCGTCCTTTCCGGCCATGTCGACAAGGATCACCGCGCGTAGCCAGCTCTTGAGCTTCAGCCAGCCGAGCATCTTGATGGCATGGTCGATGGACTGGATATTTTGCCGAAGCCCGAACCATGGGCTGTTCAGATAAGCCAACAGTCGAAAGCTGATAGAAACATCCGTTCGAATGGCCGCGCCCAGCGCCTTGAAATCCGGATCACCGGCTTCCAGGAGGCGCAGGAGGTTCAAACGTGAAGCCGCATTGGAAGCCAGCTTGCGTTCTTTTACATATTCGGGCTCTTTGAAAAACGGGCCCTGAAAAAGGGTAAATCCCATATCCCGGGCAGCCTGAAATTGTTCAATGCTTTTGACACCGTGCGCCAGCATCACGGTGTGAGGCGTTCGCATTCCGTTCAGCAAAGACTGATCGGGCTTATCCAAGCCGAGATTGAAAGCAAGGATGTCAGCCGCGGCGCGGGCGTCATCAGACAAGGGCATGCCGGGCATGACTTCCATGACAGTCTGGTATCCCTGCCCGCGCAGATCCTGCAGGACAGCGTGGAACCCCGCGTCCCGCGGTTCACCGGGATGCACGCGCACCACGCCGCAGGATGGGGGAAGGGCGTGCGGCACGCCGGTCACGATGCTGGCATCATCAAAGCCCACCATGATTTTCTTGCCGCGCTGCATGGCCTCCTGGAGTTCCACGCACGCGCTGGAAAACAGGCCGGCCACACCCTCCTCCCGTGAGATTGTTCCGTGGATGCCTTCTTTCTGTCCGCCTCCCAGCAGTTCGTATCCCCATATACTGCGTTTGGTGTCAAGTATAGGCTGCTTGGTGAAGAATATGTGGCTTTGCACCGATGTATTATTCTCTTGAGTCATGGAATTCTCGCCTGAGTGAATGTGGTGCGACTGGAAATACGGATTGCCTCGGGTTCTCAGTAGCACATCCATTGCGAGAGCGTCAAGGGCAGCCCTTATGCCCTTCACTTCGGCCGCACACCCAGTAAAACTTCGCATGACCTTTTCAGACGGCGGGGCCACCACAGCAGGATGTCTTTCCTGCACGGCCTGTAGGCGAGTTCCTCCAGAGTATCCAGGTATGCCTCCGAGCGGTCCAGGTAAAAGGAAAGCGCCCTGTTGAATCTCTTGCCGATGATCCCGTTTACGATCAGTTGGCTGATCTCGCGGGTACGCCGGAGGACCGCCTGGGATCGCAGGAATATCTGGCGCTCCTCATGTGACATCCCATGAAGCAAAGCGCAGAGAACACTCCTTGCCCGTGGCTGGTACATCCAGAAGTAGAGCAGGTCGAGGGCGTTGATTATGATAATCTTCTCCAGGTCCCGGGCCTCCGCGCTGACTTTACGCATGAAGTTCTTGGGCGACTCGAGCATCTGCATCACATCGGTTTCGGGGAAGATCAATTCGAGCTGAGTGTAGGTTTCGAACAGTTGGCCGAGCTTGGTTGCATAGTCCTGGACCCGCATCCGCACATATTTGTAGCGGTCCGCCAGACCTTCGATCACACCCGCCACGCAATCCGAGGCGGTCTTGGAAATTATCGCGGCCCATTTCTGAAGCTCGCCGGCGCTATCCGCTACTCCAATACCGCCCAAAACGGCGCCGGCCGAGAAGTTTATGAGAACGGCCAGGGGGATCGACAAAAAAGTTCGGAACAGGTTTCCGACGGCCGCGGACCTCGGAAGCCCTCGCCAGGTATTGTGGCTGAATACATACAAACCATTGGCAACGGCCATGACCGAGTAGAGCAACACCGGGTTGGAGCCGGTGGTGATCCCGTAGGATCTGTCCAGGATGGCGGTCTTCACCACGTAGTCCAGCAGGGGAACGGAAAATCCGGTGTAGAGAAGCGAATCACACAGCCTTTCCCAACTGACATAGCTGTTCCACTTGAGCAGCGGGGAGCGCCTGATGCCGCCGCCGCCGAATATCGACTGGACAATATTTCGAAAGCACGTTATCGCGAACCAGATTACCCCTCCAAAATATGCGAGGACCCACCAGTCCTTTGTCAGGTAAAACGTGGCGAACGCCGGGATGAAACCGATCAGGATCTTCAGGACATCTCTCAGGATGCTGTTCAGGTATCTCCAGGAAATCCTCGCCTTCCGGTCATTGGACCTGGGGAAAATTTCGAGGCGGTTCCCCCCCTCTTCGCTTACTCCGCCCAGCGTGACAATGTTGCCATCCGGAACGATGCGCGTCGAATACTCAAGGACTTCCCAGTCTTTTCGATCTCTTCGCAAAAGTCGGCCCAGCGCGGGCAAACGGCCAATTGAGCGGTCAACCCACGCCCCCGGCCGGCCTGTTCCGAATTGGACATCGCGTGTTATGCGCAGAACCGCATCCAGACAGACGGGAATGATCCAGCGCGGAGTGCGGAATGAACCGAGGACCTCTCTTTGTGCCTTGCGGGGAAGGGTATACATGAGGGCCAGCCCCATTCCGTGCAGCCTGCGGGAATGGCCGGCCGAGTCACTGCCTATTCGCGACTGGAGCCAGACATGACCGTACCACCGCTGAAGGGAAGCGATATTTCGAAGGATCTCGTAGAATTTTCCGATCCTGACGGGATCGAATTCCCGAGATTCTTCCAGGCTCTTGATTATTGTTCGGATATGCTTCTTCAGCGAGATGATGTTGCCTTCATTTATGGCCCGTTGAAGATCGCTGATTTCCTGGTGTGTTTTTTTCCCCGAGGAAAAATCCTTGAGGTTGAAGATTTCCAGGTGTGTGATCGCTCCCTTGCAATCATAGAGCAGTTCGAGTACGTCCTCCGCCGAGAGGTTGCTCAGGTTGAGAGTGATTCGGCACCCGGCATGAAGTTCCGTCAATTCTCCTATCAGTTCGGCCGGCGAAAGTCTGAGCAGATCAGGAACATCGGGATCATCGCGCGGCACGTGAGGATTGGGAATGCCCGGGTTTTGCGCCGGCCGGAGATACAAATCCACGATTGCCTCGGAATCCAGTGTATTCAGCTCATCGAGGAACAGGGCAATCTTGTGCCGTTCCTCGAAGGGAAGATCGCTGAATCCTTCCCGCAGCTCGTCAAGCCGCGCGTTCATTGATTGCAGCAGGTGATTGTGTATGAATTTCGCGAGGTGGAGGATCGATGGCTGTCCCATTCCGACAAATGAAAGGAATTTCTGCCTGTCGAGAGGTTGCATCCTAAGGCCGTATTTTTCCTTGATATCCAGCCGGTGCTTTCGGTTGAACTCATGGAGGATGGCCAGGACGTATTCCTGCTGATACCGTGAGACTTTCTTGCCCTCGTCCATGAAAAAACGGGCCCGGGGGTCCTCGATAAAAGAGAGAAAGGCCTTCGAATCCAGGAAACCGCGCGGCACATAAATGATCTGCACATATCGGTCATAAAACCGGACAGAAAACTCGATTCCGATGCGGACCGTTATCCCCATGATTTCCGCCGCGGTAAGCAGTTCCCGGGCGGCGCTTACCGGCACATAATTATAGTAAATGACCGTCAGGTGCCTGATGCCCTTGATCCAGGCATCCATGATCAGGTGGGATGGTGACTTGCGTCCTTTTGTATACGAATCGTGGACATGGTTATCGAATGCCACCTGGTTCCATTCCTCGGGCATTTCCAGGAGATGATACCGGCGGAGAAATGATCGTATGATCCGCGGTTTTCCCGAGGCCGCGGCGCGGAAATCATGGGCGAGTTGTAACTGCCGGAGCTTGCTGTCGCGGGTCCGGACCAGCTCTTTCATGATCTCGAGGAGCACGCGGGCGGTGTTTTTCCGCATCGCGCTGTCGCCGCTGTGCATGACCTCGTCCCGAAGGCACCGCAAGGCGGTTATGCGGTCCTCGGACTTGCCGATTTCGAGTGAATCAAGCAGACGCACGGCGGAATAGGCGATCCGGAGTCCGCGGGATGCCGCCAGTTCCTTGATTCCGCGTGGATGGAGGTACGGATAGAGCAGGTTCTTAAGATAGACGAAGGATTCGTTCTGATCCAGAACGTCGTTCACAATACCCAGAAGCTCATAGTCCCGGGGGTCGAATAGAATTCCCGGAATTGCATCGCCCATAATCAGCCGCCTTCCGCCCCTCGCCCGGCGGTTCTGGAGACCGGGCCGGATAAAATGTGAAGGACCACACGGCGTGGCAAATAAGCTATGCTGTTTACCTCTGCTCTACAAATCGGTAATTTCAAAACTTTACCCAAGGTTATTTTACATCGGTATTTCAGGTATGTACAAAGAAATCGCGCGAGGGGATGCGAATCCGGCCCAACTATTTGATTTTAAGGCATTCCTCACAAGAGGAACAGTTACTCACCCACCGTGCTCTTCGAGCACCTCCCGGATTTTGACCGTCAGATCCCGTCTCGTGAACGGCTTCTGAATGAAGTTGACCCCATCGTCCAGTACCCCGTGGTGGGCGATGACGTTGGCCGTGTAGCCGGACATGAAAAGGCGCTTCAGATTGGGATAGAAGGACAGGATGTTCCTCGCCAGGTCACGGCCGTTCATCTCGGGCATGACCACGTCGGTCATAAGCAGGTGGATCTCACCGGAGTGCGCCTCGGCCAGGCGGATAGCTTCGCCGGGGGTACAGGCGGCCAGAACGGTGTATCCCTGTTGCTGGAGCATTCTCGTTGTTATATCGAGGATTGCCCGCTCATCCTCCACCAGCAGGATTGTCTCGGTGCCCCGGCTAACCGGCTCGACGGAACCATCCCTCTGAACCCGCTCAGCCATGCCCGTGTGTCGCGGAACGTAGATTTTGAATGTCGTTCCCTGCCCCGGTTCGCTGTATACATTGATGAAACCGTTGTTCTGTTTGACAATTCCGTAGACCGTGGATAGCCCCAGGCCGGTGCCCTTGCCAATCTCCTTGGTCGTAAAAAACGGTTCGAAAAGTTTGTCCACCGTCTTTTTGTCCATGCCGCAGCCATTATCGCTCACGGCCAGCAGCACGTACTCTCCGGGGATGGACCCTGCGTGGGTTGCGCCGTGGGCCTCATCGAAGACGATGTTTTTCGTTTCAATGGTGAACTTGCCCACGCCCTCGATGGCATCGCGAGCGTTAACGCTCAGGTTCGCGAGTATCTGGTCGATCTGGGACGGATCGACTTTGACCGGCCACAAGTCCGCCCCCGGGCACCAGACGAGGTGAATGTCCTCGCCTATGAGGCGTTGCAGCATCTTGAGCATCCCTGTCACGGTTTCGTTCAAGTCGAGCACCTTGGGAGCGATCGTCTGCTTGCGGGCAAATGCCAGGAGCTGGCGCGTGAGGTCGGAGGAGCGCTCCGCCGCTTTCCGGATTTCCAGGAAATTCGTGTAGAGCAATTCAGAGGGGCCTACCTTATCCAAAGCCATCTCGGCATGGCCGAGGATGACCCCCAGCATATTGTTGAAGTCATGCGCCACCCCGCCCGCCAGGCGACCGATCGACTCCATCTTCTGAGATTGAAGCAACTGGTCCTGGAGTTTTGCCGTCTCTTCCTCGGCCCGTTTGCGGTCGGTAATGTCCTCGATGGTTGCCATCGTGCGCGTGGGCTGGCCGGAAGGGTCCCGGATGACCGTCATGTTCACGTTTACCCATACTACCGCGCCATCCTTGCGGATGTAGCGTTTCTCCAGCCGGTAGCTTCCCGATTTGCCGCTTGTGACGCCCTCGAAGGCTTCCCGGTCCCGGAGACGATCATCCGGGTGCGTGATTTCGTGGATGCGTTTGGTAAGCATTTCGGCGGGGGAGTAACCGGTAATTTCGCACATCTTCCGGTTCACACGCAGCCATTGCCCCGTTTTTGGATCAGCCTGCGCCATACCGATGGAAGCCGTCTCGAACATGGCCTTGAACTGTTCCTCGCTCTCCCCCAGAGCTTTCTCAGCCCGCTTGCGCTCGGTGATGTCACGCCAAACACAGTGATAAACGGGGCGCCCCAGCATCTCGGTGAGCTGCGCGGTTACGTGGATATTCCTGAGCACACCCCGCCGGGTACGGTGTTGGACCTCAAAATCACCCCGTTGCTCACCCCTGAGTTTCGCGAGACACGTCAAGATTTGCCCCGGCTTCTCCGGGTCTTCGAGATCGGAAATGCTCAGCCCGGCAAACTCGTCGCGTGAGTACCCCAACTGGCGGTGGGCTGTTTCGTTGAATTCCAGAAAACGTGTCGTTTCCGGATCAATAACGACTATGCCATCGGGCGACTGCTCAAATAGCAGGCGGAAACGAATTTCGGCGTCCCGCCGTCCCCGCTCGGCCCTTTTGCGGGCGCGGTCTCCCGCGATGGCGCTCGCGCAGATGAGCACGAATAGAATGCCCGAGATCCACGAGACCTTCACCTGAATCTGATCGTAGTGGTTGATCATCCCGGAAAGGTCTTGTTGAATCTGCGAGTCAACCGTGTCCGCCTGCCGTTCGAGAGTAAAGAAAACAATCCGCAATTCCGTCTCCCGCGCCGGGTCCGTTTCCGGAACGCCTTTTCGGCTCATCAGCAAATCGCGAAACTGCACCGCCGCCTGTACGAAGTCCGCCAGTCGGGCGCGGGACGCTTCGTCGGCCCGAGGTAGAATGCTCCCGGCCGCGAATTCCCGCTGCAGTTGCAGGGCTCGTTCCAGGGATGAGCCGGCCTGGTCCAGCAGCGCGAAGCCCTGCGCGCGATTGAATGGAGACCCCGCCGGCCCTCCAAGAGAGACGTGGAGGTACCCTTTGGCCAGGTCTGTGCGTGCCTGGCGCAACAGCGTCTGTTCAGCGGTAAAATGGGTGATCAACCGGTTTTGATGTTCCTCAATCCAAATGATGCCACTGGAGGCAAGCAACGCGGCGAGGATTGTTATCCATACCCACGCCATCGGGCCAATGCGCTGGCTGAGACGAGAGGTCATACTCGCCACGGAGGAGAATGCTTTCATTTTGCTCCCGAAGACAGGATTTCGGAGGTAGTTATTTCTCCAGGCAACTCATCATCGCTGAAACCGAATTCAGCAAGCAGGCGCCTGTGTTCGGCGCTGCCGAGAAATGCGCGCAAATGCCGGTTCCATGCCACGCGAAGATCATCATCCGCTTTGCGAAAAGCGTTCGCTCCGAATCCGACGTGGCGGGCATCGTTGGAGACCGGCACAATGAAGGGCTGGGCGATTTCGGAAAGGCCCAGGTTCTGCTGCCGCGCCATGAACCGGACCGTGGGGGACGACAGGGCCAGGCAGTCGACCAGGCCGGATTCCACCGCGACCCTCCCGGTCAGCGCATCCGGAACGACGCTGATCCGGTCATCAGGCACACCGATCTTCCGGATCATCGCCTCTTCGATAGAGCCGTGCAGCACCGCGATCTTGACTTGCGACTGCCTGATTATGTCTTCGTGGGAATGAAGGCCGTGGGGATTCCCGGTTCGCACCAGCAGCGCGTTGCGAACGCGAAAGGTCGGTTCGGAGAAGATCACGCGCCGCGCTCGTTCCGCGGTAATGAACATCCCGGCCGCGATGACATCGAAACGGCCCGCCTCCAGTTCGGGGATAAGTGATCCGAAATCAGTCTGACACCACTCGATGCGGCGGATACCCATCCGGGATGCAATAATTTTGGCCACCTCGATTTCCTCCCCGGTAAACGTTCCGCGGGCGTCGAGGAACACATAGGGAGCCTCCGGGGCGCAGCCTATCCGGATCACGCCTTCCCGTTCGATCCGAGCAAGCGTCACCCCGGGCGGGACGGACGGCCTGAATGCCAACAGGCCGGCAACGACCGCGGCGAGGACAACCGGCGCGAGCCATATCCAGTGCTTCTGTTTCATGTGATACCCGAGTTTTCGGGGTTATCGGGAGCAGCGTGTTCGACAAGAAAGCCAAGTCCCACGATAGCTGGGAGATGCATCTGATTGACTGATTGTGATTATATACCCTGACCGATCACGACAGCCAACCAAAATCGCCGCGATCCCGACAAGTTCCCGGCAGGATTGAAAAGGCATTCCATGGAGCGGGCGCGCCACGCCCGGACCGGGGTACCCGGTCTCCGGGTTCCCGGATTTTCGCCTGTCATTAATTGACAATGTGGATACGCGCATATATCATAAAAAAGGGTTTGGTATTGCGAATATACCGAGGCAAGCCCTCCTTCCACCCTGTTCCGCTGTGTGTTCGGTTCGTACCACGTTCCTCGCCCAATCCCTCATCGGAGGACTTTCTTCTGTTTCCGCTGCTCTGGTCCAAGGAGGCAGCAATGATTGACTTCAATTCCGGTCATGCGGCAACAGGTGTTTGAGAAACCGTATTACTCCTCACTTTCTTGTCTACTCACCCGTGCAGACTCGCGTACAACCCGAGCTGCCTCCACGTACCCACCCCCCCATGGCAAGGGGCCCGAGGGGGGGAGGACCCTGGGAGACTCCCGGTCCAAAGGCTTCCATCTCCCGTGCATAAGCGGACCATGGTCGAGTTCCCGGACATTTGGCGAGCGTGCGCCACAAATGCCTTTCATGAACCGGTGCGCCCGCGGGTGAGTGAAACCTTTCCGATTCAGCACCTTTTCCGTGGCCGTACGGAAGAAGCCCAGGCACGGGAATCCGGGCCGTGCACTGACCATTATTCGTGAGGAGTGTAGTCATGAAAGACCTTAGAGCAGAGTCCATAATGGTGAAACACGTTGTCTGCACAAGGGAGAGTACCCCCGCAAGAGACATTATCCTTGCTCTCCTTGGCGGTCATTTCTCGGGGGTGCCCGTAACGGACAGCGAGAACAGGGTTGTGGGAGTGATCACCGAATTCGACCTGCTGAAGGCCCTGAAGGAAGGAAAGGACCTGGCCAATACGGCAGTCGGGGTCCTGATGAGCAAAAAGGCGATTACCGCCGACGTGAATGCGCCCATCAGCGAGATCGTGAACATCATGACGGACGAAAACATCCTTCGCTTGCCCATCACGAAAGGGGGGAAACTGGTTGGAGTAGTGGCAAGACCGGACATCCTGAAAAGTCAGCTTGATCCATCGATATTCGTACTATGAACGTTGTTGCTCCGTGACTGTTTCGTGGGCAATCGAAAAGTCGAGGCAGATGATTTGCCCGCTGACGGAAAGAGTTTCGAAAGCATGGGATTGCGGCCGGGACACCCCTCGCCCGTATCTCGAAAGGTCAGGAACACCGGAAGCCGGCGGGCAGGTTGAACCCGAAAACCCGATTTGCACGACTGATGAGCTTATTGGAGGCACGTATGAAGATTCTAGCGGCGACAGACGGTTCGGAACGCTCCATGAAAGCTGTCCTCAGGGGGCTTGAGTTGGCCGAGAAAGAGGGGGCGGATGTCACGCTGATCGCGGTGGCCCCTTCCCTCACCGCTTTGCTCAGCGACGTCGAGGAATTGCCCGGAAATGTTCAGGAGTCGCTGGACGCCGAGGCCATTAAGGCGGTCGACAAGGCAAAGGCGCTCTTTGACGAAAAAGGGATCAAGGTAGCCACCATGATCGGCAGAGGCGTGACCCCCGCTAATGTCATCCTGGAAACCGCGGAGAACGGCAAGTTCGATCTGATTCTCATGGGCAGCACGGGAAAAACCGGATTCGCGAAGATTCTGATCGGGGCGACCGCGACAAAAGTGGTTGCAAATGCCCCCTGCTCGGTGGGAATCATCCGGTAGGAACTGGGTTCAGGCTAGGATTCGGAGCAGGCTTCGACCGAGTCCGGTCGCCCCCGTCGCGACGACCGGCGGAGGAACCCGTGCGACCGCCAGGCTGTGTTTGACGGTCGCTTTGATTCCGGTAAACCATTACGCGGGCATTAAGAAGGGGGTACCTCCGAGAGCCAGCGCTTCATTTGGATGAAGATCAACTCTCGGATTTAACTGATCATGTGAGAAATTCGGACCTCTTCTCACGGGACACACGGCTTGCCACCAATTGGGTTTGGCGGGCCGAGGGGATTATTGACGCCAACTGCCGCGCGGGTTCTGCCCGTCCACGGAACCAAACCCCGATGGATTCCAGGAGGCGGGCGCCTGTTGCGCCGTGCCGGCACATCCAGCGGTGAAAGAAGCCAGCTCCAACCAGACACACGCCGCCAGGCTGCTGGGATTGAGCGTAAGGATGCTTCGCTACAAACTAAAGAAATACGGCCTCAAATAACCGGAATCCCCGGCAACGCCCATCTTCGCGCAATGCCGGAATTCCCGCCGATTGCCATTCGATCCATCCCGAAAGTCTCGAAGTCTTCTCATTGATCAAGCCAAGATCGATGGGCCGATATTGGCAAATGCCGAGATGAGAAGAATCCTCGCAGATCATTCTCTCCCAGGATGTATTTTTTGTAGAGAATAACACACGTCTCGCCGATTTCATGAACAAGCATTCAGGACAATGTTACCAATTCATCCGCGCGCCGCGGTTGCAACGGATTTCGGCGGCTCGGGCTGAATCCATCCATGGCGCATCTCCGCTGATTCCGCGATCAACGGGAGCGGGATTGAAAGAATCGGTCAAGCAATGGGGGACATTTTGCCGGATCATGAAATATTCGTCGAGACGATCTTCAATGATATGTCCGAAGCGATTTTCATCCTGGACATAGCCTCGGGGAAAATCGTCTATGCGAACCGGGCACTGTGGGACATGTTTGGGTATTCACCAGGTGAAACCCGCCCGCTGACGATCCGGGAATTGAGTGCCGCCGAACACCCCGGCCCCGATGAGGATGTCATGGACAGGCTCTCCCGGGCCACCCGCGGTGAGCCTCAACTGTTTGACTGGCCGGGCAGGAAGAAAGACGGCGGCCTTTTCTGGACTGAAATCAGCCTGAAAAGAAACGATGCGATTGGAGAAGATCGTATAGTGGCGCTGGTACGGGATATTAGCCGGCGCAAACGGTATAGGGATCAACTGAGACTGCTCGAATTTTCCATTAACAGCATCGCGGACGCCGTCCATTGGTGCACATTTGACGGCCGTATCCTTGACGTCAACACGGCTGCCTGCCAGATGCTCGGCTACAGTCGCGAGGAAATGCTTTCGATGTCGGTTAGCGACATCGATTCGGCTCAAGCGGATTTGGATATCAAGTCAATTCACCATGAACTGAAACGAAGGGGGGGTCTGCGCCTGGGAAGGTATCATAGAGCAAAGGACGGACGCATAATTCCCGTCGAGACGACCTCATGTTACCTTATTTACAATAATGTCGAATACATATGCAGTATAGTGCGCGACGCTACCGAGCGCATGAAAGCCGAGAAGCTGGTCTCCTTTTTTCGGACACTCATCGAGTACACCCTGGATCCCATTTATGTCGTCGATGTCGAAGATGGACTCAGGATGTTTTATGCCAATCAGGCGGCCTGTAAACATTTCGGTGTGGACCTGGCCCAGTTGCTTACCATGCGGGTCCCCGAGTGGAATACCGGATACACCAGGGAAAGCGCTGAACTGATGGATGAGCAGCTCAGCCAGGGCAAACAGATTCTTCTGAAGACAGTGGACCGGGTTGCTTCGGGGGCCCTCGTCCCGGTCGAGGTGTCGATAAACGCCCTGGAATACGATGGGCGAAAACTCGTCGGCGGCTACATCCGCGACATCAGCCAACGCGATCTCACGGAAAAGGAACTGAATCTCAAGAACATCATTCTCACTGCCCAGCAGGAAGCTTCCATCGACGGTATACTCGTGGTCGACAAATGTGGCTCCGTCATATCGTATAACCGGCGCTTCACCGAAACTTTCGAGATCCCTTCCGGGTTGATGGAGTCAAGGAATGACGTGCCGGTTCTCCAATGGCTGGCGGAAAAGATGTCTGATGTTGAAGGATTCCTGGCGGCGCTCAGCTATCTCTATAAGCATCCGGAGGAAAAGAGGCGCGAGGAACTTCTAATGAAAGACGGAAGGGTGCTGGACCAGTATTCAGCACCCTTGTTGGGCTCCGAAGGCGAAGACTACGGAAGAATCTGGTATTTTCGCGATATCAGCGAGCGCAAGCGCCTGGAAAAAGAACTGCAACAGGCGCGTGACGAACTGGGGAAAATGGTGGTGCAGCGGTCGGTCGAACTGGCCGAGACAGCGGATGCGCTGCACCTCTCGCAGTTCTGCATCGAAACCGCGGCCATAAGTATCTTCCGGACCAAGAGCGATGGAAGCATTATGAACGTCAATGAGTTTGCCTGCGAGAGCCTCGGCTACACTTCCGATGAGTTGCTCTCGTTGAGCTTGCGGGATATCGACGCGGCCCTGTCCGAGGAGAAGATTCTTGAAATCGGAGAAATGCTCGACGACTCCGGCTCCGTGAATTTCGAGACTATTCACAGGCGCAAGGATGGAACGACTTTTCCGGCGGAGATTACAAGCACTCGCGCTGAATTCAGAGGCAAGAGATGCACCTTCATATTCGCCAAAGACATCTCCGAACGTAAGCGGGCCGAGGAGGAATTGCTGAAGTACCGCGATCACCTCGAAGACCTCGTGGCCGAGCGCACGGCGGAACTGGCCATTGCCAAGGGACGCGCCGAGATGGCCAATCACTCCAAAAGCCTCTTCCTGGCGCACATGAGCCATGAAATCCGCACGCCGATGAATGGGGTGATCGGAATGACGGGGCTCCTCCTCGATACCGAACTCACGGATGAACAGCGAGAATATGCAAAGATTGTTCGCTCCAGTGGTGAAGCGCTCCTTTCCCTGGTTAACGACATTCTCGATTTCTCCAAAATCGAGGCTGGAAAAATCGACCTGGAGACCACGGATTTTGACCTTCGCGATGTAGTGGAAGACATCGCGGAGTTGCTGGCCGCCACGGCATCTAAGAAGAATCTTGAACTGATCTCACTTGTGGACCCGAAAGCGCCGCATCTTCTACAGGGTGATCCGGGACGACTGCGCCAGATTATTGTTAATCTGGCGGGAAACGCCGTCAAATTCACCCATGAGGGCGAAGTGACCATCGAGGTTGCGCTGGAAAGCGAGACCGATCACTCGGCCATGGTACGCTTCAGTATCTCGGACACGGGGATCGGCATCCCTCCCGAACGTTTGAGCGCCGTTTTCGCTCCTTTCGTGCAAGTTGATGCCTCCACTACCCGCAAATATGGTGGGAGTGGGTTGGGCCTGGCAATTTCCAAGCACCTGGTCGAAATGATGGGTGGTCGGATGAGGGTGGAGAGCGAAGTTGGAAAGGGTTCCACTTTCTGGTTCACGGCGCTTTTCGAGAAGCAGAAGAAAGCCGCGCCCGGGATCGACTCTTCCGTTGACCTCCAGGGGACCAAAGTACTTATTGTGGACAGCCATCACACCAACCGATTGCTGCTGACCACATTGCTGAGTTCCTGGGGATGCCCGTGCGCGGAAGCCGCCAGCGGAGAAAATGCCCTTGCCGCGCTCCGTTCGGCCTCCCGTGCCGGCGCCCCTTACCGGGTGGCGTTATTGAATATGGCAATGCCGGATATGGATGGGCAGGTTCTGGCAAAACTAATTAAATCGGAACCGGATCTCAAAGAGACGGTCCTGATCATGCTGAGTCCATTTGGGCAGCGAGGAGACAGAGCCGAACTCGATAAAATCGGTTTCGCGGGATGTCTTTTCAAACCGGTTCGTCAGCGACAGGTGCGTGACTGCCTGGGATTGGCCCTTGGGCTGCGGACAAACGCCGAGACCGCCCCGCCTTCCCGCGTTGCGGCCGGTCATGCCAATGTCGCGGCGGAGAAGAATCCGGCTCGCATCCTGATTGTCGATGACAACTCGACCAACCAGATCGTGGCACTCAGCATCCTCAAAAAATTCGGCTACCGGGCCGACGCCGTGGGCAACGGCCGTGAGGCTATCGTGTCCCTGCGCAACATCCCGTACGACCTGGTGCTCATGGACTGCCAGATGCCTGAGATGGACGGCTTCGAGGCCACCCGGAGGATCAGGAGCGGAGAATCCGGGGAACGTAATCAGCGGATCCCCGTCATTGCCATGACCGCCAGCGCCATGAAGGGCGACCGGGAAAAGTGCATTGACGCCGGAATGAACCATTACATATCCAAACCCGTGAATCCATTCGCGGTGGCCGGTACCCTGGAGAAATATTTGCGCGGGACACGGGAAACATCCGCCGGCCCCGGCGAACCGGAAAAGCAAAGGCTCCTTTCCGAAAGCCTCGAAGATTCCCCCGACGTGCATTCACCGGATGTGCGGGAATCCAACCTGCCCTTTCGGGAATCCGAACCCGGAAAAGGTGGCGAGGGTGAGTCATTCGAGGCCGAAAGCGATGATGAGAAGCAGGAATGCTCATCCGCCGTTTTTGATCGGAATGCCCTGCTTGAAAGACTGATGGGAGACGAGCAAATAGCCGCGGCGGTTATCGAAGATTTCCTGGATGACATTGACGGGCGGGTAGCAGAATTGAAATCCACCGTGGACGCGGGCAACGCTCAACTTGCCGCGAGGCAGGCGCACCGAATCAAGGGAGAGGCCGGAGATATTGGCGCCATGGCTCTACGCAGTGTTGCTTCCGAAATGGAACTGGCGGGCAACAGGGAAGAGATTGAAACGCTAAGGCAGCTGGAGCCGTTGCTGGCAAAGCAGCTCCAGCGGCTCAAGCAGGCTGTTGGAAACGGCCGGCCGGGAGAATAAGCGGATTCCGACGGATTCTGTCGGTTTTGCGTGACCGTGCCAATATCCTGAGCCATGGATCGTTTTCACGGGCAGCGGTATTCGACCGGAGCGCCGATGCGGGTCGAAACGCCCTTTTATGCAGTGGATCTTCAAATCGAGACACCAGGGAAACATCGTCACATGAAAATTCTAGTCGCGGACGACAGCCGCATTTCTCAGACGATCATCTCCGCAATACTGAAAAAATGGGGCTATGATCCTGTACTGGCTGCCGAAGGGCATACGGCCCTGGACATTCTGCGAGGCCCCGAAGCCCCGAAGATCGCCATTCTCGACTGGAATATGCCCGGGATGGATGGCGTGGAAGTGTGCCGGAGATTGCGAGAGTTAAGTACCTCTGACCCTCCTTATATAATCATGGTAACCTCCAGGGGAGAGAAGAAAGACATTGTCTCGGGACTTGAAGCCGGCGCGAACGATTATATTATCAAACCCTTTGACAACGCGGAATTGCTCGCCCGAATCAAGGTGGGGCACCGCATGACGGAGTTGCAGTCAGAACTGAACAAGGCAAAGGATGCATTAGCTTATGAAGCGCATCATGATCCGCTGACCTCCGCTCTCAATCGCCGTGCCATTCTGACCGCGCTTGAGAGGGAACTGTCCCGTGCGAGGAGAGAGTCCTCCATACTGGCTATAGGACTTTTCGATATCGACCATTTCAAAAGGATCAATGATACCTTCGGGCATCAGGTCGGGGATGACGTGCTCCGTGGCCTCGTGAAACTCCTTGGGAACAATCTGCGGGATTATGACTACCTCGGCCGATATGGGGGGGAAGAGTTTCTCATTATTACACCCGGTCAGAAAAGCGCTCCGAAGGATAGCGGATTGTACGGACGGCTATGTCAACTGGTCGCTTCCAACAAAGTGGAGTCGAAAGCAGGAACCCTCTCCGTTACGGTCAGCATCGGCGTGGCCACCGGGGCCAGGGAAAGCACGGTCAATACGATTATCGAGGCGGCGGACAGCGCACTGTACAAGGCCAAGAACGACGGACGCAATCGAGTGGCTTATGCCGACTGATACGGAGTTGCGTTCAAGATGAGTCTATCCCTAAATTGAAGATGCTGTTCAGAATTGACCCGTTCTACCCTTCGATACCTCAGGGCGAACGGGGGTATATCCTC
>JBDKTY010000067.1:0-121452 GCA_039679945.1 Syntrophobacter sp. | reverse complement strand
CCCGCAACGACCTTGGGCCCGCCGCCGTGCATCTTGAGGGCGCGGATGGTTGTGGTGAGTACGGAGACATTGGGCTTGAGGCCCGAGTAGCGGCTCTTGACGTTCCAGAACTTCTCGAAACCGATGTCCGCGGCGAATCCGCTCTCCGTCACGTGGTAGTCGAACAGCTTGAGTCCCACCCGGTCGGCGATGATCGAGGACTGGCCGACCGCGATATTGGCGAAAGGACCGGCGTGTACCATGCAGGGCTGGTATTCGGCGGTGCACATCAGGGTGGGGTTGATGGTGTTTCTCATGAAGGCGGTCATGGCGTTTCCGACTTCGAGGTCCCCGGTGGTAACCGGTTTGCCGCGCTTGTCGAATGCCACAGTGATGTTGTTGAGTCGCTCCTTGAGATCAGCCAGGTCGTTGATGATCGCGAGAATGGCCATGCACTCGGAACTCACGGCGATGCCGAATTTCGATTGCATCATGAAGCCATCCGTTCTGCCGCCGATGCCGATGATGATGTTGCGAAGGGACTGGGCGCAAAAATCCAGGATCCAACCCATTTCAATCCGGGTGGGGTCCATGTCGAGACGCCGCATGCGGGTGAGGCGCTGAAGTTGCTCGTCATTGTAGTTGCGCTCGTGCTGCATGCGGGCGGTCATGGCGACCATGGCCAGGTTGTGGGCGTTCATGATGTCGTTGATATCACCCGTGAGGCCCATCGAGAACTCGGTCATCGGAATCAGGAGCGCGTTGCCGCCCCCGGCCGCCGTACCCTTGATGTTCATGGTGGGGCCGCCCGAGGGTTGCCTCAGGGCGCCGCCGACGTTTTTACCCTTCCTGCCCAGACCTTCCATGAGTCCGACCGAGGTGGTACTTTTCCCTTCACCCAGAGGGGTTGGGGTGATGGCGGTTACTTCGACATATTTGCCATCCGGACGGTCTTTTGTCCGCTCGATGATCTTCATGAAATCAAGTTTGGCAAGACGGCCCATGGGGATGATTTCATCTTTTTCCAGTCCCATTTTCGAGACCCATTCATCCATGCTGGGCATGTTCTTTTCTGCTGCTTCGGAAATCTGCCAGTCTTTCATTTTAGTTGCATCGTAGGGCATGTTCGACCTCGCCTCCATTCTCTGTATGGTTGTCCTTGGTTGTGTTACTAGCCGGATACGAACGGAACCGGGAGTTCTCGTTCAGCTTCCCTCGACTCAAATGGACATAACTGTGCCCTGTTTTTCAGGATCACGGATGGGAAGTGGAGAAGATCAGGAAAAACTGTTCAGGAAACGGACGGTACCAAGAGAATAAGATCGGGAATTTGCCGTGCGGATCGCAACTGCAAAGCCAGTAAAGAATGGTCACTAAACTAAATGGCGAGTCCCCGGAAGTCAAGTTCTAAAGTCCCCGAGGAGCTGGACGTTTCCGCCGCCAACCCGTGAAAAGTTCCACGTGGTCCAGGCGTCGGAGCAACCTTTCTGCCCGCTCCCGCCAGTCGTCCGGTGGCGATGCGGATGAACAGGGAACGCTCTTCGACAAATGCGGCCGCCCAGGGTGAAGCCGGAATCCGGAGATGCATGCGGCGGATCATGCTTTTCTCCGATACGGGGGACATGGCGTCCCTCCTGTGCTGACGGGCTGAACCCAACACAATTGGCGTCTTGACGGACAATGGATGCTGAAGTTTTGTGGACAAGTATCTCGCGGGCAGGGGATGTTTTTGGTATTATAGAATATTTCTGGCCAAACCGGCTGACATTTCAAGCCAGTGTGATATAGAATAGTAAAGATGCCTGCTGTCTGATGCTGAACCGGCGTGCGATGTTTATTGTGTGCTCGGAATGGATATCAAGGCATTATTAAAGACGTCAAAGGCCAGCGGAGGAGCCGATATGTGGGATTACACGGATAAAGTGAAAGAACATTTTCTCAATCCCAGAAATGTTGGGGAGATTGAGGACGCCGATGGAATTGCCGAAGTTGGGTCAATTGCGTGCGGCGATGCGCTGAAGCTTACCTTCAAACTCGATCGGGACGGCAAGATCGTTGATGCCAAATTCAAAACATTCGGATGTGCCAGCGCTATTGCTTCAGCTTCGGCTCTAACCGAGATGATAAAAGGCATGACCGTTGAAGAGGCAGCCAAGGTTACCAACCAGGACATAGCCAATTTCCTGGGCGGTCTTCCCCAGGAGAAGATGCACTGTTCGGTGCTGGGTCGCGAGGCCCTCGAGAAGGCTATTGCTCATTTCAAAGGTGCTCCCGGTCCCATGGCGGAGGAAAAAATCGTCTGCGAATGCTTCGGAGTGACCGAGAAGGAAATTGAGCGGGCCATTCGCGAGAACCGCCTCAGGACCGTGGAGGAGGTCACCAACTACACAAAGGCCGGTGGAGGCTGCGGCAATTGCCACCCCGCCATTCAAGAGATTATTGACAGAGTGCTCAGCGAGGTTCAGGAGGCCCCGGAAGGCAGGCCTAAACTCTCGAATATCAAGAAAATCAAGATGATTGAAGAGACTCTGGAACGCGAGATCCGGCCCGCGCTCAAGCACGACGGGGGAGATATCGAACTCGTGGATGTCGTTGGCAATCGCGTACTGGTTGCCACGCGCGGGGCGTGCGCTTCCTGCCAGGCATCGAACCAGACCCTGAAGAATTTCGTCGAGGTCAAGCTCAGGGAACTGGTTTGGCAGGACCTGGTTGTCGAGGAGGTGTCGGCATGAGAACTGTATACCTGGATAACAACGCAACCACGCGGGTGGCCCCGGAAGTGCTGGAGGCGATGCTGCCCTATTTCGGCGAAAAGTATGGAAATCCGTCGAGCATGCACTCTTTCGGCGGCCAGGTCGGCAAAGAGGTCCGGAAGGCGCGGGAACGCATGGCTTCCCTCCTGGGAGCCTCACCCGACGAAATCATCTTCACGAGTTGTGGCTCGGAAAGTGACAATGCGGCGATCCGTTCCGCCCTGAGCAGCTACCCCGAAAAGAAACACATCGTCACCAGCAGGGTGGAGCACCCGGCAGTGCGAGCCCTGTGCGCGCACCTGGTCACACAGGGCTACAAGGTGAGTGAAATCCCTGTCGATGCCGAGGGCCGCCTGGACATGGAGGCATACAGGAAAGCGCTCACGCCCGATACGGCAATTGTGAGTCTCATGTGGGCCAATAATGAGACCGGTGTGATTTTTCCCATCGAAAAGGCCGCGACAATGGCGAGGGAACGTGGAATTCTTTTCCACACCGACGCTGTCCAGGCAGTCGGGAAAATACCGATCAACCTCTCCAAGCTGCCGATCGACATGCTGGCCCTCTCGGGCCACAAGCTGCATGCGCCCAAGGGCATCGGAGTTCTCTACGTGCGCAAGGGCACCAAGTTCTCTCCGTTTCTCATCGGCGGACACCAGGAAAAGGGGCGACGCGGCGGGACGGAAGCCACCACGAGCATCATCGCCATGGGTGTTGCCGCCGAACTCGCGGCCGCGAACCTGGAGTACGAGAACACCCATGTCAAACGCCTCAGGGACAAGTTGGAAAATGGAATCCTGAAGGCCGTCGCCAGGAGCAAAGTCAATGGCGACAGGATAGAGAGGCTGCCGAACACGTCCAACATCAGTTTCGAGTTTGTCGAGGGTGAAGGAATTCTGCTCATGATGGACGAGTTCGGAATTTGCGCCTCATCGGGGTCGGCGTGTACTTCGGGGTCGCTCCAGCCGTCCCACGTGCTTCGCGCAATGGGCATTCCCTTCACCATGGCCCATGGCTCGATCAGGTTCAGCCTGAGCATGTATACAACCGACGAGGAAATCGATTTCGTGCTCGAGAAGGTGCCGCCCATTATCGAAACCCTGAGGAGCATGTCTCCTTACTGGAAGTCCGGCGCCCAGCAGCTTTGCGAAAGCGCCTAGAGTCGCAAAAAGAATCGTACGGCCGGCCGGGTGTGACCGGTCCGGCCGTTTTTTATGGCAATTCATACTAAAAAGATGTGATATAAAGACCTCGAATTTGCTCGGAATGCCACAAAGGAATGAACATGCCCGATCAATCAATACTAGATCAATGCAAAGAGGCGGTCCAGGTAGAGCGCCATTTCAGAGAGGAAATACCTGGGATTGTCGATGAGCTTGTCCTGTCCTGCGCCAACGGCCAGTGCTTCGATCACGTGGGGCCGGAGCCCATCCCATCACGGGAGGCCGTGATTGATATCGTGAGCAGGCTGAGCATGATGCTCTACCCCGGCTATTTCATAAGGAACCGCCTGGAGCAGTTCAACCTGGCCTACTATTTCGGGCAGGAGGCAACGGCTCTATTCGAAATGCTCTCGGAGCAGATCACGATCGCGTTGCGCCATGACTGCATTCGCCATGATCTTCCCTGCGTGCATTGTGATGAGCGCGGGCAGGAAGCCGCGATAAAGCTCATGCGTGCGCTTCCCGGTGTGCGCGCCATGCTGGCCAGTGATGTTCGCGCCGCGTTCCAGGGAGATCCGGCGGCCAAGAGCTATGACGAAATCATCTTCAGCTATCCCGGTTTGCTTGCCATCACCATCTACAGGGCGGCCCACCAGCTCTGGGAACAGGGCATCCCGTTCATCCCCCGGATAATGACCGAGTACGCCCACAGCAGGACAGGGATCGACATTCACCCCGGGGCGCATATCGGCGAAAGCTTCTTCATCGATCACGGGACCGGCGTGGTAATCGGCGAGACAAGCGAGATCGGCGACCGGGTGCGGCTGTATCAGGGCGTTACTCTCGGCGCGCTTTCGCTTCCCCGCGATGCCGGCGCGCAGTTGAGGAACCAGAAACGGCACCCGACAATCGAGGATGACGTCATCATCTATTCGGGCGCGACGATACTGGGCGGAGAAACCGTAATCGGCGCCCGCTCGGTTATCGGCGGCAATGTCTGGCTCACTGAATCCGTTCCCCCCGACACGCGGGTGATCATAAAGAAACCCGAACTGATTTACTCAGCCGGGCAGATCGAGCGAGGATCATCGGCAAAAGAGGCTTGATCACGGCACGCAGCTTGCGCCCCCGGCTAATTCCTGGATCCGGGGGTACCCGGGACAAGACGCGAGGCTGGACATCCGCTCAAGCAGCCGGACAGAAGATGAGCGCGGATGAACTGCCGCTGGCTCTTGTGCGGGAACTTCCGATACTGTCATTGTCCAAAACACTTTGGCCTCCGAATCGACTCTCAGGCCAGATGAGTCACGGGTTGGCTTCCGCGCGGTCTAGGTCCATGCTGCGTCCTCTCCTCTCTGCCATGCGCAACCCATCCGGGACAAATCAAATCTCAACTTCTCTTGAAGAAACTCAGGCCGTCGGAGGGCCAAAATTTCTTACAAAAAAACCGGCCTCCATCCCATTTGGTCCTTAACTGCCCCGCCACGACAGTCCCAGATTGCCTCCAGTCCGGAAACTTGACCACCTCCACCGAAATGTCACGCAAATGTAACACTCCCGTCATAAAGGCGCGCGAGCCATCAACCGAAGGAATAGGTTGGACAGAATTAGTATGACGGGTTGTGTCCTGGACACTTTCGTCTCGTGATACCGAAGGGCGAACACTTTATGGCCCCTTCATGCTTCGGTAACTCGGTGCAAACGCAGGGGGGAGCCCGTTTTTAGATGGGATTTTGTCACGAATCGAAACAGGCTGTTCCTTGAGGTATCGAAGCGGGAGAGCGTGTTCGCGCGATACGGCGCACGTTACGTCAGTGAACGGTTGGACGCGGTTGCCCCTTGAACGCAACTCCGGTGGCAGACGCATAGACGCGTGCCTACAAAATTTGATGCTGGAGACCGAATATGCTGGCTCAAGCTTTCGACAACAGGCGATCAGGCTCGCTTTCCGGGCAAGATGGATCGGATCGGGCATTCGGCACGGGGGCCCTTCTCATAGGCATGCTGGTGGAACCGCCGGTCTGTGTGCGGCCGGATACAACGGTGCGCGAGACCAAGGAATTGCTCGGGAAGGACGAACCGATTTCAGCGCTTGTCGTGGCGCACGGCGAAATTCCTCTCGGCCTCGTCATGAGCCTTCATCTCGACAGGATACTGAGCAACCAGTTCGGGTTTGCCCTCTTTCACTCCAAACCGGTCGTGAAGGTCATGGATTCCAACCCCATGATCATCGAGGATGATATTCCCCTGGAAGTGGCGGCAAGCCAGGCGATGCAGCGTGAAAAGACCAAGATATTCGATCACCTGATTGTAACCCGAAAAGGTTTGCTCCTCGGTACGGTCCCCGTGCCCAAGATGCTCGAATCCCTGGCCTCGCTTGAATATGGACGCAGGGAGGAACTGGCCGGGCTGGCCGACAGACTCAGGGAAGAGGCTGTGGGGAGGCAGAGGGCCGCCGAGGCGCTGCAACACTCGCAAGAAATGCTGAAAAGGGTCATCGAAAGCCTTCCCCATTCGATTTTCTGGAAAGATGCGGGTTTGCGATACCTGGGCTGCAACGGTCACTTCGCGCGGGAAGCGGGTTTCGAATTTCCGGGTGATGTCATCGGCAAATCGGACCAGGAAATAGCGTGGGATGAAACCGAGAAGGAACTGTTCCGGGAATGGGACACTCGGGTAGCGCATTCGCGCGTCCCGCTCCACCGGATTCTGGAACGACAGACGGGCAACGTCTTCGTCGAGATTCGCAAGATCCCGATGTTTGACGCAAGAGGGGATTTCAACGGAATTCTCGGGATTCACGAGGATGTCACCGAAAAGGAGATGGCGGCCAGGGCAATGGTGGCCAATCGTGCCAAGTCGCAGTTCCTGGCGAACATGAGCCACGAAATCCGTACTCCGATGAACGGAGTGCTCGGAATGGCCGAATTGCTCATGGGAACGGATCTCGACGACCATCAGCGGCATTTGGCGGAGACGGTCTTCCGCTCAGGGGAATCCCTTTTGCGGGTCTTGAACGACATCCTGGACTTTTCAAAGATCGAGGCGGGAAAACTTGAGCTGGAATGCATCGGCTTCGACCTGCGCGAGGAGGTGGAAGAAATGATGGAGGTCCTTGCCGACAACGCGCACAGAAAGGGGCTGGAATTCATCTGCCACATCGAAAAGGATGTGCCGGGCAGATTGATGGGAGATCCCGGAAGGCTGCGCCAGATACTCATCAACCTGGTGGGAAACGCGGTCAAGTTCACCGATGAGGGTGAGGTGGTTGTGCGGGCATCCCTGGTGGAAGATGCCGAGGATACGGTCCTGATCGGCTTCAGGGTCAGCGATACCGGAGTGGGCATCCCTCCCGAGTCCCAGGCCAGAATATTCGATGCGTTTTCCCAGTCCGACGAGTCGATGAGCCGAAGGTTTGGCGGAACCGGCCTTGGCCTGTCCATATCAAGGCAACTCTGTGAGATAATGGGCGGGAGGTTGGGAGTAGAGAGCGCTGTTGGCAAAGGCAGCACCTTCCATTTCACTGTCCGTTTGAGAAGGCCGTCGGCGGAGATGGCATCCTTTCCTGTTCTCCAATGCGAGAGCATGGGGGATCTTCGTGTTCTCATCGTGGACGATAACCTCACTAACCGCCAAGTTTTGCGCTACCAGATCGACTCGTGGGGGATTCGAAACGAAAGTTGCGAAAACGGAGCCAAGGCTCTCGAAATATTGCGGACCGCTTCTCGGGAGGGGAAACCCTACGACGTGGCGATCCTGGATATGATGATGCCCGGCATGGACGGACTCGAGTTGGCGCGGAGGATCAGAAGCGACCGCTCTCTGGCGGAACTGGCCCTGATCATGCTCACTTCCGTGGGCCAGTATGGGGACATCGAGAAAGCCCACCTCTCCGGTGTGGTGGACTATCTTACCAAGCCTATCAGGCAGTCTCAGCTCTACAATGCACTGGCAAAGGCGACGGGGGGCTGCCTCGGAAATAAAGCCGAGATATCCGCCCCCGTGCGAAAGGTACAGCCTCATCTGGTGCCGATCCTTCTGGCCGAGGATAATCCCATCAACCAGCAGGTCTGCGTGGAGATGCTCAAGAACCTCGGTTGCCGCCGCGTGGATGTTGTTTCCAGTGGGCGCGAGGCGATCGAGGCGCTTGAGCGTACAAAGTACGGACTCGTCCTGATGGACTGCCAGATGCCTGAGATGGATGGGTACGAAACGACGCGGCGGATACGCAAAAAAGAGGCCGAATTCGGCGCGCGCGTTGCCATCGTGGCCCTTACCGCCCATGCCATGAACGGCGCCCGGGAGGAGTGCCTGGAAGCGGGGATGGACGGCTACCTGTCGAAACCGTTTGCTTTGAGCCAGATGCGTCAGATCCTGGACCATTGGCTGCCGGGGATGCCCGAGGAGGGAATAAAGCCTGCCGGAGAATCCGGGTTCCGGAACCAACACGCCACAACGGCGCCGCCGCAATCACGGGACGGTGATCCCGCCGGGGCAGGGGAGGAAGGGATAATCGACGGCACGGTCCTGGAAAACCTTCTGCTGCTGCGAAGCACCGGTAATCCGGACTTTCTCGACTCTCTCCTGAACTCCTTCCTGTCGCATTCCGGTCAGCTCATGGAACGAATCCACCATGCCCTTGCCAGCAATGACCTCTCGAAGGTCAGGGAACTCACCCATAGTCTGAAGTCATCCAGCGCGAATGTGGGGGCGCTCAAATTTGCGGAAATTTGTAAAAGGCTGGAGAGTGCATGCCGCGAGCCACGCGAGTTGGAGCGCGACACGGAAACAGAGCTGGATGCCGAGTATGGAAAGGTGCGATCGGCTTTGGCCGGAATTCTCAAGGGCCAAGCCTGCGTAAACGATTAGGGGGCAGCTTCTCCCGCGTCATTGGAGCGAGGGGATGCTGATGATGAATGAAGATCCTATGCCGGGTTGGCTCCGGGCCGTTATGCTCCAGCCATGCTGCTCGACTATTTTCCTGCATATGGCAAGGCCCATTCCAGTGCCTTCATACCGGCTGCTCTTTCCGTGGAGTCTGTGAAACGGGGCAAATATGGTCTCGACATGCTCTTCATCAAAGCCGATGCCATTATCCTCTATGACAATCCGGGGCGCATGGCCCAATTCGGCGCTGAGTCCCACTTTGACCAGGGGCCTTTTACCCTCTCCATGGAATTTGAGGGCATTGGCGATAAGGTTCTGAAAAAGCTGCCGCATCTGAACCGGGTCAGCCTCGACAACCGGTAAATCGCCCACGAGCACTTTCCCGCCCGATGATTCAATCCTCACTTCCAGGTCCATGATGACGTCGCGGACGATTTCGGAAAGATCAACCTTTCCGAAATGTTCCGTGTTCGCCGTGATTTTTGAATATTCCAGCAAAGCCGTGATGAGTGATTGCATTCGCTGGCTGGCGGCGGTTATTCGCCTCAAATATTCGTTTCCTGAGGCTCCGATGGAATCGGAGTGCTTTTGCTCCAGGATATTTCCGAAGGAAATGATCTTGCGCAGAGGCTCCTTGAGGTCGTGAGAAGCAATGGAGGCAAAATCCTGGAGCGCCCTGTTGCTGCGCTCGAGATCGGCTGTTCTGGCCAGCACCCTTGCCTCCAACTCCTGGTGCGATCTTCTGAGCCCTTCCTCCGCCCTTTTACGGGAAAGGGCCTCGGCGAAGGCTACTCCAAGCGACTCGATTGCCGACGCATCAAACTGGTCATATCCCCCGTCCTTGTTTGCAAGGGCGATCATTCCGAATGCATGGCCCGTACTTTTTATTGGGACACCCAGGAAGGATTTTAGAGGGGGGTGCCCATCGGGGATTCCTACCCGGTCGGGGTGAATGAGAGGATCGTTGGCGATAACCGTAATCTCATCGAGCAGCGTTTTACCCCAGATACCCCGGATCTCCATATCATGGATCAGGCTGGTGGCATTGTCCCCGGGCATTCGGCAGGCTTCCCAGCCGGGGTCGCTCAGTGCGATATTATAAAATAGCCCCTTGTCATTGACCTCGCCCAGGAACCCGAACTCGCTGCCGGTAAGCTCTTCGGCCACGGCAAGGCATGTTCCCGCAAGCTCCTCTTCCGTTTCACTGACCAGCGCTTCCCTGAGCACCTTGTTTATGCCACGGATGAGTGCAGTCTGCCTGTGGAGTGCATCCTCGGCCAGTTTGCGCTCGGTGATGTCGCTTCCCACGGCCAGGATCTCGGATACCTGCCCGTCCTTGCCGAGGATCGCCCTGTTGGTCCAGGCCATCCAGACTCGACTGCCGTCCCGGCGGACGTTCTCGTTAATATGGGTAATGTATTGCTCCGGGCGGTCCACTATGCGTTGGGCGAGCATCGAAAGGTCTCCGCCCATGGACTCCTGCTCCGGCAGGAGCAGTTCCACGTCCCTCCCAATCACCTCGTCCGCGCGATAGCCGAAAAAGCGCTCCGCGAATTCGTTGAAAAATGTGATCGTACCGTCATGCTTCCAGCGAAGAATTGCGCTGTTGGCGTTCTCGACCAGCTCCCTGTACCTGGATTCGCTCTCCCTGACCGCCTGCTCCAGCCGTTTCCGCTCCGTAATGTCCATTACCACGCCATCCCATAGGATCGAGCCGTCATCGAGTCTGCGTGGAGTCGCGCGACATTGAAGCCACTTGACCTCTCCGGACGGGGACCGCTGGCGGAACTCCAACTCCAGGGGGGTTATATGTAGCGCCGATTTCCTCTCGACCTCCAAACAATGCGCCAGGTCATCCTCGTGGATGGTTTTTTCGAGGGCGTCAGGGTCGGCCAGCAGGTCTTCGACAGAAATGCCCACGAGCCTTTCGATGCCGGCGCTCATATAGGCATAGCTCAGCCGTCCATCCGGATGCCGTACCTGCTGAAATATCGCGCCGCCCGGAATGTTGTCCCCAACCCCGCGCAAACGCTCCTCGCTCAAACGCAGCGTCAATTCGCGGGTCTTCACCTTTTCCGCCATGGTGTTGAAGGCATCGGCCAGATCGGCAATCTCCGCGATATTGGCCGTAATCGACAACTCTCCTGTCTCTCCGCGCCCGAGTGCAAGCGCGTGCTGTCTGAGCTTGCGAACGGAGTTGGACAGAGAGCGGGAAAAAACCAGGGCCAGAGCGAAGGCGAGGAAGGTCACAACCAGATAAAGGGCGGTTTGACGCAGCAGCGAGGCTCGGACGCCGGCCATAACTTCAGCCTGTGAGCGCTCGGCGGCAACGGCCCATCCGAGTGTACCGGCGGGGGTCACCGCAACGAGCCTGTCCTTTGCTCCGAAAGCGGATGCCATGGTTAAAGAGAGTTCTTTTCCCTGAAATACTTTTGTGATTTCGGGATAACGTTCGGCCCAGTTGCGCTCGTCCCATTTCAGCTCAAGTGCCGGGTAGCGGCAAACGAGCATGCCCTTGTTGTCGATAATGCTCAGTGCGCCGTCCTTGCCCCTGTCGATTGAAAAGAGGGACTCGACCTGCTCGGGAAGTATGGTCGCGACGACTACTCCTAAAAGGGTGCCGCTCCCATCGCGGATACCGCGCGAGATGCCGAAGACAGGTTGACCGGTCGTTCTCGCGAGCACGAGTTCCCCCACCGTCCATTCCCGGCCGCTCACGATGTCCCGAAAATAGCTCCTGTCGCTGTTATTCGCCCCGATCATCGCCGGGTTGCTGGAGTAAACGAAAGTGCCTTCCGGGTTTGTCCATGAGAAGTCGCGGATCGACGCATGGTCGATGTTTGACTCTTTGAGGAGCCTGGTGATGTCCTCGGGTGTCATGGGCACCGAGGATGTAATGGCAAGACCAATGGTGAGTTCTTGATGGAGGGCATCCTGGACGAAGGTTTGAAATGTCTTGGCCACCGCGCGCGCAATCTCGAGGTTCTCCTGGAAAGCCTCCGCGCGGAGTTCCTCAAACCTGTCGAGATAGAGGTAGGTTTGGATCGCGAGGTTTGGAAGGAGCAGGATGACGAGAAGGATAATCAGTTTACCCTGGAATTGATGTCGAAACCGTCCTATTGGCGATTTCGATTCGTGGGTGTCCACCATGTCGCATAGTCCAGACTGAGAATGGGTTTGTTGCGGACCGTGTGACCGCGCGAGCGCCCTTTGCTGTTTGGTTGTCCCTGCGCGTGCCGGAGCGATGGTCCCAGTGTAATGTCATTCTAGACATAATAATCACAGCTCATGAGTTTTCGAGTGGGTCCTTCCGGGCATTTGCCATGCCCCGCCACCGATTTGCGTTTCGGATAGTGTTGGCGCTTCCCGCCTGTCAAGAATACAGCTCTTCGGAGATTAGCGATATCAGGGACTTAGGTTGCCGGCGGGGTTATCCATCCGGGTCATTTCGGCGAAACCCGCCATCGGCAAAGGTACCGGGGAAAGCGGCCGCGGTTTGTCTTCTCCGCGCGTGGAGGGGTGAAATGAGGGGGCAAGTCCGCGTGCATCGCGTGTATAGTGTCGGAGTGTCCCCGATTTGCGGATCAACGGAGCTGTGACCAGTTTATTTTACAGAACCTGAAATCCACAAAAAGGGCTTTTCCGACAACATCGCGTATGAAGGCTTACTCCCGCAAACCGTCATACGGAGACTTGCCCCCCATCGGTTTGGCAACAGCGTCATGAATGCGTTTCCAACCGGGTGCCCGGTTTTCCATTCGTGCCGATCAGGCCGTTGAGTTCCGCCACGGAGGCATGCATCTGCCTTGCCTGGGCAATCATCTGAACGGAAGCCGCGGCAGCCTCTTCGGCGCTTGTGGCGTTTTGGTGGACCACTTTCTCCATTTGAGCTATTGCCCGGCTGATTTGTTCTATCCCGGTGGAATTCTCCGCCGACGCGGCGGCAACCTCTCCGATCAGTTCAGTCATCTTTTCAGTAGCCTTGGCCAATTCGGCAAAATCCGAGCCGGTTTCCTCCACCAGCTCCGATCCTTCATGTGTTTTGTCGACGGTCCGGGCCAGAAGCGCGGCGGTGCCCTGTGCAGCCTGAGCCGCCCGCATCGACAGGCTTCGGACTTCGTCGGCCACGACCGCGAAACCGGCACCGGCGGAACCTGCCCGCGCCGCCTCCACCGCCGCGTTGAGAGCCAGCAGGTTCGTCTGGAATGCGATCTCATCAATTGTTTTGATAATCCTGGTGCTCTCCTCGCTCGCTTTGGCGATCTGATCGATCGAGGCTGAAAGCTTGGCCAGAGTCTGTTTTGTCTTGCCGGAAATGATCAGGGCCTGGTGGGTCATGTCATTCGCGGTCTTCAAGCTGTGTGCGTTTTGCTTCGTCATGGAGGTCATCTCTTCGAGCGATGAGGAGATCTCCTCGATGGAGGCCGCCTGCTCCGATGCTCCTTCCGCGGAGACCTGGCTCGCCTCGGCGATCTGATCGGAGGAGAAAGCTACCTGGTTCGCTCCCTCTTCGAGCGAGGAGGCTGTTACATTCAGGGGCCTGATTGTCAGGACCGAAATCAGGACTATTACAAGACCCAGTGCAAGGCTGATCCCAGAGGCGCATAGCACGCAAATAAAATAAAGCCGCTTCAGTGGAGCATATAGTTCATCCATGCTGGCCGCCACGCAGAGGGTCCATCCCGTCTCCCGGTTAACCTTGAAGGCGGCGATCCGGTTGGCGCCCCGATCCGAATATTGAACTATCCCCTCTTCTCGTCCTTCCATGGACCCGTTGAAATCCCGGTCCCGTGAATTCTCTTTCAGGATGAGCGACTTGTCGGGATGCGCGAGCAGTTGCCCATTGCGCGCGAACATGAACGTCTGGCCTTCTTTGCCTACCTTCACGGAATCGATGAAGGTCTCATTAAAAAGGAGCATATTTACCGATCCGTAAAGCACCCCGATGATTTCATTGCCATCGCTTACCGGCGTCGCGATATTGAGTATCGGATTCCCGGTTGTCCTGCTCACCAGGGCCTCGGAAAAGAACACTTTTCCCTGCATTGCCTGTTTGAAATACTCCCTGTCCTTGATATTGACCCGTCCGACCGCGCTCGTGACCGATGCGGCTATCACATCGCCGCCGAGGTTCACGAGAGCTACATTCTCGAAGTACCCTGTCTGCTTCTGACAGGCCGCGATGGCCTCGGATGCGGCGGCCCTAGAGTCTTGGCCCCTGTCTCGAAGGGTGTCCGGGAAGGACTTGTTCCGGGACCATGCCTGCACCTCCAGGCTGCGGTCCTTGAGAAAAACGGTGATCCTGTTGTCAGTCAGATCAAGCACCTGTTTGAGCTGAATGTGGACAACACCCGTGAGGGCATCGCCCGCCATGATTCCGCAGAGAACCGCCAAAATGCCTATACCCAGTACATTCAAAAGTATTGTTGGAAGCAAGAATCTATTTCTGAGGTTCAATTTCACCGCGCATCTCCGCACTGAGTTTACAGATTATCTTCGTACGATACTCATAATCCAACTGAGCTATCTCGCTTGGTTCCCATTCATCGCGTTGTGCTATTTGTCAAACCTGAAAAAGACTTCCGTGACAAGCGACCAGGGAATTCAGGCTCGACAAAGTTGAATGCAAAAATAGCCACACGAGGATATTTCGGAGGATGGATATCCGATCTTGAGGGAAAATCGCCTTCGTTTTTGTTACAAATCGAAGAAGATGGGGTGCCGAAGGCTGACTTCAGCGTAGCCCCCATGCAAAGTTGCCGTTTAGCGGTCGGGATTGGCGCGCGTGGTGGGGGCTGGAGACCTTGCCTGCCGGAAAGGGCTGCGCATAGGGTGGACAATTGGAAACGGAAGCTGATATAAACAGGGTCATGATGGAGCGTCCTTGCACTCCATGGAGGCACGGGAGCTGGTCAGCTTTTTTCCAAGAATTTTCACAACCTTCTTTTGATAAGACATTCAGTCACCGGAGGAAGAATTAATGCCAATTTTCGAGTACCTGTGTGTATCGTGCGGTCATGTCTTCGAGACAATCCAGTACGGCAACGGTGAAAAAGTGTCGTGTCCGAAATGTGGAAGCCCTGAATTATCAAAGTTGCTATCCGCGACCTCAAGCCTTTCGGGGAGCAAGCCGGACGGGAAGATCCCGGGTATGGGGGACACGGGCTGCTGTGGGGCGAATCCCACGTCCCGTGGCTGTGTACCCGGAAGCTGCTGCGGCAAGGCGTAGTCCCTGGAGGATCGCTCATCCGTCTTTTCAGTGAGGGCCATCACGGGCTTATAATTCCCGTTGAAGTCCCCCGGATACCGGTAAAAGTGCGGTCGGAACTCCGGCGGCAGGTGCGTGGATGATCTCGGGCCGGTCCCGGTGGGATGAAGTGTCCGACCCGTTACGCCGGTGGGGCGTCAGGGCGATGTCCCTTTGTTTTTTGCGGCATTACCGAACATCCCTTGATGAATTGTAACATATGCGTTAGAAGTAGAACCTAAGGTCAATCATCCAATGTGGACGGTGGAGATATGTTCGACAATCTTTCCGACAAGTTCCAGAAGATATTCAAGAACCTGAAGGGACAGGGCAAGCTCACCGAGGCGAACATCAAAGAGGCGCTTCGGGAGGTCCGGATGGCGCTTCTGGAAGCGGACGTTCATTATAAAGTTGCCAAGGATTTCGTGGCGAGCATCGCTTCGCGTGCCGTGGGCCAGGAAGTGCTGCAAAGCCTTACGCCGGGCCAACAGGTCATCAAGATCGTGCATGACGAGCTTACCCAGCTCATGGGCGGGCAGGCGGAGCCGATCAGGCTCTCGGGGCGCTCACCCGTCGCGGTCATGCTCGTGGGGCTCCAGGGGTCGGGCAAGACCACCACGACCGGCAAACTCGCCCGAAAAATCTCCCAGGACGGCAGGCGTCCCTGTCTCGTTCCGGCCGACGTGTACCGGCCGGCGGCAATCGAACAGTTGATCACCCTGGCAAACCAACTCAAATTGCCCGTCTATCCCTCTTCTTTTCGGCAGAAGCCCGAAGACATCGCGCGGGAAGCCGTCAATTACGCCCGGCAGGAAAACTGCGATACGCTCCTCATCGACACGGCGGGGCGCCTGCACGTGGACACCGAGCTGATGGAAGAGCTTGCGCGCATAAAGGGCATTCTGCAGCCCGCCGAGATACTGCTTGTCGCGGATTCCATGACCGGGCAGGATGCGGTGCAGGTCGCCGGCGCCTTCAATGAAAAGCTTGGGCTGAGCGGAATCATTCTTACCAAGCTGGACGGTGATGCCCGCGGCGGTGCCGCCTTGTCGATCCGCTCGGTTACCCAGTGCCCGATCAAGTTTATCGGCATTGGGGAAAAACTCGATGCTCTCGAGGTCTTTCACCCGGACAGGATGAGTTCTCGTATCCTGGGAATGGGCGATGTCCTCTCCATGATCGAAAAGGCCCAGGCGGCATTCGACGCCGACGAGGCCCAGGAAATCGCCAGGAAGTTCCGCCAGGACACCTTCTCGCTCGAAGACTTCCGTAACCAGCTCAAACAGATGAAAAAGCTCGGATCGTTCGAACAGATCCTCGGAATGCTGCCCGGCATGGGCATGCTCAAGGAACTCAAGAAGGTCCAGGTTGATGAGAAGGAATTCGTGCGCATGGAAGCCATAATCAACTCCATGACCATGGGCGAGCGCAGAAATTCCGACATCATCAATGCCGGCCGCAGGCGCCGTATCGCGGACGGGAGTGGAACGACGGTGCAGGATGTCAACCGGCTTCTCAAGAGTTATGAGGAATCTCGCAAGATGATGCGCCAGATGATGGGCGCGGGCGGCGGGGCCAAGAAGAAGAAGGGAAAGCTCCGGCGCAAGGGTTCATTTTTCCCTTTTTAATTTTGAATTATTGGGGTATATAAGCTATTTTGTTGTGCCGTTTCTGGGGCAAGAGCGATGTTTGCCTTGTCCTCCGCTATTGCTGTCGGCCGATTCAACCTTCTGATTGCCTTTGGTAAACCCCTCATTTTTTACCAAATGATCAGATCGCCGGATCTCAAATCCGGGGCCTAAGGGGGCGGAGCCGGTATCGGTGGAAACGCAGTCGGATAATAATAACGGGCCCTGATGAAAGGCCCGCGAAATATTATGCAAATTAATTTGGGCAATGCCCAATTCCAGCGGAGGTTTTCAAAGAATGGTCAAAATTCGTTTGGCTCGCGGCGGAAGAAAGAAGAGGCCGTTTTACAGGATCGTTGTCGCTTCCTCGGAAGCGCCGCGAGACGGCCGCTTCATTGAACGTATCGGAACTTACAACCCGCTGCCGGTGGCCGCGGAAGTAATGATCGATAAGGAAAGGCTTCAATACTGGCTCGGACAGGGCGCCAAACCGACCGACACGGTTGCGAACCTCATCAAGAAGCATGGCGTATAATCGAGCAGCAGCATTCTCTCACCAACTGCTTCGTTTCAGCGCAACAGCATCCGGAGGCTACCATGTTGAAGGAACTGATCGAGTTTATGGCGCGCGCTTTGGTTGATAATCCCGAGAAAGTGCGGGTTTCGGAAATCGAGGGCGAACAGACTTCTGTAATCGAGCTCCGTGTGGCTAAGGAAGACCTCGGAAAGGTTATCGGAAAACAGGGACGCACCGCCCGCGCCATGAGAACCATCTTGAGCGCTGCTTCCACGAAGATTCGCAAACGGGCAGTTTTGGAGATAATCGAATAGCAGAGATGAAAAAATCGTGTCTGATACCCGTCGGTAGAGTGGTCAAGACTCATGGGGTGCGAGGCGCGGTTAAGATTTATCCCTATGGTGAGACCCTGAACGGCTTGGACATCGGGGAGAAGCTCCTGGCGAGTTCTCCCGGTGGAGAAGGGGAACGGGAACTCACCCTGGTGGGCCTTCGGCCTCTCAAGCAGGGTTGGATCGGCGAATTCGAAGAGATTGCGGACATGGACCAGGCCCTGGCGCTTGCGGGGAAAGAATTGTTCATGCCCGAGGATCGGTTGCCCGCGCTTCCCGAAGGCGAGTATTACCATTACCAGCTTATAGGGCTTGCCGTGCAAACCTCTGACGGCAGGGGAATAGGGGTACTCAAGGCAATCCTCGAAACGGGGAGCAACGACGTTTATGTCGTTGCGGAAGGCGGGAAAGAGCTGCTGATTCCGGCGATCGAGGATGTAATCCGCGAGGTGGACCTGGAAAACAGGAAGATTGTCGTCGATCTGCCCGAGGGTCTGGAATATCAGTAGGATTGTTCGCCCGGAGTTTCCCCTGTCTGCTGTTCGTCTTTCGTTCCGTGGCCGTGCCGCGCGCGTATCGCGCTCACTCGGCCCGTTCAGTCTTCGATACCACGAACGGGGGCGGGCGCCCAGGCGCCGAAGCTGGTAAATGCCAAAAGAATTTAAATCCCGTGGGCAAGACTCCGTTCTGCCTGTCCGTGATCGGGTGCGCATAGATGATCTTTGACATCCTGACGATTTTCCCCGCCATGTTTTCTTCCCCCCTGGAGGAGAGCATAGTGGGAAAGGCGCGCGAGCGCGGATTGATCGATGTGCGGGTGCACAACATCCGCGATTATGCGATCGACAAGCACCAGATGACCGATGACCGGCCATTCGGCGGCGGCGAGGGCATGGTCATGAAGCCGGAACCCATCGTCGCGGCGTTGCGGGCAATTGGAGAGGGCGGGCCGCCCGCCAGGACCATTCTCCTCAGTCCGCGGGGACGTTTGTTTAACCAGGAGATTGCCCGCGAGCTAAGCCTGCTCCCACGGATTACCCTCATCTGCGGCAGGTATGAGGGGGTGGACGAGCGGGTTGCAGAATATTACACGGATGAGCAGATATCGATAGGGGACTACATTCTGACGGGTGGTGAGCTGGCCGCGATGATTCTGGTCGATGCGCTCACCCGGCTGATTCCCGGTGCCCTGGGCAATGCCGATTCGGCATTGTCGGATTCTTTCAGCGAGCCGTTTCTTGAATACCCTCAGTATACCCGCCCGAGGATTTTCGAGGGTCGGGCTGTCCCCGGAGTTCTGCTGTCCGGAAATCATGAGGTAATTCGACGCTGGCGCAGAGGCCGGGCGCTTTTGAGGACTCAAACGAGCCGACCGGACCTTTTTGCGCGTCTGAATCTTTCGTCCGAGGATGCCGCCCTGGTCGAGGCTGCCCGGGAGGAATTCCTGGCGGCGGAGAAGAACGGCGGTCTGGACGCCGGTGACCTGGAGTAACATGGCGCCTCTTTTTTTAGCGCTCGTGCATTATCCCGTCCTCAACAGGGTGGGTGATGTCATAGCATCGGCCATAACGAATCTTGATCTTCACGACCTGGCGCGGTCGTGCTGTACTTACGGCGTGCCGGCGTGCTATATAGTGACGCCCCTCGCGGACCAGCGTGCCCTGGCGCACCGGTTGGCGGCCCACTGGATAGAGGGCAGGGGCGGGGAACTGTTGCCGGAAAGACGCGAAGCCCTCAAGCTTCTGAACGTGGTGGAAAGCATCGATTCGGCAAGAGAGGATATTCTTGAAAGGACGGGCAAAATGCCTGTCCAGTGGGCAAGTACGGCCAGGAAGGCTAATGGCTCCCTGTCTCACGGGAGTGCACGGGTCCTTCTCGAAAGCGAGGACCGGCCTTTTCTGCTTCTTCTCGGCACCGGGTGGGGTATGGCCCCCATGGTGATAGAGCAGTCCGATGCCGTGCTCGACCCGATACCGGGGGTGGGCGCCTACAATCACCTCTCGGTGCGCTCGGCCGCCTCAATTCTCCTGGATCGACTGCTGGGGAAAGCGTGAGCGGCATATTCAGTCTGTGAACGTGCGAATTCAACGCCCGGGGGTTCTTGCCCGAAGGCGGAGCGCGTTATATTTACAGGCGTGGTCTCCCGACCCGATCGGGCACCCTGTCTCATATTCAGTATGGAGGACTTCCTATGGCAAGCATGCTCGAAATGGTCGAACGCGATCACATGCGGGTGGACATCCCGCCTTTCCGCATTGGTGACACGGTGAAGGTGCACGTAAAAATCCGTGAAGGCGACAAAGAGCGCATCCAGATCTTTGAGGGTCTGGTGATACGTGCCCATAAAGGCAAAATGGGAGCGACTTTCACGGTCCGGAAAGTCTCCTATGGAGTCGGGGTGGAGCGCATTTTTCCGGTCCATTCACCTCAGATCGACAGGGTGGAAATACTGCGGCGTGGCCGCATCCGCAGGTCCAGGTTGTACTATCTGCGCCACCGCGTCGGAAAGGCGGCGAGAATTCGCGAGAAGCGAGAGCCGGCTAAGGGTTAAACACGAAGCTCCGACCTGTCTGTTCCGGCCGGCGTGGCTCGAGGCTGGAGCAACTGATTTGTAAATGGCGGGTCGCGGGTTCAAAGCCCATTACCGTGATCGAAAATAGCATTTAGAGAAAATGCCGTGCAGCCAAAAGCAGCGAAAACCCCGGCGGTGGATATGCGGCTCTATGAGAAGCGTGCCCATCGGCGGGGTTTTCGCTTGATTTCGGGAATCGATGAAGCCGGCCGCGGGCCGCTCGCCGGTCCGGTCGTTGCCGCCGCCGTAATCCTGCCTGAATGGGTGTGTCTTCCAGGGCTCACCGATTCCAAATGCCTCAAACCCGCCCAGCGTGAGACGTTCGACAAGAAGATCCGCGCCACGGCGACGGCTTTCGGAATCGGGGTGGTGGACAACACTGAAATAGACCGCATCAATATCCTCCAGGCGACCTTCCGCGCGATGATGCTCGCTGTCGAGCAATTAAAGGTCCAGCCTGATTTTCTCCTTATCGACGGCCCTTACAAGCTTCCACTCGAAATAGAACAGGCCGGCATCCCCCGGGGAGACAGCCTCTCCCTGTCGATTGCCGCGGCATCCGTCATCGCGAAAGTGCATCGAGATCGAATGATGCGCGAGTACGACGAACTGTTTCCGAACTACGGATTCAAAGCGCATAAAGGCTACGCCACGGCGCGGCACTATGAGGCGATTCGCAGATATGGTCCCTGCCCGCTGCACCGGAAAAGCTTTCGTTGCGTGGAGGAGGGAACGGAATGCGGGCATGATGGAGAAGAGCCGGGTACTTAAAGGCAGAAGCGGTGAAGAGGCGGCGGCTGAATTCCTCATTCGGAAAGGGATGAAGATCATTGACCGCAACTTCCGGTGCCCCGTGGGGGAGATCGACATAATCGCCATGGACGCTGCCGTGGTCGTCTTCGTCGAGGTGCGGTCCCGCACCGGGTCGAGGTTCGGGGGGCCGGAGGAATCCATCGACGCCCCGAAGCGCAGGAAAATCGTTCAGACGGCCCAATGGTACCTGAAAAAGCGGGGACTGGGGGACTCTCCGGCTCGAATAGACGTGGTTGCAATCAGGTGGAGGGGCGATGAGCCCGAAGTCAACTGGATCGTCAACGCCTTCGGGGCCTGATCCCGGAGGTACTCAAGAACTCGGGGGAGGGCAACTCTTTATCGTTGCGACCCCCATTGGAAATCTCGCCGACATCACGCTGCGGGCGCTCGAAACCCTGCGCGCCGTGGACCTGATAGCCGCGGAAGATACCCGCCATACCCGGAAGCTCCTGTCTCGCCACGACATTCATAAACCACTCATAAGCTATCATGCCAATAATGCCCGCCAGCGCGGGGAAGAACTGCTGGCCAGGATCGCCGCGGGGCAGAGTATCGCCATCGTCACCGATGCGGGAACTCCCGGTATCTCCGACCCGGGGTTCCTGCTCATAGAAGAAGCGGTAAAGCGGGGTGTGGAGCCGGTTGCAATTCCGGGCCCAACCGCTCTCATCGCCGCTCTCGTCGTATCGGGTCTTTCCACGCACCCCTTCGCGTTCCTGGGCTTTCCGCCTCCAAGGGGAAGCGGCAGGCGGCGATTCTTTGAAGAAGGCGGTGCGCTGGCGATGACCCTCGTCCTGTATGAATCCCCCAAGCGCCTCTCCAAAACGCTCAACGAAATCCTGGATGCCTGGGGAGATCGGCGAATCGCGGTGGTGCGGGAACTCACCAAGGTATACGAGGAGGTCTACCGCGGGCTCGTATCCGAAGCCCTGGCGCATTTCGGGGAGGATGTCAGGGGCGAACTCACCCTGATCGTGGAGGGCGGCGGTTCCGGATCACCCCGTCCCCCTCTGGAAGCCGGCTGGGAGGATGAACTGTCCGCCATGCTGGACCGGGGCGCCCCATCGAAGGAAGCGGCTTCCGTGATCTCCACCCGGTTTGGCATACCCCGTCGAACCGCCTACCAGGCGGCGCTGAAACTTAGGAAGTCATAATTGCGGGCAACGCGGAGGCCGTGATCCCATGATCGGCCGAAACTTGTCAGATGTTTGACGCTGTAGCTGTAGTAGCTGTAGCAGCTGTAGTAGCTGTAGGTTGGGGTGAGCGAAAGCGAACCCCAACACCCACGCTTCACCTTTCATCGAAGCTGCACTCGTCTAGGACTTGCACGCCTCCACCCCAATACCGATCCAGCGTTCCGGCGGCAATGTAACGGTGGATGCTCGAATATGACCATCAGAAGTGAATCCGCATGATCCACCAGCACCGTTCGGCCTCGTTTAGCCGGGTTGACCGTGAAGAAATGGGTTGCTCCTGGTATATTGGCGCGTCGGTATCGCATCAGGGGCCACCTGGGGAAAATGTCGGAGTTCCGGGCTGGGTTTCAGGACTGTGATAGATGTTGGGGTTCACTCCGTTCACCCCAACCTACCTGGCTACCGGGCTACCTGGCTGGGGAAAATGTCGGGGTTCCGGGCTGGGTTTCAGGGCTGTGATAGATGTTGGGGTTCACTCCGTTCACCCCAACCTACCTGGCTGTTCACCCCAACCTACCTGGCTCCGTTCACCCCAACCTACCTGGCTACAGGGCTCGATAAACGGCTTTTCTGAAAGCGATGACCGGTGAATGACAGCCCTCAAGGCAGTTTCTCATTTTGTACCTGACACATTGATTACCTTCCCGATTCGCTTTGCTTCCTTTTGGCCGGTATCTTGCATCTGGACCCTGGTCACGAAAATGTTTCGAGTTTGCGGCATGTTGCCCGGTTTATTTTCGGACGCTAAATAGCGGGAACCGGCAAATGTGGTCTCGACAGGATAGTCAAAATTTCGACATGAGCGCACGACCGGCAGGACAGGATAGTGCGCTGGATAAATTTGGAGGGCCGGGAACCGAGCCGGGCGGGGGCCGTGGACGGCTGGAAAATCAGCCCTGGATGTGAGGTTGTGTTCGAGAAGCTGTTGCGCCCAGGTGTTTGTGCCGGGGAACAGGCATGAACGGCATGTTCGCCTATACCTCGGGACGAACGTGACAGACGTTGTTGAACGCAACTCGGTATGAGTGAACGAGCGTTTTATGAGGGAGAGTGGTATGGAAGTGACAAGGGTTCAACCAGGATACGGGCAGAACCGGATGGAACCGTCGCATGGCTGGCTTGAGAAGGCGGAAGCGGCTCTTTTGGCAAAAAGGCATGCCGAAGCTGTTGGGCTCTTTGATTCGGCGCTGAAGGACGATCCGTTCAGTGCAAAGGCCCACTGTGGAATCAGCCGGGCGTATTGGGAGCAGGGCAGGACCGAGGATGCACTGAACAGCCTCACACGGGCGCTCGAACTGGAACCCGATGATCAGGAGACAGTCCTCCAGTGCAGCACTGTTTTCCGTGCGTTTGGCAAGGAAGACTTCGCTCGGGAAGTCCTGCAGACTTACCTGGGACGGCATCCTCAAGATGAAAAGATACGTTCCGAGATACGGTCAGTCGAAGCGGCTCCCGAAACAAAACAGGGGCCGGCCGATTCCGCCGAGTTTCTGAGAAAAGAGGGTGTGATCCAGTTCGAACGCGGCAGGGTCGATCGTGCAACCGCGTGCCTCGAAATGGCCATAGAGCACAATCCGGACCTTGCGGAGGCGCACAATGACCTGGGCGTGATTCTCCTGCATGATGGAAATCTCAAGGAGGCGCTTGAACATCTATACCGGGCGCTTGACCTCAATCCCCGTGATCCCGAGATCCTGAGCAACAGCGCGAAGGCGCTTTCCCAGGCGGGTGAGTTCGATGTCGCCGCCAAAATGTACAGGGAATACCTGCGCCTTAAGCCTGATGACGATGAGACATGGGAACAATACGAAGACCTGGTGCGGCGCTCCTCGCTTCCGCGATGGAGTGGAGATGCTCCATCTCCCGAGGTGGCTGACATTTACGTGGAGATGGCAAAGAAGCTGAAGGATGCCGGTGACCTTTCCGGGTCCGCCCAGGCTGTCGAGAAGGCCATCATGATCAAACCCGGTTCGGTCGATGCCCTGTTCGTGCTGGCGTCTCTCCATGCGGAAATCGGTCAGAGGGATGATGCCGCGGACGTTTTGGAACAGGCTTTGCTGATAGATCCCTCCAGCACGGAGTGTACGGCCCTTTTGAAGGCTATCCGAAATGGCGACAGCAAAAAGGGCAAAGTCACCGGATAGCAAGGCCTGGAAAGGAAAAGCGATCCCAATGGATGCTCGACCTCCGGTGCACCCCGCCGGCCGGCGTGCGCGCGCGGAAGCGCGTGCCGTGGCGGGAGGCTCAATTGCACCCGAGTGGTTCGCACCGGCGCATACACATGCCAGGCCGGCTGCTGTTTCAGGCCGGGATGAACTATCCACCAGGTTTGCGGATTGATTGAACGCAATGTCCAGACCCACTATTTCCCTGTGCATGATCGTTAGAAACGAGGAAGAGAGCCTTCCCGGCTGCCTGGAGAGCGTGCGCGGGCTGGTAGACGAGATAATCGTCGTGGACACCGGGTCGGTCGATGACACCGTTCGCATTGCCGAATCTTTTGGAGCCCGTGTTTATTCCTTCCTCTGGACGGAGAATTTCGCCGCTGCCCGGAATGAATCCATCTCACGAGCCTCGGGGGATTGGATATTCTACCTTGACGCTGATGAGCGGCTCGTCACCGATGGATGTGCCGACTGCCTCAGGCAGACCGTCTCCCGGCGAGGGGTTGACGCCTGGTCGGTCAACATCAGAAACTATAAGTTCGGCACGGATATCTTTGACAATACCCTGAATATTCGCCTTTTCCGCCGCCTGCCGGACGTGATGTTCGAAAACGAGGTGCACGAGAGAGTAGAGCCCTCATTGCTTCGCGGGGGCGCCACGATCCGGAAGGCCTCTTTCGCGATCGATCATTTTGGCTACAAACTCGCCCCCGAAAGCCTCGAACAGAAACTGGAGAGAAACCTGGTCCTCTCCGCCAGGCATCTCGAAAGAGAACCTGATGATCCCTACTGCCTCTATTACGTCGGGGTCACTCTCCTGCTGCTGCGCAGGTACGGGGAAAGCAGGCCCTATCTTCTGAAGGCGCTTGGCGCCAGGGACCTTCACGTTTCCCTGAATGCCATGCTCTGCAACCTCGTCGCCTATCTCAGCCTTATGGAAGGCAAGGCGGATGAGGCGCTGGCGTTCGCGGAAAAGTCACGGGAACTCGTTCCCACGCAGAACACATCCATCCTTCTACGCGGCCTGGCGTACTTCGGCAAATCAGACTACACGCAAGCGCAGCCGCTGCTGGAGCGGGCGCGCGATTTTCTGCGCCGGCCTCCCCGTGAGCGACGAAGCGATCTCAGCCAGGAATATGCTTTTATAGATGATGCGGAATTTCTCAGGCTGATCGGGGTCTGCCAGGCAAAAACCGGCCACGATGCGGAGGCTGTTACAACCTTTAAAGAATATATGGCGCTGCCGGACACGGAACCTGATCCAGTCGTTTTGAAACACGCCGGCATCTGCCGAGTCAATACCGGCGACTATGCCGCCGGACTGCGCTTCCTTGAGCAGGCTGAAGCCCAGGGTGTCGCCCGGCCGGAACTCGTGCTTTCCATGGCCCTGGCTTATGCTCGGCTCCGGCAACCCGACCGCGCCCGGACCCTGCTGGAGGAGGCCAGGGCGAATTCCCCGCGTGACAGGAAAGCGGAATCCAAAATAGAGGAACTCATCGGGACCGGGAATGATCGGGTGGTCTCCGATGTCCGCGCCGGTTTTCAACAAGCCCTCGGGGAAAGCAAAGGAATAAAGAAGATGGCATCTCCCCCAATAATTTCGGTGTGCATGATCGTAAAGAACGAGTCGGAGAACATGGCCGATGCCCTTGCCTGTTTTACCTCTTTCGCGGATGAGATCGTGGTGGTGGATACCGGTTCGGTGGATGGCACCCGGGACATAGCCGCCAAATTCACGCCTCATGTTTATGATTTCGAGTGGATAGACGATTTTTCCGCCGCGAGAAACTTCGCGATGTCCAAGGCAACGGGGAAGTATCAGATCTGGCTCGACGCGGACGACCGCATAACGCCGGAAAACCAGGGCTACATCAACCAACTCAAATCCCAATGCGACGGCAGGAAGGCCTTCTATTTCGTGCTCGAGAACCATCAGGCCGACACCGTTACCTCTTCGTGCCTCCAGTTGCGGTGCACCCCGCTGATACCCGAACTGTGCTTCACGGGCCGCATCCATGAGCAGTTGTTCCCAAACGCGGTGAAGGCAGGGGTCGAATTCGTGACCACCGACATAGTCATCCAACATCACGGCTACATGACTCCCGAGATGCGGAAAGCCAAGGCGCGGCGAAACCTGGCGATGCTGGAAAGAGAAAGGGACAAGGGCGGTGAGTACTCGGGGGTCTATTTCTATTTGTCCATTACCCATGCTTCCCTTGGCGACCTGGCGGAAGCAAAAAGCTGCATGCTGAAAGCCCTCGACCTGCTGAACAGGGAGGATCTGTACAATTACCTCATTCCGGAGGGCTATATATTCCTTGCAAAACTCAGCCAGGAAACGAATGACGTCGAAAACGGGATTCGATACCTCGTCAAGGCCAAGAGCTTCGTGAACGGCAGCCCGTCTCATAACTACCAGATTGGCATCCTCTTTCAGCGGATGGGCAGGCATGATCAGGCGATCAACTGCTTCCGGGAAGCCGGCAGCGGGAATTACACGCCGGAGCTATTCCCGACCCAGTCCCCGCCCGATACGAAAGAGGTCCTCCTTCACATGGCCTATAGCCACTTTTGCAGGAACGATAACCGGACTGCACTGAAGCTGATTCAAGAATCCGTCATGGCCGGAGGCAGTCCCGCCGGGAGTTGGGAATGGATGGGGAGAAAGGCGCTGGCCTTTGAGAACCTGTCGCTTGCACAGACGGCCTTTGAGACGGCACAGCGGTTTGGGGAGATGGAGCCGCGCAGTTGGGCGCACCTGGCCTCAATCTACAAGATGCGAGGGTTCCGGGAGAAAGCCGAGGAGTGCCTGAGGCATATGTAAAAAACTCTTAAGTTGGAGAAGCATTCTGTCGATAAGTAGGTCAAGGCACGAGAAGGAACTGTGGAATGGTCTAGATCTGATTTGACAAGGATGTCAAAAAAATTTTCACGGAGGAAAAACCATGGGACTGAAAGTTAATACCAACTTAGAGGCCATCAAAATCCAGAACACCTTGGGCAACACCAATACCAAGGTAGCTAACTCTCTCCTGCGTTTGTCATCGGGTCTCCGGATCAACTCGGCAAAAGATGATGCCGCCGGATTCGCCACCGCCAACTCATTTTCATCCAAGATCTCCTCGATGCGCGTGGCTTCGCAGAATGCAACCGAGGCACAGTCGGTCCTTCAGACGGCTGACGGTGCTTACACGCAGATCCACGACATCCTGAACCGGATGAAATCTCTGGCGACCCAGGCTGCTTCCGGACAGACCAGTGATAACCAGGCGACGGTCAGCAACGAGTTCAAGGCACTTCAGGAAGAAATAGACCGTATAGCGAATTCCACCAAGTACGGTACGACAACGCTGGTAGCGGGCGACGCCGGTGGCAGCGGTGTGCAGGTGGCGAGCACCGGTATGACTTTCCAGATCGGCGCCACCAACTCGGCTGAGAACCAGATCGCTGTGAAGTTCAAGGGCGCCACCGCCGGATGTCTCGGTGTGAAGAATGATGCCGCTGGTACAAACGGCATCAACATCGACAGCCAGACCTTTGCCCAGGCAGCAATGGACAAAATCGATTCCGCGCTGGTATCGATCAACTCCTACATGGGTGAAATCGGCGCCTACCAGAATCGGCTCCAGTACACGATTCAGAACCTTGCAACCAGCATCGAGAACTACTCGTCCTCGGAATCCGCCATTCGCGATGTTGACATGGCCTCTGAAATCTCAACCTTCACCAAGAACCAGATTCTGCAGCAGTCCGGCATGGCAATGCTTGCTCAAGCCAACCAGGCTCCGCAGCAGATACTCACGCTGCTCAAGTAACAAACCATCCATTCTGCAGTCCGGGGAAAGGCGGCCTTTTAGGCCGCCTTTTTCTTTAGGGGGCCTGGAACCGGATGGCCGTCACATAAGCGCGCCAAGAAAGAGTGCTTCATCCACCGGTCGATCCGCCCCGCGGTCCGTGGTGGAAGCCGGACCCGGGTCCCGGGGGGCGATTCCCCGAGCCGGCCCTGACTCCGATCCACGGTTTCGTCCGGAAGACGTCGCCCGCGCGTGCCGGAGATCAAGGCGGGCGGGCATTAGCCCGGCCGGGGGTTTTTGATCACGGCCGGAATAAGCGCTATCGCTTTTTGCAGCAGCGCGATCCCTTCCTGCTTCAATCCTATTGCGTTCAGGTAATTGGCGCATTCAATGTATGGCTGCTCGTACTCGGGAAAAATCTCCGCGGCCGATCGACAGCACTCTATGGCCTCCATGGTCATGCCTCTGGAGGAATATGCTTTCCCGAGATGGAGCATGGATACGATGGAGGATGGGTTTTTCTCGATAGCTGTTTTCAGCATCGCGACCGGGTCCTCGGACAAAGAGGCCGCGAAAAGATACGGCATGTACAGGTCGGGCTTGATGCGCGCGGCTTCCATGAACATTTCCCTGCATTGCGAGGGGTACTGTGACATCCCGGTAAGGGCATCCCGCAGGAGCAGTTCACAGCGCGTCGGGGCGAGGTGCAGGTGCCGGCCCGACCGCCTGGCCCCCTCACAGCGGCACAGCTCATCAAAAATAGTCTCGGCATTCCCCGCGCGTGATTCGGAACTCGCACCGAGTCCCGCGAGCAGACCCCGGTAGAACTCCGTCCTGTCCTGCCCTCTTTTGAGCTGATTTCTTTCCCGCAGTACATATTTCCGCGCGGCGGACGATATTTTCATCCGCAATGGGAAATCGGACACCAGGAGGTCGAGCGTGGAGATGAGTTCATCCGGCGAGCTGTAGAGAAAGCCGGTCTTTCCATGTTGAACGGAGAGCAGGTAGGGGCCGGTTGCCTGGACGACGGGTACCGTGCCATGGGCAGCGTATTCGAGGAACTTGACGTCCGAGCGCGACCTGTTGAAGGGGGTGTCTTCAAGAGGGGCGATGCCGATATCGAGCTGTGAGACGAAGCTGTAGTAATCCCGCCGCGACCCGGTTGGATGCCTTTCTTCCCGGTTTTCCGGGAGCTTGTCGAAAAGCCGCCAGATCTGCTCGTCGCACATGAGATGCAGGCTCGCGTTTTCCTTGGTCCTAATCCATTCGATAAGCCGTTGCGCGATTTTCTCCATGTCATGCAGATGCCCGAGAGAGCCTCCCCATCCCACTGCCACCGTATCGCCCCTCCTGACGCGCCTTTCCGGCGGAATCTCCAGGATGTGGTTGGGAAAGACGGCATGGTTAGGGTTCAGGTAACCGTATTTTCTCATCAGCTCGGGCGAGCTGAACTGGAGCGCGTCGCAATAATGGGCGAGCCTTTTTATCAGGAGCATATTCGAGGTTTGGGCGTAGAACTCCCGTATCGGATTGGACGGAGGGATTTCGTCCAGGTCGTCGCTAAGCTCATAGACCGTGAGCTTTCCGCGCGCCTTGCGCTCTCTTATGACGGGCAGAAGGTCGGCATCGCAGATGTTGTTCATGACCAGGACGTCGGCCTCGCGCATGACCTTCCGCTTCAACCGGTGAATATTGGTGAGGCTGACGGCGTGGACATTCCGGCAATGCGCCATTCCCACGGCCGGAGCGTATGTCCTGTAGTAGAAATCACCCGTGCTCTCATCCTGGGGTGAATCCATCTGTGCGATGAGCAGGGGGGGGCTTGATGATCCAGGAGTTCGACGATGCGTCATGGAGTTAGATTGACTCCCATGGAGAAGGCGAAGCCGGTAGCCCGCGCAACTGTCTACACGCGAAGGCGCCATGGGCGCGGCTATTTGCCTTTGGCGCCTTTGCGCGGGGCCTGTCTACTCCTCGCGCCTTGGCGAAAGAGCAACTGCTCGCCGTGTCCTCGGGCGGGAACCATTCGCGACGAGGTGCGTCAGCGCGAACGTCGCGGCCAACGCACCTCTTTTTTCTCAAACCTTCGTGGCCGGGTCCGTATGCCCCACGCCGTTCACGAAGTAACGGTTGAAAGCATTCAGGTAAGCGCGGGCGCTCGCCTCGATGACGTCCGGGCTGGTACCTATTCCCGAATAGACGATCTGGCCGATCTGCACCCTGACCATCGCTTCGCCGAGGGCGTCCCTGCCCATCGTGACCGCTTTCAGATCGTAGTCGAGAAGCTTTCCGTGCACCCCCGTGATACGCTCGATCCCGTTGAAGACGGCATCGACCGGACCGTTGCCGATAGCCGCATCGGTGTGGTGTTCTCCGTCCCTGATGAGGGTGACGGATGCGAGGGGCACCATGGTGTTCCCGCTCATTGTCTGGATCTTGTGCAGCGTGTAGGTCTCGGGGACCTTGGAGACTTCGATCTCGACAATCGATCGCAAATCCTGGGTCGTGATCTCCTTTTTGCGGTCGGCTACGTTTATGAACCGTTTGTAGACGCGCTCGAAAACCTCCGCTTCCAAAGTGAAACCGAGTTCGCCAAGCCGGTGTTTGAGGGCGGCGCGTCCCGAGCGGGCGGTCAGGACGATATTATGCTGGCTTATCCCGAGGTCTTCGGGCTTCATGATCTCGTAGGTGGTCCTGTCCTTGAGTATCCCATCCTGGTGAATTCCGGAGGAATGGGAGAAGGCGTTGCCGCCAACGATCGCCTTGTTCGGCTGTACGGGAATATTCATCAGCCTGCTCACGAGCCTGCTTGTGCGGAAAATCTCCCGCGTGTTTATCCCGGTTGTGACCTGGTCGGCGTAGCGGGTTCTGAGGATCATCACTATTTCTTCGAGCGATGCGTTTCCGGCCCGTTCCCCGATCCCGTTTATGGTGCACTCCACCTGGTCGGCCCCGTTTTGAACGGCGGCAAGGCTGTTCGCGACGGCCAGGCCAAGATCGTCATGGCAATGGACGCTCAGCGTAATGCGGTCCAGGGCGGACACGGTTTCACGGAGCCGGCGGATGACGCTCCCGAATTCCTCCGGTACCGCGTAGCCTACCGTATCGGGTACATTGATGGTGGTTGCCCCGGCCTCTATTGTCGCACCGATGATGCGGCAAAGATACTCGAAATCGGTCCTGGAACCGTCCTCGGTGGAAAACTCCACGTCAGGGCACAGTCCGCGGGCATACTTAACGGCATCCACCGCCATTTGGAGGGCACTGTCCCGGTTGCGCCGAAGCTTCTTGTCCAGGTGAATATCGGAGGAGCCCAAAAAGACGTGGATCCGCGGCCGTTCGGCCTCGCGTACCGCTTCCCATGCCGCATCGATGTCTTCTTTGACCGCGCGTGCAAGCCCCGCGATAACGGGTCCCCTGACCTCCCGCGAGATGGTTTTGACAGCCATGAGGTCATCGGGCGAGGAACACGGGAACCCCCCCTCGATGATATCAACCCCCAGCTTGGCGAGTTGCTGGGCGATCTCGAGTTTTTGCCTCTTATTGAGTTTTGCTCCGGGTACCTGTTCCCCATCCCTCAATGTGGTGTCAAAAATATGGATTTTGCGGCTCATCCTGGTGCTCCTTTTTGTCACGTCCCGAATTCGGGCTCCGAATAATTTGATAAAACCTCAAAAAAATGTGCCTTAAAAAACAAAAAGGCCATGGGGAGAACCCCATGGCCTTTGATCGTCGGTATCGTCGAATTTAATATCTTAGATAAAGAAAGGCGGAAGCTCCCCGTACCTTGTCGGGCAGGCTAAGTAGGGCGAGCGATAGTAGGGTGAGGCAACGGCTCATGGTTAACTTTCAGTCAGTTGAAAAAAACGCTCCGGTCACAAAACGCAATCAGTATAGCCGGTTCCCATGCGCGGGTCCACTCAAAATTGAGTAATAAATCATATCATGTAAAAAAGAGTGAAACATGCCGCTATTTCGAGGAGGAACACCAGTGTATAGAAGGCGTACCTGCTCACGGGGAAATCCTCGATTATCCTGTTTGCTTCCTCCATGGAACCGTAAGCTTGCTCTGTATTCATGCAAAAAACCTGCCTCGTGGTTAGTTTGATAAGCGAGCGTGTCCCGCCTTCCGACTTGCGAAGGGGTAGACTAATCCATTATATTTGCTATTCCTGAAAGATCAAGTGTGGAACAGTCACCGGCACGACAGCGCTTTCCCCTCGCTCAAATCCGAAAGCCGCGCAGACTCTTGAAGCGGCATTGATCGATTAACGCATGCCCGCAACAACTCGCGGATATTTTTCGGGGCCATTTCATGTCCATTCCATCCGTACAGACAGGTCTTTCCTTCGTCCCACCCGATGTGCTTCGGGCGATGGAAACAATCCATGGCGCCGGCTTTGGTGTCTGGATCGTCGGGGGGGCGCTCAGGGACCATCTGCTGGGTGGAGAGCCCAAGGACTGGGACCTGGCGACCGATGCGGCCCCCGAGGATGTCATGCGTCTTTTCCCCAGGGTAATTCCCGTGGGCATCCGGCATGGCACGGTCCAGGTCCATACCCGGAAACGCGATATCGAGGTCACCAGCTACAAGCCGACCGGAGAGGATGGAATTCTCAAGGATCTTTCACGGCGTGATTTTACCATTAACGCCATGGCCCTCTCTTACCCCGGCGGCCTGCTCATCGATCCCCACGGCGGTCGGCAGGATTTGAGAAAAGGTTTGATCCGCGGCGTGGGCGCCCCCCGCGAGAGATTTTCGGAAGATGTCCTGAGGATAGTCCGGGCAAGCCGCCTGGCGGGGACACTGGGATTTGACGTCGACAGAAATACTTTCGAGGCCATGCGCGAGGAAGCAGAGAACCTGGGCCAGGTATCCGGGGAGCGCATCCGGGATGAGTTCCGCAAGATCCTGCTCTCCCGCTATCCCATCGAGGCTTTTGATCTTCTGCGAAAAGGCTGGGCGCTTGGGAAACTGCTTCCCGAACTCGTGGTCAGGGATCATGTGGATACCCTGCCCGGTTCCAAGATGAGTATCCTGCGCCACGCGCTTCTGTGTGTTCGCCATTGTCCCGCGCGGCTTCGCCTCCGGCTCGCCGCGCTCTTTCAAAACGTCGCCGTGCCGGCCACCGGAGCGCGCAACGGGAAGCTGCCCCTGGAGTACGCGAAGCAAAGCGCCATGGCGGCTTCAGGCCGGCTGAGACTCTGGCATATGTCCAACAGGCAGATCGATGAGGTGGCCGTCCTGATTGAAAAACGGTTCCCACCCGATGCTGAGTCCTGGAGCGATGCCCGGATCAGACGGTTTATCACCGACGTGGGGACCGATTTGCTCGATGACTTCACGGCGCTGGCCGAAGCGGAGCGCCGGGCACGGGGCATCACGGACGTGGAGGGCATCGAAATCCTTCGGCGAAAAATCCGGGAACAACTGGGTGTCATTCCCGCCATGCGGGTCCGGGACCTGGCGCTCAAGGGCAGTGACGTCATGGAGGCGCTCGGCCTGGGGGAGGGGCCGGAAGTGGGCAGGGTGCTCCACTCGCTGTTCGAGAGGGTGTTGCGGGACCCGGCCCTGAATACGCGCGAGCGCCTCCTGGAAATCGTGACCGCGGAATACGGCCCCCAATCCGGCCTTCCGCATGGCCCATCCGAAGCGGCTAATGGTGAGCGCAGCCTCCCCCGGAGTGGCCGGCGCAGGTAAAATTTGCATCGAATTCCGGCAGCTTGCGGTCCACCAGGAGCGAAACGTTTTGTGACACGGTCCCCTGAACGGCACGGAAAACCTTTATCCCCTGGTCCTGAAGCCGCATGAGCGCTCCCATTCCGATGCCGCCGACCGCCACCGCATCCACCCTTCGCCCGCCCAGGGCTTTCAGCGGCTGGCACATACCGTGCGCATGATGCAGGTCGTTGTTGCCTATTTCCTCGGTTTCCCTGGTGTCGCTATCCACGATGATAAACCCCGGCGCTGAGCCAAAATGTCCGTACACGGTGCTGTCGAGTCCCTTCAGGTCCTCGGTCGGAAAGCAAATCTTCATTCCTGTTCCTCTCATGGGTTTCTGAATTCTAATGGTCACGGCAGGTTCACCTCCTGCCTGCACTCTCTTTTATATAACCCCGGCACAGTTGATATTCCAGCCGGAAGTGAACGCGGGCGCTTGATACGGGAAGGCCAGGCCGAAAGAGCGGAATCCTTCGCCAAATCATAGAAATATCCCCGGATAATGCTTATCTTCTTGTTGCGTGGGACCTCTCGCCCCGTGATACGGAAGGGCGAATGGCAGCGTCCGTGATGGTGTGATTTTATATCATCAGGGAGACATAACATCGAGAGGAGCGGTCCTTTCGGTATGCGAGGAGTGGAAGATGGAAGCGGAAAGATGCGTTCTTGACAATAACAGGTATTCCACGGGTTCACAGGTTTGCGAGGAAACGAAATGTTTCGTGTGCGAGGATGGGTTTTGGCGGGAGCGGTTTATCGACCGGGTTTACGGCATCGGTCCCTGATTTCCCCGACGCGGGTGCATTCACTGGATAGCGCGCCTGACTTGTAAAAAGCCGGAAAGAGATTTCCGGCTTTTTTTACGGGAGGTGCATTGCGGCCGTGAATGAAAAACCCCCGGCGTGAGCCGGGGGTTTTCATTCTATAGGGTCCGGCGAAAGAACCTAGACTTTCTTCGCGGGAGGTTTGATGGTTGCCGAGATGATGACCGAAATGCCCACCACGACCGCGGATATCAGGAAGGGCACCCAATACTGTTTCGTGACATCCTTGAGGTAGCCGCCGACGTAGGGTCCGGCGAATCCCGCGAGCCCCCACGCGGTAAACAGCAGCCCGTAGTTGGAGCCTTGGGCGGAGGGGCCGTAATAAGCGAGGCAGGTAGCCGGGAAAAGGGTAAACATGGAACCATAGTTCCAGCCGATGACCGCCGCGACGAGCGCCAGGAGGGGCAGGCTCGATCCGGCGGGGTAGAGCACCAGGAGGGCGACCATCTGGAGCAGGAAGACCGCGAGGAAGCACTTCTTGGTCCCGATCTTGTCGATGATCGCTCCGATGAGTATGCGGACCGCGGCGTTGGCGATAGCCAGGAAGCTGACGGCGTACGATGCCGACATCTTGTCGAGGCCCTTGTCGATTCCGTGCGCGGCGATGTGGCCGATGATCATGAGGCCGGCAAAGGAACCGCAGAAATAGCTCAGGTAGAGCAGCCAGAACTGAGGAGTGGTTCTGGCTTCTTCATGGGTGAAATCACGGCTGACGGCCACACCCGGTTTCGGGGCGGGCGGGTTCCAGCCGCTCGGCTTCCAGCCCGCGGGGGGAACTTTGAGGCACATGGCGGAGAGAATACACATGATGCCCATTGCGATTCCGACGAAGAAGAACACGTCTCTCCAGCCTTCGGCGTGCCGGCCGATGAGCCATGTGGCAAGCGGGGCCATGATAAAAGATCCGAGTCCCAGTCCGACGACGGTAAAGCCGGTTGCGAGCGCCCTCCGGTCGGGCCACCATTTCGGGGCGGTCGCGATGGGTGGCAGGTAAACGACGCCTCCCCCGAATCCCGCGATCACGCCGTAGGATATATAGAGCCAAAGCTTGGAGTTGGTGTAGGAGGCCGCTATGAAGCCTATCGCCAATATGATCCCGCCAACGAGGACGACTTTCCTGGGACCGACTTTATCGCTGAACCGGCCGGCGGGAAAGGTGACGAGGCCAAATATGAGGCAGGCGATTGCGAAGGCAAGGGCGATTTCAGCCCGCGTCCACCCAAAGGCTTTATTGAGAGGGGCAATGAAGACGCTCCACGCATAGAGGAGCAATCCGCAGGTTGTGCTGCCGAGTACACCTCCCAAAAGCGGAATCCATCTGGGGAATGCTACCTCCGCGGTTGTTGCCGCGACTGTCTGATTGGCCATATCAAGTCCTTTCGTATGATCGTCAATCTCAAATGAATGCTTCCAAAGTATGACAACGAGATGATAGGAAATCTGCCGGGGAGTAGCTAAACCACCTCCTTTCGCCTGAATGACTTTCCGGCCGGTTCAGCCCCGAGCTGTGTTTCCCGCATGGACAGACTGGAAGAAGGCAAAAACCGGAAAATCCTGAAAAGACCGTTCGGAACCGGCCCGTTTATAAGTGCATCTCAGTACTGAAAATGGGCAAAAGATCCGCGTTGCCGGCCGCCGCGATTGCTCTGTCGGTTTCAGCCCAACGTGAAGGGCCGTCAAACGAGAGAATCATTCAGGATTGTCGTGAGCGTCTCTGAATACAGATGAATTTAGAAGAGGAACAGGAGCGCGAGGTTCAGCAGAGTTCAGGAAAGAGGAAACCGCAAAGCGGCGAACATGCAAACTGCCAATGAAACGAGGAATATGCCTGACCGTAGTTCCGCGAACGTAAACATCGCCCTGCTGGCGCGGAACAGGCGCGTCATTCCGGACCGGGCATTTCTAAAATTTCGGTGCGGTGACGTGTCCAACTGCTCTATGTGCATCAGGCACTGCGATTTTCATGCATATCTATACACAAAGAAAGACAATAAAGTTAGTGCCTTTCTTCACTATCCAGGCATGATATCCATCTATTGCATAGAACTGTGACCCTTGTCAAGCGATTTGAAGTTGAGACCGTTTGGTAATGCCGATTAAATCACACGCTGATCTGTCTCTGATAGATAGTAGTGGCTGATAGTATTTGCATCCCATGATAAATTTTGACTGGTGTCGTTACGGAAATCATTTGCCGTTAAAGAACTATTCTCTGCATCCGCCCCCGGGCGCCCCGCCGGTCCGCCTGTCCGGCCGCGTTGCGGCTGGATTCCTTGCCGTCCGCAGTAAACATGTGTGGACAGATGGACTGTGAAGTGTTTATCCTTTCAATTGGTTATTCCTCACGTATATTTATTTACTCGGACGCCCGTGTTCAAGGCCATGAAAGGGAGAAACGCTCCCCCGCGCCAAAATTCACGGTATCGCGGGCAGTCCGGTCCAGCTAATAGTCAATGCTTCCGATTGGAGACTGCTCATGTCTGAAAAGCCATTTTCGAAAAGGCTCGAACGTGTTCGTGACGCGATGCGGCGGCAGGACCTGGACACCTTCCTGGTGGCCGTCCCCGAGAACCGGTTTTATGTGAGCGGGTACGAAGCCGAAGACCTCAACCTGACGGAAAGCTCGGGCTGCCTGCTGATCACTTCCGAGCGGAAGTTCCTTTTGACGGACTCTCGTTATGAAGAAGCGGCCAGGCAGGAATGCCCGGATTTCGACCTTGTGATCTACAGCCAGGGACTGCCCCAGGTGCTGCCCGAACTGCTCTCCGGGCTCGATACCCGGAGGCTGGGCATCGAGGCTCATTTCCTCACCTATAAGCGGTACGTCGAAGTTCGGGATGCGCTCCAAAAGGTCAGTCCCTCGGCCGAAGTGGTCTCCGCCGAGAATGTGGTCGAACAGTTTCGAGTGATAAAGGACGAAGGGGAAATCGAGTGCATTCGGAAATCGGTCGCGCTCATGGAGAGCGCCCTGCACGCTGCCTGGAATGCCCTGGCGCCCGGAAAGACCGAAAAGGAGATAGCCTGGTTGATCGAGCGCACGATTCGGGAGGGCGGGGGGCAGGCCGTTTCGTTTCCGCCGATTGCCGCGGCCGGACCCAATGGCGCCCTGCCGCACGCCGTTCCCACTGACAGGCGCGTCAGCCCGGGAGATGCCGTTGTGTTGGATCTGGGGGCGAGACTGGACCTCTACTGTTCGGACATAACCCGGACATGGGTGGCGGGAGAGCCGGACCCGAAGCTCAGGGAGATCTACAAGATAGTTCGAGAGGCGCAGCTTGCTGCCCAGGATGCGATACGGGCCGGCGTCGATTCGGTCCTGGTGGATTCGGCGGCCAGGGACCTCATCGAGCGGGCCGGGTACGGCCAGTTTTTCGGCCACGGGCTGGGCCACGGGGTAGGGCTTGCCGTGCACGAAAAGCCGGGCCTGCGGAAGGTGGAACCGACCATCCTCGAGGAGAACATGGTCACGACCGTCGAGCCCGGGATCTACCTGCCGGGATTTGGCGGCGTGAGGCTGGAGAACATGGTCCGCGTAACGAAAACGGGCTGCGAGCTGCTGACGCGGGAAGATTTCCTTTACGACTGGTAGTTGGGGCCGTTTTTGAACTGATGGAAGTGCTCGAGGGCCGCGCCGAGCTGTTCTCTGCTCTTTCGACACCGTCGGAAAACCCCGTTTCATTAGTTTGTGCTTCTGTGAAATCAACTACTTACAGCTCAGTTGAGCTGAAAAACCGGGGTTTTCCGACACTATCCTTTCAGACGTAACCCACGGATATTGGATCGAGAATCCGGCCTGCAGGCCCTTCATCCGGGAGTTGAATCTCTTTCGTGTGCGTCAGATGACACCCCTGCTTTTTGCCGCGTGAGAGCGTCTGAAGCCCGAGGATTTCTCGCGGGTGCTCAAACTCCTGAGTACGGTTTCCTTTCGCTACAGTGTTGTCTGCGGCCTGAATACCAATGCGCTGGAACCGGTCTATCACGATGCCGCCAGGGCGCTGCTGGATGGGCGCGCGCAAACCCCGGCCGATGTCTTTTCCTGCCTCGGGCCGATCTATGTGGACGACTCCAAGTTCAGGCAGGACTTCGCGGGGCTGCCCATAGATACGGGCGGGCGGCGCAAGAACCTGGCGAAGTATATTCTTGCCAGGCCGGAGTGCGACATCTCGGATCGCGCATGCGATCCCGATACGGACCCGGGCAGCGTCGAACACATCCTCCCCGAAAACCCCGGATCGGAATGGGAGACGATGTTTACCCTGGAACAGTGGGGCAGGGCCATCAATCGTCTCGGCAACCTTACGCTCCTGGAGCCGCACATCAATCGTCAGGTCGGCAATGCGGCTTATCCCGTGAAGACCCTCGCCTACGGCAACAGTTCCTACGCGATCACCAGCCGAATCCCGGATGCGGCGCCGGAGGAATGGACCCTTGCCCGCCTGGAGGCCCGGCAGGAGCGCATGGCGCAGCGGGCCGTACATCTCTGGCGGGCGGATTTCGCGTGAGCCCCGTGTTGCGCCGGAGGGGGTTGTCGCCGATCAACTGGTTAATTAAAAAAGAGGAAAAGAAACAGACTGTTAAAAGAGGGCAATGGCATCAACTGTCCCGCTTCTCCTTGAGCCATTCACGCAGAGCGGCGTTTATACGCGTTTGCCAGCCGCGTCCAGTTGCCTTGAAGGCCTCGACTGCATGCAGCACCCCCGTCTGCTTACTTACCGAGATTTGCAATAGCACATTAACCCTCGCCAACCTGAGCGCGCGGCTTCATAACCCATGCCGAAACGGCCAACGCACCGGAGGACCCCAGCCTCGGCGCTTTCTTCTAAAATATCGATGATAAACGTGATTGACACCGTATTTCAAAATGCTACAACGAGCGACATGGAGTGCGTATCATAATCTTGTTCCGGGCATTCGTATTCGATCCGCTCCCGTGCGCCCGCGGCTTCCGGTCTCTTAAAGGATTTCACCTTATCAGATCGAGGTAGACACCATGGGGGTTACGGCCAGAGACGTCATGGAGACGGAGTTTTTCGCCGTCCATCCCAATACACCAATTCCCGATGCGGTCCTGGCATTCAGGGAGGCCACCCGCAAGCTCGAACGACGCGTCTTCGGAATGATGGTTTTCAATGATCTCGACGAACTGGTCGGGATGATTTCCATGTACGATATACTCATCCTCATGCGCCCGAAGCACATACACATATGGGGTGAGATGGCCGATATCGATACTTCCGGATTTATAAAAGAGATTCTTGAACGCTCCAGGACGATCCTGGTGGGCGATCTCATGACGACGGACGTTATTACCGTCACGCCGGACACCAACTTGTTACTGATAGTGGACCTGATGACCAGGAAACTGATCCGCCGCATCCCCGTGATCGAAGCGGGAAAGGTGGTAGGCCTCGTGCATATCAGCAATGTCTTTTTCTACCTGATGGGGCAGGTGCTCGACTCTTAGCCGGATGGCGGCGATCCGCCGTACAAGGAGCACGGGATGCCGGTGATAGAACCCAGAAGGATGCTCAGTGAGCTGACGGTGCGGGAAGCGATGCGCCGGATAACGGCCAGCATCCCGGCTGAATCGAGCCTGGAGCACGCGATACGGTGCACGATAAAACACAAGATAAACGCCGTTCTCGCAACGGACGAAAACCTGGAACCGGTCGGGGTCGTGTCGCGCACCGACCTGATGGGCGCCTATTATGCCGGTCTTTCCATCCAATCGCCGGCGCGGCTCATCATGAGCGCTCCACCCACGTATTGCTCGGCGGATGACACCCTCGACCAGGCCCTCAACATCATGCGGGAGAAAAGGATGCATCGCCTCTATGTCCCCGGCGATTCATCCGCCCTGGGCACGGGCGTGCTCTCTTACCCGGACATCGTCGGGCTGCTGTACCGCTTCTGCCACAAGTGCGAGCGGAATGTCCAGAAGCAGCGGGGCCCGGGCGCCGCGGATTCCGATCTGCTCCGGGTAAAGGAAGTGATGACCATGCGCGTCCGCATGCACGATGAGAATAATACCCTCATGCAGGTGATGGAGGATCTGTCCTCCCACAGGTTCGGCGCGCTGCTGATAACCGGGAAGAGCGGCGTTCCGGCGGGGGTGATTTCGAAAACCGACCTGGTCCTTGCCTTCAAGCACGGGGTGCCGGCCCATGCGTGCGCCAGGGAGGTGATGCGCACCCCGGTGCGGGCCTGCAGCCAGGACGAGGAACTGGTGCTTGCGATCCGGGAGATGATCTTCAGCGATATTCAACGGATTTTCGTCTTCCGCGAGAACCGGGAAAATATCGTCGGCGTGCTTTCACTGTCGGATGCGGCCCAGGCGCGCTCGGGTTCGTGCCGTGCGTGCATGCCCAGCCGCATCGAGGTGCTGTGAAAAATTGGCCAAAAAAGATTCTCCCCGTCAACATGCATGATTTTTGGTGTGATTGGTGCTAATATAGAGTGTTTAATTCGACTTGTTGTATCCGGTGACAAGGCGTGTAAGACCGTCCCCGCCGTGGTCCCGGTCCCGGAGATCTTTCGCCGGAGCGCCGCCGAAGGCCGTCCGCGGCCGACAGAACGATGCACGAGAGGGCGGCTCGCGCTCAGTTCCGAATTGTTCCGAATACCCGGGACACTCACGATGCCCCGCAGGTTTGAAAATTCGAATCAGCAAGGAAATCTCTATGTTGAAGAACCGTTCCGCATTATTGCTGCTGTTATTTGTGGCCGCATTGACTCTTCTTGCCGGCAGCGATCCGATCCTGGGGGCGAAGAACACCGTCGCTCCCGAAAATTCCGATGTGTACCAGTATCTGAGACTTTTCAGCGACGTAATGTCCATCGTGCAGGAAAACTACGTGGACAAGGTCGACCAGAAAAAGCTGATGTACGGCGCCATAAACGGGATGTTGCGAGAGCTTGACCCGCATTCCTCTTTTCTCAAGCCGGAGGATTACAAGGAACTCCAGATCGAGACCAAGGGGAAATTTGGCGGTTTGGGGATCGAAATCACCATTCGCGACAATGTTTTGACGGTCGTGGCGCCCCTCGAGGATACTCCCGCTGACAAGGCCGGAGTCCAGGCCAACGACCAGATCATGAGAATCGATGACCAGCCCACCCAGGACCTCTCGCTCATGGACGCGGTCCAGAAGATGCGTGGCCCGAAGGGAAGCAAGGTCAAGCTCACGATTGCCAGAAAGGGCGAGAAGAAACCCCTCGAATTCGAAATCGTGCGGGATATCATCTCCATCCAGAGCGTGAAATCGCGCAGCCTGGAACCCGGTTTCGGTTACCTGCGGATTTCGAGTTTCCAGAGCGGCACGGCGAACGACCTGCGCAAGGCGCTCGATCAGCTCGAACATGACAACCCCGGCATGCAGGGCCTGATCCTCGACCTCAGAAATGATCCGGGCGGTCTCCTCGACCAGGCAGTCGAGGTGAGCGACGAATTCCTGGATGACGGTCTGATCGTCTATACCGGCGGGCGGCTGGAAAGCCAGAAGATGCGTTTCGAGGCCCACAAGAATACGAAGCAGCACTCCTATCCGATGGTGGTCCTCGTGAATTCGGGAAGCGCCAGCGCATCCGAGATTGTCGCCGGGGCGCTCCAGGACCACAAACGGGCGATTATTATGGGTGAGCAGACTTTCGGGAAGGGTTCGGTCCAGACGGTCATCCCGCTCAACGAAGGCTCCGCCCTGCGGTTGACCACTTCACTCTATTACACACCGTCCGGGCGCTCCATCCAGGCCAAGGGAATTTCGCCCGACATAGTGGTGAAAAGAGAGATCACGAAGCCCGTGGAGGAGAATCCCGCGGATGAGCCAACCCGGATTCGGGAAAAGGACCTCCCCAGGCACATGGAAAATCAGAAGCCGGACCAGATGAGCAAGCAGGAAGTGGCTCTGGCCGACGCCAAGAAGCTTGTGGAACAGGACAACCAGATTCGGCGGGCCCTGGATTTGCTCAAAGGCTATAAGATAATGGCCCAGATGCCGTTCAAATAGAAAGATGCGCCGGTAGCTCAGCGGCACGGGGATTATGGCAACAGGCAGTCGGCCGGAGGGGAAGAAGCCTCCCACGAAGCGGGCAAAGACGCGTGCAACCGCGCGGAAAGCTCCTCCCCGCGGGGGAGGGAAAGCCGGGAAAAAAGCAGCGGGGAAGGTCTCTTCCCCGCGCGGGATCCCTCCGCTTCCCATGCTGGCCGCCTGGATTGCCGCGGTCGCGGTGCTGCTGTCCATAATCTACTTCAGCGGGGTCTCGGGCCGGCGGCCCGAGACCCGCAAGCTTGATACGCATAAGCCTGAAAACCATATCGGAATGACTGCCGGCCGGGGGGCCTCCGAAGCGCCCGCGCCGGGAGCCGTCCACGATTCCAGCCAGAAGGAACCCAAGCCCGCGGGCGCCGTTGCGGGCAAATCCACCCATCAGGTTGACATGCGCCAGTCCGGTGAAAACGGCTCGGAATCCGGGAGGAAATCGGAAGTCCCGGGTTCGGGCAAGACTGCCAGGCAAATTGATGCGCACGGCCCGGGCGGAAACGGCGCGGAACCGGGGAAAAAGCCCGAGAGCACGGAACCCGCACGGCTTCCCGCCGGCCCGACCATTCCTCCGAAGCCGGTTTTCTCCTCCAGGGACCTGCCCCCGGACCCCGCCCCGTCACGCGATCTTCTTGCGCTGAACAGACCCACGCCGGTGCGGCCCAGTGTCCCGCCTCCCTCCACTCAACCCGTTCTGGCCCGTGCCGCCATAGTCATCGACGACCTCGGACCGGACGTCGAGGTTGTCCGGAAACTGCTGTCGCTTCCTTTCCCAGTCACTTTTTCGGTCATGCCTTTCCAGTCCCACAGTACCGAGGTGGCCGAACTCGTTCACTCCCACGGCGGGGAGGTCATGCTGCACCTTCCGATGGAACCCCTGGGATATCCGAAAAAGGACCCGGGCAAGGGAGCGCTTATGGCTTCGATGTCCGAGGAGGCTATCCGGCGGGGCGTGGGAGATGCCCTGAGCGCTTCCCCCTATTTCCGCGGCGTCAATAATCATATGGGTTCGCGGATGACCGAGGACGCCCGTGCCATGAAAACGGTCATCGATGAAGTCAACCGGCGCGGACTTTTTTTCCTCGACAGCCTCACGAGTCCGCGGAGCAGGGGACTGTCCGCCGCGCGTGAATTAAACTGTCCCAGCCGCAAACGGGACATCTTTCTCGACCACAATGCATCGCTGGATTCCGTGCGCTCGCAGGTGTCGCGTTTTATCAGGATAGCCCGCCTGCAAGGTACGGCCCTTGCAATCGGACATCCCCACGAGACAACACTCAAGGCGTTGCGGGAGGCAGCGGGCCAGTTCAGCAAAAACGGCATTAAAATTGTTCCGGCCAGTGAGTTGATGAACAGGCAGTGACCGCACTTTGATGCTTGACGCAACCGGCTGGAAAAGCTATTGACACGAAATTTTCGGCTTCACCCCCGGCATCGACCGGAGTTAGAATTCGGGGTCTTGGCACCCTATATAATGTAAAAGGAATCAGGATGAACTCTTTCGCACGACAAATCCTCTGCAGTGTGATGTGCCTTGTTTTTGTTCTTGTCTGCGGTCAGGCCGCGCATGGAGCAAAAGGTTCCAGTAAGCAGGCGCAATCATCCTCGTCGCCCACGGGCGAGCCTTTCATCGAAATGCCGCAGTTGAGCTATAATTTCGGCGAGGTGCTGGAAGGCACCGAAATCGAGCACGACTTTCCCGTGAAGAACAAAGGAATGGAGGTCCTTCACATCGACCGGGTCAAAACCGGCTGAGGCTGCTCAGTTGCCCATTTTGACGGGGCAATCCCTCCCGGTGGGGAGGGGAAAGTTACTCTGAAGTTGAGCTTGAAGGGATACCAGGGAAAGATTTCCAAGGGAGCGACCGTTTTCAGCGACGATCCTCAGACCCCCCAGGTCGCACTCACGATCGAAGGAACGGTTGTCGCCCTGGTCGATGTTAAACCCTCGCCGGCGATTATTTTCCGAGGCATGGCGGATCAGACGGCTGAAACATCCGTGGAGCTTACCGGCACGAGGGTGCCGTTTCATATCACATCCATGGAGAGCAACCTGGACGGCAACATCGACTATAAGCTCGAAACAGTCGAGGCGGGGAAACGCTACCGTCTCAAGGTTGGCAACAAAATGAAGCGGGGGAACTACGCCGGCTATCTCAAACTCTACACGGATATCGAACAGAAACCGGATATCCTCCTCCGTGTCAGCGGCTTCATCGAAGGGGAAGTGTCGGTCAAACCTCAGACGATACTTATCGGAAAGCTGAGCGCCACCCAACCGGAACGCCCCGGCAGGGTCATGATTACCAGCAACCGGAATCAGTCCTTTGAAATTACCAAATTGATTTATGACGAGAAGCTTCTTAATATAACTCAGCACCCTCTCGAAAAAGAGAACGGATTCTACCTGGATATTTTCCCGCGGCTGGAAGCTGTCCCTGTCGGCACGAGACAACAGGCAAAACTGAACATAGAAACGAGCCTCGCTCCCGGTCAGAAAGACGAGGTCCAGATACACCTCTTTAATTCAGCCGATCAGCCCGAGGCGCCCAAAACTCCTTAGTGGCGGACCGCCTCAACGGTTGCCGGCTCGGAAGAGGCATGAAGGCTTGAACAAGGCCATGCGGCCGGTGCGAGGCGGCGTTCCAGCCTGTCGGCGATCATGCTCAGTCCCGTTTCGCCCTTCGCACCCAGGGGGCGAACGGGACTGAGCACCTCATCACCCGGGGCGGAAAGCCGCTTCCGGAGAGCCTCCGAAGGGCGAACCCGCTATCCGCTGACACTGACAAGGAAGGGAAGACGACCGACCAACGGCTTTTCCGGTTCCACGGTCTACTGTATCCCGGGTAGCAGGGAAATAACTGCCCTCAACGTACATGGGCCGCCGGCAGCGAGCCGAAAATGGCGCCTGATTGCGCTATTTCTCACCATCCCACTCATTAGACAAGCTCTCTTCACTTTTTTTCAAAATACTGGATGTCCACCTAAAAATACGCTGTTCACCGGATTTCAATTTGACGATTTACTTAATAGTAGTTTGGTAAATTATAGAGGTGAATGCAAACAGCGGGAGGAGAGTCATGAATAAAGGGACCCCGATCAGGTACATGGCCGTTGAAGCTTGCGACCAGGTGAGACGAAACGTATTCTGCCGCAATTATAGTGAGTGTTTGAACCAGACCATCAAGAACAAATGGCCCGGGTTTTCCTGTGAGAGCTGCAATGCGTACGAACAGGAAAGACTTGAGGGTGACCTGTTAAATGATGATTATGCACGCTGCATGGCACTGGCATTCATGAGCGGCGCCGTGGACGTCAGGCTGGCGCAGGGGGCATGATCCACCCTGGTTTCTTGATATTCCGTCCTGCCGTGAAAATCCTGGACCGCTTCAAGGCAAGCCGGTCCAATGGATTCCGGAGCAAGAAACCGCCGGGCATTGAGTCACTTAGTGCCACCACTGAGTGACGCTCATTTTCTGACGCCGGCTTAACAGGTTTCGCGGATCTTCATGCCGGGGTAAAGCTCTTTTCCAGCATCTGCCCGAATCGTTAGCTTCATTTTGAAAACACCCCCAATCCAGCGGCCGGTTTGGATCAATACCGGTTCACGGTCATCCGTGCGAGCGCATTGAAATCTCCGGATATTCAGTCTTCCCGAATAGTTCTTTATTGGATCCCCTGTTTTAGATTATTTCGTATTCAAGATGGTACATCCCCCGCTCGGCCTGAGCGTGTAGAAGGGTAGAACTGGCCGGAATCGAGCGGACACAGCGCTGTTTTCTGGCTACGCCTTGTCACGCGAATGCGGGGTTTACTGCCGCTCGGCACGAACGAGGGTGTATCTCTATCCGGGAAAATGCTCGTCACATAGGGGGCCGGTAGGCCGCGCCCGTTCCGATAATTTGCATTGAGCTAATCCCCGCTCGGCCTGAGCGTGTAGAAGGGTAGAACTGGCCAGCGTTGATCCGGATGTCTTTCATTCAGGGCTGGCGCCAATCTTGAACGCATTCCGTATTTAGAACCCAGGTGAGTTATCCCTTGCCGGATTCAGGCGGGATTGGCGGGATTGGCGTGATTCAGGCGGGATTATAATGGGTCCAGTTCAGGCTGGTTGGGGCTCCTAAAATGATAACTAGTTGTAAAAGCTTATGAAATCTTGTCGATCCCAACTTGGCATCGAAGTTGCTATATCCATCTGCTGACAATAAAAACTCTTTCCTCCTCAGAGCCGATCGGTCTGCCCCACCGTTTCGGCTTTTTCTTTTTTTCGAAATGCAATCATCTGATCCCTGTTCTACCGCTTTGACTTGTTTCAGGTGTGTACAGAAATGCGGGATCATCCAGGTCGCCGCACTCAGGGCTGTCTCATGCGAGAAAGGGTAAGTCTTTCTTTCAGCACCTCGCAACGGTGGCTATCTTGAGGATAACTTGGATGCAAGCCGTCTTCCCCTTCTTCGACTCAGTAATTAATAATGGTTGTGCTCGGGAAATAGATTATAAACCAGGTTCAGCATGAGGGGGCGGAACGAACGGCTATGCGTGGGAGAGGGATTATGATCAGGGAAGAGCAGATGCGCACCGAGGCTACGCGGGCATGGACGGAACTCGACGGCCTCATTATGCGCATGAGGGTTGAGGAGAATTCGGCACTCCGGGAACTGGATGAGTTGAATCGGAAGTTGCCGGCAGTCCTCGTGGAATGGGCAAAGGGTATGGTGTCGCGGGATAAGGTCAGGGCCATGAAATCCAGAATGGCTGAATTACGGGAGATTATCAGCGATATTCCCCTGATTATCAGAGAACTCGAGAATGAGAAACGCCTGAGATGCTTCCGCCCACTCCAGGATGCCTGTGCGCTTTCCAAACACCGTGAAAAATACAATGGACTGAAGACAATCATTTCGGATCGTTATGAACCGGCTCTCGTGGAGGAGCTGCGCCGCTACGCCATGGACATAGGCGAAGAGGATGATTGCGAGCAGTTTCTTTCCGGCCTTGCCGCATCCGCGGCAAAGGAACAGTAGATACGCGGCGCCCCGGTCCTCTTTTTCCGCCATGCCACCGGCAGTGGCCGATCCTTCATCAATCAGCCGGACGCTCCACCAGCCGGGCAATGATCCTTCCTGAATCATATCTTGACCTTGAAGCAGTCCCTGTTGCGAAGTATCACAAAAACAGCCCCGGTGAATTTCTTTCACCGGGGCTGTTGACAAGAAGATCTCACTCAGGGCAGAGGCCTGACCGAGTTTTTCCATGTTTACGGTATCAGCGTTCCATCCAATCGGCGTAGGAACCTGACAGACCATAGGAGTCCGGAACAAAGTGGTTGGCCCTGAAATCGGCATCGGTGTCGGTGCCTCCAGCCGATGAGTACGCCCTATCGTTTCCGAACTGGTTCACTTCACCCTGATGGTAAGCGAACAGGTCACGATCGACGCCAGGAGCTGTTCGATCGAAGAACTCAGCTTTTGCTACTGATCCGAAACCAAAGACCAGGGTGAAAACGATTCCGAGTATGGTTAAGCTTAGAAGCTTTTTGTACATAGCACACTCCTCGATAAACCCAAATATACAAGATTCTTTCTCTAAAACTTTGCAGGCCACCAACAATATTTGGTTTTGCCTTGACCACAAACTTAATGCGGCTTCACCTTTTGTCAACCGGCAACATCGGCCGACAGGAGGCACGCCCTCGGGGGAAAAGGAGAAAGGTCTGCTTATCAGCGGTGATCGATGACGATGGTTTCCGAGTACAGGTTATTGAAGGCGATATCCCGGGCCATGCCGGCGATATCGGTTGGGTCTGCTCCAGTGGCTCTCTCGAATCCTCTCAGAGTAGCCTCATTACTGGCCAGGACATCCGACTGTTCGCCGGCTGCCCTGTACTGCTCGCGGAGGCTGTCCAGCTCCGCGACCATCTGGACGGCAAGCTCGGTTCGTTTTACGGGTTCCGATGAAACATACTTGTTATAGAGGTATTCAATATCGAGCAACCTCTGGTCGGAGGCCATCAGGTAGAAAGTCTCTTTTCCGATTTTGTTGTCGAGCTGGAACCACGCTTCGCCCTTTGGGATATAATACCTGCGGCCGGGTTGGTAATCCGTGCCGAACTGCTTGATATCATACGGAAAGAGCATGGCGACCTCTCCCTGTGCATTATGATGGATCAGGTAAACAAAGCATTTCCTGTGGAGTTCAACCATCACCTTGAGTTTGTCGCCCGATTTGAGTACCGCGTTCCTGGCCACGGGTTCGACGCGGGGGGCATTTGTGCTGCCTCCGAGAGCGCCGAAAGCCCAGCGGAACTTCAGCTCTCGTTTCTCTGCCTCGGCGGCTTGGGATATAGGGCAGATAGATCCGGTAACAAGCAACAGCAGCAACGACAAGGCAATCGACTGCAAAAGCCTGGCAATTGGCATGAGCGGCTCCTTTGTTTAGAGATAGCGGCAGATTCTACTCTTTCGAATTCCCAAAGCAAAGCTGGATTCGAGTGTTTGAGACATCGGATGCTTGTCTCCCGGCGCCGGGCCGAGGAGAAGAAAAACCCTGTTGACCGTGTCCGGTATTCGGGATAAAACCACAACTGGACTACCGGGAGCGTTGGTATAGGGGCATTTTGATGATCATCGGCAAGGATATCCTTGAGCGTGCCTGCAAGGATATGATTGAAACCATCCTTTTTTGTCTGCGTTCAGCAACCAAGGGGACCATTTACCGAATTGGACCGATGCCGAGACTTCAGGCGGTTCGGATCACTTCCGGAATTCGCAATGAGGTGAATGGGACTATCGAGTGGGGGCTTCCGGAGGTCTCCGACTACAACCACCCTGGAAAGAGTTGGGAACAATACAGGGACAGGCCGGGGTATGTGCGGGAGGCAATGGCCTGGTGCGTGGAAAAAGGCAAGAGCTGGACCGCCGATGACCCGAACCAGGATGCCCGGAGCGTGCGAAAGCAACTCAGCGACGAGCCCGAAGACCACCACCACATGGAACCCGTCCTGATCAAAAAATCATACCTGTACCATGATTCGACCGGTGATCTCCAATACCCCCTGGACTATTCGGGTAATCCCATCTGGAAGGATTGGGAATATGTGGTCGTGGCGGTAGTCAAAATCCATTTTAAGCCCGGCACGATCAAGATGGGAGACTACTCCACGAAGGTCATCAAGAAACTCTCCAGAATTCTGGGTACCGAGTTGCTCTCTCTCCATGTCCGGGAAACCCTCTCCAAGGCACAGAAAGAACTGGCGCGCCAGCGGCTGCAAAGCTGTAATGTCCTTGCCCACGAATTGAGAAACACCCTTATAAAACTCGGGTTTATCTTCTCGGCCATCAATGCCGAAATCAGTTTCCTGCGCGAGCAGTGGGAGTCCGAGATCGCTCGGGCTTTTCCGCACATCGAGAGCAAGCGCGATATTCTGAACCGCCTGAGCGAGATTATTCGCACCAGCCTTCCGGGGATAAACGGCGCGCCGATGCTGGCGGCTTTTTGTCAAACGCTTCTGCTGGAACAGGAGGAACTTGCCGGTCTCTCTCTCATGCCGGGGCTTGGTGAGAGGTGGGTCGACAATAAGATACGACCCAAATGGAACAGGTTGCTGCTCGAGAGCAAGGTATGGGATTCCTGCCGTGAAGAGATCCAATCGCTGCTCGATCGTTTGCCTAAAGCGTTATGGGTTGGAACCAACCAGGAACTGACCAAGGAGATCCGTCATCTTCCCGAAGACCTCAAAAACGCCTGGCCAAGGCTCGCATACACTGATTTCACCGTGGATAAAGTCCTCGTGCTGGATGAAATCCTGAAGTTATTGGACCACCCCGACCTGTCTATCCCTCACAAACAGCAGACCAAAAAAGTGCTTACCGCCCTTAAAGCTTTAGTTGAAATGATCCCCGAGGTTGAGGAGAGGGCCAATCGGATCATTCTCTCCCTCAAGAACGGCGAATCAGTCGATTGTTCCGAATTTCCGCCTGGTTAAGAGTAGTTGTTGAAAATCAGGGATTGCTGGCGGGGATCGCGGAACCACTATCGTGTCCCGCGTACCCGGTATCAGGTGGGACCGCCGGGGAGCATGCGCGCCGGATTCCGGATTCATCCGCCGCCACCCGGTTGCCAGCCGGCGCATGATCCGGGCATTTGAAGGTACGGTGTAAGTTCTGCCTCCGCCCGAACCCCATATCCCCATGCAGTCTCCATCACCCGTCACGAACGTGAGTGCCGCCGTTGAATGGCATGCGCGGCCGGCGCCGCATGGGGATGGTCTATTTTTTCGCCGGGGAATTCCTTTCGCTGAGCAAATACTGAATCGTCACCTTCTCCGGTGAAGCGGATGCCACGCGAAGTGAAGGAGGCGAGAGCACGACCTGGGTTGTGACGGATCCGGATCTTGTCAGACTGTCGAGCCTTACCGGAGCCGTGTAGACTGTGCTCACTTTTTCAAGGGTCTTACTGCCGCCTATTACCTTGACCGTCTCGGGGGTCACGGTCACACTCGACAGTACCATGTTCTCCGGGAGTCTTCCGACCCAGTCAACCTGGATCGGCAGCTCCCTGGTAGTGGGAATGTCCAGGGTAACGTCTATTACCGCGGGTTGGATCTTATTGAGAGACACCCCGGGAGGCAGGATTATATCATCCTGGGTAATGGTAAAGGTGTTCCGCCCTTCCGCGGCTTTGCTCAAGTCTATACGCACCCCCACCTGTCCCTGCTTCAATGACTTGATGAGCGCGCTCGAACCGAAAAGTTGAAGCCGAGCTTCATCCACCGAAGTGTCCAATATCTCGTAGTTCGCCGGTCTGTTCACATATTCGATCGGGACATTGAGAGCAATGATCGTATCCTGGCTTCGGGTGAAGCCAAACCAGATACCCGTCATTATGAGAAGGGAAAGACCGGCCGCGACCACGAGCTTCAGCCGTTCCCGCTCGTGCTGGCGGGCCGGGCTGATGTCGGGGAAGTTCAGGTGCTTTCGGATTGCCTGCGCGAGTTCCTCGCTGTCGATAACAGGCTTGAGTGTATAATCCTTGGCAATGCTCACCCGCCCCCGTTCCTCGGAGACGACAACCACCAGCGCGTCTGTGCGCTCGGAAAGCCCCACAGCCGCCCGGTGACGCGTTCCGTAATAAGATGGAAGATCCTGGCGCTGCGAAAGCGGAAGAAGCACACCCACCTCGGTGATCCGCGAGCCGTTTATTATGATTGCCCCATCATGTACCGGGTTCTGGGGCCAGAAGATGCTCAGGAGCATTTCAGGAGAGACTGTGCCGTTCCAGGATAGGCCTCCGTGGATTGCTTCCCCGAGGTCTTCCTTTCCCGGAAAGACTATCAGGGCGCCGGTTCGCCTCTTGGCCATCTGGAATACAGACTCCGTGATCACATCCACGGGCGTCGTTTGTTCGCGATTGGGAAATCCCCACAGAAACGCTTTAAGATTGCGAACCTGGAGCGCGGTGCGGATTTCATTTCTAAATACAACGATGATGATGATCGCGGCCGCCGCGGTAATACCGCGAATGGCCCAGCTCGTGAGGATAAGGCCTATACTGGCGGCAACCTCCTGCAGAATCCAGAGGGAAGTGATCCCAACCAGGACACGGAAAGCGTTTGTGCCCTGGAAAAGTATATAGACCCGCAGGAGTATATAGCTGTTTATCAGGATATCCACTATATCCTGCCAGCGTACCGATGATAGGAATGCAATTAAACGGGTCATTGCGGCGCCTGTTTGGCTAATCTGTTATGCTGAACCTGAGCACATCGAAAACGTGCCCGTTCTGGTCTATTATTTCAACCCGCCATGGACCTTTGTCGGTCTCCCGAAGCTGGATAACGCTATAGGTGGACCACTTCGGTGAGTAGAGGCGCAGCCGGGTCTGGGTGCTCAGTTCATCACGGCGGAACCATCTGTGGTAGATCACCGTGGGCTGCGGAACCGGCTCGAAAGAGGTAAAGCAGCAGACTTGCCCGGATGATACCGAAAAAGCAAGCCCGGGGCGCACGGGGGTGAGATTTTCCACCCTCTCGCACATGATCGCCTGCTTAAGCCCCAATTTCTGAGCGGCATCGGATGAAGGGGCTGGTGACGGAGGTGACGCCTCCTGGGGTTGTTCCTGGGCAGACGGTATGGTCATGAAAGCCGCACAGAGGATGCAACAGAAAACCGTCAGCATGACACAAGGTTTCATTGATTCTCTCCGGAAAAATGCGCAGGGACAGGATTGGCTTGCGGGATGAAAAGCATTCGGTGTCCAGGTGTGACACAAACAGTGGAAGCATGCCAGGTATGGGATCGCCCCTGCCCGTATCCTCGGGATTCTGATCCAGGTAACTCGGCCTCGGGGAAGCTGTCCTTCGGCAGCTCATCCAAATCCGAAGCTATAAAAAATACCATTCCACCCCCTTTCGTCAAGAATTATATACTGTAATCGACAGACGAGGTGACGAGTTCGGCCACGGCGATATAGACGGAGAAAGGCCCCGGAATGTTTACAAGACGTCCAGTTATCCTGGTTCTTACTGTTCTGGCAATGCTGGCGGCGGCTTGGGCCGGATGGCCGGGCAGGGCCGGGTCGTTGCCTGCCGCCGGGAAAGTGGAACACGTCCTCGATGGTGACACCATTATCCTGGAAACGGGCGAAAAGGTACGCTATCTTGGCATTGATGCACCGGAAACAGGGCACCGGGGGGAACCCTCGCAGTGCCATGGGCGAAAGGCAAAAGAGGCGAATGCGAGAAGGGTGCTCGGAAAGAAAGTGGCCCTTCGCTATGCGGGAGAGACCCATGATCAGTATGGTCGGCTCCTGGCCTATGTGCATGGTCCGGACGGCGCCTGTGTCAATGTTGAGCTGGTACGAGCCGGATACGCCTGGATCTACAGAACACCCGGAGCGGAGGATATGTTCGCGGAGCTTCTCGGAGCGCAACGCGAGGCGATCACGAAACGAGAGGGCCTCTGGGGAGCTTGTCCCGTCAGGACCGCGCCCTACTATATCGGAAACATCGGCACTTACGTATTCCATCGGCCGCGGTGCCCCTTGGGCCGGGAGATGTCCGTCCGGAGCCGGGTGCGTTTCCAGGGACGGTGGCAGCCGCTGTATGACGGGTATCATCCCTGCCGATCCTGCCGGCCTTAGCGGAGCGGGAACTGGACGCGCGGCGCCGAATATTTTGACATAAGAGAGGATGGCGGGAATAGTATGAAACCGTTCCAGCCGGGAATGGAAGCGTTCCCGTGACTGTCATCGCTCACAACTGTTGCAACAAGGCATCATGAGTCATGAACAGACGATATCCCGAGATGCCGCTGGCGGGAGTGGGAGCAATCATCTTCCGAGGCGATGAGGTGCTTTTGGTGAAAAGAGGCAATCCGCCTTCATCGGGGAAGTGGTCGATTCCAGGGGGGCTGGTGGAATTGGGAGAAAGCCTGGAGGCCGCCGTTCGCAGGGAGATCCGGGAAGAAGTGGGGCTGGATGTAAAAGTGATAGACCTCGTGGCAGTGCTCGACCGCGTGATTTATGACAACAGCTCCAGGATTGAATACCACTACATCCTTCTCGATTTCCTGTGCGAGTCCGCGCAGGGTGAGCCGGTTGCCGCGACAGACGCGGAAGAATGCATGTTTCTCCCCTTAAAAGATCTTTCCTCGTACGATCTCACCAGGGGGACCGAACCGGTCATCAGGCGGGCTTTCAAAAAAGCCGGGGAGAAAGGGATTCCGGTCTACGACGCTTCTCTCTAAATATTGACATGACCCCGGCCGCGCCTGGTGCGCCGAAGATGCGCGATGTAGCTCATCCCGAATGAGAACAGGGCCTTGCCGTCTACTCTCCTTTTTCTTCCGTGCCGGTTGGAGCATCCGTTTTGTCGGGCAGTCCCAGTTCATCCATGACTTTGAAGACAAATCGGGCGGGCCATTGTACAACTCCACCTCCCAACGCCAGCGCGACAGCCGTGGCCTCGGCTATTTCCCGCCTGCTTGCGCCATGTTCAGCAGCCATGCCGACGTGGTATTCGATTCACCCATAGCATGACTGGGCAATGCTGATGCCGAGGGCTACCAGTTCTTTAGTCTTGCGCGGAAGCTTTCCCTTACTGAAGATGTTCTCTTCCAATTCCTCCAACTCGCGAAAGGTCCCGACGCCACTCTGAAACATCTTGTAATTGTATTTTTTCCGGGCACGCCTGATCTCGTCCAAATCATCGAACATCATTTCCGCTTCCTCCGGAAAACAGGCTGAATGAAAAGCATGGTCAAGGCACCTTTTTGTCCACGGGATACCCATTACCTCGCCTTACCACGCGAATACGGGGTTTACCCCGCTTACGGGAAAGGGAACGCCAGTGTTGCATCCCATAAATAACTCAATATTATTCCGCGGCCTCGAATGTTCGCGGAAGCTGCTTTGACGGCATTCTAAACGTCGAAGAACTCACGGAATGCGACACCGGTTAACCGGACTTTCGGCCGGCGAGATAATCCTGCAGTTCCTTGTTCTTTTCACTTATGATTTCATCGGCCATCTTCTTCTTGAAGGCATCAAGGCGGGCTGTGAGATCGGTATCCATAAGGGAGAGGATCTGGACGGCGAATACCGCGGCGTTATATGCTCCGCCTTTACCCACGGCCATGGTGGCAACGGGAATTCCCGGAGGCATCTGTACCGTGGCGAACAGTGCATCCATGCCGTTAAGCGGGGAAGAATCGATGGGAACGCCTATCACCGGGATGGTCGTATTAGCCGCGGCCGCGCCTGCCAGATGGGCCGCCCAGCCCGCGCCGGCTATAATGACCTTTACACCGCGCTCAACGAGCCCCTTGAAGTAGACTGCGGATTCATCGGGTGTTCGGTGAGCGGAGAGAATCCGGGCCTCAAAGGGTACTTTGAATTTCTCGAGAACACGGAAAGCATTTTCCATTACCGGAATATCCGATGCGCTCCCCATTACGATTACCACCAACGGCTTTTCCATGCTTCGGTTGCTCCTCCTAAACCTTCGTTCTCAATACTGTGGCGGCTCACAACTGACAGATGGGACCAGGGCGTTCACCCCTCTGTCCGCCCTGAGCATAATAACCCCTGTATGCGCGTGGCAAGGCGCATGTCGAAAAACAGCGCACACCGGCCCGTTCAACCCTGGTGCTGATATAGAACCGGCCGGGCGACAGGGAACTGCAACAAGCCCCTCATCGGGGTTGCTGCTGAACCATGAGCGCCGAGGCCAAATTCAGCGATGACTACCCGGGGTTCCCCAGCCAGGATTTCCTTAACGAAAAGATATTCTCCCGCAGCAGCTCGGCACCTGAATTGCCGACGATGACCAATTCGGGATCAGCGGTCACTTGACCAATCTTGCCCAAGGTCAGACCCTGGAAGAGTTCTTCAAATTCGGCATGGCGCTCTTTGGGAACGGTTACCAGGAATCGCCCGCTCGATTCGCTGAAAAGGACCTGGTCATCGCGGAGGGTGACCGTCCGCCCGGACGATATGGCCACCGGTTCTTTACTGTCAACCGGTGCCCGGGCAAGGTCCACGGTCATCCCGAGATGCCCCCCAAAAGCTGCCATGGCGGCGTGAACCGCGAGGCCGCCCCTGTAGATGCCGTGGCATGACGCCACGAGTTCCGCCGAAATAGCGCGCTCGACCGCCCCGTACAGCGCAAGGAGCTGTTCGGGATCGGTCTTTGGAACATTCAGTCCCAGGTAGCCGAAAAGATCATAGTAAGCGGAGCCGCCGAGTTCATTGCGGGTTGTTCCCACAATGTAGACGAGGTCCCCGGCCCTCTTGAGTTCCATGGTCTGGGATTTTCGAACGTCGGGAACGATTCCCGTCGCCGTGAACTGCATTGTGGGCAGACCGCTCACCTTATGCCTCTCACCGAAAGCGCCGGAGAGATGTCCGTCCACATACATGCTGTCTTTTCCGGAAAGAAGCGGGATGCCGTACTTCAGGCACATATCGCGGAGCGCCCAGTTTGCCCGAACCAGTTGGGCGGCTTTGTACCCGCCGTCGGGATTTGAAACGGGGTCGTACTGGATATTCGGCCAGCAAAAGTTATCGACTCCTCCGATTTCGTCGAGCTTCCCACCGACCGAGACGATACGGCGTACAGCTTCGTCAATGGTTGCCGCCACCATTTCGTAGGCGTCGATTTGCGAGTAAGTCGGATTCAACGACTGGGCGAGGGCAATCCCGCCATTTCTGTCAAGCACCGGCCGAATGACAGCGGCATCATTCGGGACGTCACGGTCCCGGCCCGTCATGAACTTGACCGCGCTGCCGCCCTGGACTTCGTGATCGTACTGGCGCTGTATCCATTCCCGGCTGCACAGGTTAGGACTTGCCAGGAGCGCGTGCAGAGCGCGTCCCAAATCAGAAGGTTCCGAGAGCACCGGTTCAAGCAGCCCCCGCGCTCGCGGCGGGGTCCACTCCGCCTTGAACTCCCACTGGGGAAAGTCTTCCGAGAAGAACTCGAGATCAAGATACGCGCAGGTCTTCCCATCGAAGACGAGATGGAGCTTTCCTGTTTTTTCGTAGTGCCCGATGACCGTGCTTTCCACGTCGTGCCTGCGAGAAAGCTCCATGAACCTTCCGAGACTCTCCGGCCGGATCGCCACCGTCATGCGCTCTTGCGATTCCGATACCCAGATCTCCCAGACATCGAGTCCCTCGTACTTCAGCGGGACCTTATCCACTTCGACATAAGCACCGCCTGCCATGGAGGCGGATTCGCCGACGGAGGAGGAGAGCCCTCCGCCCCCGTTGTCGGTAATGAAGGTGATCAGTTCCTCGTCGCGTGCCTCGAGCAGGAAATCATGCATCTTTTTCTGTGTGTAGGGATCGCCGATCTGGACATGCCCCGCGGGCGTGCTTTCACTATAGCTCTCGCTCGACGCCGTGACTCCGTGGATACCGTCTTTCCCGACCCGGCCGCCGCACATGATGATGAGGTCTCCATCTCCGGGCTGTTTCAGGTCAACCGGCTGGCCATTGATCGCGCGCGGCATGATTCCCAGGGATGCAACGAATACCAGGCATTTCCCCAGGTAAGAGGGATGGAAGAAGAGATTTCCGAAGGGCGTCGGAACGCCGTGTTTGTTCCCGCCATCCTTCACGCCTTCCACAATTCCGTCCAGAAGCCGGCGTGGATGCAGGTGGGGCCGCAGAGGTCCCCTGTAATCCCGAGGACCCACGCAGAAGCCGTAGAGCCCCGCAACCAGGCGCGAACCCTTACCCGTTCCCATGATATCCCGATAGATGCCGACAATGCCCGTGAGCGATCCGCCGTAAGCTTCCATGTTGGATGGGCTGTTGTGAGTTTCGCCGGTAACGGAGTAGTTGAAATCCCCGTCGAAGCGCGCAACCCCGGCATTGTCCCACAGGACGGAGACAACCCATTCCTTGGCTTGCTGCAACGCGAGCGTGGGCGCCTGGATGCACGTCTTGAAAAGATTGTCCACGGTAAGGCTTTCGCCGGTCGCCAGGTCGCGATAGTGGAATTTCCCACGAAACGTGTTGTGGTTGCAGTGATCGCTGCGGGCCTGGGAAATGGCTTCCAGTTCGACGTCGGTGGGGACGGAAAGCCCCACCTCCGCGCGCTGGCGAAGTACATCGTCGCGGCGGAAGTATTCTCTAATGACCGGGATGTCACTTCTGTTGAGCGCCAGGTTTCTCTCATCGCTCAGTTTTGCGAGTTCTTCATCACTTTCGATCGGGATCCGGGCAACGGAAGGCGTGTGAGCGAGCAGCACTTTCGGGATTACCAGTCCCACTCCTTCCTTCTCGTTCCATTCGGACCGGCTGAATATGCGCCACTGCTGTATGATGTCGTTGGCAAGCAGTTCGCGGGCGATCGTTTCAGTCTGGGCGCGCGTGAGCGTGGCATCGCGCAGAAGAAAAAGCCGGGAAGTATAGGCGGCCTCATCGGGCGAGCAGGGCCTGTCCAGGTAATTGGATATGGCTTCGATCGCAACGCTTCCCGCCGTATCGCGCACGCCCGGCCTGTACCCGACCCAGATCGCCCAGTCGAAGTCCCGTGCGATGCCGCCGTACGAGGAAATCTGGGTCACCGGGTTTGTGAAAATCTCGGTGCGTACGGCTTCGAGTTCCTGTTCGGACAGCCGTGTGTCAAGAGTCAGGATGTTTATAACCCGCGCCTGACCGATTTCCCAACCGAAGTAGTCCCGTACTCTCCCGCACAGGCTCGCTCCCTCGGGGTCAAAGAGATGTTCCTTGAGTGCTGTTTCAAGTCTTATCGCCATGAGTGGATTCCGTTCCTATAGAACCAGTTTGACTGCAATGGCCATCAGAATGATTCCTCCGGCAAGTTCCATCCACTTGCCGAAGCGCCGCGAAAGACGATTGCCGAGCTTCATCGCGGCCCATGTCATGGCAGCGGCTGTTATTCCTATCCATAATGCCGGGAATAGAAGCCCGGTACCGAGAAGGCCCATGCCGAAGCCTACTCCCAGGGCATCGATGCTCGTGGCCAGGGACAGGACCACAAGGCTGAGGCCGCGGGTCGGATCGCATGCGGCCGGCTTCTCGACTTTCTTGTGGAACAGGTTTTCCCCCGCCATCCTGGCGCCGATGCCAAACAGCAGGACGAAGGCTATCCATGGCGCCCACCTGCTGGCAATCCCAACCATATTCTGGCCGGCATACCAGCCGAGAAGCGGCATAATAAACTGAAAGAGGCCGAAGTGGAAAGAGAGCCGGAACACCTGCCTCGGTTGACAGGCTTTCGTTCCCACACCCATCCCGACGGCGAAAGCGTCACAACCCAGTGCCACGGCTATCAGTGCTATTTCAACAAACTTCAATGGAATCCTCTTCTATACGTTCCACCGCACACAGGCCCGTTCCACCTATCGGCACCCCGGCGCGGACGGGGGGAGTTATCGTCCGGGAATACGAGGACTCCGATCGGAATGACGTGGTCTTATGCCCGGTGGCGAACCATTTAAAGTCATTTGTGTTCGAGAGGATACACTCCCGTTCGCGACGGGGTATCGAAACATGAACGAGCGAGTGTTGACCCGGATGTCCACCTTTTATGGCGGATACCTCTGAACGCAACCTCGTATTATACTATTTCGCGTTCAAGATGATACGTCTCCCGTTCGCCGTGAGGTATCGAAGGGTGGAGCCAATTCTCATCGGCGCCGTCACTCTCGGGAAAGATTCATCTTGAACGCAATTCCGTATTAGGCGCCTGTGAGCTGGCTCCCCATAAACAATTTTCCCGGATCGAACTTTTGTCTGACCCGGGAAGAAATGCAATTACATCGGCGGCTTTCATGGGCGGTTCGGGTCAAGGGCGGATGCTTGCACCGGCGTCTCGCCCGTGATCCGATCAGGTGTAATAGCAACTGTATACGCTTCCCGCGCACTCGTACTGCGTGGCAAGCTCCGCCAGCAGCCGTTCCATATCCCGTTCGACATTCATGAACTTCACGCCCATTCCCTTGGGCGAGAGCGAATCTCCGGCCCCGTAGATGTTGCTCCAAACCACTTCCCCTTTCAGCTCCAGCGCGTTCTTGAAGCCCGGAAACTGAAGTATCAATTTGAGCTTGGCGTTGAGGGGAGCGGGGGTCTTGGACATCACCAGGATGCCGCGCTCGCTGAAATGAATGGATGTACCCGTGAACGGCTGGTCCCCCACATGAAAAGTAACTTCACAGGGCGGCTTTCTTCCCGCGCCGGCGTCTTTCCCCGGCTGAGCTTCTTTTTCTGCCATGACGACCTCACTACTGCCTCAGGGATACCCCAAATCTATCGACCATCCTTTTGACGAGCTTTTCGTGAATAACATTCACTTCTTCGTCAGTGAGGCTTCGGTCGGGTGCACGGTATGTGAGTCGATATCCTACACTTTTTTTATCGGCTCCGAGTTGTTCGCTCCGGAATATATCAAAGATAGCCACGCTTTCGAGCAAAGGCTCCTTCAAGTTCGCTATGAAGTCAAGCGGCTCTTCCACCGGCAGCTTCTCGGCGGCAACCAGGGCCATGTCACGGGCGACCGCCGGAAACTTCGGCAGGCTCGCGAAGAAAGGTTCCGGACCCTTCAGAGCAAAGAGCCGCTCGAAGTTGAGCCGGAAAATGTATACGGCACGCTTGAGATCGAAGCTTTCGGCTACCTCGGGATGTATTCCGCCCAGTTCCCCAACGCGCTCGTCGCCAACGAATATGGAAGCGGATGCATATTGATCCAGCCAGGGAGGAATCGCCTCGGCTCTGAACCTGGCGCCGTTGATTCTCAGGAAGTTGAGAACGCTTTCCACCACACCCTTGACATCGGCGTAGTCGATCTCCTCATCCTTGCCGTGGAGAAGCTGCGAAACCCGCCGGCCGGCCATCGCGCCGGCGATGTGGTGAGGTTCGTTCGCCAGCAGTTCCCCTTCACGGGGCAGAAATACCTTGCTCAGCTCGAAAATCCGAAGGTCCTCGGACCGGCGATCGAAATTGTACCGGGCATTCATGAGAAGACCCGGAATGAGGCTTGTGCGCATGACAGCCTGCTCATCGCTGAGCGGATTCCTGAGCCTTACGGGATTGAGCCTGGGGTCACCTTCCGCGTACCGGAGCTTCTTAAGAGATTCGAGGGAAATAAAAGAGTAGTTGATGACCTCGAAGAAGCCCGCACTGGCGAGGAGCCGCTTGATATCGTGCCTTGCCGCCTGGTGCGGATTGGCGGACGCGGATTCCGCGACAACCGCGGGGCTCGTGACCGGAATAGCATCATAACCGGAAAGGCGGGCGATCTCCTCGAAAAGGTCCACTTCCCTTGTGATGTCCGGTCGAAAGGACGGGACCAGAACCTTGAGGCTGTTAGTGTCCAGCGGTTCCACGCGAATCTCGATGCTCTCGAGAACTCGCTGCATTTCGGCGCGGGAGAGGTTCGTCCCAAGAAAACGGTTCGCGGCGTCGACCCTCAGGGTCAGCACCGGGAACTCCAGCTTTTGGGGGTAGGCGTCTATTCTTCCCGAAGCGATGACACCTCCGCCCACCTCTTGCATGAGTCGAGCCGCGCGGTCCAGGGCGCGAAGGACACCCTCGGGGTCTATTCCACGCTCGAACCGGTAGCTTGACTCCGTTTTGAGACCAAGCTTCTTGCTGCTCCGGCGGATGGAAAGCGGTTGAAAGTAGGCGCTTTCAATCAACACGTCCGTGGTGTCGGGTGAGATTTCGGAATTGAGCCCGCCCATGATGCCGCCGATAGCCACCGGTCCGACACCGTCGCAGATGAGGACCGTGCCTTCCGGCAATTCACGCTCCACGCCGTCAAGTGTCGTGAACTTCTCGCCGGGCGATGCTTTTCGAACGACGATCCCGTGCTCGCGGACCCTGTTGAAATCGAAGGCATGCAGCGGCTGCCCCAGTTCCATCATCACAAAGTTGGTCACATCCACTATGTTGTTGATGGAACGCAGGCCTACTGCCTCAATCCGGCTCCTGAGCCATTCGGGCGAAGGTCCGATTTTGACGCCCCGAATCAGGCGGGCGGTGTAGCGCGGGCACCCGGCAGGGTCATCGATTGTGACGGATGCCAGAGTCTCTATGGGAGGCCCGGTGTCTTCGAGGGATACCGCGGGATATTTTACGGCGGTCCCGCACAGGGAAGCGGTTTCGCGCGCGACCCCTATCATGGAGAGGCAGTCGCCGCGGTTTGGAGTAATGCCTATCTCCAGCAGCACGTCCTCTATACCGAGGGCCTTATCCAGCGTCACCCCGACCGGCGTGTCGGGTGGCAGCAGCCATATCCCGCTCCGGTCCTCTCCGAGATCGAGTTCTTTCTCGGAGCACAGCATCCCGTCGGATGCCTCGCCGCGTATCGAAGTCTTCCGGACCTGACCCGAAGGGAGTTCGGCCCCGTCCGTCGCAAGGGGGACGATTTCGCCCGCGCGAGCGTTGGGCGCTCCGCAAACCACCCTGTAGACGCTGTTCCCGCTGGAAACGGAACATATGCTCAACCGGTCGGCGTTCGGATGAGGCGCGATCGACTCTATCCGGACCGTGATGACATCTTTCAGATGAGGGTAGCGGTGCCAGAGGCCCTCGGCCTCCAGACCCGTCATGGTCAGGCCATCGGCCAGCTCCCGGGGCGGCAGGTGGCACTCTACATAGTCAGAGAGCCATTTGAGACTAATAAGCATGTTTAATCCAAGGCTATATCGTAAGTGCGGTTGCTGTGAGATTCTTTGTAACCAGACCTGTCAAACTCCCCGATAACCGCGAGCAAATATCCTGCATGCAGCTTCGCAATGGTACACAAAACGCCACCCCGGCCCGGGAATGGCGATCATGGCAGTTTCAAATGTGCTTGCATCCCCGGATGCTCTTCAGGGTCAGAATTGGCTCAGGAACCGGAGGTCGTTTTCATAAAAAAGACGCAGGTCGTCAATTCCCAGCTTCAGCATGGCGATGCGTTCGATCCCCATGCCGAAGGCAAACCCCGTCACCTTTTCAGGGTCGTAGTCCACGTATTTATATACCGCGGGGTCAACCATTCCGGACCCGAGTATTTCCAGCCATCCCGTTTGCGAGCAGACACGACATCCCTGCCCATGGCACATCACGCACTGGATGTCCACCTCGGCGCTCGGTTCGGTGAAAGGGAAAAAGCTTGGCCGGAAACGCAATCCGACGTTGGGCCCGAACATCTGGTGGACAAAAGTGGTGAGAATGCCTTTCAAATCGCCGAAGGAAATTCCCTCTCCCACCATCAGGCCCTCGACCTGGTGAAACATGGGCGTATGGGTCACATCGGAATCGCAACGGTAGGTCCGGCCCGGGGCGATGATGCGGATCGGCGGTCGGCGCTTCTCCATCACCCTTACCTGGAGAGGGGATGTATGGGTGCGCAACACGACGTCTTCGGAGATGTAAAAGGTGTCCTGCATGTCGCGGGCAGGGTGGTCCCGCGGGATATTGAGGGCTTCGAAATTGTAGTAGTCCAGCTCGATCTCGGGACCTTCGACCGCCTCGAACCCGAGCCAGTTGAAGATCCGGGTGATTTCAAGGGCGACCTGGGTTATCGGGTGCAAACGTCCCGCGGGAGGCAGTCTTCCCGGAACGGTCACATCGATAGCTTCGCGCCTGCCGGCTGCCTGTTTTTCTATTCTCTCGGCCGCGTCGGAAAAGATCGATTCGAGCCGGGATTTGGCTTCATTAAGCAGCCTGCCGGCTTCGCGGCGTTCCTGCTCCGGTGTTTGCCCGAGTTGTTTGAAGAGTTGCGCCAGTTCGCCCTTTCTGCCCAGGAAGCGTATCCTGGCAAGATCCAGGGCCTTCGGGTCTTCTCCCAGTCCGGACACCTCGCGGGAAGCCGAGTCGAGGAGATTTTGAACTGCCTCTTTCATTTTCTACGCGGCTTCTTTCGCAATTTTCGCCAATTCGGCAAATGCTTCCGGGTTGTTTACAGCGAGGTTGGCCAGCGCTTTGCGGTCAAGATCGACGTTGGCTTTTTTCAAGCCGTTGATAAACCGGGAATAGCTCAAATCGTGCTCGCGTACCGCGGCGTTTATGCGCATTATCCAAAGGCTGCGGAATTCGCGCTTCTTAACCTTACGGTCACGGTAGGCGAATTTGAGTGCGCGTTGTACTGTCTCAAGGGCGGAACGGATCAGGGTGCCGCGGCCACCGCGGTATCCCTTGGCAGCGGTTAGAACCTTCTTGCGCCTCTCGCGCGACTTCACCGCCTTTTTTACTCTGGGCATTGGAATCTCCTGTCAATATCTAATAACTCAACGGCAATGGGATCGTTCATGCAGTCTTCGGATGAATCGGCGGGCTGCAGGGCCCGCCCCATACCTGTCTAAAGGTAGGGCAGCATCCGCTGGAGCGACTTCGTGCTGACTGCGTTCACGACGGTATCTCTGCGCAGGCCACGCTTTCTCTTAGGGCTTTTCTTGGTCAAAATATGACTCTTGAAGGCTTTGGCGCGGACGATTTTGCCCGTTCCGGTCTTTTTGAATCGCTTGGCGGCGGCGCGATTGGTTTTGATCTTCGGCATTACAGGTATCCTCCGTTGGCTCAAAATTAGAACTTAAACCCCTTTTAGGGAGGGGGTGCTTTCAAGACAAAAAAGCAAGAAAACCCATGCAAGACGGGCTTCTCGAAAGCGCGCAAGCTGGCGGCCGATCCGAGAAGGGCAAGGGTTTCCGGGCCGGACCGCGAAACAAACCCCTCGCCGAAATCACCACGGCACAAAAGTCATAGTTTATTTAGGACTTGCCGAAGAGTCAACAAATTAAGGGAGACACGGTGATTTTTTAGGTCTTGGGAGCCAGAATCATTATCAGGTTGCGGCCCTCCATCTTCGGCTGCTGTTCGACCACGATTTCTTCCTTGAGTTCGTCCCTGATGCGCTCGAGCACCTTGAATCCCTGGTCGGCGTAGGCAATCTCACGCCCGCGAAAAAGAATTGTTATCTTCGCCTTATCTTTTTGCTCGAGAAAGCGCTTGATATGTTTAATTTTGACCAGCAGATCATGCTCATCCGTCTTCGGACGGATCTTGATTTCCTTGACCTGGATTACCGTCTGCTTTTTCTTGGCTTCCTGAGTCCGCTTGTTCTGCTGGTACTTGAATTTCCCGTAATCCATTATCTTGCAAACAGGGGGATCGGCGTTCGGGGCTACCTCGACCAGGTCGAGGTGCTCCAGGGCAGCCAGCTCCATCGCCTTCCTTACGGGCAAGATCCCCAACTGCTGTCCGTCATGTCCGATCACCCGCACTTCGGGCGCCCGGATTTTTTCGTTCACGTTAGCTTGTTTCTCCAGGGCTTGTTCCTCCTTGTTTAAAGGTCTTGGCTCGTGTCTTACATAAGGATCAATTGCCGCTCGCGCATGAAGCGGGACGGCGAAAACCCGAAACACACGTCGAAATATCTCTTTTAACAATTTCCCCCGTGTTTCAAAAGGGGGCATGGGAGGTTTTGAAAAGAAATAGCATAATGGCCGACCCGCCCGCGCACTACGCGCTATATGGCAAGGCCGACCCGCCCCTTGCTCATTTCAAGGCACTCCCTTTCGATCAGATCGGCAAACTCAGTCGGACTCATGAGACTCAATTGCGTTCCGTCGCGCTTTCTCGGGGCGATGGCGCCTTCGGCAACCTCTTTGTCGCCGATTACGAGCATATAGGGTACCTTCTGCATCTGGGCCTCGCGTATCTTGTAGCCCAGTTTTTCACTGCGCATGTCAACTTCGACCCGAACCCCGCGCTCCTGAAGCTGGCGGCTGATCTCCCGCGCGAAATCCAGTTGCGAATCCGTAACCGTCACGATCGTCGCCTGGACAGGGGCGAGCCATACGGGGAAAGCCCCGGCGTAGTGCTCGATGAGAACACCCAGGAAACGTTCGATAGCACCCAGTATGACACGGTGGACCATGACGGGGCGATGTTTCGCGCCGTCCGCCCCGATATAGCTGAGGTCGAAGCGCTCGGGAAGCGTAAAGTCGCATTGTATCGTCGCGCACTGCCAGCGCCTGTCCAGCGCGTCCTTGAGCTTGATATCGATCTTCGGTCCGTAAAAAGCGCCGTCTCCCTCGTTAATCTGGAAGGGGAGGCCCTTTTCGTTCAACGCCACCATGAGCGCATTGGTCGCGCGCTCCCAATCCTCATCCGTCCCGATCGATTTCTCGGGACGGGTGCTGATCTCCATCTCGTAGGCAAATCCGAAGATCCCCATCACCTCGATGACGAAATCAAGAATATCTTTTATTTCCTGGTTCAACTGGTCCGGCATGCACAAAATGTGCGCGTCATCCTGGGTAAACTGCCTGACGCGAAGCAATCCGTGTAGAACACCGGATTTTTCATGCCTGTGCACCGTGCCCAGTTCAAAAAAACGCAGAGGAAGATCACGATAGCTTCGTATCCTCGACTTGTATATCAGCATGTGCGACAGGCAGTTCATCGGCTTTATGCCGTATGACTGCTCGTCGATTTCGGAAAAATACATGTTTTCCCGGTAATGCTCGAAATGTCCGGACTTCTTCCAAAGATCGGTCTTGAGCAGGGTCGGGCCGATTACGATATGATATCCGCGGCGCAGGTGCTCGCGCTTTTCGAAGCTCTCCAATATGTGCCGGATCAGGGCGCCCTTGGGATGGTAGATGACCATGCCGGCCCCGACCTCATCCGAGAAGGAAAACAGGTCGAGTTCCTTTCCCAGCTTCCTGTGGTCGCGCCTCTGGGCCTCCTCAAGGAACTTCAGGTACTTCTTGAGATCGTCAATGCTGAAAAAGGCGGTGCCGTAGATGCGCTGGAGCATGGCGTTGTGTTCGTCGCCCCGCCAGTACGCGCCCGCGACGCTTGTAAGTTTGAACGCCTTCAGAAATCCCGTGTGCGGGATGTGCGGGCCGCGGCACAGATCCAGGAAATTACCCTGCCGGTAATAGGAAACCATCGGGTCCCGGATATCGTTGAGGAGTTCCACCTTGTACTTTTCGCCCTGTTCGGAAAAAGTCCGGATCGCCTCTTCGCGCGCCACATCCGTACGGGTGAACGGGAGTTTTTGGGAAACGATCTCCCGCATCCTGACCTCGATCTTTTCAAGATCTTCCTGGGTGAATGGCCTCTCCACGTCAAAATCGTAGTAGAAGCCGTTTTCGATCGCGGGACCTATGGCAACCTTCGCCTCCGGAAAAAGTGATTTGACAGCCTCGGCCATAATGTGCGAGGCGCTGTGACGAAGGATCTCCAGGGCCGCGTCCGTCCCCGTTTTGATGCCTTCCAGGGTGGCATCTTCATCGATCGTTTTGCCGAGGTCCACCATTTGCCCGTTGAGCTTTGCCGCAACCCACCCGTCCGGGGAGGTCCTTACCCCGGCGAGTACCTCCTTGACGCTTATCCCTCTGGGAACGGTTTCAAGCCGTCCGTCCGGAAAAGTGACCTGAATTTGATCTGATTGCATTTTCACTTCCTGTTCGCTCGCGTGCGCGGGCATGGCAGCAACTGGAGAAAACAAAAAAAGGCACCCCCATCATTTGGAAAGATGCCCTGGACGGAAATAATTTTTCCCTCAGTGCCGAAATGTTCTCTTCCTGCTGTGATCCGGGTCCGGGTAACCAGCGAGCCGGATAAATCCGACCATTTCGCTCCTGTTTTCCTGAAAAGCGCTGGTAGGCACGGGCGGTTTTGAACCGCCGACTTCTACCGTGTCAGGGTAGCGCTCTCCCACTGAGCTACGTGCCTACAAAACTCTAGGATCTATAGCGGCGTGGCGGGAGTATGTCAAGAAAAACATTACTGGCCGGATTTTACTATCCGATGCTCCAACAGAAGCTGCCGTCCAATGCCGAAGTAGCGCAGGCCGCTGTAGACGGAAAAACCGGCCGTGACGAAAAACAAAGCCGTATAAATCCACGCGGGCAGAGGCGCTAGGTCGGAGCCGAGCATCACGAAAACGGTGAAAAGCTGGAAGAAGGTAGTCGCCTTGCTGGAGGCAAGGGGCTGCATCTCCAGTTTGACGCCGATGCAGTAAAGAGTACAGATACCGGACACGATCATGAGATCGCGTCCCACGGTGATAATCACCAGCCATGCGGGTATGAGCCCGACATGGCACAGCACGAGAAAAGATGTAACCAAAAGAGTCTTGTCTGCCAGGGGGTCCAGGTGCGCTCCGAAGCGGCTTTTCTGATCGAAAAACCGGGCGATGAACCCGTCGGCCGCATCGGTCATTCCGGCCACGAAAAAGAGCAACAGGGCTGAAGTGAGCCTGTTTTCCAGCACGAGCCACACGAATACGGGGGTCAGCAGGATGCGGCTGAGCGTCAGCAGGTTGGGAATGGTCATTGTTTGGGCTCAGCCTTCACTGCTCCGGGAGGCGTGAAGGATACCTTTATCTCCCGCGTCTCCGCCGAATAGGAATCTATGCGGACCAGTGCTCCGCTCGGAAGTGATGTGCCGTTCATCCTGGAGATAAAGCTGCCGTCCACCCCATCGAGTCGCACGGTCCCTTCCGCGGCGCCCATCTCGAGGCTCGTCACCTGCATGCTCTTGAACTGTTCGCGAAGCGCCCGTTCCACCTCTTTCCAGTACCCGTACTGGGCCGAGGGGAGGCTGATCGTCCAGCGGGCGGGGCCTTCCTGCCGCGCCGCCGTGGTGGCGGGTTCCGCCTGCCCGGCCGGGGCGTCGGGGGAAGAGACCTTTTGCTCGCGCTCACCGGCTCCGAGGAGGCTGTTCAACTGGGGCGCCACCCAGGAAGCAAGCTCAGAGGCTCCATCCTGGTTGGAGAGTTCCTCCATGCCCAGTTCCCTGGTGATGTTCCCCTCGGTTTTCCCTGCCGCCACCTTCAGCACGCGGAGGCTTATCTGAAGCTTTGCGGGCCTGTTGCGTTCCTGCTTCAGCGCCACGGCTCCGACAACCGCCTGCTGGACACCAAGGCTTTGGGCAAGCGCGGCAACCTGGGACAGTGGGATGTTGCCGGTATAGTCCACCTTCACCGAACCCGGTTCCGCGTAGAGGAGGGAGTAATCGTAGTCGTCAAGCTCCCGTTTTATGCTCTGAGCGAATAGAGACTGCGCGTCCCGTTTGTTTGCTGGTATCACCCAGTCCTGTTCCCACTTCTCGCAAACCACCCAGAGAATTTCTTTCTTGGTGACCGAGAGTCCGCGGGTCGCGGAGGTCTTGGGCGCTTCGTTCGTCTTTGCCACCCGGGTTTCGGCCGCGGTTTCGCCCGTGCTTTCGGGCGCCTGGGGTTTATCCCCGGAGGCCGGTGGATTGGAAGCATCCTTCACGGGCGCCTGCGCCCGGGCTGTTTCCGTTATGGGAAAGCCCGCTTCCTCCAGATCCTTGCGCAGCACGTCGATCGATACCGATACCTGGCCTGTCACACGATAGAGCCCGCCCGTCTGTGTCTGGCTAAAGACCTGGTATGAGTCTATGTACTTTTGAGGATGCGCGAGAATTTGTTTCTGGAGCGCGGAAAATTGTGTGCCCATCTGCGTCGGACTCAGGTATTTTCCGACTGCCTGCATGACGGCCTGGGCCATAAAGTCCTGGACCGCCTGCTGCTGGCTTTTCGCGCTGTCCTGGGGATCGTCAACCGCCTGTCCCTGGCTGAAGATGGGGATGGATTTTCCCGGTGACTGGGCGAGGGCCACGCCGGATGTGTCCCCGTGAAACGGGAAAAAGACGGCAAGGAAAACAAGGAACAGAACGATTCGAAACCGTGCCGGGTTCGTTAGCATTGTCGAAAATCCTCCAACTTGGCGGTTTCCGCTGAAGTTTCGTATTCTGAACGGTTGTCTGCTATCATAGCAACGAACGCAAATAAAGGAGAAAAATTTTGGGACCGCCCCCGGACAATTGCATTGTGCGCCAATATTTGATCGACCCTTACCAGATCCACTACCTGCGGTTCATCATAGAGGCTTATCCCGGAATCGGAGTGGTATCCACCGTCGATTCCGCCCTCGGGCTGGTGAGCATTGCCATGGCGCCCGGCTGTGAAACCGACGTCGCCGAAATTCTCGAAGCGGAGCGTGAAAACCTCGGGCTCAGGGATCTGGGTGAGTGAGCACCACCCCCACGCGCGCGCCCGTTCATGCCGAGCATAATAAGCCCCGCATTCGCATGGCAAGACCAGGCAAAACACAGGGGCAACCTCCCCCGCAGTGTGAGGGGCGGGCTTTCGGGCCTGCCGACGATCACTCAATGACCCCTTCGTCCCGGGGAACCGAAGGGTATAACGCGCCAGGAGCGCTCGCCTTCAACACGGTCACCTTAAGGCCCTCGCCACGCGCATGCGGGGTTTACTCCACTCAAGGCGAACGGCCATTGAGTGATCACCCTTCAAGCTCCCCGGTGCGGGCCCATCCATGGACGGTTCTATTTAGCCTCAAACCTTTCGGCAAGGCCGCTCAGCAGATCGAGCACCTTCTCGGCGGAAGCCTCGGGCAGGCTGCCGCAGCCGCAACTTGGGGTAAGAAGCGACTGAGAAACAATCTTCCCGGCGGGCATATCTCCCGAGGCAAGCTCGGCTACCTGGGCGGACCATGTCAGGGCAAGGCTCTCCACTGTTTCGACCGCCAGTGCGTCCTGGTCGAGCGTGGGAACTATGCCCCAGGCAAGGTTGCCTCCACGGGCCAGAAAATCGAGGCATTCCTCCCTATAAATCATGAACTTGTCAAAATAGGTGTGCGCGTCAAAGTTGATGATATCGAACCCGGATTTAAAGGCCAGTTGCCAGTCCGTATTCGCGCACACGTGAATTCCGGCCAGTCCCTCCGCCGAATGAATCACCTCGACGACTTCCGCCAGGAGCTGTTGAATAAGCTCCGCGGAAATGGTGATGAAGGCCGAGGACCCGAAGCCGGCGAGTCCCGGTTCATCCAAAAAAATAATGACGGGGACCCCGAACCTCTTGAGCATCTCGATCTGCCATTTGGACTTGTAGGCGAGAAGCTTGGGTACGATGTCCTGGAATCGTTCGTCAAAAAGAAGAGCGCGGCCATCCTGGTCCTTGAGTCCCGAGAGCAGGGTAAAGGGACCGATTACCTGGCCCTTGACCGCGCGCGGAGGCGCGGATGAGCCCTCAAGCGTTTCCAGGAACTGGCGCAGGGATGCCCCGGTTTCCGGGCCCATCGCGAATCGTGAATTTTCCACGCCCAGAGAGCCGTCTTCCACGGCAAGGTACTCTTCATAAAACGAGTAGGTCGCCTCGTCGAATTCCGGGGTATCCGCGCGGACGAGAGTGCGGCCCTCTTCCTCCACCAGCCCAGGGAGCCCCTCGATGTACTGGGCCATCATCTGTTCGGCGGGGTAGGAGGTCAATTGAGGCCAGACGGGAATCCGGGGCGTGGAGCGCATAACGAGTTCGATTGCTTTTGCCCGGTCCTTATGAGGCATGCTGGCGATCAGCGTTGCCGATGCAAGCCCCTCGAAGTCTCTCATCGAATGCTCCTTTCGCCCGTTGGAACCGCGTGAGTCCTCATATCCCGAGACGCTATGAAGCATGAATTATTTACCCGATCGCCGCCGGGAGCAAGTTTTATTTGATTTCAGGCCGTCGGCTGTTCTAGTAATGCGGGTATTAAACCACCCAATGGAGGAGATGATGGCCGAGGATCTCAAGAAAATGTACCGTACAGTTATGGAGGACCATTTCCCGGATTCGCTTCGAATCACCTTCGGAGACCAGGAATTGGTCTATCGTAAGAGATCATGGAAATTCCCGGACGGTAAAACCGGTGAGCTGATTGAAAAAGGGCTGCGATACGGCGAAAACCCGGGGCAGGAGGCCGCGTTATACGAGATGGTGTCCGGAAATCTGACCCTTGGAGGCTGCGGGTTCATTGATCCGGGGAAGGGCCTTGTCAGCGCCATCCGGGAAGAGGATATGCCGCAGGAAGGAAAGCATCCGGGAAAAATCAACCTGACGGACCTCGACAACGGTCTGAATATCATTAAGTATCTGATGCAAAAACCGGCCGCCGTCATCCTCAAACACAACAATCCCTGCGGGGCGGCTTACGGAAAAAGTCTTGCCGATGCATACCACCGCGCAAACCGGGCCGACCGTATCGCGGCGTTCGGTGGCTGCCTCGTGCTGAACCGTCCGGTGGACAAAACGACAGCCGAACTGATATCCGAAAATTACCTCGAGGTCGTGGCCGCCCCCGACTATGCCGAGGGTTCCCTGGCCATTCTCAAAAAGAGGCCTAGTCTTCGCATCATCCAGGTCTCCAGGATGGACCGGCTCGCCGATTACATCAACCAGCGATTCGTGGACTTCAAGTCGTTGATCGATGGCGGACTGATCGTGCAGCAGTCCGCGCTCAACAAGATAAAGGGACCGGAAGACTTCAAACTGGCCGAGTCCTCTTACAAGGACAAGATCCACAAGATCCGGCGTCAGCCGAGTGAAAAGGAGATGGCCGATCTGCTGTTCGGATGGTTTGTCGAACAGGGAGTTACGTCCAATTCCGTTCTGTACGTGAAGGATGAATGCACGGTGGGGATCGGCACGGGCGAGCAGGACCGGGTGGGAGTCGCGGAGATCGCCGTATACAAGGCCTACCAGAAATACGCCGATGCGGTCTGCTTTGACAAATACGGGCTGCCTTACAAGGAGCTTGAGCTTGCGATAGAGAAGGGGGAGCGTCCGAAGGAGGAGAAAGAGGAGATCGACGCTTTGACCGCCGGGGCCAAGGCCGGCTTGAAAGGCGCCTCCATGGTGTCCGATGCGTTCTTCCCGTTCCGGGACGGCGTGGACGTCGGAATCCGGCAGGGCATATCGGCGGTGGTCCAGCCTGGCGGGTCCATGCGTGACTGGGAAGTGATCGATGCCTGCAACGAGGCCGATGTCACGATGGTGCTGACCGGGCAGCGGGCGTTCAAGCACTAGCGGCTTTCGCCGGGGATACGCCTGGGCCGGGGGGGGACTGGCCCGTTCTCCCTTTCGATACCCTGCTCGGGGCGAACGGGAATAAGCGCTTCTATATTCCGAGGGAGGGAACTGTTTCCCGAGAGCGCCGAAGCATGAACGGGTGTAATGAGAGATCACATTTTCCACGGCACGTGGATCAGGTTTTTCGGGAGTTATCGAAGCAAGGGGGCGTGGAGTCCGTTTCCTGAATAATGCTCATGACGCAGCGAAATGAGCTTTTTTTGAGTAACCGGGTACTCATACTAATTGGCGTTCAAGAGGATATACCCCCGTTCGCCCCGAGGTATCGAAGGGTAGAACGGGTCAATTCTGAACGGCATCTTCAATTTAGGGATAGACTCATCTTGAACGCAACTCCGTATCACTCCCGTTCATGCTTCAATAGCCCGGTATGAACGGGGGGGGCGGGCGCCTGGCGAGCCTGCCCCGCCTCACTTCCCCACCAGTTCCGAATCCATGGCGTCTTCCAGTACAATCTCCATTTCGGCCAGGATGATTTCCCTGATGCCCAGCGCATGGACTTCGGGGAGGGTGGCCGGGACGATATTATTCTCCGGGTGCAGGCTGATGCTCACCTTGCGGCACAACTGGTTGGCGATTCTCACCGCCAGAAGCTGGACATCCGAGCTGTCGAAATCCTCGGTGTGATGGTCACGGACTATGCCGCAATAGATGGGCGGAATGCTCCATTCCTCCATGAGATTATAGCCCTGTTCGACGTGCATCGAGTCGAGGATTTCGGTAATGAATTCATTCGAGAACTTGAGTTCCGCGTTTTCGGAGTTCAGGTTCTCGAGTACCCTGAGCAGCAGCAGTTTTCCGATGTCGTGAAGCAACCCCGCGAGGAATCCTTCTTCCGCCAGTTCCGCGTAGCCCGTTTTCTTCAACAGCCATTTAGTCCCCATGGCCGTTGCCAGGGCGTGTTTCCATAAGGTCACGAGATAGCCGTCGATGATTGCGTTTTTGGATTTGTAGAGGTCCTTCTGAGCGCTCACGATCAGGCAGTTGAAAACCTGGTTCGTACCCATGCGCAGGAGCGCCTCGCGAATGGTGCGCACCCGGTTCAGCCCGGAAAAGAAGGCGGAGTTGGCCATCTTGAGGATCTGGCTGGTCAGTGCCTGGTCCCGGCCGATTATTTCGGCTATCTGTTCGATCGGCACCTCGGTATCCGCCATCACCTGTTGAAGCTGGTTCGCGACGGAGGGAAATACCGGGAGGGCGAGTTTTTCGGAGGAGGCGTACTCCTTGACTATGTCCAACAGCGATTGCGTGCTTTTCTCATGGCTCATTGTTCTGTTCCTAACAGTCTGCGGAGTTCCGCGATAGGCCGTGGTTTTACGACGCGCGGCAGGGACCGGAATACCTCCTGGAGGGATGTCGTGCCGTTAACCGCCTTCATGATTCCATCCTCGAGCAGAGTCACCAATCCGGAGGTGTCCATACTGATTCGTCTGACTTCATAGGATGTTTTCTTCGTGAGCACGGCATCCTTCACCGGTTCGTTCAGCACGAGGAGTTCAAATGCTCCCAGCCTGCCTTTGTAGCCCGTGAAGCGGCACTCGCCGCATCCCCGTCCCAATCTGAATTTGGCGCCCTTGATGTCCGCCGCCGTGTATCCGAGCCGGTAAAGCTCTGGCGCCTTCGGGACGTAGGGTTCGGCGCAATGCGGACAGATCTTCCTGAGAAGCCTCTGCGCCACCACGCCCACCACCGTGGAGGAGATGAGAAATGGTTCGATGTTCATGTTCAGGAGCCGGATCAGGCACCCGATGCTGTCTTCGGTATGGAAGGTGGTGAGGACCTTATGGCCCGTGAGGGATGCCTGTATGCATGTCTCGGCCGAGAACTGATCGCGCACCTCCCCGATTACTATGATGTCGGGGTCCTGCCTGACGACGTGCCTGAGGCTTTCCTCGAAAGTGAGGTTGATTTTGGGATCGATCGAACATTGCGCGATGCCGTCCAGCAGGTATTCGACCGGGTCTTCCACCGTGACGATGCATGTGTTGACGTTTTCCAGGTAGTTAATCGCGCTGTAGAGGGTGGTGGTTTTCCCCGAGCCGGTCGGCCCGGTGACCATGATCACGCCGCTCGGCAGGTCGAGTGCGTCGAAGCGAAATCGGTCCAGGATCTTCGGAAACAACCCTATTTCCATGAGGTCGTGAACCTGCGCCTTGGTGTTCAGGAGCCTGATTACTATGGTCTCGCCCCATACGGTCACGAAAAACGAGATACGCAGGTCCAGCGTGGTTCCCGTCCTGGAATTCTCGAAAAGGATCCTGCCTCCCTGGTGCCTTCTTCTCTCGGCGATGTCGGACTTGGACATTATTTTCAGGCGGCTGGAAAGCGGCGGCCCCATTTCCGGCGGGAGGTCCCGGTGCTGGACCAGTACCCCGTCGATGCGGAAACGGACCCTGACCTTGTCGCGCGTCGGTTCGATGTGGATGTCACTGGTCTTGCTTTTGACAGCCTCGTCTATCAGGGAGTTTACTATACTGACGACCGATTTTTCATCCGGCTCATTTGCCCTGGCGTTTGTGGCGTCACGTTCCAGGGCCGCGACTATTTCGCGGAAATCGCTCCTGCTGCAGATAGAGGGAATGATTTTGCCGAACGTTTTTTCGGCTGCGTCGATGCTGTCGCGGTTCAGGGGATCGGGAAAGGCGACGGTCACGCGGCCGTTGGCAACCCCGATGGGAAGAAAGCCGTGCTGCGAGTACCACCTTGCCGGGGCTCTTCGCAAAAGATTCGGCTCGATTTTAGAGAGTTCGAGCTGGTGAAACGGAAGTCCCAACTGGTAGGAGAGTACTTCCAGGAACTTGCGCTCCTCGAGGAAACCGCCTTCCACCAGAATTTCACCGATGGTCTTCCGGGTCGTGCTTTCCTTCTGAAGGCTTATCGCGGTTTCAAGTTCGTTCTTGGTGATGTGGCCGAGTTCCACCAGCAAAGCGCCGATTTTGAGATTCAGTCGATTTGCGGCCAGCGTTTCGTCAAGCTGCTCGGGGGTGATGAACCTGAGTTCCTGCAGTACCTGGAGCAGAGTCTGGTTGCCTGATAGCTTGGAGTGTACCCTTGCGGCGTACTTAAGCTGGTCGGGCGTAAGGAACCCCTTATGGAGCAGAAGCATGTAGATTTCGGCGGTTTGTTCGCCCCTGCCCTTGCCGGACTCCTCGCCCAGGTTGGGTTTCCCCATCAATTTCAGTATCTCGTGATGCTCCACTTGCACTTCCCCGATTATTTAGAATTCTTCCCGCTGTGGAAAAGACACCCATGCGCTCCGTGTAACATCTACATCGGATTAAGAAATTACTTTCTTAAAGGAAATTAAATGGATGGGAGCCGCTACGGCTTTTTCCCGGAAACCGGCCTAGCCCGGTTTCCGGGGACGCGTGCCGCCTCCTTCAAATCAGGCCGAAGGCATTACGCTATAAATGTCGCTTGCCAATTTAGAGCCTACTAATGCTCATAAAGATCACAAACAACGGTGACCATTTTTCGTTACTATAGCCATTTTCGACTATGCTATTACGGTCCGTGACCAATGATCATGCACAGTCGGAATTTCGACCACGCATAGTTGTTTCTAACCATGGAATCATCTGTCCGATGCACGGTTACCAATTAACGCTTTGGAATCATTAGGCGTCTGTATTGTCATCAAATGATTCACCGGTAAACCTGTCCGTCGTGTTTAGCGACGGAAGCTGTTGCGAGCTTGACCGATCGTAGAGGGATCTGTATGAAAACTGAGCAGGCATTCCTGGAAGATGCGAAGGAAATCCTGGACCTTCAGAAACTCGCTTATCAGAGCGAAGCAGCGATTTACGATGACTTCGCCATTCCGCCGCTGACACAGACTCTTGATCAGATACGAAAGGACTTTGACCGCTGGTTCTTCCTGAAAGTCTATTTTGATGGAAAGATCATTGGTTCAGTCAGGGCCGTCATGAAAGAGGGAACATGCCATATCGGAAGGCTTATCGTCCATCCGGATTTTCAGGGCCGCGGCGTTGGTACGCTTTTGATGAAAGAAATTGAAACACGTTTCGGGCGGGCTGAACGGTTTGAGTTGTTCACGGGATCACGTAGCGAGCGAAATCTAAGATTCTATCGCGAGCTTGGATACTGTCCGTTCGCATCCGAGGCCGCAACGGACAGACTCACGCTGATATTCCTGGAGAAACGACTGACGTCCACGAACATTGGTACACCTGATCATCCATAGCCCGCGGCCCGGGCCCTGCTTTCTCAATAGCAGAGATGAAGAATAAGCAGCCGGGCCGGGGATGGTGCGTCGTGCAAGCTCGAAAGCTCGGCGATGAGATGCATTTTTTGCCCGCCCCTCCCTGGATTTCGAATTCGTGTTCGACTATATTGGGCTTGAAAAGACCTTGGTTCGTTATCGCGGGAAAACGTTTTGAATAGCTCCTTGCGAGTGACCTCGTAATCCTCCTCCGCTGTGCTCCGTGGTACTCTCCGGGAAGAACCGACACGGTCATTATTAGTCTTCAGGCAATCGGATGGCGGCCTCCCGACCGGCATGACCGTTATCCGCGAGGGACGTATTCTCACTCCTTCAACGGCATTACCGTACAGACAAGACGAGATTCATCATGAAAGAAAGTTTCATCAGTCTTTGGGCAAATGTTGTGTTGGTCATTTCAATTATCCTGGCGGCGCTTATCGTCCACTTGTACAATCTCTTCCAGTAAATCTCATCGGTGGTCCGCGGCGGTTCGAGCGACCCGCGGGGCAGGAAAATAAGTCCGGTATCCGTTCGGCGCCGCGCTTGCGATCCGAGCCGGGTACCATTCCCCGGCTAAGCCCCCAGCGCCTTTTCGATCTCACCGTGCATGGCCGCGATGACGGCGATCGGATCGGTGGCATCACGTATGGGCCGCCCGACGACGATGTGGTCCGCGCCGTTGCGTATCGCTTCGCCGGCCGTGATTATCCGCTTCTGGTCGTCCTGCCTGACTTCGATGTTCTTGCCGGGACGAATGCCGGGAGTGACGACGAGGAAGTTGTCTCCCAGTTCGCCGCGCAGCCTTGCCGCTTCCAGTCCGGAGGAGACGATGCCGTCTATTCCGGCCTTGAGGGCGCGCCGCGCCCGTGCGAGGACCAGGTCTTCCACCTTGCAGGGCGCCCCGAGCATCTCTTTCATGTCCTCCTCGCCGAAGCTGGTGAGGGCGGTCACGGCCAGGATCTTTACTTCCTTTTTGGCCTCGGCCGCCGCCTTGAGGATCGGATCATTGCCATGCACGGTCGCGAATGTCACATTCCTCCCCGTGAGTTGACCGACCGCGAGCTTCACCGTTTCGGGAACATCGAAGAACTTCAGATCCACCATCACCTTGTGCCCGCGCAAGGCTATCCACTCGATAACGGGGAACCAGCCGGCGAGGAAAAGCTGCAGGCCGACCTTGTAGAAGCCTATGTGGCTTTCCAGCCGCCGCACCAGTTCCTTCGCCTTGTCCGGGGAATCGACATCGAGCGCGAAAATTATCCGCTCCCGCAATGGAATGTCTTTGTGCCGCATCAATTCTTCCTTTCCTGGAGTGGCCTTTAAATGCTGTTTTCTGGCGTATTTTGGCTGTCCTGTCAAAGTCAAATCGTTCACTTTCCTGAAATACTACCTTTTCGAGATTTGTCGATGCGCGGCTATTCCGGTTTTGGGTTTGTTTTGGTACTTTCTCATGTCATACTCAACACTTTGGAACTGTTCGCAATCACCCCAAACTGTGGAATGTAAAATGGTTATTTCCCTTATCGGAATGTCAGGTTCCGGCAAGTCACACTGGTCTTCCCTATTGTCACGATCCGGATTCACGCGCTACTGCTGCGACGATCTCATCACCGAGAGGCTTTCATCGGAACTGAGGCGCGCCGACGGAACCGCCCTCACGCTCGGTGAGTGGATGGGGTTTCCCTATGATGACGGGTACCCGGAAAAGGAAGCAAAATATCTTGCCCGCGAAAATGAGGTTGTCGCCGAGGTCCTGGGCGGGATCGAGCGGCATGCGCCGGCCGTGAATCCCGAAAAGACGGTGGTGGACACTACCGGAAGCGTGATCTATACGGGCCGGGAACTGCTGGAAAGACTCAAATCGCTTACCCTCGTCATTCATTTCGCGTCTCCCCCGGAGGCCCGCCAGGAAATGCTCCGCGCTTATATGGCCAAGCCGAGGCCGATCCTCTGGAGGGGGCTCTTCAATCCGGAACCCGGAGAAAGCCGCCAGGAAGCCCTGCGGCGCTGCTACGAGGACCTCCTCGAATCCCGTGAGCTGCTCTATCGCGAACTCGCCGATGTCATAATCGATTACGAAACACGACGAAATCCGGATTTCGGCATAACGGATTTCCTGGCCCTGGCAGAATCCGCGCGGTGAAGATCGTGCTGTTCCACCAGGGAGCGCTCGGAGACTTCCTTGTCGCGGCGGGCGCGCTGGAGGGAGTGTTCACATCGGAGCCCGGCGTTGTCGTGGACTTCTGGTCAAAACGCGAGCACTTCTCACTCCTGACGGGGAAAGGGTATCTCGGGGAATTCCATTCGCTGGACGGACCGCTGATTCCCGCGCTCCTCGATGACAGCGCGTGGGAAACGACGCCTCTGCCCGGCTTTCTGGCGCGGGCTCAACAGGTCTTTGTAGTCGGGCAGGCGGGAAGCAGGCTGCTGGCCGAGAGACTCTCGGCGCGCCTGAGCGCGAAAGTCCTCCTTTTGCGCTCCTTTCCACCCCCGGACCATGCCGGTTCACACGCCTTCGACTATATCTCCGCCCAGTTGTCAACGCTGGGGCTGCCATGTGGGAAGGGCTTCCTGTCACTTGAGCCGCCAGAGTCGGATATGTTCGCCGCGCAAGAGTTCCTGAAAGCGCGCGCGGTCGAGGCAAAACCCGTTCTGGTTCACCCCGGAAGCGGCGGCAGGAGAAAGATATGGCCGCTCGCGAAGTGGCGGGACCTTCTGTACTGGCTATCCCGGGAACTCTCGCTGCCGGTGCTGCTCTCCGTGGGCCCGGCTGACGAATGCTTGCGGGAGTTCGCGGAAATGATGAGCGGGGAGGGCATCACGGTGCTTCATGGGTTTTCGCGGGCCCGGCTTGCGGCCTTCATTGCTCAGTGCCGGCTGTACCTCGGGAGCGATTCGGGGGTGGGTCATCTCGCGGCGGCGGTTGGAACTCCCTCAGTGGTGGTCTTCGGTCCGACCGATCCCGAAGTCTGGGCGCCCCGAGGTGAATCGGTCCGTGTAGTGCGCGGGGACTGGAGTGAGCGGGATGTTTTCGAGTGGGACCCGTCCGCTGCGCCGGGTGTGCCGGATGCCGAGGTGGCTGGGGAAATACGGTCGCTTTTGGAGGTATAGGCAGGACACGCACTGAGTGAATTGGCCCGTTCAGGCTTCGATACTTCTCAAGGACCGGTTTTCCCCCGCGGGTAGCGACCCGCATATTCCCTTCCGCCCCGAGCATCGAAGGGCGAAACAGGCCGGCGGTATCCGGGGACGGACGCGGAACCTGTCCGGGATCACAGGTCGAAGTTCGAATCCACTTCTATGCCGTGCTCCTCGAGGTCCGAAATGATCGGTTTCAGGTCGGTTTTCTTGAGACGGATGGAATATATGTACTCCTGACCCTCCGTGGGCAGGTGGCAGATGCTGATTATCTCGGCGCCTTTCTGTTTGACGATGCGCGTCAGTTCGGGAAGCGGATTGATGTCGCCGGCTACCTTCACATCGAGGCGGGAAGAATCGGAGAAAAGCCCGAGGAAGGTTATGAAGGCCGACAGTATATCTATGACGGTGATTATGCCGACCAGCGTGCCGTTTTCGACCACGGGCAATCCGCCCACCCGCTTTTCCAGGAGAACGCGTGCGGCCTCCTCGAGCGGCATGTCCGGTGACCCGGTAAATGGCTTCCGGATCATCACGTCTTCGAGTGTCAACTCCTCCAGCATCGACGCGATGAGGACACCACGCAGGTCCGCGTCGGTGACCCAGCCCTCCAGTTCCTTGTCCGGACCCACCACGGGGAGATGCCGGATCGATTGCTGCTTCATGAGGGCAAGGGCCTCCTGGATGGAAGCTTCCTTTTTGATCGTTACCAGATCGGATGACATCCAATGCCGCACTATCACGCTATGCACCTTTCATGAGGCATAAAGCAAATGAATCGATTTAGTGAATGATAAAGGCGGTTTAGAAGCCGAATAAGAAGGCTATGTCAAATCGTTTAAAAATGCAAGCTATTTCCGAGGATGAGATCGATAGAGAGGTGGGAGCAAGCTCCGGAGGCAGCGTCGCGACCGCGGGTGGAAAGGAATTCGGGACGGGCCTGGAGCCCGTCACCGAATCCGTGATCCTTTCATGACCATGGGGAAGCCGAGGCTTGAGGGCCTCGCGCGATCAGACCATCACCGGCACGCGCGCGGAGGCGCCGATGCGCATGAGCTTCGCTATACTGACCGCCCGGTCGCCCAGCATGTTCGTGTAGCTGCCCAGTTCATTATCGTACCAGCCGTAGATTACCGCCTGGGTCACGGGGACCTCGACGTATCTTCTCTGTTTCGGACGGCCGTTCACTGCTTCTCGTCCGCGCAGAGGACCGGCATCCGTCGAGGCAATGGCGCTTTGCGCCCCTGTCTCATCCAGCAGGGCAATCGCATTCAGCAGTCGATCCGCGTCTATATGAACCGCGGAGGTCCGGGTGTGATTCTCGGCCCCTTCGATCACCGCCGCTGCCCTGGGCAGTCCGATGATATCCGAGGACACATTCTGTTTTTCGGAAAAGACGAGATAGCCCTCGGGGAAGTGATTTACGGCGTTCTTGTAGACATTGTTAATCAGCTCTCGCCCAATTGGAGTCGTGAGGCTTTCATCCTGGATCATCAGCGCCAGAATTATGAGTGAGCCCGTCGTCACGGGTATACGCACGGATTCCGCGATGAATCCGATTTTTTTCATCTCCGGTATTACCAACCCCAGCGCCTTGGCCGCGCCCGTGCTGGTCAGAATGATGTTATTGAAAGCGGAGCGCGATTTGCGCAAATCAGTCGCCCTTGCCTTGGGGGCCCGGTCGAGGACTGACTGCGAACTGGTCGCGGCATGCACCGTGGTCATGGCCGCGGAAAGGATACGGTCTTCCCCGAAAAAGTCCAGAAGCGGCTTGACCATATACGCAAGACATGTCGTGGTGCAGGATGCATTGGAAACGATCAGGTGCCTCTTGGGATCATAGTCCGTGTCATTGATTCCCATGACCGTGGTAATGGCATCCGAGGGCATCTCCCGGCTCTTGTCCTTTATTTTGAACGGAGCCGAGACGATCACCTTCTTAGCGCCGGAGAGCAAATGCCCTCGCGCCGAGCCTTTCGGATCGTCCGGCGCGGACGTGGGATCGAGAAAGGCCCCCGTCGCGTCGACCACCAGTTCCACGCCATTGCCCTTCCACCCGATCTGGGAAGGGTTTCTCGCCTGGCGCAGGAATGTGGCCTTCACGCCATCGATGACAAAGCTTCCCGATTTATCATCGATCTGCTCGATGCACCTCTTGGCCCGCGATCCGTACAGATAGCTGTGCAGAGACCCATAGGTGGAGTCATGCTCAATAAAATGAGCTATGTCCTCCAGCTTCGTTCCCACTTCCCTGCCGATATTTACAACGATTTCGGAAAAATACTTTCGTTCGACGTGGTGCCAGATTGTAAGTTTTGCGATTCTTCCAAGGCCATTAATCCCAAGTTTCTGTGGAACCATTTTTTCTTCGTCCATGTGGCCTCCCTGATCCATCTGGAACTAAGTAAAAGAAGCGGAATTCCGATCCCGAGCAACCCACGTCCCGGGAAAACGACGCGCCTCCGAGACAGCGGTCCAGCCGGTGGGGGGGAAATCGGGGAATCGTACATTCTCGCGGTGCTTGCACTCATTCGAGTGATTTCAGGAAATTGAGCTTTTGGAGTCCGGTGAACCTGAAAACCTGCGCGGCAACTGATATTTTAGAACTTACGCGCGTAAAGTCAAAACAAAAGCCGAAAGGGACCACATCTGTTTGCACTGGCCCGTTCTCCCCCCGGCGCTTCGAGAGGAGAACGGTTGCCGCGATGCGTATCAAAAACTTCGCGCGCGGTTGCCGCGCGCACCGATGTTTTCTTTGTCGCAAGCCTCCTCCAATCAATGATCTGCTTCTAGTGCTTCGACCCGTGAAGATCGTGGATCCTCTTTTTCAAATCCTTGAGTTTCCTCGAATCTTCGCTGAGCGCCCAGTGTGGTTCGCTGACGGCAAACGCGGCTGTCGTGGCCTCGCCCAACAGGCATTCGGCCGCGTCACACCACTCGTCCCGGCAGTTCTCCCTCATTTCACTGACATCATTGACCATTTCCCCGAGCCTGCCCACGGAGGCGTGAAAAGAATCCGAGAACTCCGTCCAGGAGTCGTCTCCCCTTTCGGTCTGGCTTGCCGAATTGATGGCATCCTTGTAGATCATATGGAATCCTCCCCAAGAACGGCCGAACAGCCACTCTTCGCCGAAGCGGAAGTAAGAGTTCACCGGGCCGTTCCTGAATATCATGTGAAGATCAGTTTCCTACAATGTAAGGCCCCGGTGAAGGGGGAACAAGCTTGTGAAGTTCCTTGAAAAGGTTATTTCCATTGAGGTTTCGTGTGCTTCCGGAAAGTTATGCTTACATTATCTGAGAGATGTAATACTGGAAGAATAGCTTTTCTTGGGGAGCGAATACTTTGATGCCCCTGGAGGAATTATCGATAGCCCCCGGTTGGGAAAAGAGAGGTCAATCATGGCGGAGAAGAAGAGTTGCGAGTTTCAGGACAGGACGTATCCCCATGGCGGCGGCGTGTGCATTGGAGACCAGTGTATTCAGTGCAACGATGGAAGCTGGGGACCGAATGAGTTCGAGCTGAAGGAAAAGAAAAGAAACGAAGATGCCATGCTCGGCAAATGACCCGGGATCGCGTCCGAGAAGATGTTGTTCAAGCTTTTCAAAAGCGCGGAGAGTCGCGGGGGAATCCGATTCCCCCGCTTTTTCGAGATCCCGGGAGCCGTTCACTATCGGTCGGGATCAATCATAATTCGCGCTGTCCTCGACGTGCACCTGCTCGGTCTCGAGCAAACCCGAATAGATAGCGCCGCTTCTGCCGTCTATTCCGATAGTATCGCCGGTATTGAGTTGCGTGCCGTCGATCATGCACCTTTTCTCCGACTCCCATACCCGCATTCTGCTCACGCCGACGACGCATACCTTCTCGAGCCTGTGAGCGACAATCGCGGCGTGAGATGTCGCGCCTCCCTTGCCCGTGAGTATCCCGTCCGCGACGGAAATCTCGCGTATATCGTCCGGAACGGTATCCGACCGGATGAGAATGATGGGCTTGTCGGGGTATTTTTCCTTGAGCAGTCGTATGGTTTCCAGGTCAAAGGCCACCATGCCGCAAAGCGCCCCTCCGCTCACGCCGATGCCGCTTCCCAGGTACTTGTCGTGGAGGTTTTCGGTGGCCTTGAATACGGGGTAGGATCGCTTGATGCGCGGCGTCATGTTTCGTGACTGCAGAAGGTAGACTCCCTCCTCGGTTGCTCCCTGGAAGGTGAATTCCACTTCCTGTGGCGCCCAGCTCTCCTCGTAAACCAGCTTCCTGGCGATATCGTTAAGCCGCTTGTAGACCCTGGGGAAAAGCACTTCGAGGGAGGTCTCCTTGCGTTCCCCCTCGCCGAGCCGCTGTTTTTCCGAGAGGGGAAGGGTCTTGACGAGCCCTCCCACCACGTCCTCGCCCTGGTTGCCCCAGGTGAAGTCGCCGATCGGGTCCACCTTGTCCTCCGAAGTCCAGGGATTGTGCGTGAACATCACCCCGGCCCCGGACTGTGTATCGAGATTTCCGAAAACCATTGTCTGAACGGTCACCGCGGTGCCCCAGTCCTCGGAAAGCATCATGATCTCCCGGTATGTTTTGGCCTTGTCCTCATCCCAGGATTTGACCACCTGCTGTATGGCCGTGAAGAGTTGCTCGCGCGGGGAATCCGAGAACTCGATCCCATGTTCCAGCATCGCGGCGCGGTAGGCGAGGGCGAGTTCCTTTATTTCGGCGGGTGAGAATTCCCGCTTCACCTGCCGCCCGTATTTTTTCTTGAACTGGTTCATTATGGTGCCGAACTCGTCTCTCGCCATGCCGAAGGACATGGCCCAGGACTGGATGAATCGCCTGTAGTTGTCCCAGGCAAACCAGGCCTGACCCATCTGTGCGATCAATCCTTCGACTATCTCCTCGTTGATGCCAACGTTGAGGAACGTGTTCATCATTCCCGGCATGGACACGGCGGCGCCGGATCTGACCGAAAACAGGAGCGGATTCCCTGGAAGGCCGAACTGCCGCCCGGTTTCCTCCTCGACCTTGCGCACGAGCGCCATGACCCGTCCCTCGAATTCTTCCCGCGAATGCGAGAAGCTCTCGATGACGCTCCTGCATCGGAAATACTCCGTGGTAATCGCAAAGCCGGGGGGAACCTTTATCCCGATCGAATGAAGCTGCGCCAGGGTGTGGGCTTTGCTCCCCATGTAGATGAGGTCGAATGTGGTCGGGTTGGGGGAGTGAAGGTCGGTAGCCGTTTTTTCCGGGTCGTAGCTCAGGAGCAGGTCCAGCTTCTCGGTGCTCAGCTCCTCCCGCTGCGTGGCCAGCGTGGTGAGAATACTGGTAATGAAATGGTCGAAATACTGGAGACCGAAAGTGCGGGCGATGATGTCCCGAAGGAAACTCTCCGAGACCCGCTGGTTTCTCTCGGCCGCGGTTTCCCCCTCTCTCTGGTACCTGGCGAGCAGCCGGTCCCGGCCGAGCTGCCTGATTATGAGTTCCAGGGTCTCGTCGTGCACCGCGTCGTAGTTGGTCTGGATGATCTGTTTAATGGCTTCCGAGAACCCCCTGAAAAGATCCATGTACTGCGAGTGAGAAAATCTCGGTACCTCCAGGGCTTTCAGGAAAAGCTTCTTTTGGAGCTCGAGCCGGTTCGATGTTATCCCGTCGATTTCCAGCGCTTTCATGAAGAGAGGGATGAACCGGGCGATCCGGAAGAAGGTGGCCCTTGTTATGAAGCTGAGATTGAAGGAGAGGATAATCTCCTCGAAGAGCACATTGGCCAGGTTCTCCAGGCGAAAGGTCAGCCCCAGGGCGTCGAAGCGGGGTTCATTGTAGGAGCCGTACATGGAGGGAATATCCACGGCGATATGACGCTTGTAGTAGATATTTTCCATTATGCGCAGTTCGCCCGGGGTGAGGATTACCTCTCTTAACTCCATCAGGTAGTCCAGGATGTTTTCGAGTTTTTCCAACCTGTCATTGCTGTTCAGCGCCTGAAGAAGTCTTCCGGGATCAGGAAGGCCCAGGGTCATCGCGCGGTGCAGATGCACCTGGATGTCCTTAAAGCTCAGCGCGTATTTCTCGTGGAGCAACTGGTAGAACTGGATCATCAGGAAGGCGCGCCTGCGCTCCGTTTCCGGCACGGAATCCGGCGCCTTGCCGATCAGTTGCCTCGCCTCCTGCTCGGTGAGGTCGAGCAGGTCCTGGACATGGTTGATGGTGCGCGTGCTGAATATGAATTCGAAGATTTTGTGGATGTGCTCCACCAGTGGGCCGGATTCGGGGACTTCCATGTAGACCTCGGCCGGGATCAACCCCTCGAGATGGCTTTTGTCCATCGTGCGCCAATATTCGATTATGGCCTGCATGAAGGCCACAACGATATTGTTGCTTTCCACGTGGCTCTGCTTGCGAAGGAAATGGATGAGCCTGTCGCTTCTGCCGGTGATTTCATCCACGTCCGTGGAGACCGTCCGGAGCTGACCCTCGGCTCCGATCTCGTTGAAGTAGACGGGAAAAAGTTTCGCGAGCTGTTTCACGAGGTTGTACACGGGGCGCATCGGAGCGTTGAGGAGCTGACTCACGTCCTTTTGGAAGAGGTCGGTGTCCCGCACGAAAATGCCGCCCAGCGAAAGGTTCACGATGAGAGCGGAAAGAAGCGCGCGGGTGCGCAACGGGTCTTTCTTTATGATGTCCATCCAGACCCGCACGTTCGGAAGGTGCGCCGGGTTTACTGGAATCTGCCAGTGCTGGCTTACCTGGCCCAGCATGGGGGGCTGGAAGCCCAGGCGGATTATGCGTTTTATGAAGTAGTCTATAAGGGGGCGATCGTTTGTTTCGAGGATCTCCATGCCGATAGTGCGGATTATCTGGACGGCTGCCTGGGGATAGTTGCGCAGCGAGATCTCCATGATGCTGAAGATGCGCTCCAGTAGCGTTTCCAGCTTATCGCGTGCTTCCTGCCTGATCCACCTCCCGATTTCGAAATTGATTTCCCTGAGCGTTTCTTCATGAATCGCCTCAAGCCCTTTGATCTCCATCACCTTGAGGCGCATGAGCATGCCCAGTTGAGCGGCCTGGGGGCACTCTTCCTGGTATTGCGAGAACTTGTCGGGCAACTGGAAGTAGAGCTGCGTGATGTCATGAAAATCGGTCATCTCGATGAGCATCGCCACGGCCTTGCGGTGATCGGCTTCCAGCGAGATTTCATTGCCGATCCTGTCGAGATGCGACTGGAGTTGCGCGTGCGTCAACGATGCGCAGTCCTTCAGCCAGGGAACGGGAGAGGAAGATTCCTGCTTCTGAGCCGCCAGCCACTCACAGGGATCTTCCCTGTCGAGCCAGAAAAGATAGGTTTCTCTGTAAAATCTTTGCAGGAGTGCCCTGAGTTCCTCGAAAGAAGAGGGATCTTCCCAAATCGAGAGCAGTTGGGCCGCCAGCCGTTTGGGCGGGTAGAAGCTGCGCATCAGGAATTCGAATGGGGCATCCGGCAGGTCGGCGAGCCGTCGAAGATAGTATCGTATGATCCCCTGATGAAAAGAGGTGTCCGTCTCGAAGATGCGTTCCAGGTCATCCAGGGACGTCCCTTCCGGCATGGGCCGGGCCATTTCCCGGGGCATTTGCTCCGTCAGCTTCATGAGGTAGGATAGAAGATGGTCCGCGGCCATGCCTCGGATTTCGAACCGTTCCGATTCCGTGAGTGCATGGAGGAATATGCTGGCAAGAAGATAGACGACATTGCCGCATAGAGGACTATTCTGGTACAGGCGAAGATTGTTGATCGCATACCGTTGCGTTTCCTGCACCACAAAGTGCCAGTTCCTGTATTTGTGGTGGTATTCAAGCAGAAGCTCCCGTGCCTGTTTTTCTTTTCCGGAAAATCCCGCCACCGCCTGCTCCAGCACTATGAAGCAATAGGGGATTTCCACGTGGATATTGGTGAGGTCCATGTTTCTGGTCAGGGCATCTGACTGAATCTGTTCTTGGTCCATGAAAAGGATTACCTCTTTGCGGAATCAGGTTCCATACCGGGTTGAGTTCAAAATAGCGCTCGTTCTTCGATGCCTCTCAAAAAAAAGCTCGCTCCGAATAGTATCAAACCACCATGTGAAAGCGGACTTACCCCCGTTCGCACTGAGCGTTCTCAGGAACATTATGACCAGATGATGCATAAAAGAACCCTGAACTATCTTAAGCGCAAGGCCAAAGCATTGGGGTACCGCATTGAACCCCTCGAAGCTCAACATGCTTAAGTGATTATTCATGGTTCCAACCAATGCCATAAGTCCTTGATTTTACTACCTCTCAAAAGCTGTTTCTTGAGAGGTATCGAAGGGTGGAACGGGCCAGGGGTGCGTGGATGCAACGCTGTTTGTTCCCCGCGCTCTATCACGCGCATGCGGGGTTTGCTCACTCTGCATGATACGGTCGGGAACAGTGGCGTCTTGAATGCTATTTCGATCTAAACATCGTTTTTCAGTATTTCGAGTTCCATCAGTATGGCGGACTCTACGGGCGCCCCATAGTAGTTGGGCCGTTCTCCGACCACCTTGAAGCCGAAGGACTCATACAGCCGGCGGGCCGCGTCGTTGCTCCTCCGTACCTCCAGGGTGACCAGCATGACCTTCTTCTCGCGGCCCCTTTCGATGGCATGGGCGAGCAGGGCGCCGGCCATGCCCTGCCTTCTGAAGTCCGGATGTACCGCTATGTTAAGGATTTGGATTTCATCCGCCACGCACCAGTAGCAGATGTATCCCGCGGCCTCGCCCGCTGTCCAGGTCCGGTTCGCTGTTACGGCGTCGCGCCCGAGCCTTGCCGCCAGCATATGGGAATGCAGTCGTTCGAGTTCCTCAAGGAAAGACTGCTCCGACCACGGCTCCAGTTGGCTCTGCCTTTCGATCTCCACGACTGAGGGAATATCGGTTTCGTCAAGAGGTGAGATGGTGATTTCGATGCCCACGGTCTTGTCCGGTTACGGCAATGATGCTGTTTTCACCGAGCGTGAGAGAACTTCGCTTGCAAGTGTGATATGCCGCTGCCCATACTCCTTCACCAGGGCCGCCGTTTCCCGCAGCGAATGGCCGCCGCGGCAGCCGGCGAGTTTAATCAGCATGGGCAGGTTCATTCCACAAACAACCTCCACACCCGGTCCCAGAAATGACAGACTGATGTTGGCCGGTGTTCCGCCGAATAAATCAGTCAGGATCAGGACACCCTTGCCCTGGTCCACTTCCTTGAGCGTATCCCTGAGGAGTTTGATCAGTTCATCCACCGGCTGTTCGGGCCCGAAGCAAATCGCCTTACAATTCCGCAGTGGGCCGACTATCATCTCGGCCACCTTGAGCATTTCTTCAGCTAACTTGCAGTGGGAAATGGCTATAACTCCGATGAGGGCCTTGTCGTTTCCGCCACCCAATTGAGTCCCTCTCATTCCAAATGTATATCCCGGTGGAATACGCTCAGGTAATAGCTGTTGCGCCGAAGTCTTTCCGCGATCTGATCGGCGATCACAACCGAGCGATGCTTTCCGCCGGTACACCCGACAGCAATCGTCAGGTATCGTTTCCCCTCTTCAATGTAGCAGGGCAGTAGTTTGAGTACAAGCGAGCAGTAGTCGGATAGAAACTCGTGGACAGCGGGCCATTTCAACACCCACTCCCTGACGGGTTCCGAACAGCCGTCGCGAAACCTGAGATCCTCCACGAAATAGGGGTTCGGAAGAAATCTCACATCGATTACCAGATCGGCCTCGAACGGAAGTCCGTATTTATAGCCGAACGAGATCACCTGGATGCTGAGTTGCTCCTTTTCATTCATGTGCGAGTAGCGCCTGGTGATCATCTGCTTGAGCTGATGCACCGACAGGGCGCCCGTGTCAACCAGCCGCGAGGCCCGGCCGCGCAGCACGCTGAGCTGTTCGCGTTCGTTGTGGATGGCATTCAAGAGCAGGGAATCGGAATCGGCGGCCGGATGCACGCGCCGCGTCTGGCTGTAGCGTCGCTGGAGAATGTCGTCATCCGCTTCGAGAAAGAGTATTTCGAACCTGTAACCCGTGTGTTCGAGGTCGGAGAAAATCGAGTGGTAGTCCTTGAGAAAGCTGCGTTCCCGGATATCGATGCCCAGCGCTATCCGGGTTATGTCGGGCATGTCCCTTTCGCACAACGACAGGAAGCTGCCCAGAAGAGGCACCGGCAAATTATCGATACAAAAATAGCCAATGTCTTCGAACGCTTTGATAGCGGTGCTCTTTCCGGAACCCGAAAGTCCGGTGACCACCACGACATGCGGCTTTCCTGCTGTCATTTGAATTTCCTCGGATCTCGACTGAGACCGGCCCCGGGCCGAGGCGCGAAACCTACCGGAGAACAGGGGGCCGGACCCCGAAATGAGGGGAGAGATCCTTACCGGTTCTCCTCATGACGGAACGAGCACAGTCAGAAATCCTCGTCTTCCTGTTGAATAATAGAGAATATCTCTTCCCGGTTGTCAACTTTTCCAAGTCGCTTGCGTACCATCCCGTTTTTCAACAACCTGGCTATTCTGGCCAGCGCCCTCAGGTGTATCCCGGAACAGGTCTCGGGGGCCACAAGGAGGAAAAAGAGATGTACCGGCTTCCCGTCCATGGATTCGAAGTCGATCCCCTCGGTCGAGCGTCCGAAAGACAGGACCAGCTCGTCGATATCTTTGAGTTTGCCGTGCGGAATGGCGATCCCGTCCCCAATCCCCGTGCTTCCCAGTCTTTCTCTTTCGAGAAGCACCTTCATGAGCCGTTCCCGGTCCACTTGCGGCTTATGATGCATGACTGCGTCTATCAGCTCTTCGAGAACCTGTTTCTTGGTCCTGCCTCTAAGCTCGGGAACTATGGAATCCATCGCCAGGATATCGAGAATTTTCATCAAGCCCCTCTGTCGGCACTAGAATATGTGATATCGGAATTCTAAGGGGAAAAACAAAACCACGGGCCGCAAAAAGCGATCCCGATCCCCTGGACTCTCAACACCTTAATTGAATCAGGGCGGAAAAGGATTCCCGCCCCATGATTATATTCAAAAACGGTACCGGATGTATTAAAATTTAGAAATAATTTGCTCGCTTTTTATTTGCGGTCAACTGCCGCGATGACCGCTTCATTCTCCTTTATCCAACCGTTTCGATAAGACCGAGATTGCCGTCTTTTCTGCGGTACAGGACGTTTATCCTGTTCGTTCTTCGGTTGGTGAAGACGATGAATTCACCGGTTGTGAGATTGAGCTGCATGACAGCTTCATCCAGGTCCATGGGCTTTGCGTAGACCTGCTCGGCCCTGATTATACGCTGTTCCTCGTCTTCCGCCGCTATCGACTCGCCGGCGGGCTCGGCCTGCACCGCCGATTCCTTGTCAAACCCGGCCGGCCGGCGCCGCATGACCTTGCTCTTGCCCTTCTTGACCTGCCCCTCCAAACTGTCCACAAGCAAGTCGATGCTCGAATACATGTCGTCGGTTTCTTCGGCCCCGTTCAGGTGCAGACCCGGAGCATCGATCGATACTTCGGCTATATGCCGGAATTTCTCGACCTTAAGCACCACGTGGGCTTCTATTGGCTCCTTCAGAAATCGCTTGACCCTGGAAATCTTGTCCTCGGCATAGAGCTTCAAGGGGTCGGATGCCTCGATGTGGCGGAACGAAACGTTAATCTGCATGGCATTTCTCCTGAGACGCTGTTTTCAGCTATCGCCGATCCAACGCTGCACGCGGCGCGGTGAGAACTTTCCAACTTTAGCCGCATGCTCCCGCAACCCTGTGAAATGGAACGGCAGCGGGGCGCGATGTGTATACCGGGCAGGCCGAAACCCTGCCCGACTGGAATCGTCTAAGCCGGACCCAAGCAACCTCATGATACCCATCAGGAGGGGCCCCAGCAAGTTTTCTTGCGTCTGTTGGATGGCAAAATACCCAGCATTTCCCTATACTTGGCAACCGTGCGCCGGGCAATGCTGATATTTTCCTTCTCAAGAATCTCCACTATCTCCTGGTCACTGTACGGTTTTGAGGAATTTTCCTCCCGCACTATCTGCCGAATCCGCTCCTTTACGCTTTCCGAGGCGACGGCCTCACCCATGACGCTGTTTATGGAGCTGTTGAAGAAGTATTTGAGTTCGAAAATTCCGTGCGGCGTGTGCATGTATTTGCTGGCGGTAACCCGGCTGATGGTGGATTCATGCATCCCGACGTCTTCGGCTATGTCGCGCAACACCATGGGCTTGAGGTGCGCCACGCCCTTTTCGAAAAAGTCCGACTGGAGCTTTACTATGCTGTGGGAAACCTTGTAGAGGGTTCGCTGTCTCTGGTGGATGCTCTTTATCAGCCATGCGGCGGAGCGCAACTTCGTCTGGATATAGTCCCTGGTATCGTTTGAAAGCGACTCCCCCTCTCCAAGGGCATCCTTGTAGTAGGGGCTGACCCTCAACTTGGGCATTCCGTCTTCATTGAGCAGTATCACCCATTCCTCGTCGACCTTGAAAACGTATATGTCGGGGCTGATATACTCAACGGTTTCCTTGTTGAAGGCGCTTCCGGGTCTCGGGTCCAGTCCGAGGATGATTTCCACCGCTGCCTTGACTTCCTCGGGGCTTCGCTTCAGCGTGCGGACGAGCGCGGCGTAGTTCTTTGTTTCGAGGTAATGGAGATGATCCTCTATGATGCGGACAGCCAGCGGATCTTCAAGCTCCAGCGCCCTGGCCTGGATCAGAAGGCATTCCTTTAGATCCCTCGCGGCGACACCGGTCGGGTCGAAAGTCTGCACCCTTGCCAGGACCTGTTCAACCTTGCTCGTGTCAGCTCCCGTCATTTCGGCGATTTCTTCAATCGTCGCTTCCAGGTAGCCATCTTTGTTGAGGTTGCCTATGATGGTGCCGCCGATTTCCCTTTCCTGCTCGTTGCAGTCGGAGAGGCGAAGCTGCCAGACAAGGTGGTCTTCCAGGGTCGTGGGTTCGGTCAATCGGCTGTCGAAGCTGGGCCATTCCTGGTTGGGATCGGTCTCTACAAGGACGGGAGTACTCGTGTTGTATTCGTCGAGGTAGCCTTCCCAATCGAAGTCTTCTCTTATCTTTGTTTCCGAGAGCTGCACTTCCTGGAAGGGAGTTTCGGTATTGGTGAGGGTTTCCAGCTCAGCATCCTGTTCGGTGGGAAGTTCTTCCTGAGTCTCTTCCAACAGGGGGTTCGTTTCGAGTTCCTGGTTAATGGTCTCGAGAAGCTCCAACCTCGATAGCTGCAGCAGCTTAATGGCCTGCTGGAGCTGCGGGGTCATTATGAGCTGCTGGCTCAATTTCAGTTGCTGTTTAAGTTCAAATCCCGCCATTACCTAATCCATCACAGACTGAACTGATCGCCAAGATAGGTGCGCCTGGCAAGGTCGCTTTGAGCAATTCCCATCGGGTCGCCTTTTTCGAGGATGCGGCCCTCGTGCATTATATAGGCCCAATCGCATACTTTCAGTGTCTCCCTTACATTGTGATCGGAAATGAGCACTCCGATACCTTTCGACTTGAGAGCCCGGATAAGTCCCTGGATCTCGAGAACCGCCAGCGGATCGATTCCGGCAAACGGTTCGTCCAGCAGGATGAAGCTGGGCTGAGTAACCAGGGCGCGGGTAATTTCCACGCGCCTGCGCTCCCCTCCGGAGAGCCGGTCAGCCTTGTTGCCGGCCAGGTGCTCCAGCCTCAGATCACCCAAAAGCTCTTTTAACCTTGCCTGCCGCTCCTGCCTGCCTATCGGCATTGTCTCCAGGATCGCCAGTATATTCTGTTCCACCGTAAGCTTCCTAAATACCGAGGGCTCCTGGGACAGGTAGGTTATTCCTTTCCGTGCCCTCTGGTACATCGGCTGGCCTATGATGTTTTCGTCATTAAGATAAACCGCGCCGCTGTCTGGCCGAATTATACCCACAATGCTGTAAAAGGTCGTTGATTTTCCGGCCCCATTCGGTCCCAGGAGGCCAACAATTTGCGCCTCATGCAGTTCCAGGCAGACATTGTCCACGACACGGCGGCCGCCGTACTCCTTGACCAGATTTTCCACCACCAGCTTTTTCCGAGGTTCGGACACGGGCTATTCCTTCTTGTTGCCGGGGAACAAAACCGCCTGGACGGGGATTTCCTTTCCACCCTCCACGACGCTTCGGTTCTGCTGGAGAAAAATCGTAATCACCGAGCCCTCGATCTTGTCTTTTCCCTTTGTCACGGTCGGATGGCCCCGCAAAATTATCTTCTGGTCCTGCTGGTAGAAAATCGCCTTATCCGCCGTGGCGATCCGGTCTTGCTGGGTTACTTTAACATCTCCTTCGACCTCGATGTAATCTATTTTCTCAGCCATCCCGGCAGAGTCGCCCTTATCAGCCTTGTTCACTTTCTTGGCGCTCTTATCTTCCTTATCGGTGGATAGTCCCACCACTTTAAGCCTGTTGCCGGTAATGACGGCATCATCCTGCTTGACTACAACATGGCCCTCGAAAGTGACAATCTTTTCTTCCTGGCGCACCTCCATCCGGTCCGCGGTGATATAGATCGGAGACTGGCTGGTCGCAAACTTGTCCGTGATGGAGCTTTCCTGCTTCTGAACGGGGTCCGCCGGTTTTTTGGCTGGTTCCGCCTGTTTCTGGACGGGTTTGGCCTGTGTCTGCGGCTTGCCCGCGGCATCCGCGCCGACTGGGAAAAGAAGAGTAGACGACAGGAAAACAGCCAGAAGCAGCCCGTCAAAAATCATCCTGGAAGCAGCGGTTTTCATATATCCTCGTTTTGTGGACAATGTCTCTGCCGAACATCGTCCCGAATGAATGTCATACAGAATGCTCTGACCATAAATGCCGGAGCGGTGTTCTCCGTCTCAACTCACGGAGATTTTTCAAGCCGCAGCTCCGGCAGGACCAGTGAGACAGTGATCTCTCCATTAGCGGTACCCATGCGGTCGTTGATCTTGTACTCCCACGTATTTCCCTGTATTTGCGCCCCCGGGCCCGTGAGGTGTATACGCTTGTCCGAGGAAACAGTCCTCAGGCTATGGTTATAATTCACCCTCTCGGTAGTGACGACGTAACCCCGGGGCAGCTTCGCGCGCACATCCTCCCGGAGCTGGACATTCTTGCTCACAGTGTTGAATATGCCCTCACGGCTCTCAAGATGCACCTCCTCATCGTTATCGAGGTAGAACGTCATGTGCACCGTCTTGAGAGCGGTCCGTTGCCTGTCCTGGTAGTAAGTTGCCTCCGCCGCGTGCAGGGTCCAGAGCCTCTTTCCCTGCTCCATTTCGGTGAATTCTATTTCCGTCAGCTTCATTTCGGAATCGGAAATAATCGGCCCCGAGTCCCTCGGGTTGCTTCCGGGGCCCTTTCCCTTCCATATTCCGGCTATCAATACTAGACTGAGACCCGCGATTACCAGAATAATGAATCCCTGTGCTATTTTTTTACGGGAAATGGCCCTACTCTCGGAAAACCGTCTTCCAAATCAGAAAATCGTCAATCAATTAAATAGATTACACGTATATGAACAGTCTATCACGGCGCTGTATCCAGTGTAAAGCCATATTCCGTAACGATTCGAAACGCCTGGAAAATGCCGCATGTGAATTTATCCGCCAATATCATCGAATGACTCTTCCGGGCCTGCCCCGTCGCGGTTCGAAAGTAGAGCTTTCACGAATGCGCAGGAGGAACAATTCCCCCATGGACCGAAGACTGCCGTGACCGGGAACCGCATAGCAATGCTACATGGGGTCGGCAAAATACCGGGACGTTACGGAGTCCCAAAGATTCTGAGCCTTCAGGATCATCTCACAGACTTCGCGGGCCGCGCCGCGCCCACCGCTCGCCTTTGTGATGTAGTGGGCGTATGGAAACACATGGGGCGCCGCATTGGGTACGGCGACGGAAAATCCGGCCCGGCGCATGACGGGGATATCAATCAGGTCGTCGCCCATATAGCCGGTCTCCCGCTCCGTGAGGCCGGTATCCGCGAGAAGCTGGAGATAGGCTTCCACTTTGATCTTGATGTCCTGATACACTCTTTGGATGCCGAGACCCGCCGCCCGATGTTCAACGGCCGGGCAGGCCCTGCCAGATATCAACGCAACCTCGATCCCTGCCCGCTGGAGCAGCTTTATTCCATGGCCATCCTGCGCATTGAATTCTTTTATCTCGGTGCCGTTATCCAGGTAAATCACACGTCCGTCGGTGAGCACCCCGTCCACGTCGAAAATCATCAGCCGGACCCGTGAAATACGCTCCCCGAGTTCCTGCCCCTCTTCATCTAAAGCCATACTGCATTCCTCCATCCGGTCCGGATGCGATGCACCCCGGAAAGTGAGTCCGCGAGCCCCGGGGAAAATCCGTCATTTCACCACGTCATGGATAGCGAGCAGCTTTTCCAGCAAGGATGCGGTTTGCTCCAGCGCAAGCGAGTTGGGCCCGTCGCACAGCGCTCTATCGGGATCGGGATGTGTTTCTATGAAAATGCCGTGCGCGCCAGCGGCAACCGCCGCGCATGCAAGGGAGGAGACGTACTGACGATCTCCCCCCGAACTGGTTCCCTGCGCCCCCGGAAGTTGAACGCTGTGAGTGGCATCGAATACCACCGGATAACCGAACTCCGACATGATGGGGATGGACCGCATATCGACCACAAGATTGTTGTAGCCGAACTGCGTGCCGCGTTCCGTCAGCATGATCCGCTCGTTACCTGTGTCGCGCACCTTTGCGATAACCTGGGCCATGTCACGCGGAGCAAGGAACTGAGCCTTTTTCAGGTTGACCGGCTTTCCCGTCCGGCCAGCCTCCGTGACGAGGTCAGTCTGGCGCACGAGAAACGCGGGGATCTGGAGGATGTCGACGACTTCGCTCACGGGGCCAACTTCCGCTTGTGTGTGCACGTCCGTGAGAACTGGGATTTCGAGTTCCTCGCGGATATGCGCCAGTACGGAAAGCCCCTCCTTGAGCCCCGGACCGCGGTAGGAATGGACCGAGGTCCGGTTCGCCTTGTCGTAGGAACTCTTGAATACAAAAGGGATGCGCAGGCGCGTGCAGGTATCCTTGAGAAAGGATGCCACCTGAAAAGCCAGCTCTTCGCTTTCGATCACGCATGGTCCGCCGATAAGGAAGAGGCGGTCCGGTCCGAATTGTTTGCCGAATAGTTCGAATCCGCCCACGTCAACTCCCGGGAAAAACGCATTTGGGGAGCAGATTGGGGTTCTTGCGTCGAGCTTCCTCAAGGGCTTTCCCGGCAAAAGCGGCGAAGATGGGATGAGGCTCCATCGGCCGCGACTTAAACTCAGGATGGAATTGGCACCCCAGAAACCAGGGATGCTCGGGAAGCTCGATTATCTCGATCAGATTGCGGTCGGGCGAGAGGCCGGTGAAGCGCATGCCGTTTTCCGCCAGTATGTCCCTGTACTGGTTGTTGAATTCATACCGGTGGCGATGGCGCTCGGAGATTTCAGGCTGCTGGTAAGCTTCGAATGCAAAGCTCTGGGGTTCCAGAACACAGGGGTAGGCGCCCAGGCGCATGGTTCCGCCATAGTCGAAGTTGTCATCGCGGCGGATAACGGAATTGTTTTTGTAATCAAACCACTCACGCATCAGGTAGATGACGGGGTGTGGCGTGTGTTTGTCGAACTCCATGCTGTGGGCCTTCTCGAGCCCCGCTACGTTGCGGGCGAATTCGACCGTGGCGAGTTGCATCCCGAGACATATTCCGAGAAAGGGTATGCGGTTTTCCCGCGCGTAGCGTATCGCTTTAATCTTGCCCTCGACACCCCTCTGCCCGAAGCCGCCCGGAACGAGAATGCCGTCGACGCCAAAGACCAGCTCCTCGCCCCCATCCTTTTCCACGTTTTCGGAATCGACGTAGTCAAGCTGGAGGTCCAACCCGTGGGCGGCGGCGCCGTGCACGAGCGCCTCGTTGAGGCTCTTATAGGATTCCTTGAGATCGATGTATTTACCCACTATGGCGATGCGCGCGGTGTAGAGAGGGTTTTTCATCCGCTGCACGAGAGCCCGCCAATCGTCGAGAATGGGGGCGCGTGTCCATATATTGAGCAGTCTCACGATTTTTTCGTCGAGCCCCTCATCGTGATAGAGTTGCGGAACTTCGTAGATGCACTCAACGTCTTTTCCCGTAATTACCGCATCCGCGTCCACGTTGCAAAAATGTGCGATCTTTGCCTTTATATCGGGCGAAAGCAGTTTTTCCGTGCGGCACAGGAGAATATCGGGCTGTATGCCGATACCCCGCAATTCCTTCACGCTGTGCTGGGTGGGCTTGGTTTTGACTTCCCCGGAGGTGGGAAGGTAGGGAACGAGTGTAACATGGACGAACATTGCGTTTTCACGGCCGACATCGTTTCGGAACTGGCGAATAGCTTCCAGAAAAGGAAGACTTTCGATATCACCGACAGTCCCGCCGATTTCGACGATAGCCACATCCATGCCTTCGGCGAATCCATGAATGCAGGCCTTGATCTCGTCGGTGATATGAGGAATCACCTGGACCGTGCCGCCCAGGTATTCGCCGCGCCTTTCCTTCATTATTACCGAATAATAGATGCTGCCTGAAGTGTAGTTGTTCTTTTTCCCAAGGTGAGCATGGGTGAAACGTTCATAATGGCCGAGGTCCAGATCGGTTTCAGCACCGTCGTCCGTGACGAAAACCTCGCCGTGCTGAAAAGGATTCATGGTCCCCGGGTCGACATTGATGTAGGGATCGAGTTTCTGGAGCGTGACCCGCAGGCCCCTGCTCTCCATCAGAGCCCCAATGGAAGCGGCCGCGAGGCCCTTCCCGAGGGAGGACAAAACTCCACCCGTAATAAAGATAAATTTCGTCTGGCGCAAAGGATTTCCCCTTTTCAGCGGATCGTGTCGGCGGGAATTTCTGTGTTACAGCCCGTGCAGGCGCGGGGGCAATCCCCGCACGGGAGGCTAGTATAACAAAACGTTCCCCAAAGTTCAATCGCGTCTATCTTTTTCATCTCATTGTAATTCCAAACGATTCATCGAGCAGCAGTGACCATGGCATTTTCCGGAGACTACCCCGGGTCCGGAGGTCATTTGAAATAATTCGGCTAAATTCCATAAAGTGGCGATGAGGCGGTCCGAATCGGGTTGCCTCGGTCTTCTTTTTGCGCTAGACCCGTGTTGCTGGCTTCCGATAATTGATGTAGAAGTGATTGCCGGTTTTTTATTCCATGCACGACCCGCGGAAAGACTGATTTTTCGGAACTGAAGATGTCGCCCGAGGCAGGATTCAATGAAGCGGCCACTTTATCTATTCAAAATCGAACAGACCGCTTTCCCCGCGTTTACCTGGGGGGACGCCATCGTATTGATGGGCCTCATCGGCTCGATCTGGTACGGCGTCCGCCTGGCATTCCATGCTCCGGCAATCATTGAAGGTCCTCAAATTTCACTTTCTCCCTCGGCGCTGCCCTGGTATGCCGGATATTCGATCGGGCGGATGACCGCCGCATACGTGCTTTCCATGATCTTCACCATCGTTTATGGCTACTCGATGGTGCGGAACCGGTATGCGCGAAAGCTGCTCCTGCCGCTCCTGGATATTCTCCAGAGCATTCCGATCCTGTCTTTTCTTCCCGTGGTGGTTTTGAGCCTCAGCAGTATTTTGCCTACCAAGATTGCCGCGGAACTGGCCTCGATAGTCCTCATCTTCACCAGCCAGGCATGGAACCTCACCTTTGCCTGGTACCAGGCGCTGACCACCATACCCAATGAGCTGGCGGAAGCCAGCGCCATCTACAACTTCAACTGGTGGTTGCGTTTTCGAATGCTTCAGATGCCCTTCGCCGCCATCGGCCTTCTTTGGAACAGCATCATGAGCTGGGCGGGCGGGTGGTTTTTCCTCATGGCCGCGGAAATCTTCACGGTCGGCCAGCGCGATTTTCGCCTGCCGGGACTGGGTGCGTATCTTCACGAGGCGGCTAGTGAGGGGGACATGCGCGCGATCGTGTGGGGGCTCGCCGTGCTGGTTTTTGTTATCGTGGCGCTCGACCAGTTCATCTGGAGGCCGCTGCTGGCCTGGTCCGAGCGTTTCAAGCTGGAGATGGTGGAACCCGAGTCGCCGCGCACTTCCTGGTTTTATGAGGCCTGGCGGACATCCCGGCTTGTCGGTTGGGTGGGCGAATCGATTTTCCTGCCGGTCTGCCGCCGGCTCGATTCCGCCATCATGAAGCTCTTCCCGGCCCGGCAGGCTTACACGCGGGAAAGGGAACCTCATCCCTGGTTCTTCATCCTTTTTTGTACGGCTGCCGCGCTTCCCCTGTCTTACGGGCTGTACCAGGCGGCCCTCATGCTTTTTACCGTTACGGCCACGCAGTGGTGGACGATCGGACTTGGAATAGGTGCTTCATTTCTTCGCGTTACCCTCGCCCTGTTCATTGCTCTTGCCTGGACCCTGCCGCTGGGCGTGGCTATTGGGACCAATGCGCGGCTTGCGGCCCTGTTGCAGCCGGTTGTTCAGATCGCGGCCTCGATCCCGGCAACCGCGCTCTTCCCGATATTCCTTCTCTTCATGCTCGGCATGCCCGGCGGACTTAGCCTGATCGCGGTCCTCCTCATGCTCCTGGGCACGCAGTGGTACCTGCTGTTCAACATAATCGCCGGGGCAAGCGCCATTCCGCAAGATCTCAAATTCACAGCCACCATTCTCCAACTCGGCACGTGGAGCAGATGGCGCATTCTCATTCTCCCGGCGCTTTTCCCATATATAATCACGGGCGCCATCGCCGCCGGGGGCGGGGCCTGGAATGCAAGCATCGTCGCGGAATATGTGGATTTTGCCGGGAAAACCGTCTACACCATCGGAATCGGCTCAACCATAGCGCGCGCGACCGCATCGGGCGATTACCCGCTGCTCCTCGCCTCCACATTGGTTATGATAATCACGGTGGTTTTGATCAATCGTCTGGTTTGGAGACGGTTATACCGGGTCGCCCGGGAAAGATTCCGGATGGAGTAGTCATTTATGGCGGATATCTCCCTTCTGAAATTAAAAGGTGTCAGCCAGGTTTATGGCACGGGCGGGAAGCAATTCACCGCCGTGCGGGACATCAATATCACCATCGAGGAAGGTGAATTCGTCGTTCTTCTCGGGCCCTCGGGGTGCGGGAAGAGCACGCTTCTTCGCATAATAACGGGGTTGCAGGCGGCGACGGACGGCCGGGTGCTCTACCGCGGCGCCCCCCTCGAAGGCATTAATCCCAATGCGGCGATCGTATTCCAGACCTTTGCCCTGTTTCCGTGGCTGACAGTTCAGGAGAATGTGGAAGTAGCTCTCAAGGCCCGGGGCGTCCCCTCCAAGCTGAGCGTCACGCGCGCGCTCGATCTGCTCGACCGGGTCGGCCTGGATGGTTTTGAAACGGCCTACCCGCGCGAACTCTCCGGGGGAATGCGCCAAAAAGTGGGGTTCGCCCGCGCCATGGCCATCGACCCCGAACTGCTGTGCCTCGATGAACCTTTCTCCGCGCTCGACGTTTTGAGCGCCGAAGCCCTGCGGGGAGAACTCCTCGAACTCTGGACGGGAGGCCGCATCCCCACCCGCGCCATTCTCATGGTGACGCACAACATAGAAGAGGCCATTTTCATGGCCGACCGGATAATCGTCATGGAGAAGGACCCGGGCCGTGTGGTGGCGGACCTCAGGGTACCCCTGCCACAGCCGCGGATGCGAAAAGACCCGAAATTCCTGGAGGTCGTCGACAGGGTCTATGCGCTTCTTGCCGGCCAGACTCAGCCCGAGCACCTGGAGCTGGGAACCGCGCCCGGCGAGCCGGGCCGCACCCGCGCGCTGCCGCTCATAAACCTCAATGAGCTTACGGGTCTTCTCGAATTCCTCGACAAGATGCCAAGCGACCGGGTGGATATTTACCGGTTGGCCGAAGAACTAAAAGTCAATTCGGACCACCTGCTCCGAATGATCGACGCCGCCGAGCTTCTCGGCTTCGCAACCATTGCACAGGGCGATATTACTCTCAGGCCGCTCGGTGAGACCTTTGCCGAAGCAAGCATTCAGGCCAGGAAGGAGATTTTCGCTACCAGGATTCGCAGGCTGCCCCTCTTCAAATGGATATTCGCCATGCTGAAGGCCACCGACAATCACCAGTTGAAATGGGATGTCGTCCAGACAGCGCTCGAACTGGAATTCCCGCCCGAAGAGGCAGAGCGCCAGCTCGACTCGGCCGTCACCTGGGGACGCTATGCGGAACTGCTCTCCTATGAGGACAATACCCAGTTGATTTATCTTGAATTCCCGGCCCATATCCCGCCGACCCGTTCCGAGGAAAGGCAGTAACCGCCGGTGACTATTGCCGCGCGGATCTGTCGACGCTGAATGCCATGGAAAAGGGGCAATGAAATGCATTGTCCCATGGAAAAGAACACCCTTATCCCATAAATACACTGAATCCCTTATTTACCATCTTCCTTTCCGGCAATATGATCGCATCGTTGGGGGGATCCGTGGAGGCATGCCCGTAGTTCAAGGGCGTGCTGCCCGCCGTGGGGGGAGGAGTGGATGTCTTCGGTTCTCATTATAGAAAATAACGATTTCTTCAGGCGTTCCTTCAAGGAAATCATCAAGATGTATATTCCTTCAATCTCGATCAATGAACTCGCCGACGGCTCCGACGTGCATAAGAAAATAGAAGAGACTAACCCCGACATCATATTCATGGATATCCGCCTGCCCGGGAAGAACGGCCTCGAGCTGACGCGGGAGATAAAAGATACCCACCCCAATGTGGTTGTAAGTATCTTTACGAGCTACGACCTGCCGGAGTATCGAACAACCGCCGAGAAGTTCGGCGCGGATCATTACCTGCTCAAGGATGCCATGTCGGGCGCGGAAATAGCCGCAATGATAAAAGCGATTGTATCAAGGAAGAAAGGAGAGGTCGGGAGATCGTCAACCGATACGGAAAGCGTCACGGACCACAAAACTCTTAAAATATGACTTCGCTTGCCACACCCGGTTGCATCCGGGATAGCGCTCGCCACTAAAAGACATCGCACTGCCCTGTTTTTCACCTTCGCAAGACAGCATCCAGCCCTTCTTCCATGTGCCTGAAATCATCCGGCAAAGGTGCAATCGCGACGACCGCGCCTCCTCGCGTGGGATGCATGAACTCCAGGCGCCGCGCATGGAGCATCTGCCGCCGCGCGTCGAGCAGCAAAGCACGGATTGCATCGGATTTGGCCATCCTGGCACGTCTCGCGCCGCCCCCGTAAGTCTCGTCACCGATCACCGGATGATTTATATAGCTGAGGTGAACCCGTATCTGGTGCGTCCTTCCGGTTTCAATGGTCACCTTGAGGAGCGAAGCATCCCCCCAGCTCTTTTCGAGCATCCAGTGAGATACTGCTTCCCTGCCTCCTCGGGGCAGCACGCTGATCTTCTTGCGCTCAGTCGGATGCCGCCCCAGCAGGGTCCGAATCTCTCCTTCCCGCTGTGCCGGGCTCCCGTGGACGAGCGCCAGGTATTCCTTCTTCACCCCGTGTTCCTTGAATTGCTTTATCAGGTCCAGGTATGCCCGTTCGCTTTTAGCTATGACCAGAGCCCCCGAGGTATCCTTGTCCAGGCGGTGGACGATGCCGGGGCGAAGAGGAGATCCCTGCATGGCAAGATGTGGTGAATGAGCGAGCAACCCGTGAACGAGCGTGCCCTCCGAGTGGCCGGCCCCCGGGTGAACCACGAGTCCGGGCGGCTTATTGATGATAATGAGGTCGTCGTCTTCATGGAGCACGACCAGGGGCATCGGTTCCGGGACCAGGGCGGTCTCGGGGTCCGGATCGGGAATTTCCGCCAGGATAGTGTCTCCCAGCCTGGCTTCGTAACTCGGCTTCACGACAGCGCCATTAACACGCACCTGTCCGTCTCGAATGAGCCTTTGAATGTGGCTCCTCGACAGCTCAGGGATCAGGTCGCTCAGGAACAGATCGATTCGCCGGCCTTGTTGTTCCGTCGAAACCACTAAAGAATACTTGGATCTCGAAATCGTCATTCTCGAAAGCGGGAGAGCTACTGCTGGTTGAGAAAGAGCGGGGCGGACAGCCGAATGAATCCCGGGTTTTTGCCTCCGGACGAGCCTCGAAATCTCACGAATCGGGACTCAGTCCATGTAGTAATGGTATTGGACCGGAGGACGTTTGGCGGAACCCTCACTCTGTTTCCTGGCGCCCTGTTCGGCCGCATTCAAAAAAATCGTGAGCGCCGCGGCGGCTAGGAACCAAATCAACCATCCAACGAGGGTTTTTCTCATGGTTCGCTCGCCAAAAAAGTAAATACACGCCGGATTTCGCATCCGGCTCTGAAAATATGAAGAATAGATGTACCCATACCGCATGTCAATAATAATAAAACAAAATAAATTTGAATAGTTATCGAAGACGCCAGCCCCGGTGCCGCGCGGAGGAAGTTCAAAAAACCTTGATCGAATTGTGATTATCCTAATCGCCATAACTACTTGCAGTGCTTATATTTTCGTATGGTCGATAGGGAAATCGGATTGGAAAGGAATACCTATGAAAACACTGGTGGCCATTTTTGTGGCCGTGGGTTTGACCCTGATGCCTCTGGCAGCCGCTGCTGACAGCGCGCGGGGGTCTTCCGGGTCCAAGCCTCCGATAGAACAGCCTTTAGTCCGCGAGGGGGATTTTGCCATCGAATTGGCGAAATCACTTAACCTGACGGCTTCAAATGAGGAAGCCGAGGCGGAAAGCTCCCTGGCTTCCGTCGGTGTTGCTCCAAAGAACGGGTGGGTTGCTGATTACCCTGTTACCCCGGATATTTTTCAAGAGGTGCGGCAAGCAGCGGTTGACGCCGCGGGGGCGGGCAAAGTGGCAATGAGCGTGGATAGAGTCAGCGGCGCGGTCGCTGATGTCAGCACTGGTTTGGGGCTCCCCATAACAGTCGCGGGTGAGCAGTACGATTACAGATCGAATACGAATCTTTCGGCGGGCTATCGTGGAGAAGGGCAATCGCCTCCCGAAAGTTACAGTGACAGTGCACCGCCATATCCGGATTACACATACGACCCCGGTGTCGATGAATACTATGTTGATTATGGTCCTCCCGTTGTGACCTATTACCCTCCTCCCTGGGACTACTGGTACCTGTATTCCTGGGTCCCGTCACCCTTTTGGTGGGGAGGAGTCGGTTTTGACGGTTTCTTTGTGTTGAACGATTTCGACAGAACGGTATTCATCAACGGGGGGGGCCACGGAACCAGAGACCACCATCACGGCCATGTAGCATCGGGCGGCGGGGGAAGAGTCACCAATCACGTGCGAAACGGTACGGGGCAGGTGGCAAGGATTGACCCGGTGACACGAGCCTCCGGGGCGGGTGGTTCAAGAACAGTCGCGAACGGGCGGGCCGGGAATAATTTTGCCGGCAACACTCAAGGTGCCCGGTCTATTCTCAATCGCAACCTGAACAGTTCTCGGGGCTCCGGGGCTGTCAGCCATGATGCGGACAGGTTCGGGAATACTCTTTCGGGTGGTTCTCGAGGCCTTGGCACTTCCGGGCGGCAGTTTTCGGCCGGTGGGAACCGAAGTACGGGCGGGAGTCTGAACGCGAGCATCAATTCCAATCGGCTTGCCTCCGTCGGGTCGGGCCGAGATGGAGGCGCGGGTTTTCGACAGGCTGGCTCCAGTGTGTCCGGGAGCCGGTTCCAAAACCGCACCTCGGGCGCATTCGGCGGCCCGGTGACAAGGGGATCCAGCGCCGGATTCTCTTCTTCCGCTCCGAGGTCCTTTAGTGGTTTCTCGACCGGTGGAGGTGGTGTGCGCTCGGGGAGCAGTTTCTCCGGCATGAGCGGCGGTGGTTTGAGCGCCCGCGGTAGCGGTTTCAGCGGGGGCGGCTTCTCCCGAGGCGGCTTTGGCGGTGGAGGCGGCTTCGGTGGCGGTCATGGAGGAGGCGGTTTTGGCGGTGGTCACGGCGGCGGCTTTGGTGGCGGTGGTGGCCACGGAGGCAGAAGATAGCCGTCTGGCGAAAGAACACGAAAAAAGAAAACCCCGCAAACGCGGGGTTTTCACATATTCGGGCTTAGAATCGTCAATGGATCGGCCCTTCGGGATGGTAGGGTATTTCCCGCATTTTCATGTTGCACCGAATCTCATCCAGCAACTGGTTAGTAGCCTCCTCGATCCTGTCAATATCATCTTCATCGACGCTCTCTTCCGATACCGCGTGGACAAAGGCCTTCAGGCGCTCGAACTGGCGGATGATCTCCGGTCTTATCTGCCCTGTCCCGAGGTTCCGGTTGATTTCCAGGATGGTGGCCACGCAGTTTTCGATTCTAACCCGCGGATGTCTGGACATCGGGAGCCCCGGCTCTTTCCCCCATCCCGCGCGCCATCCCGGTTTCGCTTCTATCAGTACTGCTTTCGGTTCATCTCGGCATTGAAGAAGCCGTAGAAACTTTTGTACTCTTTTAGCGAGCGGGCGAGAATGATTTTGGCCTTTTCGAGGTCCTTAATGTTGAGGATAAGATTTACGCCCATCTGAAAAGCCCGTATGGCATCCATTGACGGCAATGTTTCGGAGAAGAGGCAAAGGAAGAATTGCCTTCTGAGGTGCATCGGCAAGAGCTGTACATGGTGGAGGACGAGGTTGTTCCCAGTTTGAGCGGAATCGAAAGTATCTTCAAGTATGAGGAGATCATAATTATTGTGATGCAGTTTGCCAAGGGCGAAACCGGAACGCGCCGCATGCACCACCCAGTAGTCGAGTTCCTGAAGCACCTGGGCAATTTTTTCACCCAGCCTGGTGCCGACACAGAGCAATGCCGTCTTGACCCCCTCCTCCACGACGTCCACGGCACCCGCGTAGTCGGAAAGAGAATCGGACAGAGGTGGCGCGGAACCGGTGGCGAAATACTCCTGTGTTGCGGACTCCGGTTGCTTTCTACTGATTTCCACGGGCACCTTGCATTTGGGGCAAGGCATCCTGACCGCTTTCCCGTCGGGTATCTTGTCATCTGGAATGGTCAAAGCTATTCGGCATCCGGGACATTGAACCTTCACCTGTCTTCTCCTGTTTTGGGACCGTCCGGGACTCCCCGATTTCGATAGGAAGACCGGAACCACGGGATTGGTATCAAATCGTTTTTATACGTTTCCTTTTCCGCTATATAATACGGAAAAAGTACGAGATCGGACCACTGTTTTGTGCAAATTGATGCAAGTAATATGCTAATCCGTATCGCTGTCCTGCAATAAGTCGGTTATTTCGGGAGGAATGGGCAAATGGATTTTCTACGGCCTGAAGTTTTTTTTGATCTTTCCCATTTTGCTTACAGGGATGTTTTCAGTGGATGCGGGCTTGTCTGGGAGGCCCTCGGCAAGATCTCCTCCTTTCTTGACAACCACATGAAACCCAATGTCTCCGGGGTAGGATGTTTCGGGCGTCCCCTCGAAAAAACCCTCGTTCTCTGGCGGGGTCAATGGCTGGATGCCGGGTTCGAGATAATCGGCGGCGATGTTACGAAGGGAAAATTCAGGGTCAAGGTCGGTGGTGAGGAAACCTCGGATGCGGCGGTGCTGTTCGCTGGCGGTGTCCTGTGGGACGAAGCGATCTTTATCGGTCCGGGGGCAGTCCTGGAACCGGGCGCCCTGGTAAAGGGCCCCGCAATGATAGGAGCGCAAACGGAAGTGCGCCAGGGTGCTTACATGCGGGGCAAATGCATTGTAGGCGAGAGGTGTGTGGTCGGTCACACCACGGAGATGAAATCGAGCATTATGCTTAATGGCGCCAAAGCGGGACATTTTGCCTACATCGGCGACAGCATTCTCGGAAATGACACGAACCTGGGAGCGGGAACCAAGCTGGCGAACCTCAAAATTAAGGAGACAAACGTCCGGGTCACGGTCCGAGGCAATTCCGTCGATACGGGTCTTCGCAAACTGGGGGCCGTGCTTGGGGATGGCGTGGAGATAGGCTGCAATACGGTGACCAACCCGGGATCCATCCTTGGCAGGCAATGCCTCGTATACCCGGTCGCTTCCGTTCGGCCCGGCTACTATGAACCGAAAACGATCATTCGTAAATGAGGCGTGAATCGAAGTTATTGCCTCGGAAATCATTTTTCCAAAGGAAGGCCATTGAACTGATCCGCCGCTTCGAGGTCGTACCCGATTCCGATGGGCAGGTTTCCTACAGGCTTACCGCATCGGGGGCATGGGCCAGGTCACGGCCCGCTCATCTCTTCTATTTTTTCAAAAAGATCAATCTTTCCGCATTCAAGCTCTTCGTGGACCTGGGCAGCGGGGATGGCGCCGCTACGTGTATGGCGGGTCTTTTCACCACGGCCATCGGCATAGAGGCCGACCCGGACCTCGCTTCGGAAGCGGCGGAATCCGCGAGAGCCGTTGAACTAGGAAATCACGTGAACTTTCTCTGCGCCGATTTCTTTACCCAGCGCATCAGGGCCGCCGACATCCTGTTCATTTATCCCGATAAGCCCGTTTACGCCCTTGAAGAATCGCTCGGAGGCTGGGACGGCGTCCTGCTTGTCTACGGCCCCCATTTCCCGCCAAAACGGATGCTGCTGGCGCGGAGTCTGAAATGCGGGAGAGAAAGCCTCTCGGTTTATCGGGGGTGGAAGATGTGACCGCGGATTCGCATCAAGCGGCGCAAGCAAGGGTATCGACGACGGCGGCCGAATACCCGATAGCCATCGATTTATCGCTTGAAGGTGCACCGTTTAGGCTCTCGATGCGCGGAAGGAATGTATCGCATTGTTATGCGCATAAGGTATGATATGATATCCATGAAGAGCAGGTATTAACCTGTTCGATCAGGCAAGGAGGTGTTCATGCGCATGACCGTCAGCATTCCGGACAAATTGAGTGAAAACTTGAAGCGTGTCGCGGCCAACCGTCAGGTCTCGGTCTCCAGTCTCGTGGCGGAGGCCATCGAGAAATACCTCATCGACCAGCAAAAGAGGGCTTTGGGGAATAAAGCACTGGAACTCGCCGGTAAAGTTCACGTCGCCCCGGATGTGGACAGGATGGTCGAGGAGGGGAGGGGCGATGATCGGCCTTGATACGGGTTTCTTCATTGAGTTTCTTCGGGGAAATTCGACGTCGGTCTCCGTGTGGAAAGCCCTTATCGAGGACAGAGAAGAGGCTGTCGTATCTTGCCTGACCCTCTCTGAACTCGAAATGCTGAGCCTGAAAAGAGGAATCGAGGGCGCAACCACTCTGCTCGAAGCAATTCCCGCTGTCTGCACGGTTCTCTGGCTCAGAGACAATGATATTCTTTCAAGGGCGGCGGCGCTCAGTCACGGTCTGGGTATCTCTGCCGTCGATTCTCTGATTCTCGCCGGTTTTCTCGCGGAAAGAGTCCGAGTGATTTACACCACGGATGTCCACTTCGAGAGCTACAGGAAAAAGGGAATCAAGGTAATCAATCTGAAGCTCGGAAGCTGAATTTCGGTGCAAAACCTTCTGCTATCCGTGACCAAATCAACTCATGACTGCAATGAAGGATACCGCAAGGATCAGTCCTCGCGGTATCTTTTCCATCTTCATATCGCGGCTGATGTGTGCCCTCATACTAATTGGCGTTCAAGAGGATATACCCCCGTTCGCCCTGAGGTATCGAAGGGTAGAACGGGTCAATTCTGAACGGGATCTTCGATTTAGGGATAGACTCATCTTGAACGCAACTCCGTATCAGTCCGCTGCCCGATTCTTCACACGTTCCAGCCGTTACTCCGCATATCTTTTCGCATAAGCCTCGCGGCGTTCCCTGAGTTGCTGTTTGCGTTCCTGCTTGGTGACCCACTTGGTATGGGGAGGGAGAATACTTTTCAGATATACCAGTTTGACAAGTTTCATGGTCGCCGATACGTCACCGGTCGCCGGGACTTTGCCGGGCAGAGCCTGCCATCGGAGGTTGAGATATCCCTCGTGCATTCCGACCGTATCGATCCAGTTGTAGACACCGGGGTCCTGCACGGAGATCACGAAGGTGTAAGTGCCATTGGGGTTGGGTACTGCCTGGGCGTTGTTCAGGGTCTGCGTATGGTTGATGTAGTCCGTTGTGATCAGCCATTTATCATAAACCGGGCAGATGAGGTATTTTGCACCGCCCAGGTTGACTTTTACGATCAATGCCTCGTCATCGGCAATCTTCCATGAACTGTATTCCTGCGCCTGGGTTGACAAGGTCCCCGCGCTCCCTCCCCGGGTTATAGCGGGGATTGTATTGACAGCCTGCGCATTCGCCCTGGTATTGAAGATATTGATGGCGGTGGTGCTCGGAATGGAAGCAGCTATCTGACTGACCATGGCATCGAACGTCTTGGGGTCGGGCAGTGTCGTCCCATCGTCGATCCGTTCGACAGTCAATTTGGTAAACCTCTGAGTTGCCAATCATTAACGGTATTCCGGACAAATATGGTTTTTGATGCCGAGGTTGTTTGGATGTGGTTCTTCCTGCCATTTGCGGGATTGCTGTCCACCGTGATGGTAAATGATCCGTCCGCTTTTGTGACCAGGTCCTTGCCCCGCATATTCGAAATCGTATTATTGGAAGCATCCCACAGAGAAAAATTCTCATCCACCGGCGGGACCTGTGCCCGTTTGCCTCTAATTACGTAGCTCGCGGTCGGATCGATCTTGATACTCCTGTAAATCGTGTCAGGGTTATCAAATACCGACCTGGAACCGGGGACATCCATGCCATGCCAGGAATGTGGGGCCGCAAGAGTCGAAATGGCCTTCGGATAGTTGGGATCGCTGCCCTGCACGCTAAGCGCCGATGCGAATGCCGACTCATCGACTGCTTCCTGGAGATACGCCAGTTGCTCGGCGCTCACGGTGCCGAGGAGGGCCTGCCAGTTCGTTGATAACGTTGCTTTTGCCGCCTCCACTTCAGGAGTTGCTATCATGTATGTAGCCAGGTATTCCGCGTATAACTGGTCGTTCGTTGCAAGCGGATTGCGGGCTTCAGCCTTGAGTCCCTGCAGGGCTATAAGAGTCAGGACGAGCAAAGTGGCGAATACTGTTCTTTTTTTCATTTGATTTTCAGCCTTCCGCTAATGAGATGATTGAAGATGGGCCATGGAATAGCATCAGTCGCGATTTATCGATTGTACGGAGCAGGATAGAAGTCCTCACCTCCTTTCCATGCCGGCTGGAGTGGCTCGTATGAAAAGCGGCGGCGTGGGCCGTCTCCTTTCATGGAACCGCGCCAGGCAACCCATGGAGTCCGTGTTTGTGGAGATTCTTGGCAAGATCCAAGCCACGGAACAATCTGTGCAAGGTCACAGACTGTCGCGCGGAAACCTCGGAGCGTCCGACTCCATCCCGGACGGCGCGGGATACTGTTTCGCGACGAATCGGGGGCGGGCTGATAGTGAACGGACCCGCCGGATGAATGCGATCTCGTGTCCTCATCGGCTGGAAGGCGGGTGTGAATTCTTTCAACACGTGTTGGGTCGGCGTTCGATTATTTTGTTAGTGTATCTGTATCCGGACTCATGACACCAAATTCAACAGGGTGAAATAAATCACCATCGCTCAATCAGGCCTTTGGAAGAGAGAGCCAAAGAAATTGATGTCGAGTGTGCTTTTGGAGAGAGAAATGAAAAGAGGTCCCCGGCTGCGGGTTACTCATTGCCTCGTGATTCTGGTCCTTGCAATGGTATTGCCGATGTTACAGTTGCATCCGGCACATGCGGGCAGTTCCGGCAGGCACGAAATTCTCGTGATTTACCCATTCAACCGCGCGCTTCCGTTTAGTGTCAGGTTCTCATCGGGTTTGACCGAGGCCCTGGAACCCTTTGATTTGAATACCTTTGAGATCAGCCAGGAAAACCTGGACCTGGACAGGATCGACAGTAACGAATACCTGGATTCCCTGGCCGGTTCTTTGGCAACCAAATATGCATCCACAAACTTCGATGCGATCGTGGCAGTCACCGACTGGTCGCTTGAATTTCTGCTCAGGCGGTGCGAATCGCTCTCACCCGGTGCGCCCGTCCTGGCGACCCTTTCGTTGAAAGGGAAAGATACTTCCTGGAATTCCGTGAGGAAAGTCTATCCGGTTTTCAGTAGTGTGGATGTCCGGGAGACCATTGACCTCATTGTGCGCCTGCAGCCCACTCTCAAAAGAATCCACATAGTCTCCGGATCTCACCCCTATGAGCGCAGTGTCTGGAAGATCCGGGAGGTTGTCTCACAATACCGGGATGGACCGGAATTCGCATTTTCGGTTGGAAGCAGTTATGAGGAACTGCTTAGTGCCGCGGCAAAGCTGGATAGCCATGACGCAATCCTCTTTCTAAGTTTTATGAGGGATGGATCGGGCAGGTCATACACTTCACAGTCTGTCGCCGGGAGACTTTCCGAGACGGCGGGCTGTCCCGTGTACGGAATGACTGACCAGTATATGTACACCGGGATAGTTGGGGGCTCCATGTCGTCGGTATTTGAAGGTGGCCTTGCCGTGGGCCATCTTCTGGCTGGGGTCCTGGGCATGGATGATGGTGCGGCCGCAATCGGCGAAACCAGACTGTCTACGATCCGGCAGGTCGATGAGCGGCAGATGACGAGATGGGGTCTTTCCGAAAAGAACCTGCTGGCCGGCTTCGAGGTCGTGAACAGGGCCCCTTCCCTGTGGCGCGACTATAGGGGGCACGTGGGAGGCGCGCTTCTTTTTTTCTTTGCCCAGGGTACGCTTATCTTCTGGCTGTTCATCCAGTGGAGGAGCAGGAAGGCGGCGGAACAGGAACTCCGGGGCACATGCAGGGAACTGGAAGAGAAACAGGAAGAACTGGGCCACGCCAGGGACCTGCAGGACAGGACGCTCGGAAGTCTTCGCGAAAGCGAAGCCACCCTACAGGCCCTGCTGTCCTCAATCCCAATAGGGGTTTCCCTGATCGATATCAAATCGGGGACGATCCGGCAGGCAAACCGGGCCGCCGCCGAACTCCTGGGGATTCCTCCGGAGAATATGACCGGCAGTCTGTGCCCGGATTGCTTCCACGGCTTTCTATCCGAGACGCCCGAAGATGTATCCGCAAATGGGACGGACTCGTTCGAAGACAGGCTTGTCTCAGGCCAGGGAAGGGACGTCTTCGTATTGAAAACGGTCGATAGGGTCGTGCTCGACGGTAGGGCGCACCTCATCGGGTGTCTTCTCGACATAACGCAAAGAAAGCTGGCCGAGCGTGAAGCCCGTGAAAGAGCGGAACAACTGGTTCACGCCGACAAGATGATTTCCCTGGGAGTCATGGCGGCCGGTGTAACGCACGAAATCAACAACCCCAATAACTTCATCTTCCTGAATGCCCCGATGTTGAAGAAGGCGTGGGAAAGCGTAGTCAAAATACTCGACAAACATGCCCTGGAGAATGGGGACTTCCCCGTGGCAAAGCTCCCTTATTCGCGAGCCAGGGAAAATATCCCTATCCTTTTGAACGGCATCATAGAAGGATCGGAGCGAATCAAGAATATTGTGTCGGACATGAAGGAGTTCGTTTCCGAAAAGCCTTCCGGGATGACCGAACAGGTGGATATCAATGCCGTCCTGCAGTCTTCCCTGAACCTGTTAGCAAACAAGCTGAAGAAGTCGACGGACAACCTGTTCGTGGAATATGGCGGGAATCTGCCGGCAGTGGAGGCGAACGGTCAGCGCGTGGGACAGGTTATGATCAATCTTATCCTCAATGGAGCCGAGGCGCTGACCGCAACGGAGCAGTGTTTGAGCATACGATCATATTACGATGCTGAAAGGGGGAAGGTTTTCCTGGAGGTGAGAGACTCCGGACAGGGCATCCAGCCGGAGCACCTGAACAGGATCTTCGACCCGTTTTTCACGACAAAGCGGGAGACGGGGGGGACCGGGCTGGGTCTCGCCATCTCCAAGAAGATTGTCGAAGCATATGGAGGCAGCATTCTCATTTCTTCCAGCGCGGGGGAGGGTACGACCGCCGTCCTGGAGCTTCCCGCGTGCAGCAGCGACAACAGGAGCAATTCATGAGCATCCATTTCACACCTGAACATCCGATACTTCTTGTGGACGATGAACCCCAGGCACTGGAGAGTTTCAGGATCATTTTGGAGTTCAACGGCTTCGACAACCTTCTTCCGTGCCAGGACGAGACAAAAGTCATGGGCCTCCTGGAAACCAATGACATCGAGGCAGTTCTCTTGGATATCATCATGCCGAAAAGATCGGGAGAGAGCCTGCTCGAGGAGATCGCCCTGAAGCATCCCGATATCCAGGTGATCATGATGACCGCGGTCAACGATATTCAGACCGCGGTCCGGTGTATTCGTAAAGGAGCATTCGACTATCTGACCAAGCCTGTGGATGCCGATCAGCTCTCATCGAGCATCAAACGGGCGATCGACTACCGCCGGTTGAAACGACAGAATGATCTGCTGTTGCATCATATACTTACCGACAGTCTGAAGAACCCCGAGGCATTCTCCGCCATAGTCACCCGGGACAAGAAAATGATGGGCCTCTTCATGTACTGCGAGGCCATAGCGAAGGGAAGCGAACCCGTGCTTATCACGGGCGAGACGGGCGTGGGGAAGGAACTGTTTGCGAGGGCCATTCACCTTGCAAGCGGAAGGCGGGGCGAATTCATCGCCGTGAATGCGGCGGGGGTGGACGATCACTCGTTTTCCGATACTCTTTTCGGACACCGGAAGGGGGCGTTTACCGGTGCAACGGAGGTTCGCAGCGGACTCATAGAAAAGGCGGCGGGCGGAACGATTTTTCTCGACGAGATAGGCGATCTGTCGGCGGCTTCTCAAATCAAGCTGCTGCGAGTGATCCAGGACAGGGAGTATTTCCCTCTCGGTTCGGACGAGCCGCGCTCCGTGCAAGCACGGATCGTGGTGGCCACGAACAGGGAACCGGAACAGCTAGTGACTGACGGCTTCATGCGGCAGGACCTCTACTATCGTCTCAGGACGCACCATATCCATATACCGCCTTTGCGGGAAAGGCTGACTGATGTTTCACTGCTCCTGGACCGCTACATCGAAGAGGCCGCCCGCGATTTTGGAAAACCGAAGCCGCTGTATCCCCGTGAGCTTCCACTCCACCTTATGGCGTACAATTTCCCTGGAAATATCCGGGAATTGAGGGCGATGATCTACGACGCCGTCGGCAAGAATTCTTCGCGGGTGATGTCGATGACCTCTTTTCGGGAACACATGGACCGGGGCCATGACGAACCCCGGAAACCGGTGGAGGGAGACAGGTTCTATCAATACGCCGAGAGACTGCCGACTATCAAGGAAGCCCTGGAATCGCTGGTTTCCGAGGCCATGATAAGGTCAGGGGGCAATCAGAGCCTTGCGGCGTCAATGCTGGGAATTACCCGGTCGGCGTTGAACAAGAGGCTCAGGAAGTAACCCGGCCGGCATCGGTCTGGTCGCGTTCCAAATCCGAGGCTGGTCAGCCCATCATGCTGGAAAAAGGGACCGGGATCAAGGGGACCGGGATCGTCCCTCCGAGAGCCCTGTAGCCCTTTAGCCCCGTAATCCCGTAAGTTGGGGTGAGCGGAGCGAACCCCAACATGTGCAACAAGCCCGTAGCCCGTAGGTTGGGATAATCCCGTACCTCGTAAGTTGGGGTGAGTGGAGCGAACCCCAACATTTTCCGCATGCGTGGGTGTTGGGGTTCGCTCCGCTCACCCCAACCTACCTGATACCTGCTGAAGAAAAGGAACAATCCCGGCCCCTCATCGGAGGGGGGATTCTGGAGGGACCGGGTGTGCTCAACCAAAGTCTTTATTCAATTTCTCCAAACAACGCGCCAACTACTGGACGACTCGTCGGCTGCGACTTGCCGGTTACTGATCATAGTGCACCCGTAATGAACCGGCGAATCCGTTGAGAACCAGGTCCCCGTTCCCGAGGAACTGCACGATGGCATAGTATCCATTTCCTAAGTTCCAGGGGCCCAGGAACGTCAGGTGGACGGTATCGCCCGTATCCCAATCCATTCCCTGTATTACCCAACCCAGATCGGGCATGTAACCGCCTACGACGGCCATATTGCCGGTATCACAATGGATCGGGATCATGGTGGGAGATGAGACATCCGACCGCCCCCATACGGAACTCCATGAGTGCGTTGTGGTATCCCACGCAAAGCGTTCGACGCCATAAGGCGGAGTGTATGTCGGCCCCAGAAGGCCAGCCTTGGTCATCTGGTTGCCTGCCTTGAGTTCAGCGGGGACCGATTCCGGAATGTTGTTCACTACAAAGGCCCCATAGCCCCTTACAACCACGGATTGCTCCGATTGTATCCATTCGGGCAGGGTCTTATAACCGCAGGTTACTTGAATCTGCCCTGCAACACGTTCGGTGAAGCCCGCGGGAATCGCATCGCGCCAGAACGCCACCAGATTCATTACCTTGGCGCCATCGGTTAAGACCACGAGCTTATCTGTATCACTGCCAAAACCCATAAGGGTCGGGGTGGACCCGGTCCCGTTATCGAATCTGACAATAGGGGCGGTTTCAGTACCCGAAGTATATGTGCTCGACCAAGCGCCGTCGCTTGCCTGGTCGGAAAGGGCTGTGCCGGTCCAAACCAGTTTGCGCATGATTGAATTGCTCGCTACATAAATGCCGTTATTCTCGTCGACGCAAATCGAGTTAGTCACCCGCTCGCCGGTGCCGAAAGCGTAGTACGATTTGGTGCTGAGGGTGAGCTTGCGATCGACTACTGATATTCCATTGCTGAAAGTCACTATAAGATGACCGTCATAGGTCATGCTCAGACCGCCGACACGAGCGCCGCTGACACCCTGAATTTTGGTGACGGGATCATCCAGTCTGTATTTAATCTTAAGACCTGCCTCGGGGCGATTCGGGTCCTTAAGGCCAATACCGACTATGCTTCCATTGTAGACGGCGTAGAGCACGTTTTTGTTATCAACCAGGGTGTAAATTCCATTTCCCCCCCGCGAACTGTAGTTTGTGCCAAGGATGGATTGCATCCATGTATCCATTTCGCTCGGAGTCATTCCAGCCACCGAGGTCTTGCCGAATTTGCGGATTGTTGGATTTGTGAGTTTTGCAAAGGATGAGTTCAATTTGTTAAGGATATCCAATCTTGCGACCGGTACCCATTGGCCGCCGCTTTTGCGTATGTACTGGACGCGATCGCTTCCCGGTTCCCACATGTAGTGCGGGTCCGTGGAGGCAACCATCATGAGGTTACCCGGAGCGGCGTAAGCGACTTTCTGGTCCCTCGAATCGGCGACGAACACGCCTTTGGGAGGTCCGTAGGGAGTGGAGTCGCTCGAGGAAGGGTCAAAATGTACAATTCCGTAGAGCGAGGATGCCAGGTACGGGTTAGTTTTTGGGCCGTTTATAGTTGCATTCGTGCCCGCATTGGAATTGACTGGTGTGTCCTCCGCCAAAACCGGCGCCGCGCCAAAGGCAAGCATTATCAGTACCAGCACTGCAAAAGTACGTACCGCGAGAAAACGCTTCATTAGATCTCCTTCGTGATGGTTGGTCCTTGTGTCCCGAAATGTCGCCGATTCGTCCCTGGCCGGCTCAGAGACCACCACCGGTCACCCTTGGCAAAAAACATGCATGAACAGGCCGTGTTCCAACGTTGTACCGGGATATATGGCAAGATCCACGCCATGGAATGTTCCGTGCACGCTCGAAGTGTGGCCGGGCAGAAAACATGAAGCGCTCGATCCTGCCCGGAAGAACGTGTGATGCCTTCCCGCGGGAGCACAGGCTGGATGGCTATGCAAAAGGCTTGTCTAATTGCAGGGGTTTTCAGGTTCTCATCCGCTTCAAGATGAGTGTGAATTCTTTCAACACGAACCGAGTATCATTGAACTATTCTGTTGGTGGGTTAAGGTTCGGATCAATTGCAACCAAACTCAAAAGAGTGAAAAAGATCACGGTGGTTTTTCGACCCCGGGAAGAGGGACCAAAAAATTGATGCCGGATGCACTTCAGGAGAAAGGGATGAATAGAGATTTATGGATATGGGGGCTGCGCTCCATGTCGGTCGTCGCTGTCCTTGCCGCATTGCTGTTCTGCCAGTACGGTTCTGCTTCCGCGGAGAGCAGCAGGCCCAGCTTCCTTATAATTTACCCTTTCGACCGCTCGCTTCCGTTGAATGACATGTTTTTCTCGGGGATCGCCAAAGCTCTGGGGCCATATGACCTGAATTCATTCGACATTTCTCATGAAAACCTGGACCTGAATCGCAATAAAAGCAGCGGGTACCTCGATTCCCTGGCCACCTATTACACCGCCAAGTACGGGCCCAGGAAGTTTGATGCGATCATTACCTTTGGCAGTCTGGCCACCGATTTTGTGCTCAACCGGGGCAGCCGGCTTTCGCCGGGAACCCCTGTCGTGTCTGTTCTTGCTTCCATCGAAAAATACCCCTCCGAGCATAGTTCGAGACAAATTATCCCGGTAGTGGTCGATCTGGATATCCGGCAAACCATCGATCTCATTCTTCACCTGCAGCCCACACTCGAAAGAATGTACATAGTCAATGGGGCAGAGGGTGGTTTTATCCATTCTGTCCGGCAGGTCACCTCGCAGTACAGGGATGGACCGGAATTTGTGTTTCTCAGTGCCGACAGATACGATGAACTGCTCGCCGCCGTAAAAGTGCTGGACCCGAAAGACGCCGTTCTCTACATCGCCTATATGATGGATGGAGCGCGGAACGCCTATTCTCCGCAGTTCGTCGCCAGCAAACTGTCCGAGACAGCGGGCTGTCCAGTCTATGGGATCATGGAAACCTATATGTACAGCGGTATAGTAGGCGGTTCGATGTGGTCGTTCCACCAGCAGGGCGTTACAGTAGGTGATATTCTTCTCCGCCTTTCCGGGATGAAGCCCGGGACAGTAGATCCCGGCGAAGTGCGTTTGGCCCCTTCCCGTATGGTCGATGAGCGGCAGATGACGAGATGGGGCCTTTCCGAAAAGAACCTTCCGGCCAGCTTCGAAGTCGTGAACAGGGCCCCTTCCCTGTGGCGTGACTATAGGGGGCACGTGGGAGGCGCGATTCTCTTCTTCTTTGCTCAGGGTACACTCATCTTCTGGCTGTTCATCCAGTGGCGGAGCAGGCTGGCGGCGGAACGGGAACTCCGGGGCACATGCGGGGAACTGGAGGAAAAACAGCAAGAGTTGAGCCGCGCCAGGGACCTCCAGGACAGAACGCTCGGAAGCCTTCGCGAAAGCGAAGCAAGCCTTCAGGCGATACTGTCATCAATTCCCGTTGGAGTTCTATTGATGGATGCCGATTCCGGGACGATCCGGAAGGCAAACCCGGCTGCCTGCGAACTTCTGAAAATCCCACTGGAACAGATGGAAGGCAGGCCGTGTCCCGCCTGCTTCGAATCCTTTATCGCCAATGGACCCGACGGAGCTTTCGAAAATGGAGCGAGTTCGCTTGAAGATACTATCGGCGGAACAGAGGGGACGGAAGTCTATGTGCTGAAAACGGTCGATCGGGTCATGTTCGACGGCAAGGCGCACCTCATCGGGTGCCTTCTGGACATCACGCAAAGAAAGATCGCCGAGCGCGAGGCCCGTGAAAGGGCGGAGCAATTGGTCCACGCCGACAAGATGATTTCCCTGGGAGTGATGGCTGCCGGTGTAACGCACGAAATCAACAACCCCAACAACTTCATCTTTCTGAATGCGCCGATGCTGAAGAAGGCATGGGAAAGCATCCTGGAAATACTTGACGAATATGCGGAAAAAACTGGGGGTTTCTTCGTCGAAAACCTTCCCTGGTCGCGGGCCAGGGAGAATATCCCCATCCTTTTGAACGGCATTATAGAAGGCTCCGAGCGGATCAAAAATATCGTGTCCGACATGAAGGAGTTCGTTTCCAAAAAACCATCCGGGATGACCGAACAGGTGGATATCAATGCCGTCCTGCAGTCTTCACTGAATCTTTTGGCAAGCAAGCTGAAAAAGTCCACGGAAAACCTGTCCGTGGACTTCGGCGGGAACATTCCGGCAGTGGAAGCGAACGGCCAGCGCGTGGGGCAGGTTATGATCAATCTCATCCTCAATGGCGCCGAGGCGCTGACACGCAGGGAACAGTCTCTGAACATACGATCGTATTATGAAGCTGAAAAAGGGAAGGTTTTCATGGAGGTGAGAGACTCCGGCCGGGGCATTCAAACGGAGCACCTGAACAGGATTTTCGACCCGATTTTCACCACAAAGCGGGAGGCGGGCGGGACCGGGCTGGGTCTTGCCATCTCCAAGAAGATCGCCGAGGCTTACGGCGGCCGCATTTTGATTTCTTCCAGCGTGGGAGAGGGCACGACCGCTGTCCTGGAGTTGCCCGCGTGCAGCATAAACAACAGGAGCGGCTCATGAGTATTCCTTCGCTGCCCGAACATCCGATTCTGCTTGTGGACGATGAGGCCCAGGCGCTGGAGAGTTTCCGGATCATTCTGGAATTCAAGGGTGTCAACAACCTGCTTGCGTGCCAGGATGAGACGAAAGTCATGGAAATCCTGGAAGGCAATGATATCGAAGCGGTTCTGCTGGATATCATAATGCCGAAAAGATCGGGAGAGAGCCTGCTCGAGGAAATCGCCCTGAAGTATCCCGATATCCCGGTGATCATGACGACTGCGGTCAACGATCTTCAAACCGCCGTCCGGTGTATGCGCAAGGGCGCGTTCGACTACCTGACCAAGCCGGTGGATGCCGATCAATTGTCTTCCAGCATCAAACGGGCGATCGATTACCACCAGTTGAAACGCCAAAATGACCTGCTGCTGCATCATATACTTACAGACAGTTTGAAAAAGCCCGAGGCCTTCTCCGGCATAGTCACCCGGGACAAAAAGATGATGAGCCTCTTCATGTACTGCGAGGCCATAGCGAAGGGAAGCGAACCCGTGCTTATCACGGGCGAAACGGGCGTGGGGAAGGAACTCTTCGCGAAGGCCATTCACCTCTCAAGCGGACTTCGGGGCGAATTCGTTGCCGTGAACGCGGCGGGGGTGGACGAGCATTCCTTCGCCGACACTCTTTTCGG